>JAOZPG010000035.1 GCA_029932855.1 Bacteroidales bacterium | reverse complement strand
AAACAGATCATTCAAAAATACAGATTAATTATATTTACAAGCTAAAAATCTAACGTTCATGAAAAGTAAATATCCTGCTCTTTTGTTTTTACTGTTTTCTTTCATTCTTTCATTCCCCCTTAAGGCAAAACCTAAATACCCAAAACGTGAAATGCGGGCAGTATGGGTGGCTACGGTATTAAATATCGACTGGCCCTCGCAGAAAGATCTTAGCGTGGAAGAACAAAAGAAAGAGATTATTGATATGCTGGACCTTCTAAAGAAAGATGGAATGAACACAATAGTTTTCCAGGTTAGATCAGGCTGTGATGCTGTTTATGTTCCGGGACTGGAACCATGGGCGGAATGGCTGACAGGCATTCAGGGAAAAGCTCCCGAGCCTTTTTATGACCCGCTAAGCTTCATCATAGATGAATGTCACAAGAGGAATATGGAGTTTCATGCATGGTTCAATCCTTTCAGGGCAGTAGCCGGATATAAATTACGCCAGGTCGATTCATCCCATATCTCTGTAACAAATCCTGAAATGATAATAACATACGGTGAGAATAAGATACTAAATCCTGCCCTGCCTGAAACCCGCAGCTATGTAAGTGCCGTTGTGGCTGATGTAGTTAGGCGCTATGATATTGATGCAGTACATATGGATGACTATTTCTATCCTTATAAAATAAAAGATAAAAAATTTAACGACAGCCTGAGCTTTACCATCTACAACAGGGGATATATGGAAAAAGAAATAGACGACTGGAGAAGGGATAATGTTGATATGGCGATCAGGCAGATACATGATTCAATAAAAGCTCTAAAGCCATGGGTTCAGTTCGGAATAAGTCCCTTTGGAGTATGGAGGAACAAAAACAAAGATACCAAAGGATCTGATACACAGGCCGGACAAACATGTTATGATGACCTCTACGCAGATATACTGAAATGGATGAGAAATGGCTGGATAGACTATGTTACTCCGCAAATATACTGGCATATTGGCCATGAACTTGCTGATTTCAAAACACTGGCAAAATGGTGGAATACAAACTCTTATGGCATAAACACATATATAGGACATGGCATTCACAGGCTGAATACCGAATCTGAAACTGAACAATGGAGAAACAGCAATGAAGTAAGTAAGCAGGTAAAACTATGCCGTTCACTCCCCCATGTATCAGGCAGTTTTTACTTCAGCTCTAAAGTCTTTATGAAGAATCCGGTTGATATTAACCAGGCCATGAGGACAAAGATATATCCCTACCCTGCCCTGATTCCGGAAAACCCTGCAATACACGGAAACAAACCTGCTGCTCCCGCTGCACTCAGGTTAAACATAAGGGGTGACAGCCTCATCTGGGATCATGATCCTGAGCCGGGAACTTATTATGTCTTATACAGGTTCAGGGGAAAGTCATTACGGGGAATAAATGATCCTGCAAATATTTACAGGATAACAAATAATCCTGAGTGCCGGATTAGCAAAGAAGCAGTTGTTAATAAAAAAAGATACAGCTACCTGGTAACTGCAATAAGCAGAACACATCAGGAAAGTGATCCCTCAAATATGCTTATTATTGAGGACTAAGATTAACTAAACCCATTTGCCTGGTCTTATTTCAGCTTTACGGCAGTACCATATGCAAGAAGCTCGGCAGATCCCTGCATTACCGCTGCTGTTGTAAACCTTACGCAAACTATCCCGTCAGCACCTATCTTCTCAGCCTCTTTGATCATCCTGTCCAGAGCCTGTTCACGCGATTCGGCAAGCATCTTGGTATATTCAGTTATTTCGCCACCAACGAGTGTTCTCAGGCCCGCCATAATGTCTTTTCCAATATGACGTGCTCTTATTGTATTGCCCCTTACCATTCCCAGGGTTTCAGTTATGCTTTTGTCTGAAAATTCATCCTGTGTTGTAATTAACATAAGCTGTTTATTTATCAATGTTATCTGAATAATAATCGTCTTCCTTATTTTCAACCCTGTCCTTAATAACCCTGGCAAACAAAAAAGTAAAACCTGCCAGGGCTACAAAACCAATGATCCCAAAAGGGAAAGCAGCTATAAAGCCAACAAAAATGGCAACAAGCCATATAACTGCCACAATCCCCAACAAAACATAGCCAATATTTTCCATAATAAAAGTTTTAATTACTCTTCTGTTATAAATATACTCAAAATCCTTGATTTTCCCTTGCCGGCTTACAAAAACTATTTTGTATTTTCGCCTTTACAGAAGCATACATATTACTGCAGTAAGATGTTATTTGTTATATTAATACTATTGTTCATAGACCTCTTAAGCTATAAGGCTCTTTATTCTATTTTAAAAAATAAAAGCAAAGGCCTCAGACTGCTTTTTATCGCGCTGCACTGGTCCGTTCCTATTGTATTGCTCATAGCCAGCCTTATTACAATAAAATCAGGAAATGAGCTGCAAAATGCCTCTGTGGTTTATCGCAGTTTCTTGCTGGGGGGACTGTTTCTCTTATTTTACATTCCCAAACTGGTTTTAATTGTTTTTCATATTACAGACGACATTTATTCACTGACAGTGTGGATAATAAGATTCATATCATCCAGACTAAAAGCTCCGCCTGAAACTACTGCTAAAACAGGCTCAGTACAACACAAGCCTGTCAGCAGGAGGTTTTTCATTACAAAGACAGGACTTGCACTGGCATCTGTGCCTTTTATTTCAATTATCTACGGCACTACCCGCGGAAGGTTTAATTTCAGGATTGAACGCCTGAAGCTGAATATGGCAGAGCTTCCCGGAATGTTTGATGCTATAAGAATTGTTCATATCTCCGATTTTCATATTGCCGGTTTTTATAATAACGAAGATCAGCTGAACAGGGCTGTTGAAATAATCAACTCGCTGGATGCTGATCTTATACTTTTTACAGGCGATTTTGTGAATGTCTATGCTTCTGAAATACTGGCCTTTAAAGATATACTCATCAGGCTCAGGGCAAAAACAGGAACATATTCCATACTTGGCAACCATGATTATGGCGATTACCATTCCTGGCCTGATGAAAAAAGCAAGAAGGAAAACTTCAGTAAGATAATTCAGTACCAGGAAGATATGGGATTTAAGATGCTTCGTAATGAATCAACTCTGATAGAAAGGGCCGGCCAGCAAATTGCAATAGCAGGAGTTGAAAACTGGGGAAAACCCCCTTTTGCACAGTACGGTGATCTGAAACGCGCACTTGGCTCAATTCCTGAGGGTACATTTACCATACTTCTGTCTCATGATCCCTCCCACTGGGATGCAGAAGTCCTTGATAAGGGAAATATCCCCCTTACTCTTTCAGGACATACTCACGGTATGCAATTTGGCTTTGAAAGGGCTGATATTAAATGGAGCCCTGTTCAATATAAATACCCACGCTGGGGAGGATTATACCGCGAAAAGGACCAGTACCTGTACGTTAACAGGGGAATGGGATGTATTGGCTACCCGGGCAGGGTTGGAATGCCTCCAGAAATCACTCTTATAGAGTTGATGAAAGCTTAAGAAGCTTAACAGAATTTACATTTCTTATTTACTCATTGCCATGCAATGCTTTATAATATGCTGTTCCGGAACTATCCAGCGGGCATTTGGATAAAACCTTTATCGTCTTCTTCCGGTAGCCGTTGACTGCTTACTGCGGCTTCCCGACGATCTGGACGATGAACTCCGCTTACTGCTTCCCGATTGCTTATACTGCCTTGTTTTTTGAGTACCCTTTGACCGCGACTGGTAACTACGGTCGAGACTATTATTAGTAGTCCTTGTATTTGAAGAAGCCTTACCGCTATTCCCGGTCTTATTGGGTGATGATCCCGAACGGTTATAATTACCAGTGTTGCCTGAACGGTTTTCCGGCTTAGTCCTTTCCTTAGAATATCTGTTGGAGTTCTGGCTGTTGCCCCTGTCCTTACCAGGATCAGAAGACCGGTTACCGGCAGATGCCCTGCCTCCTGAGTTCCTCAAGGCCCTGTTTTCTCCTGTCCATTCCCCTCCTTCCCTCTTTTCCCAACCCTGGGCCGTTCTCCTGTGTATATTTCCATCACTATCGGTATATACATCATTTGACCTGGGCACTTCACGACCCGATCTTCTTACTCTGTTGTCCTTGCTGACAGTGGTACCAGCTGTAGAAGAGGGTCTGGTACCGGCCCTGCTTACACCACTATCCCTGTTCCTGTAAACATTAGAACTCCTGTAAGTTGAACGGCTGTGAGAAGCTACTGTCGAAGATGAACGCGATCCGTTATAATAGGGCCTTGCTCCTGTCGTATAAGCAGGCCTGTAAGAATAATGGTAGCCCCTGCCATATCCATACCTGTATCCTGAATGATAACCAGCCGGTCCCCAGTAACTGCTATAATAATAAGGCCCTGAACGATAGCTTGTATGAAACCATCCATGGCTGATGCCATATGAAAAACCCCAGCCCGTATATGGACTGTAATGAACCCCGTAGCCATAGCTAACATGCCTGGGGTAATAATAGCGGCCATACCATGAGCTGTAATGATAGCCTGTTCCGTAAACCACCACACCGTTATAGTAATAAGATCCCAGGTAACCGGGCGTATAACCCACATATACATATTGTGGCGTATAACTGTATACCTGAACATATTTTACATTATATACCGGGTACTCCGGGGGTATATTCCTGAACTCTCCCGGCACATCCACACATACCGTCCACGGACCCTTTGCACTGTAGGCCTTGAACCATACCCCTTCATCACAACAATAATACCGGTTATCTATCACAAGTACTGATTTATCAGTATTAACAGCATATTTTATCTCAGTGCCCTTAATATCCTCAAAGCCCGGCTCACCATCATAACTTACTTCTACACTGGCAGTATTCCTGTCTATTTCAGCTGTCTGTGGGATACTGTTCTCCAGTGTTGCATCCATTGCCTCTTCTGTGCCAGCAACACTCAGTCTTACATTTGCTATATCAGAATTGGCAGGTATGGAAGAGAAATATTCAGGAAGCTCTTTTGAATCGACAAATGTCCAGTCGTTTGAAGTGAGTGAAGAGGAAGAATACCATCTTCCGGAAATAAGGATATAGTAGGTCTGAGAATTAATATCCATAATAATATCATTCTCTGTATTGCTCATATAAAGCAGGTCTGTACCCTCAAGAGCATCATACTTTGGAGTACCCACCGACTGAAGCAGTTCTGCCGGATGTGTCCTTACATATATCTTCGCCGCCATGGGTTTACCACTGTCATAATCATTTCCCATCTCCTTTTGTTTCTGCTTCTCCTCTTCCTCCATCATCTGTTTTAGTTCCTGGGGAGGAAAAGCTGTTTGCTTCCATCCTCCGTACAGATCACCCGACTTATACCATATACGGTTTCCATACAGGAAAAAATCTTTTTCATCAGCAGTGCAAATAAAAAAAGGAGTATTCAACACATACTTATATTTCTCAAATCCTTTTATTTCCCTGTACACAGGATCCCCGTCAATAATAAGCAATATGGCCGGTTCTTCTGAAAAAATAATATCAGGAGCCTTGTTATCATAAGCATCTCCTTTCATTGCCTGTTCATCGGCATCAATAGATGCAAGCAGGCGGTCCAGAGACAGCTTAATCTCCCACTGCGGAACTTCAGACTCCAGGATATTTATAAGCTTATCCCTGTCACCCTCCCCGGCCTCAGGAAACTTAAGCCTCTTAACAACAAGGTCCTCAAGCAGAACTTCCCTTTTTTCAATATCGGTAAGCACTTTAGAATTAAACCATACAGCTCCAAAGACCGGACTCTTTGTCTTTTTTAGTGTTACGGCAATGGCTGCCCTTGCCTCAAGCATTATTTCGGTAAATTCTTCTATTTGGGGCTGGTAGATCACTATTGTGGCTTCTTCAGTTTTGATCTCCCGGGGCCATGAAGGATTTTCAGCAGCATTTGCAAGGATTGAAATAATAGCAATGGACATTGTGCATAATACTCTGTTTAAAGGATAAGAAAATGGATTATTCATCTCTGTATTATTTAAAAATATTTCGGAACAAGATTATATTGCAATTTACGAATAATCTGTTTGAAAACTCTGACTACTTTGAAAATATGATAATAAAATGCAGCCATTAATTATATAAATGATATTATTGAAGTATTGGAAATAATATGAAAAAGGAACTTCTGAAAATAATGCTTGTTATAGCTGTTGCAACACAGCTAATAATCCTTACTGCTGTAAATGCACATGCGCAAATAAACAGGTACTGGTCAACAAGCCTGAATGAGGAATCCTCTATGCTGGCAGGTGCAGTAGTTGGCGGAGGAGCAGGTACAGGGGCTATATACTACAACCCGGCATGGATATCTGAGGGTACAATGTCGAAGTTCTCTTTAAATGCAAACCTTATTAGCTGGCAGTTCTTTACCCTGAGGGATGCCATAGGTGATGACATGGACCTGCATGAGATAAGATTTAACATCAAGCCCAGGTTTTTCTCCTACCTGATAGTCCCCAAAAACAGGGAAGATCTTAGTCTGCAGGTTGCGATAATGAATAAGGCGAGGGAGGAAATTGAATTTTCTTATTCAAACAGTATTCAGCAGGATATACTTTTACACACACCGGGTACAGAAAGGTATTTTAGCAACCTTAAATTCCGGACAAGGTATAATGAGGACTGGGTAGGCATAGGAGGATCACATACTTATAAGTCCGGACTATACTCGGGGGAAGCATGTTTGGAGTGATAAAAACACTTCATTATAACTACCAGCTTAACCTCTGTGCTTCTCCCCTGTCTGACACAGTATATTCAGGGACAGATACCATTCCCTTCTTTATTGCAAGCAATTTCAGATCGGAATACGTCAGGTATAACAACTACCGGCTTATATGGAAATTCGGCATAGGCTATAAATCGGGGCAGTTCAGTTTTGGCCTTAATATAACAAGCCCCTCATTAAATGTATATTCCGATGGTAAGGTCATTTCCAGGCAGGAAAACAGGCAGAACATAAGTGAAATTGACGGCAGTAAATTCCTGCCCGACTATATGATAGCAAGCGAGCAGGAGAAAGATGAGGTAGGCATTAACCATAAAGATCCGCTTTCAGTCTCTTTCGGGATGAACTAAAGTACTGCTAACAAACAAAAGGTTTATTACCTTAGTATGGAGTATTTCTCGCGACTGGCTCCTCACAAACTCATTAATACCCATATTGATCCGGGAATCACTACCACCAGCGTATTTGATCAAATGACAAACAAAGAGTGGCTCAGCTACTCATATAGTGCGAATAGTGTTGTTAATATTGCACTGAGGGCAGAGTCGCAACTTACAGAAAGATATCTGCTCATGGCAGGCTTTAAAACCGACTTCAGTTCCAGAACGGGAAAAAACTTTGTTGATAACGGAAACATTATAGAACAGATAAAAAGTATTGAGGCCAATTATTATCATTTTACAAGCGGAAGCCTGATTTCATTAAAAAATGGAAATACCATCTTTACAGGTATTCAATATACCCTTGGGATTAAACACAATAAGAAACAGCTTATCAACCTGACAGATGCCAGGGAATATAATCCTGTCGATAATACAGCCCTGCAGGGAATAAGGCAGGATAAAATGACCTTCAGCTATCATGCCCTGAGTTTCTTCTTCGGGGCAAGCTTTACTTTGGGTAAGGGCCGCCCTGATCAAAAAAACTAGCTACCTTTCTTATATCACTTCTCTTTATTTATCTTTTCAATTTCTTCAAGGCCTTCAATATCGAGGGCATTACCTATCTTGCCAATATTCTTCATATCGATGATCCCCCGTATGCTTATAAGAACATTATCACCACCTCCCCCGCTTAGCAGCAAAAGCTCAATCACCTTTCCTTTTTCTTCCCTGATAAGGAACTTCATATCCTGTTCACCATCTTTAACAACCATCAGTTCCTCGTATTTATCAACAGCCAGGTCTTTCATTATTTCATCATAAAAGTTAACTGTATTGTTATCCTCTTCAGATGAGAGTATCCTTATGCTCTTAAGCCCGTTCATCATATCCTGCAACTCCTGGTCATCAGGATCTATTTCAGCGATCAGGCTGAACATCTTACTTGAAATATATACTGTAGTGTAACCATCCTTGCCCGAGTATTTATCAAATAAGCTGGCTATAGGGTCTTTTTGTGATACTGCACTGGCCGATATCATGAAAGCCAGCATGGTCAATAACATTAGTTTTGTCTTCATTTTCATATAGATTTAATTATTTTTTTTGTGTAAAGCCCGAGATAATATCAGCCGGATCCTGAAGCATGTTGAGATACTCCAGTTTATTAATACCCTCAGACATGGTACCGGCTTGTTTAACAAGTCTCAAACCATCATTGAACTCATTTATTTTTTCCAGTGGCGAAAAACCATCTCCCATAAGCGATATGCTTTTGGTAAGAGGTTGTGTTCCCCTGTTAAGCTGAACAGAAACATATTCAAGAGCCTTCCTTGCTTCAATGTAAGCCATACGTGGATCTTCATAAGTGTCCACAGGTCCCCTTTTAAATAATACCAGGGAAGAAACAAGCAATATGGCAAGGCCGGCAGCAAGACCCGAAAGCTGTAATAGTCTTACTCTGAAAAGCGGTTTAATAGCACGTCCCCCATCCTCCTGCCTTTTAATAAGAGAAAGAATACTGCTACTCAACCGGTCATCAGTCTCCTCTTTCGATCTGGCAGCAGCATAATAGCTGAACATATCCCTTTCGGCGAGCATCTCCCCGGGAAGATCTTCCGATAAGAAGAAATTTCTTAGCTGCTCTTCCTCTTCGATGGAAGTAAGGCCCTCGTAATACTTCTCCAGTAGTTTATTAATCTTCTTAATGTCCATTTATATCGTATTTCAATATTAATTTTTCTCTTACTGTTTTCCTTGTTCTGGATAATACCACCCTTACATTGTTTACATCCATTTTCATAATATCAGCGATCTCCTCATTATCAAATCCCTCAATATCCCTCAGGTGTATAATGCTTCTTTGCTTTTCAGGCAGACTGTCAATAATTTCCTTAACATTAGCCACCGCATCCTTTCTCTCAAGTATGTCACCCGGACTTGTTCCATCTATAAGCTCACCGGGCAGACTGTGTTTATCTTCTAGTCTAACAGTCCTCCTTGCCTTTATCCTGTCGAGACAGTGGTTCCTTGTAACCGTCATTGCAAAGGCCTCAATGCTCCTGTAATCATCTAGTTTCTGCCTGAGATTCCATAGCTTTAAAAAAACTTCCTGCACAGCATCCCTGGCATCTTCAGAATCCCCCAGTAATCTTTCCGAGAATGCCAGTAATTTATTTTGCAGTGGGAGAACCCTTGTTTTATATCCTGTCAGATCCATCTGTTATCATCTCAGATAAAGCTAAGGAAATCTATGAAAGAAACAAAAAGCCAGTATTCGTGGCTTCATTAATCTTATTCAACTTCTTCAAGGGCTTCAAGAGTTTCCAGTCCATCTATCCCTGTCATCGACAAACCATCCGATAAACCTGAAAGCTCATTAAGCTTAATATTTCCTTTTATATAAACAAGAGCATTATCATCACCCTCTCCTCCTGCCACTATCAATAATTCATGTATGGTCCCGTCTTCAGCCTGCCTGATAAGTATCTTTACATCCGTATCACTTTCATTTATCCTGAGCAGTTCTTCATATTCAGACTTATCGATTGTTCTCATCACCTCATCGTAGAAATTCACGCCTTTAAGGGCATTCCCATCCTCAACGGCAAGTACCCTTAAATATTCAATCTTTGCCAGGCTTTGAATATCTTTATCATCCTTATCGATCTTTCCCAGCAATTCAAACATCTCTTTATTAATCTTTACTGTAGTAAATCCATCTTTTCCCCCGTATTTATTAAATAGTTTTTCAACACCGCTGGGCTGGGCATTCATTACAAGGGTCATAATTAGACTTAAAAGCAATAAGCTAAATTTTTTCATGGTATTGGTTTTTATGAATCAATAATAATACTGTCTCAGCACTAAGACGACACCGGTACAGATTCATTACATACATTTCTGTATAATTTTTGATGCTATGGATACAAGTAAAAAAACCAGACTTTAATTCTGCTTGCAGGTAATATGTATTATTGGTCAAATTCCTTAAGTTATTGATAATAAATTTTGTAACTTACTATTATTCTTAGTTCACCGTATAAAAATACCGGTGTTTCATGTTTATTGCCAACCTTAAAAACGAATATCATGAAAACAAAAACCAGGATTTCATTCAAAGTTTTCTTTTTGCTTTTCTTCCTGATCCTCGCTCACAACTTAACACTCAGCACAGTTCTTGCCCAGGCGCCACAACAATTCAGCTACCAGGCAGTAGCCCGCAATGGTGATGCAGTGCTTAATGATGCTACCATAGATGTAAAATTTGAAATATTGCAGGGCAGCCTGGCAGGAAGCTCTGTTTGGACTGAAACACACAGCGGGGTAGTTACTAATTCGCTGGGCCTGTTCAGTCTAAAGCCTGGAAGTATAACAGCCCTTGATGATATTGACTGGACAGCAGGACCATATTTTTTAAAAGTTCAGCTCGACATAGGGACAGGCTTCCAGGAATTTGGAAGTTCAGAGCTTCTGTCAGTTCCTTATGCATTGTTTGCCGCGGAAGGCAATGAAGGACCGGCAGGACCGGCAGGACCAACAGGGCCGGCAGGACCCCAGGGGGAACAGGGTCCCGAAGCAAGTGATGACCAGCAATTAAGTTATAATGCGATCACCCATGATTTAACTATTGATAATGGAATTACCCCGGTAAATCTTTCAGGACTATTAGATAATACAGATAATCAGGATTTAACATTGGCCGGGACTACATTGAATATATCAGGAGGAACATCTGCTGATCTTTCAAGTCTGGTTAATGATGCCGATGCTGATGCAAGTAATGAATTACAGGATCTGTCACTTAATGGCAATGTGCTGAGTCTTACAAATGATGCTACTACGGTTGATCTTGGCACTTATGCAGATAATCCATGGACAGTAGATGGAACTAATGAAGACAGCCTTCTTTTCAATGGA
>JAOZPG010000027.1 GCA_029932855.1 Bacteroidales bacterium | reverse complement strand
TGTAGCTCAGTTGGTTAGAGCGCTGGATTGTGGTTCCAGAGGTCGCCGGTTCGACCCCGGTCTTCCACCCAAGTGAAATAAGGCCGTATCAAAACAAGTTGATACGGCTTTATTTATTCTTCAGATATTTTTCAAGCCATCTGTCCTGCTCCCACAACATATGTAATATGCTTTCTTTAGCCTGGTAACCATGGCTTTCCTTAGGCAGGATTACCAGTCTCACAGTAGCCCCAAGTCCTTTCAATGCATTAAAATTCTATTGTGCGGGTTCAGGCCCAGACTTTACGAGGATCAAAAAAAAACAATTTGCGTATAAATAGTTTTTAATACACTATAGATTAAAAGAATTCGTTTAAATTGATATATTTAATTCCATATTACTACTAATAGCAGAGATAATTATCAGCGGAGAAAAATGTCAGACTTCAGAAAAACCTTACTCTTGTTACTCATACTGTCAACAGCTTCAGCCTCCGTTTATTCTCAGCTGGCCGGCCGGCACAGCTATGATTTCCTGAATCTGACCAGCTCTGCCAGGATCGCTGCTTACGGAGGTAAGATCGTCTCTCTTCCTGAAGGAGACCTGAGCCTTGCTTTTCATAATCCGGCACTATTAAGTCCGGAAATGGATCAGACAATGTTAATTAATTACGTTAACTACTTTTCGGACATAAACTATGGATATGCCAGTTATTCCAGAGATTACGGGGAACTGGGGAGCTTTGCCGCAGGCATACAATATATAAATTATGGCGAGTTCATACAGGCAGATGAAGCAGGTAACATAACAGGAGAATTCAGTGCTTCGGAATATTCTTTAAACCTGATATATTCAAGAAGCATTGACAGCCTTTTCAGGGCAGGCATTAACTTCAAACCAATCCTATCCACCCTTGAAAGATATACTTCTTTAGGATTTGCTATAGACCTTGGAGCAAATTACATTTCCAGGGATGGAGGATTTTCTGCCGGACTGGTAATTAAAAATGCAGGCTTTCAGATCAAGGCATACAATAAAGGAAATCATGAATCACTACCTTTTGAGATCAGGCTGGGAGCTTCTCAGAAGCTTAAGCATGCTCCCTTTAGATTTATTTTTACAGCACAACAACTTGAAAGATTTAAATTATCTCCGGATGATGATAACAACATCCCCGGCCAGGGTTCTATTTATGATTCAGAACAAACAGGAAGCCAGATTGAAGAATTCGGGGATAATTTATTAAAACATTTATTACTGGGTGTAGAGTTCAGTCCTGCAGATGCATTCTCATTGAACTTTGGTTATAATTACCTAAGACGCCAGGAACTACAGGTAGCTTCCAGGATATCAATGGTGGGTTTTTCCTGGGGCTTTGAAATGAGGCTCAGGAAATTTAGTTTATCATATGGACGGGCAAGCTACCACCTTGCAGGCGCATCAAATCATTTTTCACTTGCAGTAAACCTGAAGGAATATTAAATTGTTTTTCTTCTGTAACTTTATGTAGGTTTGTTAAATAATTTTTACATCCTGAACCTTTTTAAACGCGTGAACGAGAAAAAAAAGATAATCATAGCAATTGACGGTTACTCTTCAACCGGGAAAAGCACATTTGCAAAAGAAATTGCAAAAATGCTGGGATATACCTATATCGATTCAGGGGCCATGTACCGGGCAGCAACCCTATATTGCCTGGAAAATAATCTTATTGCAGGTGATAAGATTAAGACTGATGAACTTATAAATGACTTAGACAATATTGATATCTCTTTTCAATATAACTCCGGTAGCCATCTGTTTGAGACATTGTTGAACGGGAAAAACGTGGAAGAAAAAATAAGAACTGTTTATGTTTCAAATTATGTTAGTCCCGTGAGTAAGATAAAAGAGCTTAGGGAGAAAATGGTAGCCATACAAAGGAATATGGGTAAAGACAAAGGGATAGTTATGGATGGAAGGGATATTGGTACTGTGGTTTTTCCGCAGGCCGACCTGAAAATATTTATGACAGCAAGTGCTCATATAAGAGCTCAAAGAAGGTATGATGAGTTAATTGAAAAAGGCATGGATGTGAGCTTTAAGGAAATTGAGAATAACATACTTGAGAGAGACAGAATAGATTCGGGCAGGGAAATAAGTCCCCTTAAAAAAGCTGATGATGCTATTGCGCTCGACAACAGCAACATAAGCATTGAGGAACAAATGAAATGGCTGATGAACATTATTGAGGAGAAACTGACAAAATGAGGATAGAGATAGATAAGAATGCAGGCTTTTGTTTTGGGGTTGAGAAAGCCATTGAAAGAGCGGAGGAAGAGCTCAGGGAAAATGAAAGCATCTATTGCCTTGGAGAGATAGTACATAATGGCGAAGAGATAAGAAGGCTGGAGAAAAAGGGGCTAATAACCATAAGCTATGATGAATACCGAAAGCTGAAAAATGTTACTGTTATGCTGAGGGCTCATGGGGAACCACCTGAAACATACAAAATAGCCAGGGAGAACAACATACAGCTTATAGATGCAACCTGTCCCATAGTTTCCAGGCTTCAAAACAGGATAAAAACCAGGTTTAACAACATAAATAAGGACCAGGACCAGATTGTTATCTTTGGAAAGGAGGGTCATGCCGAGATAATAGGGCTTGAAGGACAAACCCGGGGACAGGCAATAGTGATTGACGAGGAAGACAGCCTTGAAAAGATAGATTTTACCAGGCCTGTATTCCTGTATTCACAAACCACAAAAAGCAAGAAGGCCTTTAAAGCGATAAAAAAGAAAATAGAGAAAAAGATCAAGGAAACACAACTGGAGAACAAAGCCAGGCTTAAGTTCCATCAGACCATATGCGGGCAGGTAGCAAACAGGGAAGAAAACCTCCAGGAATTTGCTAAAAAGCACGATGTAATACTATTTGCCAGTGGAAAAAACAGTTCGAATGGAAAGGTTCTGTTTAAAGTTTGCAAAGAAGCCAATCCCCGTTCATTCTTTATTTCAAATGTTAACGAGCTAAAAAAATCAATGACAGAAAATTGCAGTTCAGTTGGTATTTCAGGTGCAACATCTACACCCTCATGGCTCTTAAAAGATATTAAGAACAAACTTATCTCCTATACCAAATAATAATTCAAAACATTTTATCTGTTTAACTGATAGCTTATTTCAGTCACTCAGAATCAATCTGTCTGCATTAGAATTTTAGCTGAAAATGTATATGAAATATTAGACAAAATTTGACTAATTTCGTGTCACAAATAATATAGAGAAACTGAGATGACAAGGATAAAAAAAATAGGGGTGCTTACCTCGGGAGGTGATGCTCCTGGAATGAATGCGGCAATCAGGGCTGTTACAAGGACAGCAATATATAATGAGCTTGAAGTAATAGGTATAAGGCATGGCTACAAAGGATTGATAGAAGAAAATTTCAAGCAACTTAAATCTCACTCTGTAAGTGATATAATTCAAAGAGGAGGGACCATATTAAAAACCGCCCGATGTCATGAATTCAAAACAAGCCAGGGAAGAAAACAAGCATACGAAAATCTTAAAAAAAATAATATTGACGGGGTTGTTGTGATTGGTGGTGACGGAACATTTACCGGTGCCCGGATATTCAATGAAGAATACGACATTCCCTTTGTTGGTGTTCCCGGAACCATCGACAATGATATTTACGGGACAGACTATACCATAGGTTATGACACTGCACTGAATACGGTTGCTGAGGCTGTTGACAAAATAAGGGATACTGCTTCTGCACACAACAGGTTATTTTTTATAGAGGTTATGGGAAAGGAATCCGGTTTTATTGCTTTAAGAAGCGGTATTGCCTGTGGTGCGGAAGCTATACTTATTCCTGAGATCAAGAACCAGCTTGCTTCACTAAAAAGCCAGCTTGAGGATGGGTTTAAAAGGAAAAAATCAAGTAACATCATCATTGTTGCCGAAGGAGAAGAAGAGGGTGGTGCATTTCAAATAGCCGATAAAGTAAAAAAAGATTTCAAAGACTATTCGGTAAGGGTAACCGTTTTGGGACATATACAAAGAGGAGGATCCCCCACTTCGTTCGACAGGGTTTCTGCCAGTCGCCTTGGTTATGCAGCAGTTGAAGCTCTTTGCGATGACCAAAAGAGCTCAATGGTTGGTATACAACACGATAAGATAGCCCTGGTACCCTTCAGGAAAGCTGTTAAATTACACAAAGAAATAAGTAAGGAAATGCTGGAGATAGCAAATATCCTTTCTATATAATTATGTATGCCGGGTTTATATGCAAAGCTTATTCTTCCGCTTAAGCTAAAGGGAAGTTTCACATACTGCGTTCCTGAAGAACTTAGAGATCTCATCAGACCGGGGATGATGGCCTTGGTGCCATTCGGTAAAAACAAGCTCTATACAGCCCTGGTACATGAAGTCCATAATGAGACTCCACAAGCTTACAGCCCAAAACAAATTATTTCTCTTTCTGACAAATACCCCCAGGTCCTGCCCGAACAGATGGATCTGTGGGACTGGATGTCGTCGTACTACATGTGCAGCAGGGGAGAGATATTCAAAGCAGCCTTTCCTGCAGGACTGAGGCCGGAAAGCAAAAGCATAAATGATGAGCCCGGGAGAGAATACAAACCCAGGCTTGAAGCATATATTAAGCTAAAGGGGAAATACATGGCAGAGGATGCCTTAAACATTGTTTTTGATAAGCTTAACAGGGCCCCAAAACAAAAACAAAGCCTGGAAGGATTACTTTTTCATGCAGAAGAAAAAGAAGGGCTGGATTCAGAAATAAAAATGAGTGTACTGCTCAGTGACAGGCTTATAAATAAAGCTGCTCTTGAAGCCCTGTTAAAAAAAGATATACTGGAAAAGATATATAAGGAAAGCTCAAGGTTCCATGATTATGAAGGGCTAAAGCTAAAAAGCCTGAAAAAACTCACCAGGATACAGAATCAGAAACTGAAAGAGATCAAAGACAGTTTCAAAACTCACGACACTGTTCTTTTTCACGGCGTAACCTCAAGCGGAAAGACAGAGATATACACACATCTTATAAAGGAAGAGATTAAAAAAGGCAGGCAGGTATTATACCTTCTTCCTGAAATAGGACTTACAAGCCAGATAATCTCAAAACTCAGAAGCTACTTCGGGAACATGGTGGGGGTTTATCATTCACGTTTCAGCGACGCTGAACGATCGGAAGTATGGAAAACCATGCTGGGACAGACCGGCACTGACAGCTATAAGATAATACTTGGTGTTCGCTCCTCGGTTTTTCTGCCCTTCAAAAACCTTGGATTGCTTATTATTGATGAGGAACATGAAAACTCATATAAGCAACAGGACCCGGCTCCCAGGTATCATGCCAGGGATACTTCCCTGTACCTCGCATACCTGCATAAGGCAAAAGCAATTCTGGGAACTGCCACACCCTCATTAGAATCTTACTATAATGCAGAAAGAGGGAAATATGCTCTTTGTGAACTGTTTGAGCGTCACGGTAATATGCGTCAGCCTACATCAATACTTGCCAATACCAGGGAAGCATACAAGAAGAAAAAAATGGTTTCGCACTATACACCTGAACTATATGATGCCATCTCGGAAACCCTGGAAAAGAAAAAGCAGCTGATCCTCTTCCAGAACCGCAGGGGATGGTCTCCGTATATTCAGTGCAAGCAATGCGGATGGATACCCCGCTGCAATAATTGCGATGTAAATCTCACTTTTCATAAATACTCAAACCAGCTTAATTGTCATTATTGCGGCCTTTCCATAAATATGCCCAAAGCCTGTCCTGAATGCGGATCAACTGATATCCAAACAAAGGGCTTCGGTACTGAAAAAATTGAAGAAGAAACCCATATGGTCTTTCCCGAAGCAAGGATAACACGTATGGATTATGATACAACACGTACCAAACGGGCATATCACAGGATCATCTCCGGTTTTGAAGCAGGTAAAAGTGATATACTTATTGGTACACAGATGGTGTCAAAAGGACTTGATTTTGAGAATGTAAAGCTTGTAGGAGTGCTTAATGCCGATAACCTGTTATTCTTCCCTGATTTCAGGGCTTATGAAAAAAGTTTCCAGATGCTTACCCAGGTTAGCGGCAGGGCAGGCAGGTTCCTTCATGACAGCAAGGTAATCATTCAGACCTCGGACCCGGAAAATGAAGTTTTGAAATGGGTGATAAATGGGGATTACAAAAAAATGTACCGCCAGCAGATGGAAGAAAGGAAAGCATTTAAATATCCACCCTACTACAGGCTGATAAATATTAGCTTAAAACATAAAGATCCTGCAATATTAAACAAAGCCTCCGCATATCTGGGAGACTTGCTCAGGAATAAAAATATGCCTGGAATAATTGTTCTGGGACCGGAGTTCCCGTTGATAAGCAGGATACAATTATGGCATCTTAAATCATTCCTTATCAAAGTTGACCGCAGGCAAAGCTTTAAGAATGTTAAAATATTCTTAAAAGAAAACATCGGGAAACTGGAGAGCAACAGGGAGTTCAGACAATTACAGATCATTCCGGATGTTGACCCGCAATAATAAATTCAGACTTTGGAGGGAAGACAGAATATATTAATTTTATAAGGAATTAATATATCAAACATGAATAAAATCAGACTCTCAAAGACAGGACTACTCTTAAATATCTTCTTTTTATCTGCCACACTCCATGCTGAAATAAGCCTTCCCTCCATTTTTGGCGATCATATGGTTTTGCAGCAAGAAACAAATGCTAAAATCTGGGGCAAATCTTCTCCTGGCAAAACTGTGAAAATAGTTAGTTCCTGGGATGATAAGGAATATTCAACCAGGGCTGACAGCAAAGGAAACTGGGACATAAAAATACTGACCCCTTCTGCAGGGGGGCCTTATGACCTTACAATATCTGATGGTTCTGTTTTAGTATTAAAGGATATTTTAATAGGTGAAGTTTGGCTTTGCTCGGGACAATCAAATATGGAAATGCCCATGAAAGGCTTTCGTAATCAGCCTGTTGCAGGTTCAACAGAAGCTATTAGCAGCTCGGAAAACAACCTGATAAGACTGATTACCGTCAAAAAAGATAAAAGCTTTCAACGACTGGATGATTTTTCAGGAGAATGGAAGGAATGTATACCTGAAAATGTTTCAGGCTTTAGTGCCACGGCCTATTTTTATGGGAAAAAGCTTCAACAGGACTTAGGAGTTCCTGTAGGACTGATCTGTTCGAGTTGGGGTGGAACCCGGATAGAACCATGGTTTAGCAAAGAAGACCTGCAAAATTTCGACTGGATAGATTTTCCTGAAAAAACGAAAGAAGACTTTTCCAAACAATTACCTGCTGTACTTTTTAATGCTATGATAAATCCTATTGTTGGCTATTCTATTCGTGGAGTTATCTGGTATCAGGGTGAAACAAACAGGTGGGATCCGGCCCATTATGATGAACTTTTACCTGCATTTGTCAGGGATTGGAGAGATGAGTGGGATATCGGGGAATTCCCTTTCTATTATGCTCAGATCGCCCCTTATGATTATAAGAAAATAGAAATTAATTCAGCATTTTTGAGAGAAGCACAGTTAAAAGCTTCAAAACTTATCCCTAATTCAGGCATGGCCTGTTTAATGGACTGCGGAGAACGTGACTGCATACATCCGGCTAATAAAGAAGCAGCAGGAAACAGGCTGGCTTACCTGGCACTGGCCAGGACATATGGCAAAGGGGGTTTCGAATGCGAGAGTCCTGTGCTTGATAAAATGATAATTGATGGTGGGATTGTCAAATTAACTTTTCTAAATGCAAAGAATGGATTGACAAGTTATGGGAAAGAACTAAATAATTTTATGATCGCAGGCAGTAATAAGCATTTTTACCCTGCGAAAGCAGTTATTACTAAAGAGGGCATCAGCCTGTCTTCACCTTCTGTCAGCAAGCCTGTTGCAGTACGCTATGCTTTTGATGATTTTGTAATAGGTGATCTTTTTAATACAGGAGGACTGCCGGCCTCATCATTCAGGACTGATGACTGGTAATCATTAATAACAGGCAGCCACTTCTCTGATTCGATAACCGGTATAAGAGTCATTGATTGTCTGGTCTTTTTCGCTATTTTTACCACAATCACAGATAACTACTACTATGAAAATAGACGTTTCGAACGGAGAAATTGTTGATAAACTGACAATACTTGAAATAAAGCTAAAGAAAATTAAGGATGAGGCTAAGCTGGTGAACATAAAAAACGAGTATAAAATACTGAATGAAGCATCAACAAAAATTCTGTCAAAAGAAGATACCCTGTATAAAGAGCTTAAAGAAGTAAACCTTAGATTGTGGGAGATTGAGGATCAGTGCCGTGAATATGAAAGACAAAAGAATTTTGGTAAAGAATTCATACATACCGTGCGCCAGGTATATATTAACAACGATGAAAGATCGCGTCTGAAAAAGAAAATAAACGAACAAACAGGTTCTCAGATCATTGAGGAAAAGTCGTACGAAGACTATTAACGGATTTGCAAAATATGTTGCAGACCAAAAACAAATTTAATAACTCAGCAGATTGAAGCAGGCAGAGCAGCCATTAAAGCACTACCTTATATTCCGGTTTTCGGCAATGGGGGATGTTGCACTTACAGTACCTGCAATTCGCCGGGTCATTGACAATAACCCCGGCCTTCATATCACCCTTGTCAGTTCACCACGATTTGTAACATTCTTTGACAATATCCCTCGGCTTGAAGTTTTTCCTGCAGACTTCTATAAGGATTATAAAGGTCCTGGAGGCCTTCTTAAGCTTTACCGGCAACTGAAAAAACTCCATCGCTTTGTTTCACTTATCGATCTGCACGGGGTGATACGTTCCCATATCCTCACCAGCCTGTTTAAGCTGTCGGGATTGAAAGTCCATATGATCAATAAAGACAGAAAGCAAAAAAAAGATTACATAAAAGGCATATCACGAAAAAAGCTCACTCACAGCACAGACAGATACCTGGAGGTTTTCAGGAAGGCCGGACTAAAGACCGGGGCTAAGGGAAATGTAGATCCTGTAGCTGACAGTAAAAACGCAAAAGAGCAATACAAAGGCTTTTCGATTTCCGGGAACAGCTCTTTGCTTGACAAAAAGATCTTGTCATGGAATATTGCTGGCGATACAAATACATGGATAGGCATCGCTCCTATGGCAAAACATAGCCTGAAACGCTGGGATCTGTCGAATTTCGCTGATCTCATGAATCTTATAAATAAAGAACACAAAGCATGGTTTTTCTATTTTGGCGGGGGAGAAAATGAAAAAACTGCCATCAACAAACTTTTGAGCAATGTTGAAAATTCCACAAACATAACAGGCAGGCTCAGCCTGAAACAAGAGATACAGCTAATCTCAAAACTTAAATTCATGATCAGCATGGATTCTGCCAATATGCATATCTCCGCACTGGCTGGCACCCCTACCATTTCTATCTGGGGAGGCACTCATCCCGACCTGGGTTTCAGCGCATTAAATCAGCCTGCTGAATATTCCATACAAATCCCACAATCAGAATTAAGCTGCAGACCATGCACAGTATATGGTAAGGGAGAATGTGCCAGAGGTGACCTGGCATGTTTACAATGGATAAAGCCGGAAATGGTTTATGAAAAAATTAAATCTTTAAAACTTCTTTAATTCTGTTAGAAAGAAGGCTAATATTTTCTATTTTCGCAGTTGCAAATTGATACTCAGCAAGTATTGATTTAACGGGGTGTAGCGCAGCCCGGTAGCGCGCGTCGTTCGGGACGACGAGGTCGTGGGTTCGAATCCCGCCACCCCGACAACACAAAAAGCCAACATTTTTCAATGTTGGCTTTTTTATTTTAACAGCTGCGTCAAAAGCTTGCTTTTGAAAGCAGTTGGAAAAATAAAAAACAAGGCTGAACAAAGTGAAGCATTGGGTTTTTGTGTTTGCAACGACCATCCACCGGATCATGAGCGAGCTTGAGAGCGAATAATCACGCCTGTCTGAATCACGAGATATTTATTAAAATAAAATAGGATATGGATATTATCACTGCAAATACGCATTTACATTTCATATATAGCGATTTTGCTAGCTCTATCCGGTCACGGGAAGGAGTTTTGTAAAATAATGTATCTTTAATGCATTAACCAAATATTGCAAAAAATGGAAACATTAACTCCCGAAACAAAAGAAGTTAAATACGCAGGCTTCTGGCTCAGGTTTGTAGCCTACCTGATTGATGATCTGATTTTAGGCGTTGTGAGTTTTCTGGTAGCAATCCCCTTTATTGGAGGAATCATATTTTCTGCGATAAGTTTAAGTGATACGAGTGAGTTTGATATAGGTTCTGCCACAGGTATTGCAGGTATAGTAGGTTCGATCATAGGACTGTTAATTACTACTATACTTGTAAACTGGCTTTATTTTGCCATTATGGAATCTTCAAAAACCCAGGGGACACTTGGTAAGATGGCTTTAAGCCTGAAAGTTACAGACCTTGATGGGAACCGCATTTCTTTTGGGAGGGCTACAGGCAGGTATTTTGGCAAGATAATATCTGTAATGATATTTTATATCGGTTTCATTCTGGCCGGCTTCACTGAAAAGAAACAGGCTTTACATGATATGATGGCAGCCTGCCTGGTAATTCGTGATTAAATGCTCCACAGAAGCTTTGATGTGGAAATATAATGCCCAATGATCTTAGATATCTTTACGAAAATAATATGTACTGGCAGGAAAGGCTTAAAAGCTAAGAAATAATGAATAATACGATTACACCCCAAATATTTTCGGAGATTGATACTATAGGAACAGTGATCATCCATACTCCCGGCCCGGAGGTTGAAAATATGAATCCCGAGAATGCCGAAAGGGCTCTTTACAGTGATATCCTTAACCTGTCGGTTGCATTGCAGGAATACAGGCAATTCAGTGCTGTGCTGGCTAAGTTTGCACAATGCCTTGAGGTGTCAGATCTTCTCAGGGAAGTGCTTGATATCCCTGCTGCACGTAAATCATTGTTAAACAATATATGCCTTGGTACCGAGCAAAAAAACATTAACAGGGAGCTTGAAGAATTAAACACCAAAGATCTGGCTGATGTACTTATTAAAGGCCTGCCCAAGACTCCCGACACATTATCCAATTTTCTCAGTAAGGAAAGGTTCAGCCTTAAGCCATTGCATAATTTCTTTTTCACCAGGGATTCGGCTGTTGTACATAATAACAGCATCTTCGTTTCAAAAATGGCCAGTATGGTAAGGGCCCGGGAAGCCAGGATAATGGAAATTATTTTCACTTATCATCCCTCTTTCAGTAATAAGATTATTACTCCTTCAAAAGATATTCCGGCGGCAGAAAAGATACGTTATGAGGGAGGAGATATTTTAAGCGCAAGAGAGGATATCCTGCTTATAGGTAAAGGTATGAGGACTTCATCACAGGGAATTGATTTTATAATTGACAATATAAAGCAGGATAAATCGCTAAAAAAACATATACTGGTACAGGAACTACCATCTGCTCCGGAATCTTTCATTC
Organism: Bacteroidales bacterium; assembly: GCA_029932855.1. Taxonomy (GTDB): domain Bacteria; phylum Bacteroidota; class Bacteroidia; order Bacteroidales; family VadinHA17; genus JAYEGO01. The sequence continues at coordinate 22,129 of JAOZPG010000027.1, read as the reverse complement.
ATCTGGATATGGTCTTTACCTTATTAGACCGGGAATATTGCATGGTGTTTGAACCCCTCATCCTTAAGAAGAATAAATATCAGACCGTAAGGATAGATATTGAAAACGGAAAGGTGAAATCAATAAACTATGTAGATAACCTGCCGGCGGGACTAAAATCGCTGGGAATTGACCTGAAGCCGATACATACCGGGGGAACCAGGGACCTGTGGATACAGGAAAGGGAACAATGGCATAGCGGAGCCAATTTCTTTGCACTGGGACCGGGCAAGGTACTTGGATATGCCCGTAACGAATATACCATGGACGAACTAAACAATCATGGCTACAAGATAATTACAGCAAATGAACTGCTCAACGGAAGCATTCATCCCTCAGATGACTCCAAGTTTGTAATAGCGCTTGACGGATCGGAACTGGCACGTGGCGGAGGGGGTGCCAGGTGTATGACAATGCCGATTGTAAGAACTTAAACCAATTCCTTTACCAGGTTAGCTGCATCCTGCAGGCTTATTGCAGAATGAACTTTCAGTCCCGACTTATCTATCAACTCAGCACCTTCCTCGGCATTGGTTCCCTGCAAACGTACAATAACAGGAATATTGATATCGCCTATGCTTTTATAGGCATCAACAACCCCCTGGGCAACCCTGTCACATCTAACAATTCCTCCGAAGATATTCAACAGTATTGCCTTTACATTGGGATCTTTCAGAATGATCCTGAAGCCTGCTTCAACAGTCTCTGCATTTGCAGTACCACCCACATCAAGGAAGTTGGCAGGATCTCCTCCTGAAAGCTTAATAATATCCATGGTAGCCATGGCCAATCCTGCACCATTTACCATACAGCCGACATTACCATCCATCTTTACAAAGTTAAGATCGTACTTGCCGGCTTCAACTTCGGCAGGATCCTCCTCTGAAAGATCACGAAGCTCCTGATAGTCCTTATGACGGAACAGGGCATTATCATCAAGATTCACCTTACAGTCTACGGCCAGTATCTGTGCATCTGTTGTTTTAAGCACCGGGTTTATCTCAAACATGGAACTGTCGGTCTTATCATAAGCAGTATAAAGTGCTGTAACAAACTTAAGCATATCTTTAAATGCATTTCCTGAGAGGCCCAGATTAAAGGCTATCCTGCGAGCCTGAAAAGGCATTATCCCAACTTTTGGATCAATCTCTTCTTTAAAAATAAGATGTGGGGTTTCAGCAGCAACCGTTTCAATATCCATACCACCTTCAGTTGAATACATAATGATATTCCTTCCTGTCTGCCTGTTAAGTAATACACTCATATAATACTCTTCTGTTTCTTCCTCTCCGGGATAGTAAACATCCTGGGCAACAAGCACCTTCCTTACCAGTTTGCCATCGGGACCTGTTTGATGAGTTACCAGGGTCATGCCAATCATGTCTTTGGCAAGTTGCTTAACCTCTTCAAGTGATTTGGCAAGTTTAACTCCGCCTCCTTTCCCTCTTCCTCCTGCATGTATCTGGGCCTTCATCACCCACATTGTTGTTCCTGTTGCTTTCTGGAGTTCTTTTGCAGCATCAACTGCTTTCTCGGGAGTATCGACAACTAAGCCTTCCTGTATCTTTACTCCAAAATTCTTAAGTATTGCCTTCCCCTGGTATTCATGAATATTCATAGTGTATTGATTTATTTTTTGAAAGCTCAAAATTACTCATTTTTTCTATTTTTACACAACAGTTCTCCTGTAAATAATATAAAGCAGAAAACACAAACAGATGCAAAAACTTCTTAACTCGGAACTTGGAAGAAAAAATATTGAAGACTTCAAAAAAGCTGATAAAAGCCCTGTCATCATTGTACTCGACAATGTAAGAAGTTTGAATAACATAGGTTCTATATTCAGAACAGCTGATGCTTTTCTTGTACAGTCAATATACCTGTGCGGCATCACGGCCTGTCCTCCTCACCGGGATATTCAGAAAACCGCTCTTGGTGCAAGCGACTCTGTTGACTGGAAATACTTCGAAAAAACATCTGAAGCTGTTGATGAACTAAAGAAAGAAAATTTTAAGATAATAAGCATTGAACAGGTGCAGGCATCTGTAAGCCTTGAAGATTTCCAGCCTGACAGTAATAAGAAATATGCTTTTGTCTTCGGACATGAAGTAAGGGGGGTAGCCCAGGAGATAGTGGATATGAGCGATATATGCGTGGAGATTCCCCAGTTTGGTACCAAGCACTCTTTTAACATTGCCATCAGCACCGCTATTGTTTTATGGGATTTCCACATGAAGCAAAAAGCATAAAAAAGGGGTGTCCATCCGGACACCCCTCTCGCAATTGTCAAAAATATTATTCTATTCAACTATAGCTTTGAAATCATCATTTTCAAAATATGCTGCAAACTCAAGGTCATTCTTAGCCTTAGCTTTCATTTCAGCATCTTTCTCGCATGCTGAACGAAGGTTGTTGAAAGTATAATCTTCATTCTGAAGGTTTGCACCAACAACGGCTTTCAGGTAAAACAACCATGCAGAATCAATATCAAGATTATCAAGCATTGTTTTTGCACCTTCAGCATCTCCGTTCAGGAGTTTTGCAAGACCACCGTTATAACTTGGGTCTGTACCAAAGTAGTTAACTGCATCTGCGTAATTGGCTTCCATAATACTTATGATGCCAAGTCCGGCGTTAGTTTCTTTACCAGGATTTTCAACTGATGTAAAATATTCCTTTGCAGCTGCAACATCATCACTGAGTAATGCAGCAAAACCAAGGTTATTCTTAACAACATCATTGTCATTAAGTGCCTGAGCCTTTGTAAAGGCAGCCTTTGCTTCTTCAATCTCCATCTTCTGCATATAAACGTATCCTACATTATTTACCGCACGAATACAGTTTGGATTTTTTTGTTCTGCAAGTTTATAGGCCTGCATCTGCTTGTCAAGGTCTTCAGTAAGTGTGGCAGCATAAAGAGCTTCCTCAATTCCTAAAGTGTCAGGATTGGAATCAAGGTATTCCATTATCTCCTCATCGCTGAATCCTATCTTATTTACATTAACTATAATTTTTGATCTTCTCAGTTGTGGAAGAATATCATCGGCTATCACTTCATAGGCAGCTGAAATATTTTTTATCTCGTTTTCACGAACCACCGGATCCTGATACATTGAAAGAACCCTCAGTATAAGTTCCTTATCCTGTATGTTTGAACTTTCCATAAGCGCCTGGAATCCCTCCCAGTCTTCTGCTGTAGTCTTGGTGGTAACGAAGCCTTCATTCTGAGCCTCTTCAACTTTTGCACGCTTAAGCTCCCTCATGGCAAGCTTCTCAGCACCTGTACCCCTTTTTCCTGACAGTTCCTCATTGAAATCAAGCGGGCCATCAGGTGATGCATATGAAGAAACCTCTGTTCCGGCAAATTCCATGTTTGCTGCTGCCTTAACTTCCTTCAAATAATCTTTCAATACAGCCAGGTCTTCTCCCTTAAGCTCAGAACTCCTGATATTTGAACGATTTATCTGGAACATTATATCTGCCATCTTAGATTCTCCAATAACCCTCTGGAACTTATCTTTCATTAAGATAGCATCGCCCTTTGCCCAGTAATAAGTTGATGTGGCTAAAACACCATCGGCAACTTTTACATCAGGGAAATCTAACGACTTATCCTTCATTGAAGAACTGATTCTCAGAACAAGTTCAGACTTGTTCATACCCTCAGCAAAGTCGATTTTGGCAGAGTGAGTGAATGTACCACCTGCAGCGCTAATGGTTTTATTGTTCTCAGTAACATCCTCGCCCTGTAATACCACAGGTTCAAAACTAGTCTCTCCGCCTTCATAAACAAGAACAGGTGTTATTGTAACAATTGCCTTTTTATAAAAATACTTCTCAGGATAAGTTCCTGTAAGAGTCATTTCAACTTCGCCTGCATGTGTCTCAAGCACCTCCGGGACAATTTTGTAACCTACAGTCTCAGCATCCTTGCTCATTTTATTAATACTGTTACAACTTGTCATGATCAATACAGCAAAAATAAAACTTAATAAAATTTTAATTCTTTTCATTGTAAATTGGTTATGTGTTATTACTTCCTTTAAAATTCCTGTCTTATGTACAAAACTACTACGATTTCAATAAAAAAAAAATCATTTATGTAAAAATATTTAATCTACAATATCTTACGGCTTATGCCTGCACTAGACTCCGAATCAAAGATCGCCGTTTTTATCCTCTCATAATCATTCTCATTTTTCAGAAAATCAATATTGTTAATGTCCAGAACAAGGTAGTTCAGGGAGGTATTTTGTCTGAAAAAATCAAAATAACTCTTCTGAATGGTTTCCAGGTATTCCTTCTTTATTGTGCTTTCGTAAGTCCTGCCTCTTTTATCAATATTCTCAAGCAATCTTTCAGTGTCAACATGCAGGTAAACAAAGAGATCGGGCTTTGGCAAAGATTCGTAAATAATCATAAATAGCTGCCTGTACAGCTTATACTCATCATCTTTCAGGGTTGCTCCTGCAAAGATCAATGATTTCATAAAGTAATAATCGGCAAGAATAAAAGGATGAAAAAGATCGGGATTACTAAGTTCTTGCTTTAACTGTCTGTACCTGTCTGCAAGAAATGAAAGTTCAAGCTGAAAAGAATAACGATCGGGATCTTTATAAAATTTTGGAAGAAAAGGATTATCAGCAAACTGCTCGAGAATAAGCTTTGCATTCAACTCCCCGGCAATCTTTGCAGCAAGCGAGGTCTTCCCTGCACCTATATTACCCTCTATCACAATATATTTATATTTCATCTTATTGCAAACCTGTCTTTTAATATATCCTGAGGTCCTTCTCCCTGATCACCCTGTCTTTCTTTGCCCCTATCAATCTGCCAATAATTAAACCAGCAAATCCTGATATAAGGAACATAGTCTTATTATCAAAAATAAAATTTTCAAACCTTCCTGCAAAGTATGAAATTGCCAGCCATATTAAAATCCCCGCAAACAGACCGGCTATGCTATATGCAGATGAATAAAAGCGAGGAAGCACCAGATTGTGCTCATCCTTTAAATGTTCTGCTATATTCTTAAATACATTATTATACTTATATGCCAGCTCTTCAGGAATATCATTTACATCTCCTAGCTTTAATATAATTTCTTCAGCATCTTTAAAATGGTCTTTACAGCTTTTACATTCTCCTGTGTATCCATCCAGCTTTGTAATCATTTTCATAAGCCTGTCAGGCCTGAAAAACCTTAATTGGCCCGGAGTAAACCTGACTTCCTTAAAGATACTCTCTATCTTTTTATTCAGTTCCTTTCCCGTCATAAAAATCCGGATTAATATTATTATATAAAACTAAGATTTTTCTGAGGAAATATTAATCTACAAAAAAAGGCCAGATAAATGGCCTTTTTCTTATATTAAATTCAGTTGATGAAGCTAGTTCCTGTTTCCTCCCCTGTCTGATTGATGGGTCCTCTCCGGTCTGGGCAAGAGAGCTTTACGTGAAAGCTTCATTTTATTAGTCCTTTCATCCATTTCAATAAGCTTAACTTCTACTTCCTGTCCTTCCTTCAGCACTTCGTCAACAGTCTTCAGCCTTCTCCATTCAATTTCAGATATATGAAGCAGTCCTTCACGGTTTGGCATGATCTCAACAAAAGCCCCAAAAGTGGTAATCGATTTTACAATACCTTTATATGTCTCTCCCACTTCAGGTACTGCAACTATCTGGTTAATCCTGTCCAATGCCTTATTTATAGCTTCACCATCATTTGCAAATACGTCCACAATTCCTTTGTTATCAACTTCATCAACCACTATTGTGGTTCCGCTTTCTGCCTGTATCTCCTGTATTACTTTTCCTCCGGGACCAATAAGAGCACCTATAAGATCTTTAGGTATAGTGATCTGAACAATTCTTGGAGCATGAGGTTTAAGATCCTCTCTTGGCTCGCTTAATGTCTCCAGCATTTTTTCAAGAATATACATACGTCCCTCCCTGGCCTGCTGAAGTGCTTCTGCAAGCACCTCATATGAAAGTCCATCAACCTTAATATCCATCTGGGTAGCGGTAATTCCATTTTTGGTACCTGTTACTTTAAAGTCCATATCACCAAGATGGTCCTCATCACCCAGTATATCTGAAAGAATAGCATACTTGCCGGTTTTTGCATCTGATATCATTCCCATTGCGATACCAGATACCGGCTCTTTTATCTTTATTCCGGTATCCATAAGTGCCAGTGTACCTGCACATACTGTTGCCATTGAAGATGATCCGTTTGATTCAAGAATATCAGACACAACTCTTATAGCGTATGGATTTTCATTCCCTGTGGGAATCATTTTCTTCAAAGCCCTGTGGGCCAGGTTTCCGTGTCCTACCTCCCTGCGGCTAAGTCCGCGGTTAGGCCTGGCATCTCCTGTAGAAAAGGCAGGAAAATTATAATGCAGAACAAATTTCTCTGTTCCCTTGAACATTACATTGTCAATTATCTTTTCATCAAGTTTGGTGCCAAGTGTCACAGATGTAAGCGATTGTGTTTCCCCCCTTGTAAACAATGCCGATCCGTGGGCTGCAGGCAGGTAATCCACCTCACTCGAAATATGCCTTATCTCATTGGTCTTCCTGCCGTCAAGCCTTATCTGTGTATCAAGGACCATATTTCTAACTGCATCCTTATGAATATCATGAAAATAACGGTCAACCAAAACCATATCCACTTCATCTTCCTCAGTATACTGTGCAAGGAAATCCTCCTTGATCTTATCAAAATTTTCTGAACGAAGATGTTTATCTGCAGTTTTGCTTTTTGCTACTTCGTATAACTTATCATAAGTTTCTTTACGAATTTTTTCCTGAAGCTCAGTATCATTTCTCTCGTGTTCGTACTCTCTTTTGGTAACTCCCAGTTCTTTAGCGATGTCAAGCTGTACCTGGCACTGGACTTTTATTGCTTCGTGAGCAACTTTAATTGCTTCAAGCATATCATCTTCAGAAACCTCATTCATTTCCCCCTCAACCATCATTATGTTATCCATGGTGGCTGCAACGATAATATCTATATCTGCTCTTTCCATTTCTGCAGATCCCGGATTGATCTTAAATTTACCGTCAATCCTGGCTACCCTGACTTCTGAGATAGGCCCTTCAAAAGGTATGTCTGAGATTGTCATGGCCGCTGAAGCTGCAAGTCCTGCCAGGGCATCCGGCATTACTTCCGCCTCAGCTGAGATCATTGTTACATTTACAAATGTATCAGCATGATAATCAGAAGGGAACAAGGGTCTCAAAGCCCTGTCCACTAATCTGGATATAAGTATCTCGTAATCGGAAGGCCTGGCTTCTCTTTTCATAAAACCACCCGGGAATTTCCCCATTGCCGCATATTTCTCTTTATAGTCAACCGACAATGGCATAAAATCAACATTTTCTTTTGCATCTCTGGCTGAAACCACAGTTGCCAGGAGCATAGTTTTTCCCAATTTAACAACAACAGCCCCGTCGGCTTGCTTTGCAAGTTTCCCGGTCTCCAGGCTTATAGTTCTGCCATCTCCCAGATCAATACTTTTCTCTACTACTTTGTTCATCATTTTTTTTAATAATTCCTTTTTAGTACCCTGAAAAAGATATAAAAAAAGGCAATCTGTAAATTGCCTTTCTTATTTATTTACGAAGATTCAATGCTTTAATAATTGCACGATACCTTTCAATATCCCTCTTTTTAAGATAATCCAGCAGGCTTCTGCGCTTACCAACCAGCTTAAGAAGTGCCCGCTGTGTGCTAAAATCCTTCTTATTGTTTTTCAAATGCCCTGTAAGATGGGCAATACGATGTGTAAAAAGGGCTACCTGGCTTTCAGCACTCCCAGTGTCTGATGCATCTTTTCCATGCTTCTTAAAAATTTCCGTTTTCTTTTCTCCAGTAAGGTACATAATAATATCCGTATTTTTTGTTTTACCTAATTTTTAAAGAACTGCAAAGATAGAGTTTTTTTTAAAGAAATCAATTAAAACAAATAAAAGTTTATTTCAATATAAGGAACTGCTATGCTTTTGAGCTTTAGACTCATACATCTCCTTTAATAAGTACATTCTGCAGCTTGCTTATCTGGGAGGGTTTGCCCAGGACAAAAAGGAAATCACTGGATGACAGCATAGTATCAGGGGAGGGGTTAAAAACATACTTTCCGCCTTTTTTCAAACCTATGATATTTGCACCGGTAATATTTCTGATTCCAAGTTCTCCTATTGACCTGTCGGTAAAACAAACAGCCATATTTGTGCATGATAATTCTTTAAGAGTAACATCATCACTTCCCTGTAACATAATATACTCCAGGAATTCAACCACATCAGGCTGAATCACCAGCTTGGCCATTCTTTGCCCTCCTACCTTGTCAGGCATTATCACATTATCAGCCCCTGCCCTCTTTAGCTTAAAATCTGCTTTATCCTCAGATGCCCGGCTGATGATCTTCAATTCTTTATTCATCTGTCGTGCAGTGATCACTACAAACAGGTTATCAGCATCGTTGGGAAGAGTGGAAATTAATGCTGCAGCCTTGTCTATTCTGGCTGCTTCAAGTATCCCTTCATGGGTAGCGTCGCCTTCAATATACAGATAATCGGTTTCCTCCCTTATCTCTTCGGCAATATCCCTGTTTGATTCAAGGATCACAAACTTTTGTCTGTGCCCCATCAGTTCAAGTACTGTCTGCTTCCCATTCCTGCCATAGCCACACACAATTACGTGGCCTGACAATCTTTTTATTCTTTTTTTCACTTTATTGTCTTTATAATAATTTCTAAATACACCTTCGACCAGGAACCTGGTTGACAAAGTTACCACATAAACAAATATCCCGAAGCTGAAAATAATCAAGCCCGAGGTGAACAACATCCCCGAAGTATCAAGTGGTCTCACTTCATTGAAGCCAACTGTCGACATGGTAATGACTGTCATGAATAAAGCTTCAACAAATGAAAAATTTTCTATTATCATAAAGCCAAGAACACCTATGATGATGATGATTAAAAGTAACCCCAGGGCGATAATTATATTTCTTAACTTGCTGTCTCTCATTTATTATTTATTAGCTGCCAGAAGCTGGTTTCCAATCTCACATTCCAGGCAACGTTTAAAATTACAATATTTATTCTTTAATTGAATAAGTGCCTGTGAATAAAGAGCACTGTCTGCATGTATGCCGGCTTCATCCCAACTTCTTATTATTGAATTCTTCTCAGGTGGTATCTCGTCCAGCAGGTTTACTGCCCTTTCAGCAAGTTCCTCATCGCCTGTAGACTTCCCATACAAATACATAAAAGGAATAAGCGTATTGATCAACAGGGAAAATGAAGCTTCTCTGCCTAATGCCTTCTCCCTAACGGTGGATATCTTATTAAACCTGTAATGATCCCTCCAGTAATCAGATAAGCGGAAGTTAAATAGCTCAAGCATGTCCTTTATTCCGGCAGCTCCAATAAAAGAGGAGAACAAAGAACCGGCATGACTGATAAGTGCAGCAAACTGAGCAATTCTCAAAGTCGGAAAATTTGAAGGTCTTATCCTCATGAATTTCCATTGATGAACCTCCATGGCTTTTAGACTGTATTTTTTTCTCAGGAAATTATATTCTTTAGACAGGCTAAGAAAATATTCATCACCGTCCGTATTATCAGTTAAAAATCCTGCCTGCCCGAATAATAATGCTTCCAATTGAAAAAGCCTGTCTCTGTGATGAAAAAGATATCTCAAAGGAAGTGAGCGCGCCAGCGATTCAAACTGGTCTGCATTAATCTTAAATCCAAAAGCCCTTGCCAGTCCCTGGTAAAAGCTTTCCTCCCAGTCATTCCTGTTTGCCCCAAGTATTTTCTCAAATGCCTTTGTCTTCTCAATAATCCTCTCCACCAATATGCTCCCAAGCCAGTATTTTATCCTGAAAGGTTCAACTTTATTAATGGAATCCCTGCAGGCAAGCCATTCTTCGCTTTCCATAAGCCCGGAATATTGACTGAGCCTGCCAGGATCAATATTAATCTCCAGAGCAGGTATTATTCTGCCTGCCGAAGTAAATATTTCCCTGTCATCCTCAAGGCATACATGCAGTATTACATTATTATAAGCCGGGTCCCTGTCATGCTTGTGGATTAACCAGTCTGATGCCTTTAAATGAATCTCAACATTTCCGGCCCACAGCACTCCGTTTATTTCAATCCTTGCATTGAAAAAGTCAGGACCTGCATCCGGGTTCTGTTCTCCACAATTAATTATTTTAACCAGTTCTCCTGTTCGCTGAATCTTCATAGATGACCAAAACAGCCGGCGTTTCCACAAAAACTGGAGAAAAGGCTCAGTCATATATTGAAATATTATAGAAAAATAAAGATCCCTGTATAAGGATAAGACCAGCAGGCCGGTATTGCCCGGCCAGACAAATCATGTTTTAGATTATTCCCTTTTCTGTAAGGTAGAGCTTCATTTCCATCTGCAGTTCTTTTGTCTTTTCTTTAGCTACTGCCGCAAAATTCTCTCCATTATCAGCAAAAATTATAGCTCTTGACGAGTTAACAAGCAATCCACATTTATCATTCATCCCATACCTGGCCACTTCTTTAAGGCTGCCTCCCTGAGCACCCACACCGGGCACAAGCAGGAAATGATCGGGAATGATATTTCTTATATCTGCCAGCATTTCTGCCCTGGTAGCCCCTGCCACGAACATCATCTGATCTTTTGAGCCCCATTCTTTCCCTTTTGCAAGAACTCTCTCAAATAGGCTTTCCCCACTGTTGCTGTCTTTTAAAAACTGAAAGTCATCAGCTCCCCTGTTTGAAGTTAAAGCAAGAAGTATAACCCATTTATCATCATATTGCAGGAAAGGTTCAACCGAATCCACTCCCATGTAAGGAGCTACTGTCAGAGCATCAAAATCCATTGTTTCAAAAAAAGTCCGGGCATACATCTTTGAGGTATTTCCAATATCACCTCTCTTTGCATCAGCGATAACAAATATCTCATCATCTACTTCCCTGATATAATCAAGAGTCTTCTGAAGACTTATCCAGCCATCAACACCACGGCTTTCATAAAAAGCTATATTTGGTTTATAAGCAACCGTATACTGGTGGGTAGAATCAATTATTTGTTTATTAAATTCAAAAACAGGATCTTCAAGATCATTCAGATGTTCCGGGATTTTGAGGGGATCTGAATCCAGGCCAATGCACAAAAAACTACTTTTTTCCTTTATTTTCTCAAACAACTTTATATAATTCATTTGATTCGTTTTATATTTTTCCCCGGACTTTAACTAAATTAATTATTTTCTTTAATATTCCTTTTGTAAAAATAAAAATACCTTTAAGAATATTCAACAGTATTTTATTTATGATTGCACGGTTTCGTACAAAACTCTTTCTAAATCGAACAGGATACTTATTACTCAGCTAAGTATATCTTTTTGCTTATCTGCTACTTAAGCAGCATACTTTATGTTTGGGTCTTTAGTCAAAACCCGGGCTGTTAGGTTTTTAGCCTGGCATGAAAAATATCAATTACTAGCCAACGCGAGGCACCGGTCAGCTTTTTTATTAACTTCGAAACTTAATTTACAAGATTGAATACAATAACTAAAAAGATGAAAAAAACAATATTCCTATCAATAGCAATCGCTCTTTTGCCGGGCACAATTTCATTTGGACAAACTATAAAAATTGACTGGCCGGAGTATACAAACTATACAAATTATGTGGACACCCGCTCGAGAAATATTGAGTTCCAGGACAAAGGGATATTTGATTTCGCAGCAATAGGTGTTGGCGTAAGAAATGACTTTACAGGAGCCAGACTTAACGGGATAAAAACAGAAAATGACTCTACCCTGGCCATATGCATCACACCCGAGAATTACCCCATCAATATGAGTCCCTGGTATTCATTTAAGATTTGGGCAGATAGCGAAAAAGATATTTATATAAGACTAAATTATCAGCAGGGCAGGCACAGATATATCCCTAAACTTAGCAATGATGGGAAGACCTGGGTACAGATTGACACAACGGAGATATTAAGTTCCAGAAAAGATCCGTCAGCCTTATTCAGGCTTAATATCAGTCCGGATACCCTATGGGTGTCAGCCCAGGAAATGATGTGTTCTGATTTTACTTATGAGTGGATCGATCAGCTTTCACAAAAAAAATATATTAAAAGCATAACTATCGGGAAAAGCACCCAGGGAAGACCAATAAAGGCAATGTCCATTTCCGATTCAGACGATAAGAATATGTTGGTTATACTTAGCAGGCAGCATCCTCCGGAGCTTACCGGTTTTAAGGAGATGATCTCATTTGTTGAAACAATTGCAGGCGACAGTAAACTGGCAAAGATGTTCAGAAAGAAGTTCAGAACCATTGTAGTACCAATGATGAACCCCGACGGTGTCGATAACGGGCACTGGAGACATAATGCCTCAGGGATAGACCTTAACCGCGATTGGAGACATTTTAATCAGCCTGAAACTTACGCTTTCAGGAAATTTATAAAAGAAGAAATTGAAAAAAACAACGCTACCCTGCACTATGCCATTGATTTTCATTCTACACTGACTGATCTTTTCTACCTGAAAAAACCTGAAGATCTGCCATCGAAGAAAGTAATTTCATGGGAGTTCATTGAGGGAATAAATAAAGTAATGACCAATAATCCTATTGAGCCGGTTCCCTCAGACCGCGAGGGACAGAACTCATCTAACTGGTTTATAAATGAGCTGGGTGTGGAAGCTATCACTTATGAAGTTGGTGATAACACCAACAGGGAAGTTATTAAGAAAAGAGGAGAAGTAGCAGCCTTTACTCTTATGACCATCCTTCTGGATAAGGACTAATTATTGCTGGATTTTAGTCGTTCAGCATTTTCTGCCATCTGTAGCTTATCTATAATCTCCTGGATATCACCATTCAGGACATTCTGGAGATTATACATGGTAAGGTTGATCCTGTGGTCGGTAACCCTGCCCTGTGGATAGTTATATGTACGAATCTTTGCTGAACGGTCGCCTGTGGATACCATGGTCTTTCTTTTTGAGGATATCTCTTTAAGGTATTTCTGGTACTCAAGGTCATAAAGCCTTGTACGAAGTTCGGCCATTGCCTTATCAAGGTTCTTAAGTTGTGATTTCTGATCCTGACAGGTAACAACAATTCCTGTTGGTATATGTGTAAGACGTATAGCAGAATAAGTTGTATTTACCGATTGCCCTCCCGGTCCCGAAGAACAGTAAGTATCCTTTCTTACATCCTCAGCTTTTATCTCAACGTCAAATTCCTCGGCTTCAGGTAACACTGCCACAGATGCAGCAGAAGTATGCACTCTCCCCTGTGTTTCAGTCTGTGGCACCCTTTGCACACGATGTACTCCGGATTCATATTTCAATATCCCATAAACGCCTTCACCACTCACCTTCAGGACTATCTCCTTGTATCCCCCAACCGTACCTTCAGTAAAGTTATTAACGTCAACCTTCCATTTTTTTGTTTCAGCATACTTAGTGTACATCCTCATCAGGTCACCGGCAAAGATGCTTGCTTCGTCACCTCCTGTGCCTGCTCTTATCTCTATCATGGCATTTTTAGAATCCTCAGGATCGGAAGGTATAAGAAGAAGTTTGATCTGTTCTTCCATGGGAGCAAGCTTTCCGGTCATCTCATCCAGCTCTTCTTTAGCCATCTCCCTCATTTCACTATCCTTCTCTGTGCTTAGCATATCTCTGGCCGATTGTATATTATCAAGCACTTCCTTATATGCACTGAATGCTTCTATTACAGGCTGTAATTCCTTATATTCCTTATTCAGCCTCACATACCTTTTCATGTCGGAGATAATATCAGGTTCCCCGAGAAGACGCTGAATTTCTTCAAAACGATCTTTTACTCCCTCCAGTTTCTCTAATATAAGGTTTCCCGCCATGCTTTGTACTATTATTTTAAGGTTTGCGAAGTTAAGAAAATTATTCTGAAGCAGGTAAAGTAAACCAGACTGATGACTGAGCCTGTTTTTAATATACAAGTTCCTCCTTGCCAGTCTGAATGCTAAGCCTGTTAGCATCTGAAGCTTCACAATGGCCCACTATCTTTGCATCTATGTTAAATGACTGAGATATGGATATTACCTGTCCGGCAAACTTCTCAGGCAGATAGATCTCAAACCTGTGTCCCATATTAAAGACCTTGTACATTTCTTTCATGCTGGTTCCTGACTCTTCCTGTATTATACGAAACAATGGGGGGACATCAAACATATTGTCTTTTATAACGTGCAGCTTATCCACAAAATTCAGGATCTTTGTCTGTGCACCTCCCGAACAATGTATCAGTCCGTGTACTTCATTCCTTAACTCTTCAAGTAGCTTTATTATAACCGGAGCATAGCTTCGGGTGGGTGACAATACCAGCTTTCCTGCATCAAGTCCCAGTTCCTCAATCTTGTCGCAAAGCTTATAGCTTCCCGAATAAACCAATTCTCCGGGAATGGAAGGATCAAAGCTTTCAGGATATTTTGAGGCAAGGTAGTTATTAAAGACATCATGGCGGGCAGAGCTGAGTCCGTTACTTCCCATTCCTCCATTATATTCCTTCTCATAACTTGCCTGCCCTGAAGAAGACAAAGCTACTATTACATCCCCCTCTCTTATCCCTGAATTATCAATTATATCTTTCCTCTTCATCCTTGCGGTAACCGTAGAATCAACAATTATTGTTCTTACCAGATCACCCACATCTGCTGTTTCCCCGCCGGTTGAATAAATCAACACTCCAAGCCCCCTTAGTTCCTCAAGTATCTCCTCTGTACCATTTATTATGGCAGCAATCACTTCACCTGGAATAAGTTTTTTATTTCTGCCTATTGTTGAAGAAAGCAAAATATTATTTACAGCCCCCACACACAAGAGGTCGTCGGTATTCATCACTATTGCATCCTGGGCAATACCTTTCCATACTGAAAGGTCGCCGGTTTCTTTCCAGTACATATAGGCTAGTGATGACTTGGTCCCGGCACCATCGGCATGCATTATATCACACCAGTCAGGATCATTACCAAGAATATCCGGAACTACCTTGCAAAAAGCATTTGGGAATATCCCTTTATTAATCCGGGAAATAGCTTTATGTACATCTTCTTTAGATGCAGAAACACCCCTGCTGGCATATCTTTCTTTCATAGGGATTATTGCAGATGGAATTTTATTCAACAGTCCCGTAATCAGTCCTCAGAACCTTCATCTCTGTCCTCCTGTTCAGCTGATGTACTATTTCCTGCTCTTCCCTGGTCTTCAGGGAATTTATGAACTTCTCATCAAGAACATCACCGTCTTTCAGGAAAGGATAATTTTTTTCATTCTTGGGATCCACAATCTTAGGCATAGACTCCCCATATCCTTTTGCTACTAACCGGTCTGCCGCTATATCTTTACTTATCAGGTAATCGATAACCGACTGTGCCCTTTTCTGTGAAAGCTGAAGATTGAACTCCTCGGAATCCCTGATATCTGTATGAGAACCAAGCTCTATAGTAATATTAGCATTATCGTTCAACACTTCAACCAGGCGATCAAGAGCAACCATTGATTCAGGCCTCAGGTCGTATTTACCAAAATCATAAAATATATTAGGCAATTCTATAGGCTTGTCAATAGCTGCAATCTCAAGGGTCATTCTGAAATCTTTACTCTTCTCCTGTCCTTTTGTGGTTTCCCTTCCTTTTGTTATAAGGTATCCTGGTTTTGTTGCCAAAAATATATAATCGGTATTTGGTTTTAAGTTAAAACCAAAGCTGCCGTCATCACCCGTTTCATCTTCCAGGGTTATACCATCGCTGCCGATAAGCTTAACAATTGCATTGGGGACAATATTTTCAGTCCGCCTGTCAATAACCACGCCATTAATTTTAAATTTCAAAGGTGGCAATGCAAAGGCAAAAATATCATCATTACCCCTGCCCTTGCGTGTGGAACTAAAAAATCCCCGTTCCAGCTTATCTTCAAAAATAATCCCAAAATCATCGGCAGATGAATTTATAGGATACCTCATATTCTCAACATTCCATCCTCCTCCTTCAACAGCTGTGGCCCTGAAGATATCAAGTCCTCCCATACCCATATGCCTGTCTGAAGAAAAATAGATACTCCCGTCTTCATGAATGTAAGGAAACAACTCATTGCCTTCAGTATTAATTTCCGGACCCATGTTTACCGGTTCCCCCCAGTCACCCGAGGGACTGCGTTCCACTTTCCATATATCATTAAGTCCCAATCCCCCCTTCATATTAGACACAAACAATAATGTAAGTCCGTCTTTCGAAACTGCAGGATGTGCAGCCACAAGGCTGTCGGGAAGGATGTCAAGTGCTTTGGCCTTTCCCCAGCCATCTGCTGTTCTTGTTGTGCTCATAATAACACATCCCAGCTTCTTACGCTTGCTCATTTCACACCGGGTAAAAAACATGGTATTGTAATCTCCCGTTATTGAAGGAGTCCCTTCTTCAAATTCAGTGTTTATCGTTTCATCAAGTGCAAGCGGAACGCTCCATTTTCCTTTACGGTCGAGCTTGCTCTCAAAGATATCGGTAAAACTCTGACCTGTTGCACCATGTGTTTTATTTCCATTAGCATCTTCCCTGGATGATGTAAAATAAACCGACTTGTAATCATCCCTGGCATAGGCTAAAGAAAAATCTCTTTGTCTGGAATTAAAATACTTCATATCGGTAATCTTGTAGCCGACAGAATTTTCCTTCCATTGCAATGCCAGCTCACATGATGTTATTCCTTCATCTCCACGGGGATCATCCGGAACAAGGTCCTTATAAATTGTAAACTCAGTTATGGCATCTTCATATTTGTCGTTCTTCTTTAATGATTCAGCATAGTAAAGCACTGCAAGCGGATCGGGGTAATCCTGACCCACAGCTTTCTTATACCACAATTCAGCCCTGGCAGATTGATTTGTGTGCCTGTAACATTCAGCAATATGAAAAACCACACCTGTCTTCACAGATCTGTCCCTTATTGCTGCATAAGCATCTTTATAAAGATCAATGGCATCGAAATACTCACCTGCCTCAAATGCATCATCTGCTCTCTGAAGCTTCTTCTTCTGGGCAAATATCGTTGAAGATGAAATTATAAGTGCTATAGAAAGAAATAGCAGTATCCTTTTATTATTCATTTGTTACCTGTTTACTTACTTTAACGCATGTTAAAAGTAATTATTTTTTCCCGTTATCAGAAATAGAAGACAGCTTTGCCTGCCGCCAGGCAAGGAAACCCTCAAGGAAGCTGTTAACTTGTGAATAAAAGCTCCCTGTACTTGGGTAAGGGCCATATCTCATTATCCACAATTAACTCAAGCTTATCAATCTCATACCTTATCTTATCAAAGTAGGGCAATACCTTTGAGTCATATTCAAAGGCTTTCTCCTTCAGGTCTTCAATCTTATTGGCTATCTTCCTCTCTTCTATCATTTCCCTGACATATTCCTTAATGCTGGTAACTCTCTCCGACATCTCCTTAATAAGGTCTATCCTTGCTCCGGACAAGTCTTTAAAAACACTTTCCGGGAATATATCTTTCATGCCTTTGACATTTTCCAGCAGTTTATTCTGATAAGTAAGAGCTGTTGGAACAACATGATTAATAGCCAGGTCACCAAGGACCCTGGCTTCTATCTGTATCTTCTTGGTAAATTTCTCATATTCAACCTCAACCCTTCCGCGCAACTCTTTTTCAGCAAAAACACCTGTATCTATTAAAGCTCTTTTTGCCTGTTTATCGAGGTATTTTGAGATTGAGGCGGGAACACTGTTAATATTTGTAAGACCTCTCTTTTTTGCCTCCTTTTTCCATTTTTCACTATAGCCATCACCCTCAAACCTGATCTTTTCTGATGATAGAATATATTGCTTCAGCACCTGTAATATTGCCTCATCCTTGGTTAAACCTTTCTCAATTATCTTATCAACCTCCTTTTTAAAGTTAATAAGCTGGGCTGCCACCGCAGCATTTAAGGATATCATAGCCGTTGCACAGTTGGCTGAGGAACCCACAGCCCTGAACTCAAACCTGTTCCCTGTGAATGCAAAAGGAGATGTACGGTTTCTGTCGGTGTTATCAAGTAATATCTCAGGAATCTTGCCTATTCCAAGCTTAATCTCAGTCTTCTCATCCGGAGTCATCTTCCTGCTGCTTACTTTCTCAACTATCTCATCTAAAACACAGCTGAGTTGTGATCCCAGAAATACCGAGATAATGGAAGGAGGTGCTTCGTTTGCTCCCAGCCTGTGTGAATTACCGGCAGTAAGAATACTGGCCCTCAAGAGATCCTGATTCTCATAAACAGCCTTTACCACATTTACCAGAAAAGTAAGAAACTGAAGATTGGTTTTAGGATTCTTTCCCGGTGAAAGAAGATTAACACCGGTATTTGTTTTAAGCGACCAGTTATTATGTTTACCAGAACCATTTATTCCTGCAAATGGTTTTTCATGAAAGAGCACCCTGAAATTATGCCTCCTGGCAACTCTTTTCATCAGGTCCATTATAAGCTGGTTATGGTCATTGGCCAAATTAGCTTCTTCATAGATAGGGGCACATTCAAACTGGTTTGGTGCTACCTCGTTATGCCTGGTTTTAACTGGTATGCCAAGTTTATATGCTTCAATCTCAAAATCTTTCATAAAGGCTCCTGCCCTTTCAGGAATTGAACCGAAATAATGATCGTCAAGCTGTTGATCTTTCGATGAACCGTGTCCCATAAGAGTCCTGCCTGTAAGTATCAGATCGGGACGCGCATGGTAAAGAGCCTCATCAATGAGAAAATACTCCTGCTCCCAACCCAGTGAAGTCTCTACATCAGTAATGTTTTTATCAAAATACTGGCATACTTCAACGGCTGCCTTATCTATAAGGCTCAATGTTTTTAAGAGTGGCGCTTTATAGTCAAGGGCTTCTCCTGTATATGAAACAAAGACCGTGGGAATACAAAGAGTGGTATCCACAATAAAGGCAGGCGATGATACATCCCAGGCTGTATACCCCCGGGCCTCAAAAGTATTTCTTAAACCTCCGCTGGGAAAGCTGGAAGCATCGGGCTCTTGCTGGACCAGTAATTTACCCGAGAAATTCTCTATCATATTACCATTATCTCCAAACTCAATAAAACCATCATGTTTCTCAGCAGTGCCATCAGTTAAAGGATGAAACCAGTGAGTATAATGAGTAACTCCCTTACTGACTGCCCATGCTTTCATTCCAATTGCAACCTGGTCGGCCATCTTCCTGTCAATTGAAGTGCCCTTGTCAATAGCATTCATTACCCCCTGGAATGCTTCCCTGTTAAGGAATTTCTCCATTTTGAAGCGGTCAAATACTTTTTCACCAAAAAAGTCTGTCACTTCATTTGATGGTAATATTACTTCTTTGGGCTGACGTGAAAACACCTCCTCCAATGCTTTGAACCTTAATTCTGCCATTTCGTTTTATATTTTGATAATAATTTTACGAAAGTAGGCTTTTTTAAGCACACCCCCCTGTATTTACCCCCCCTATTGTGAAATTTATCAACTTTTATTTAACATACCCCCCTATTTTAAGTTTTAAGCAAAAAAAAATACCGGGATCTGTGATTGAGTCCCGGCATTCTGATATGTTTATTAATTATCCTTTCATTAATTCACTGTAATAGTTATAAAACAATGCTATGGTCTCAATGCCTTTATAAAAATTAAATAATGGATAATTTTCGTTTGGTGAGTGAATTGCATCGGAACTAAGCCCAAAACCCAAAAGTATTGATTTTACTCCAAGCACCTCCTCGAAATCCGAAACGATAGGAATACTTCCCCCGCTCCTGACAGGCACAGGCTTCTTGCCAAAGCTTGTCTCACAGGCTTTGCTGGCGGCCTGGTAGGCAACAGTATCAAGCGGACTGACATAGCCCTCTCCACCATGGAGACTTCTGACCTTTACTTTTACTCCCTCAGGGGCTATAGCCCTGAAATGATCCTGGAAAAGTTTGTCTATCTTCCTGGAATTCTGGTTAGGAACAAGCCTCATCGATATCTTGGCATACGCTTTTGAGGGTAAAACGGTTTTTGCTCCCTCTTCGATATAACCGCCCCAGATACCATTTACATCCAGCGATGGTCTTATGCCTGTACGCTCGGTAGTACTATAGCCTGCCTCTCCGACTTCCTTGTCTATATCAATAGCTTTCTTATAATCTTCAAGGCTAAAAGGGGCTTTGGCCATTTCTTTTCTTTCCTCATCAGATACCTCTATCACATCATCATAAAAACCCTTAATACTAATATGCCTGTTTTCATCTGTAAGTGAAGCTATCATCTTTGTAAGAGCATTGATAGGATTAAGAACAGCTCCACCGTAGAGGCCTGAATGAAGATCCCTGTTAGGGCCTGTAAGTTCAACCTCCATATAGCTTAACCCCCTGAGACCAACTGTAATAGACGGCACAGCCATAGATATCATTGTTGTATCAGAAATAAGAATTATATCTGATGCCAGCTTTTCTTTATTGTCGATACAGAACTTTTTTAAACTGGGGGAGCCAATCTCTTCCTCTCCCTCTATCATGAATTTTACATTACATGGAAGGGTTCCCGTATTATTCATAAGCTCAAAAGCCTTTAGTTGCATAAACATCTGCCCCTTATCATCATCCGCACCACGGCCATAAATCTTTCCGCCCCTCACCTCAGGCTCAAATGGCTCAGAGGCCCATAGCTCCAGAGGCTCTGCCGGTTGCACATCATAATGGCCATATACCAGCACTGTTGGCAAAGAAGAATCAATGCTTTTTTCAGCGTAAACAACAGGATGGCCCTCTGTTGATATTACTTCTGCCTTATCTGCCCCTGCATCCAGCAGGCTCTTTTTGATATACTCAGTTGCCCTTAGCATATCCGGCTTATTCTCTTCCTTTGCACTTACGGAAGGAATACGAATAAGCTTAAATAGTTCATCAAGGAACCTGTCCTTGTTTTCTTCGATATATTTATTGATAAGTTCCATAATAATGTATTTTATTTATATGTTTTGCTTTTTTAGTTCTCTGGCAGCAATTTCAAGCTGCTTATACCATTCTTTACCAAATTTGCGTATCAGCGGTTCTTTCAGAAAAACCCATACTTCAACATTTTCCTCCTCACCAAGTTTACGGGCATCCCTGCAAATGCTCCACTGCTCATAATTCACTGCTGTAAAATCCGTAAACTTCTTTGTTCTTACGGGAAAAAGATGACAGGATATTGGCTTAGGGAACTTTATTTTCCCGTCCATGAAAGCTGCCTCTATTGCACAAAGGTATATGCCGTTTATTAATTGAGTGTATGCACATTCTTTACCATCAATTAGTGGGGTAACAAGGTCTCCGTCCTTATCGGTCATACTGGTCCCGATCTTCTCAACTGCCTCTATCCCTTCCTGCCTCATATATGGTTTAACAAAAGGATAAATATCTTCAAGTATCTGTACTTCTTCCTCTTCCAGTGGTGCTCCTGAATCTCCATAAACACAACAAGTTCCCCTGCATTTCTTAAGATTGCATTTAAACTTCTTTTCAAGCAGGTCTCTGCTAATTATCGTATCATCTATTCTCAACACTTGTGCAGATGGTTTTTTAAATATTGTTCTTCCTGTTCAGTCGTTTTTCAGAAAAACAAAATTAACTTTTTTACAGGTATTATTCTAATTAAAACGCCCGGGCTTCAGAAGCACCAGGCGCTTTAATTATTTATGCCTCCCTGATACTATAAGCTAAGGAATTATTACAAGTCGCTTAGTGCCGGTCTTAATATTCCCGGATGATAGTTTAACAAAATAAATTCCTCCTGGATATCTGCCGGTATTAAGGGTGAAATTGTTTTCCCCTTTTTCAATTATTATATACTCCATCCGGGTACCAAGTTCATTATAAACTTCCAGAAGCATTTCATTTGTCATGAAAGCCTCAAACTCCAGATATGCATATGTGCTTGCCGGGTTTGGATATAGCCTGAAGTCTATTTCTTTATTATCAGGCATTTCATTTATTGCCGTAGCCAGAATATCATTCAAAGGA
>JAOZPG010000026.1 GCA_029932855.1 Bacteroidales bacterium | reverse complement strand
CTTCTTTCATGGCTATATTTAGCCTTTTATTCGATTCATAGCGGAATTCCCTGTTGCACCCAGGTTTTTTGTTGTGGACAGTGAGGAGACCATGCTTATAGTAGGATAGCTTCCAAAATTATTCATGATGTACCTTATAGCATAAGCCTGGCAAGTCCGGGAAAATTCCTGATAGACAAGGAGTATGTGTTTGAATGCGGGTGGCATACAACTAAAGCATCTTTACAAAAAGATTCAAAAAATTACCTGATTGTGCATGACATTGAAAGACGGAGTGGAAACCATATCCCGCTCTGGATGCTTGGCTTTCTGGATTAATGGCTTAATAATTTTGAATTGGGAATTATTTTATATCCTTTTGTAAACAATCTCTCAGATTCTTTATTTTATTAATTTATCTTTCTATAAGTCCCTGATAATAAAACTATCTCAATAAATGAAAAAACATATATTTTTATCTTCAATAATTATATTCCTGGTGAGTTTTACATTCTTGCTTTCATGTTCGAAAGAAACTGAACCTGAAAATAACAAAGATGCTTATCTGGTCTCTTCGACTTACAAGTTTATGTATACCGAAGCTATGCTGGAAACAGCTATAAGCTTTCCTGAAAGCGATAAGCTGATAAAAAGCGGTATAGTTACTTATAAACTTGAATACAAGACAGAGTATGAAGGTGAAGAAATAATTGCATCAGGAACATTAACTATTCCCGATTCCGGTGGGGACTATCCGCTGGTACTGATTGAAAGGGGAACAATACTGAAGAATGCCGATGCCCCGTCTGAAAGTTACATGCCTTCATATGAATTTTTTGCTGCTTTGGGATATGTAGTTTTTGTTCCTGACCTTATTGGATATGGTTCTTCAAAGGATATATTACATCCTTACTTTGATTATAATTATACAGCATCGGCCAGTGTGGATATGTATTACGCAGTAAACGAGTATTTTGAGAGTGCAAAGAATATAAAGTCTTCTTTAAATGGTGATTTCTTTATTACAGGCTACTCCCAGGGAGGTTATTCTGCCATGGCAACATTTAAGTATATTGAGGAAAACTGTAATGAAATAGATATTACTGCAGTGGGTGCCTGTGCAGGCGGATATGATATTATGTCTGTTATTGATAATGTTGTAAAGGGAGACAGCTATCCTGAGACTTTACTTTTAGTCATGCCTTTTGTTACTTATAATAAGCTGTATGTAAACAGACCTCTTACTGATATTTTTAATTCACCCTATGATGTCATGATACAGGATGTTATTGATGGAGAAACCGAGTGGGCAGATAGTGCAGACTCTTATCCCCAGGTTTTGGCAGAATTATTCAATTCTTCATTGCTGGATGATTTTAAAAATGCTGAGACAACATTCTTTAACCAGGCGATAACAGAGAACAGTGTACACGACTGGGCTCCCCAAAAACCATTGAGACTGTATCATTACCCGCCCGATGAGATCATTCCTCTTGAAAGCACTCAGTCAACATTGTCTCTTATGCAAGCCAATGGAGCCAGTGATGTCAGATATGTTGAAATTCCTGCCGGGATGGTACCTGCAGGTGGAAGTGCTCACGGATCGGCCGGTTTTCCCGGATTATTGCTTGCCTTTACCGAGTTTGCTACTTATAATAACTAAACGGAAAGAAAAACTGTTGTAAAAAAAAAGATCCTGCAGCTTTAAAGTGCAGGATCTTTACAGGCTTAAAACAGTTTATTAATTCAGGAAACCCAGGTTTCTCAGCATGGCTGTTCTTTCAGGTTCGCGGCCACGGAAACCTACATACATCTCCATGGCATTCTTAATACCGTTCTGTTCAAGAATGTTCTCCCTGAAGGATTGTGCTGTCTCCCGGTCGAAGATGCCATTTTCCTTATATGCATCAAAAGCATCATTGTCAAGCACAGCTGCCCAGTCGTAAGAATAATAACCCGAGGCATAGCCACCTGAAATATGGGTAAAATAAGTACTTCTGTACCTTGGTTCAATTTCAGGAATAAGGCCTATTTTGTCAAGCGTTTCCTTCTCAAATTTCGCAACATCGATTTTTTCACCTGCCTCAATGGTGTGATAGGCCATATCAAGGAAGCATGCTGCGGTATATTCAACCTTGGCAAAACCATTATTAAAGAGGCTGCTGTTTTTTATTTTCTCAATAAGCTCATCAGGCATTGGCTCGCCTGTTTCATAGTGTGTAGCATATATTTTAAGCATTTCAGGTTCGCTTACCCAGTGTTCCATTATCTGGCTTGGAAGCTCAACAAAATCCCATGCAATAAATGAATAGCCATAAGAGGTTTTTGAGAAGAGTCCGTCGAGTGCATGACCAAACTCGTGAAAGAGGGTGCTTACTTCTTCGAGTGACAGCAGGGCCGGCTGGTCTCCATTTGGCCTTGTAAAGTTCATTACCATGGTAACAACCGGTGTTATTACTTTTCCGTCAGAGATCTTATGATCGCGGTATGATCCGCACCATGCTCCCTGCCGTTTGCTGTCCCTGGGGTGGAAATCGAGATACAGTACTCCAAGATGGTCGCCGTTTTCTTCTTTTACTTCGAAGGCAACTGCTTCAGGATGGGGCTTTGGTATTTCACTGATCTCGGTAAATGTAATGCCATAGAGTTTGTTTGCAAGCATAAAGGCTCCTTCCCTTACATTGTCAAGCTTAAAGTATGGCCTTAGCTCACTGTCATCGAGATTGTATTTCTCCATTCTCATCTTCTCGGCATAATACCACCAGTCGCTTGCAATAAGCTTAAAATCAGCTCCTTCACTATCTGCTATCTTTTGCATTTCGGCAAGCTCTTTTTTTGCGGTAGGCAGGGCTGCATCCCATACAGTCTGGATAAGGTCATATACATTTTCAGGAACCCCTGCCATTCTTGGTTCCAGGGTTAAATGTGAGAAAGTTTTATAACCCAGAAGATTTGCCCTTTCAGCCCTGAGCTCAACCAGCCTGGCAAGTACATCTTTATTATCATATTCATTGTTGTTATTTGCCCTGTTTGTGTATGCATGGTAGAGTTCTTTCCTTAATTCTCTTTTCTCTGAATATTGCAGGAAGGGTATCATGCTTGGCTTTTGGGTTGTAAATACCCATTTCCCTTCCATATCATTTGCTGTTGCAGTAGTTGCAGCTGCCTGTATCACCGATTCAGGCAGTCCGGCAAGATCTTCTTTATTATCTATAATAAGCTTGAAATCATTTGTTTCTGCTAGTACATTCTGACCGTATTTAACCCTTAATACTGAGATCTCTTTATTGAGTCCTTTGAGTTTTTCCTTATTTTCAGGTGATAATTCTGCACCGTTCCTGAGCAGTCCTTTGTAAATATTCTCAAGTATAAAACTTTCTTCGTCACTTAGACCGAATTCTTCTTTTCTGTCGTAAACAGCTTTAACCTTTTCGAAATACCTGGGATCCAGTTCTATCTCATCAGTATGGGCAGAGAGCCTGGGAGATATCTCCATCTGTATCTTTTGCATCTCCTCGTTGGTGTTGGCACTGGATTGTCCGAAAAAGCACATTGCCACTTTGTTTAGTATCTCTCCCGACTCATCAAGGGCAACAATGGTGTTTTTGAAAGTAGGTTCTTCAGTATTGCTGAGTATGGCTTCAACTTCCTGTTTGTGAATCTCCATTCCCTTCTCAAAAGCAGGAATGTAATGCTCATTCTTAATTTTATCGAATGGCGGTACTCCGAAGGGAGTATCATACTTTGTGAAGAAGGGATTGCCGGCATCCGATTCTTCCTTTAGGTTATTGTTGCAGGACATTAGTAATGGAATAATTAGTAATAGATAAATTGATTTTTTCATAATATATTGTTTGTTTTATTTAAAAAAGACAACTGCGGCAAGCAGCTGTCTTAGTATTCCTGGAATTATTTATTTCATATTTCCGTCTGTCTGGTTGTAGTTATGGCTTTTATCAGGGAACTCAGGTACTTCGGTAGGGCTGTATTTATAAGTTTTCATTTCTTCAAGTATCACCTCAATAGCTTTGTTTAACTGATCATCCACTCCAAGATACTCTCTTGAGGGGTCATTTTCAAGTTCTATGTCGGGATCCACACCATGGCCTTCAATAATAAAACCGCTGCCGTCGGCCGCAAAAGGAGCATAAGAGGGAGTTATTATATGTCCTCCGTCTATACATGGAATTGCTCCACTGTATCCGACAACACCTCCCCATGAACGGGTGCCTATAAGTTTTCCTATCTTATTATACTGGAAGCGATAAGGAAAAAGGTCTCCGTCGGAGGCGGAATACTTATCCAGTAGTGTTACTTTGGGACCGTCCAGTTGCCCCCCCGGGTTAATATCTCCGTTTTTCATTCCTGTGTGCATTGTTACATAGGTAACTGATCTAAGCAATCTTTCAATAAGCATGGGGGATACATTTCCTCCGCCATTACCCCTGACATCAATGATCAGTGCTTTCTTTTGAAGCTGGGGATAGTAGTATTTAACAAATTCATTGAGTCCCGCAACACCCATATCAGGTACATGCAGGTAACCAACTTCTCCCTTTGTTGCATCTGATACTTTCTTTATGTTTCCCTGAACCCAGTTGTAGTAATAAAGGGCTGATTCATCTCCAACCGGTTTAACAATGCTTTTCCTGGCAGCTGTAAGGGAAGGACTGTCATTAACCGTAAGTTCTACCTGCTTACCGGCCATACCAACAAAAGCCCGGTAAATATCTTTCATCTCCTTTGTGCTTTTACCGTTTACAGCCAGTATATAATCACCTTCATTAATGTTTACTCCAATTTCATTAAGAGGAGAACGAAGTGTTTTACTCCAGTTAGCTCCGTCTAAAATATCATCAATCTTAAAGTAGCCGCTGTTATCCTTGCTAAGCCTTGCCCCCAGTAAGCCTATATTGATTCTTTCAGGCATAGGTCTTTCGCCATTGATTGCATAAGCATGGCCTATATTCAGCTCGGCTATCATTTCACCTATAATATAGGTGAGGTCTGATCTGTGGTTAACATAGGGTATAAGAACATTGTATTTGTCGTAAATTGCTTTCCAGTCAAGTCCGTGCATGTTTGGTGCATAGAAGAAATCACGCATCTGTCTCCAGCTCTCATCAAATATCTGCTGCCATTCTTTTTTAAGATTGATCTTAACTTTCATATTTGAAAGATCAACTGTTTTCTTAAGGCTTACTTTTGATTGTGGAAGGTTTATGACTGCATATTTCCCGCCCTGTGCAACAAGCATCTTTTTATTATTGGGAGAGATAGTAAAATTAAGGTTGCTTCCCAGTTCTGTTTCTTTCTTTTCTTTAAGGTCATACATTTTCGTACTTGTACCATGATCACCTGATGACATTGTTATATAGTAGATCTTATCATCGATAGCACGAACATTATAATAATTTCCTGCTTTTACCGGGAGAGAGATTATCCGCTTGCTTATTCCGGCAATATCAACTTTCATTGCAGCGGAAGCATCTTCATCTTTCGTTTCCTTTTTGTTTTTTGATTTGGTTTTCTTGGCTTTTTCGGCTTCCGGTTTTTCTTTTGCCTCAATTTTCACCACATCATTTTCAGGAGCAAAAGGAGATGCTGTGCTTTTTGCCAGGGTAACAAGGTAGATACGGCTCATATCCTGGTAGGCATGGTTCCATTCTGTGTAGCTGTAGATGGGATTAAAATCACGTGCTGATGTAAATACCAGGTACTTGCCATCACTGCTGAATGAAGGATTGTTTGAGTCATACCAGCCTTCAGTAATTTCATATGACTTTTTATCGGCAAGACTATAAAGCCTTATCCTGGTCATTCCTTTTTCTGCCTTTGTGTAAGTAATCCATTTGCTTTCGGGAGACCAGTTATATGCAAACCAGGGCCCTTCTGTTGTCTTGTCCACCTCTTGCATTTCACTACTTTCAATATCAATATAGATTAGCTCCTGCTTTTTTGTGTTATATAGTATTTTCTTACTGTCGGGTGACCACTCAAAACCAAATATATATGTGTCTGAATCTTTGGTGATTTGTTTTGCTTTGCCATTACCTGCCTGGTCTTCTATCCATATTTCAAATTCGCCGGATCTGTCTGAGATATATGCAATATACTTTCCGTTGGGCGACCATGAAGCATTTCTTTCGTGAACACCCGAACTGGATGTGTAATTTGTTGTAATCCCTGATTTGGCAGGTACGGAAAAAATGTCTCCCCTGGCACTGAAAAGCACCCTTTCCCCGTTAGGGGATAACTCAGCCCCTGTAATTTTTTTGCTGGCATCCTTAGTCTCTGATCGTGAATAGGGATTATCATTGGCTATTTGAATGTCTATCTTTGAAAGCTTTTTATCGGCAATAGTATATTTATATATGTATCCTCCTTTTTCAAAAACAATATTCTTTTTGTCGAATGAGGGGAATTTAATATCATAATCTGTAAAATCCGTTACTTTTTTTGTTTCCCCTGAGACAGTATTATAAACAAACATGTTCATTATCCTGTCGCGGTCAGAAAGAAAATAAATTTCATCTCCAATCCACATAGGTTCTATATCCTGACTGGGATTATCAGTTATTTGCTTTACTTCTTTAGTATTGAAGTCATATATCCTAAGGTCATCAGCCATTCCGCCTTTATAGTATTTCCATGTACGAAACTCCCTGAAGACCCAGTTGAAAGCCAGTTGGTTGCCGTCGGAAGAGTATGAGCAAAAACCACTTTTAGAAAGAGGAATCTCCTCAGACATACCTCCATCAACCGGAACTTTAAAGAGCTGGCCGGTAAAAGAATTGAAGCTTTGCTTACGTGACCTGTAGACTATGTATTTACTGTCGGGAGTCCATGTCATAACAATGTTATTCGGACCCATCCTGTCACCTATATCATCTCTTCCCAGGGTTGCAGTATAAGTGATCCTTACGGGCTCACCACCCTCTGCCGGTATTGTAAATACTTCTGTATTTCCATCATATTGTCCTGTAAAAGCAATGGTCTTTCCATTGGGTGAGAATTTTGGAAATACTTCATATCCATTGTGAGAGGTAAGTTTGCGGGCCATTCCACCATTGTCACTTACAGAATAGAGGTCGCCTGCATAGCTGAATACCAGTTGGTTCTCATGTATGCTTGGAAATCTTAATAAGCGGGCCTCTTGTGCCTTAATTCCGGAACCGGACAATAAGATGACAATGAACAAAAACAAACAGATACTTTTCTTCATGAGTTTATTAATTATTAGTTATAAATAGTTATCATTAAACAGATTATTGGATCATCTGTATTATCCTGAAAGCTATGAACCAGGGGCAGGAACTTCAAATTTAGTAAAAAGCAGAATATCCTTTCGGTTTTTCTTTTAGAAAATATTCATAAATGCCGCATAACATACTCAGGTTTCCAGCAATTCTTTTACAGCACTAAGTATTTCTTTTTGTTTGAAGGGCTTCTGGAAGATCCTGGAGGCTCCAAACAGTCGTGCTGAAGCAAGGTATTCAGTTGAATCAATACGTCCTCCGCCTGATATGGCAATTATTTTTACATCGGGATATTCATTCCTGATCTCTCTTATAGTTTCAAGACCTTCTTTTTCGGGCATTACAATATCAGTAATTATCAGATCGGCAGGGAATTTTCTGAAAAGCTCAAGACCCTCCATTCCATTAATTGCCATATCTACCGTATAACCGGATCTTTCCAGCATTTTTTTTAACATTAATAAAATGTTAGGCTCATCATCAATAATAAGTATTCTTGCCATTTTATTCTTTATGTTATATTTATTTAATTATTGTCAAGTACTTTTCTTATTAAGTTGCTGAAGCTACTAAGTATTAATGGTTTAACTACTATCGCATCAATGCCTTTCTTTATTTTTTCTTCCTCAGTTATCGAATCGCCGAAACCTGTAATTATTATGGCTTTGATGGCCGGTTTCAATTCCCTGGCTTTCCTGATCAATTCGGTGCCAAGCATATAGGGCATAGTCTGATCGGTTACAAGCAGGTCGTAAAGTGTTGGGTCGGATGTGAAGTCATCAAGGGCTGCAAGGCTGTTGGTATGAACATTTACCGTATAACCAAGACTCTCCAGCATTCTCTTACCCATAAATGTTATCTCTTCTTCATCATCAACAAAGAGAATATGTTCTTTACCTTTCTGGACTATCCTGTCTTTATTGAGCTTAATATTATCAGCTGCACTGTACTGGGGAAGGTAGATATTAAAAACAGTTCCTTTTCCGGGTTCGCTTTCAACAGTTATGGCTCCATCATAAGAGCTTACTATACCGTGAACCACAGATAGTCCCAGTCCCGAACCTACACCCACTTCCTTTTTTGTGAAGAAAGGTTCAAATATCCTGCTCAATGTCACTTTATCCATTCCATGTCCTGTATCACTTACGGTTGTGCACAGGTATGTTTTTAATTCCAGTTTGGGAATTTTTCTTTGCATTGCCTTGTTTGCACGAACCGTCTTAAGGCTTATTTTAAGAGTGCCGCCCTTTTCCTTCATTGCATGATATGCATTTGTAGACAAATTCATGATCACCTGGTGTATCTGCGTTGAATCTGCCATTATGGTTCCGCAATCCGGGCTAAGGTTTTTAATTATCTGAATGTTGGAAGGGAAAGATGCCTTAACCAGGTTCATCACCTCGTTAATCAGCTGGTCCATGGGTAAAGGCCTTTTATCAACCTCCATCTGGCGGCTAAAAGTAAGTATCTGCTGAACAAGATCTTTTGCCCTCATTGCCGCATTGTATATCTGCTCAATATCATACATGAGGTTGCTTTCTTCCTCAAGTTCTTCCATTGCCATCTCTGTATAACCCAGTATGGGCGTAAGAATATTGTTGAAGTCGTGAGCAATACCCCCGGCAAGTGTGCCTATTGTTTCCATTTTTTGCAACTGCAATAGCTGCATCTCTATTTTATTCCTTTCTTCCTCGTATTGTTTCCTTTGTTCAATTTCCTTGTTCAGCTCAATATTTGCATTTGTAAGCTGGGCAGTTCTTTCCCTTACGCGCTTTTCCAGGGCATGATTGGCTGCTTTTACTTTTTCCTGTTCTTCAATAAGCAATCTCCTGAAGAAGAAATCCCTCCTGTGGTTTGTCTCAAGTGTGTAATTTATGAATAAGCCAATCAGGCTGGTTGCTATAAGAAAGAAATTATTGCTGTACAGGTAGCTTATCGGTATCTCTGACATCCATATCGCTGAGATCATATATAGTATTACCAGCAGCCATCCTACTACTATGGTATAAATAAATCTTGCCCTAATAAAAGTATATCCAAAAATAAATATGAGTATAAGTCCTGCATAATAAGAGTATATCCCCTGGGCTGTAATAAGATGATTCATAATAATAATGCCCACACCGGTTATTAGCCAGGTAATGGCAACATACAATTGCATATACTTAACAAATGCTTTAGTATATGAAAGTAAGTAGGCAATTATAAGTGCAGGTGTGGCCAAAGCAAACCTGATAATCCATAAAACTTTATAAAGATCAGGTGCAATAGTGGCATCAAGAAGTGCAAATACATCGTAGAGGAGCAGTGCCAGTATCATTGAGAACCTGAACTGAACAAGAGATTTTTTGTGATAATCATTTAGGAATTGATGCTCGTATATCTTCTGCTCTCCGGTAAAAGAAAGAGTGAAAGGGTTTAACTTCATCCCTTCGTGTGAAGTTAAACCCTTTGAAAAAAGATTATTAAAACTCAGTTTTTTTCTTTCCATAAACCCACGTTAGCAGTGGATATGTCTAGTTTATGGAATACTCCGAAACTTTTGATATTGGTTCTTTGTATTCTATAAACTCTTTCTTATCCAGTTTAATTCTCATGAACAGGTTTACACCTAAAGATTCTTTGTCCACAAAAACCTGATCTGCACCGAGGCCTGCCTCATGAGCTATATTATATAACTCGGCTTCCGACCTGTAGTTCAGATACCAATCGGAGAAAGCTTCCATAAGCATCCTGGTAGGATTATATCCCGAAAAGTTGCCTATAACTATTTCCCCGTCTTCTTTTAAGTAAAGCATGTACTTTTTCAATAAGTAAATAAAGTGTTTTTCTTTGAAATAATCAAATAATCCTGCACTCCAGATAAGGTCGTAGTGATGATGCGTTTTGAACCTTAATACGTTTATCTTGAAGAAGTTAAGCCTGTCACTGAATTCCTTGTTCTTGTTTTTCGCATATGCTATTGCGTTTTCATCAAGGTCAACAAGGTCAAAACTTAGTTTTGAATCAGGATTTTGCTTAAGATATTCATAAACATCTGTTGCCGGTCCGGAGCCAAGAATCAGTATTTTTTTTGCTTCACCCGACTTTTTATCAATCTCTGACATAAGATTCTTAAAGAAATCCTTGCGGTTTCTCACTGCCTGGCTGGCATGAGATTTTTGCCACCACAGATCCCACTTACGAAATTTTGGATCCTGGCTGGCATAATTCTGGTATATCAGGTCTATCATCCTGAAGTCACCAGCATAACCGTATGGTTTTGAGTAAGCATAACCCTGTATCGTTTCGGTGTTACCAAGCAGGGGTGAAAGGACTTCTCTCATTTCTTCAATACCTTCTTCGTCCAGGCTGTCAACCAGCAGGCTAAACCTCTTGTAATCTTTTTCGTCAGGACCTCCCTGGTCGAGCATGTTATATAAAAAATTGATTTGTCTCTCAGTAAGAGTTCCGGGGACCTTTACAGCTACTTTTGCTGCAATTACTTCTTGTACTTCTTGTACGTCTTGTACGTCTGCATGTGTTGTTTCCATAGTTGAGTAGATTAAGGTTTTATGTTATTTATTTAATAAATTACTTATTTTTTCAGGCATATAAATTGCCCAACTTAAAACTATATATTAATTATACTAATGTTTCATCACATTCAGTGACATCAATTATCTGTAATAGGTGATATAAATCACCGCTATATTTCATATTTTCCCTTCACACCTGAATTTAAGGTGTGCACTTTCCCTGGTAAGATCTGCAGCCTGTTTCGGCCCCAGGTCCGGTAATATGATTGCTTTTTTAGAGCAGGCAATATTGCCGGAACAAAAGAATCTTACCTCAGCATGGTTCCTGGTACAGAATATAAATTTCCCTGCCGGTCACCAGGCTAATATGTTCAAGCGCCTGCCGGGGGCAATTATAAATTGACCCTGGCAAACCTAAAAATAAAAGTATTGTATTTTTAATATAAATAGTTAGTAGTTATTAATGAGATAGCTTACTTCAGTAAGATGAGATAGATCATCTTTTTCTGAAATATGAAAGTTGTAAGCCCGCTGAGCTTATGGACTATGATATGCTATTTGTCCATATTTTTAAAAACTTGATTTTTTGAGAATAATAATTCTTTAAACAAGACCGGATTGAATATCTTTGTTATTTAACAGATGTAAACAGATATGATGAGACGAACATTAATTTATTAATCAACTCCTGCTTTATGCCGGCAGGGATTTACCAAAGCCTATGAAGCCATCGAAAATAGAACATATAGGAATAGCTGTTAAAGATCTTAACAGTTCTGTTAAGAAGTATGAAGAAATACTTGGATATAAATGCTATAAGATAGAAGAAGTAAAGGATCAGATGGTGAGGACTGCATTCTTTAAGATTGGGGACAGTAAGATAGAACTTCTTGAGGCAACAGACCCGGCAAGTCCTGTGGCCAGGTTTATAAACAAGAAAGGTGAAGGGCTCCATCATATTGCCTTTGCAGTGGAATCTATTGATGACAGGCTTAAGGATCTGGAGGACAGGGGTGTTAGTTTAATAGATAAGAAGTCGAGAAAAGGGGCAGACGGGCTTGATATTGCTTTTCTGCATCCGGCATCAACACCCGGAGCCCTTGTTGAGTTATGTGAAGACAAGCTTACTGATTAGCTTATATTTATATTTAAAAATATATTTTGCATAGAATTAATATAGTTGAATAATGTCAAATAAAACAAGCAAGAGTATGGTGCAGGTTGGCAATGCCGGTCCCGGTGTCAGATCTGATTGCCTTATAAGCATGGAGCTTACTGATTCATCAGGAATTAATATTGACCTGAAATCGAGAGTTGAGTCGATGTATGGCAGATCAATCAGGGAACTCGTAATGGAAGTTATGAAATTTTATGGAATTAAGAATGCCTGGATAAGCATTGAGGATTCAGGCGCTCTTCCTTTTGTATTGCTTGCCAGGCTAGAGTTTTTGATAAAATCATTTATCTCCTCCGATAAAGAATTTTTACCCGAATTGTATGATGAAACTGCCAGCGTATCTCATAAAGAAAGTTTTCGCTTTAGCAGGCTCTACCTGCCGGGGAACTCGCCAAGCTTAATGCTAAATGCGGGTATTCACAAGCCTGAAGGGATGATACTTGACCTGGAGGATTCGGTAGCTCCGGAAAAGAAGCAAGAAGCAAGATACCTGGTGCGTAATGCCCTGAGGAGCCTGGATTTCATGGGTGCTGAAAAAATGGTAAGGATTAACCAGTTGCCTGAAGGATATAAAGATCTTCCTTTTATAGTAAAACATAATGTTCAGCTGATACTGGTTCCAAAGTGTGAGGGTGCCGGGGAGATTACTGGCCTGGAGGAAGAAATATCCACATTGAAAAAAAAATCCGGAACAGAATTAACTATCTTCCTGATGCCTATTATTGAAAGTGCACTTGGGATTGAGAAAGCATACGAGATAGCCTGTGCATCAGAGAATATTGTGGCTATGGCAATCGGACTTGAAGATTATACGGCTGATATTGGTGTTAGTCGCACGAAAGAGGGAAATGAGTCTTTATATGCAAGGACGAGACTGGTAAATGCATGTAAGGCTGCCGGCATACAGGCCATAGACTCGGTGTTTTCCGATGTTGGGGATATGGAGGGTCTGGCTGAGGCTGTGAAAAAGTCAAGGTCACTGGGTTTTGAGGGGATGGGCTGTATTCATCCCAGGCAGATAAGAGTGATACAACAAGGATTTATACCTTCTGCCTCTGAAATAAGAAAAGCCGAAAATATAGCCAGGGCATTTCATAAAGCAGCCGGAGAGGGCAGGGGAGTGGTTTCTCTTGGAACGAAAATGATAGATGCGCCTGTGGTTAAGAGGGCCAGGAAAACTATTGATCTGGCTATAAAGATGGGTTTGCTGAATGAAAACTGGCTGCAGCAGGAAAAATTGTAATCGAAAAAAATATATAATATAAGGCATATGAGAATTGATGATCCCGGAATGATTAAGAATGCTGCCGGCAGGATGGTTCCTCCCGAGGTAAATGGTAATGCCCAGATAGCTTACAAGGGTGTGAACAAATATATCAGTACTTCAAAAAGACATGCTCCCTCGGTAGCATCATCTGCAAACTATCCCCTTGATGGTAATAAGCTTACATCTGATCTGAAAGACGCCCTGGTAAAGTCAGGACTTAAAAACGGAATGGTAATATCAACACATCATCATTTTCGAAATGGTGATTACCTGGCCAATCAGATATTTGATATTGCGCATGAAATGGGTGTCAGGGACCTAATCTGGTTCCCTTCTGCTTCTTTCCCCTGCCATCAGCACCTGATCAAGTACCTTGAGGATGGGACTATACATCATATTGAAGGTAGTATGAACGGACCCCTTGGAAGATTCACTTCCCAGGGAAAGATGAAAGGCCTTGGAGTGCTCAGGTCGCATGGAGGAAGGTACCAGGCTATACAGGATGGTGAGATCAGGATAGATATAGCTGTTATAGGTGCGGGATGTGCAGATAGCTTTGGCAATGCCAATGGACTGTCGGGCCCTTCTGCAACGGGACTTCTGGGATTTGCCCTGGCAGATTCACAATATGCTGAAAAAGTAATTGTTGTGACTGATAATATGGTTGAGTTTCCCTGTCATCCCTGGCAGATACAGGGTAATTATGTTGATTATACAGTTAAGCTTGATAAGCTTGGCGATCCTGAGAAGATCATTTCGGGAACCACCCAGATAACCAAGAGTCCCGACAGGCTGTTTCTTGCGGAGCTTACTGCTCGCTTCTGTGAGAGTGCCGGTATTATTAAAGATGGATTTTCCTTCCAGTCGGGGGCAGGAGGAACGTCCCTGGCAGTTGGCGAGTTTTTCAGGAAGATAATGAGGGAAAAAGGTATTAAGGCCCGCTTTGCAAGGGGGGGGAGCAATAAGTACCTGGTGTCAATGCTCGAAGAAGGGCTGGTTGACTACATACTTGACGGTCAGACATTCGACCTTGAAGGAGTAAAGTCTATGGCCGGAAATTCACATCATATTGATACGAGTCCCTTTACCTCATATAACTATCATGCAAAGGGTAATTTTGCAGGTATGGTGGATGTGGTGATACTCGGTGCAACAGAGATAGATATAAATTTCAATGCCAATGTCGTAACGCATTCAGACGGATATCTCTTACATGGCATAGGTGGCTGGCAGAATTGTCTTTTCTCAAAGACGGTGATCCTGCCTGTTCCCCTGTTTCGCGATCGCATACCTGTGATAGTTGATGAGGTAACAACTCTTTGCGGACCGGGAGAGCTGATAGATGTTGTTGTAACCGAAAGGGGGATAGCCATCAATCCCTTGCGTAAAGACCTGCTGGAAGCAGTTAAAGGTTCAGGCTTGCCGGTTATGACGATAAATGAACTTAAGAAGGAGGCCGAGAAAATTTGTGGCAGGCCACAAAAGGCAGAACTGGATAAAGAGATTATTGCTGTTATTAAGTGGGTGGATGGCACACTGCTTGACTCGGTAAGAAAAGTGAGATATTAGTATTAATCTTTTAGTTTTATTAACTGATAAACATTAATAAAAATGAAGTATCAATGCAATGTATGTGGTTATATTTATGACCCTGAGGCCGGAGATCCTGATGGAGGCATAGCTCCCGGAACAGCTTTTGAAGATATTCCTGACGACTGGTCGTGTCCGGTTTGTGGAGTCAGTAAGGACGATTTTGAAGCTATGGACTAGTTCTCTTCCGGAATATTCTTTAATACTTCCAGCAGAAGATCCCAGAACTTAAAGCTGCTTTCAATATGCAGTTTCTCACCAGGTGAATGTGCTCCCTTAATCGTGGGACCGAAAGAGATCATATCCAGGTCAGGATATTTCTCAAGAAAGAGTCCGCATTCAAGTCCGGCATGTATTGCCTTAACCTTTGGTCTGGATCCAAAAAGCTTATTATAGGCCCCGGCAGTTATTCCCAGTATCTCTGAATCAGTATTGGGTGACCATCCCGGGTATGATCCCGAATGGCTGACATCGGCACCTGATAAAAGAAATACGCTTTCTACCATTTGAGACACATCTTTCTTTGCACTTTCCAGGGAACTCCTTTGGCTTGTCGTAATAAGTATGTTGTTGTTGTCAATATGCTTTATTGAAGCCAGATTGGTGGATGTTTCAACAAGACCGGGGATATTGTGACTCATACTCAATGCCCCGTGGGGACATGCATATAATGATGAGAGAAGTCCTTCCTGGAATGATTTGTCAAAGACCTGTGTGGGAGCAGCCAGCTCTTTAAGTATTATTTTCAGTCCCGGATCACGCTGTGAATACTCTTTCTTAAGAATGCTTATTTCTGTATTTAAGAATTCATTGAAAGCAAAGATCTTATCTTCGGGAATAATAAATTCAGCAAAGGCTTCTCTTGCTATTGCATTACGAAGGTTGCCTCCTTCAATCTTAGATAGCTTCAGATCAAAATCGTAGTTGGCTTTCCATAATATCCTGTTAAGTATTTTTATGGAATTTCCCAGGCCCTTATGTATCTCATCGCCTGAATGGCCTCCCTTAAGTCCGTTCACAAAAAGTGTATAGGCTTTATGAGAAGCAGGTGTTTTAATGTAGTTTATCTTATACCTGACGGTGGTGTCTATTCCTCCGGCACATCCTATAAAAAGTTCTCCCTCGTCTTCAGAGTCGAGATTCAGCAGAATCTTTCCATTAAGAAGATTTTTATCCAGGCCCAGGGCACCTGTCATTCCTGTTTCCTCGTTAACAGTAAAGAGGCATTCCAGTGGACCATGTTCGATGTCTGTGGCTGACAGTACTGCCAGCATGGCGGCAACTCCAATACCATCATCAGCTCCCAGGGTTGTGCCGCTTGTCTTGATCCATCCTTCTTCTATAAGGGTTATAATGGGGTCTTTATCAAAATCATGAACCGTGTCTGCATTTTTCTCACAGACCATATCCACATGAGCCTGTAATATTATTGTTTTCAGCCCTTCTTTTCCCTTTGTTGCATTTTTCTTTATAAGAAGGTTACCGGGCTTATCCTGTGTACAGTCGAGATTGTGCTTTGCGGCAAATTTTTTCAGGTATTCCAGTATTTTTTCTTCTTTTCCAGAGGGGCGGGGTATTGTTAATATATCACTAAAGTATGACCATATAGGAAGATCGGGTTTGTTTGGAATTTTAAGCATAATAAACAAAGATAATTTGGTCCGTAAAAATAGTAAAAAACAGGATATATATTTATATAAAAAAACTAATCTATAAGATCTTTTTCAAGTAATAAATTATGCTAATTTTACCCTATTGTTAAACCTGTTTAAAATATAGTTTATTATGGCAAAAAGGACGATAGTAACATTACCCGGCGACGGCATAGGCCGGGTAGTACTTGAGG
This sequence comes from Bacteroidales bacterium, assembly GCA_029932855.1. GTDB lineage: Bacteria > Bacteroidota > Bacteroidia > Bacteroidales > VadinHA17 > JAYEGO01. Next base: position 17,367 of record JAOZPG010000026.1, on the reverse strand, counting down.
AAACATTAAGGGTACTTGAAGCAGCAGGCTTTGATGCAAATTATGTTGAAGGGGATATAGGATGGGAATTCTGGCGAACGGAGGGGAATCCTTTGCCACAGAGGACTATAGATCTTATTGAGAAACATAAAGTGGCCCTGTTCGGGGCAATTACTTCAAAACCAAAAGAGGAAGCATCACAGGAGCTGGATCCCTCATTAAAAGATAATAGCCTGGTATATTCAAGTCCCATTGTAGGTCTAAGACAGCATTTTAAGCTGGATATTTGCATACGGCCCTGCAGGACCTATCCTGGCAACCCCCTTAATTTTATCAGGAGAGGTGCAGGAGGAGAAATTGAGGAGCCAGAGGTCGATGTGGTAATTTTCAGGCAGAATACCGAAGGACTTTATGGAGGTGTTGAATGGTCGGATCCTCCCGGCAAGGTATATGATGCCTTTTTGACACATTCTAAATTTAAAAAGAACTTTGGTGATGTACCCAAAGAGGAGATAAGTATTTCAACAAGAATATTCAGCAGGAAGGCTACAGAAAGGATACTTATTGCATCTTTTGACTATGCCAGGAAATATGGATATAAATCGGTCACTCTGTGCGAAAAGCCAAATGTGATACGTGAAACATCAGGTATGATGTACAGGCTTGCCAAAGAGATACAGCAGAAAGATTACCCGGAGATACAACTATGGAATACAAATATTGATGCACAGATGATGTGGCTGACGAAGAATCCTGAAAATTATGGTGTTATTGTAGCAGGAAATATGTTCGGGGATATAGTGTCAGATGGTTTTGCGGGACTCATAGGTGGATTGGGGTTTGCATGCAGTGCCCAATTCAACGATGAAGGTGTTGCTGTGTTTGAGCCCACGCATGGTTCTGCACCAAAGTATGCCGGTTATGCCGAGTCTATCGTTAACCCGGTGGCTATGATAGAGTCTGCCTGCATGATGCTCGACTTTATTGGAGAGGATAAGATGTCTGCCAGGATCAGGAATGCAGTGGCAAAAACGATAAGCAGGGGAGAGGTGCAAACATATGATATGAAAAAGTTGAAGGGTTCTGAAGATGTTCTTACAAAGGGAGCAGCTTCCACCGGGCAGATGGCGGATGCCATAATAAATAATTTTTAATATTGTAAAATAAGCTTTTATGACTGATGAACTATTAAGGCTATGGCCTGAACTGGAATGGATTGCAGATAAGGATCTCAGGGAGAAAACTGCAAAAACATGGGAGCTTGCTCTTGAAAGAAGTGTGATGACAGCTGAAGATCTAAATATTATCCCTTTTACGCTTCTTGCGGGTCCTGAAATGAAGGTGAGCTTTATGGCACATAAAAGGGCAGTGGTGCATATTGCAAGGGAGAGCGGATTAAAAATGAATGAATTTTTTGGTGATGAGCTTCCCGTGGATATGGATGTTCTTATTGCCGGGGCTATACTGGCCGATGTTGGCAAGCTTCTGGAATATGAGAAGAATGATAAGGGTGAATCGGTACAGGGGCTCTATGGAAAATACCTGAGACATCCATTCTCAGGCGTTTCCCTGGCTGAACAATGCGGTGTTCCGGCTGAAGTGTGTCATATCATAGCAGCACATGCTGCAGAAGGAGACCTGGTTAAAAGATCTACCGAAGCATATGTTGTGCACCATGCCGATTTTATGACTTTTTTACCTTTTAAGAATAGATTTTAAAAGGCCTTTAGTAACTTCCCGTCCCGATTGGACAGGAAGATATATATGATGGGGTTTTATGCTGACATTTGATCTTATTATTGTGATACTTGTTGTGATATTTATTATCACTTCATTGTATCTTGAACTATTTGGTCCCGGCCTTACCTTCGTGATAGGTATTGCTGTGCTTGGTGTTTCCAGGGTATTGACCCCCAAGGAGATACTTGGTGGTTTTGCCAATGAGCAGGTACTGGTAATAATAATGTTGCTGCTTATAGGGGATACAATAAGACGAACTCATATTGCTGAAGCTTTATTTGGAAGGATATTTGCAAAGTCAAAGAGTTATAAGGGTTTCCTGATCAGAATGATGATATGGGTGGCAGGGATGTCTGCATTCCTGAATAACACTCCACTGGTTGCTGTTATGATGCCTTATGTAAAACAATGGTCTGAAAAGCATAAGATATCTGCTTCAAAATTATTAATGCCTCTTTCATATGCTGCTATTCTTGGAGGATGTGCAACATTGATAGGTACATCAACAAACCTTATTGTAAACGGACTGGTAGTTGATCAGGACATAATTCCCGGTCTTCCCTCACTTAATATTTTTGATTTTGTTTATGTTGGAGTGCCAATGATAGTTATTGGTATTGCTTATCTCTATTTTTTCGGCCACAGGATGCTGCCCGATAATAAAGCTGATGATAATGATGTTGATGATATTCATAGGAATTACCTTATAGAGACGCAGGTAAAAAAGAACTCAAACCTTGTGGGCAAGACTATTGGGGAATCGGGTTTAAGGAATCTTAACGGCTTGTACCTTGTTGAGATAAGAAGACAAACCCGTGTATTTTTCGTGGTATCCAACAACCTCTCTATTGAAGCGGGAGACCTGCTGGTGTTTGCCGGCAACAGAGAACCTATTGCCGACCTTATGGATGCTAATTCCGGACTAAGTATTCCTGAAATTGGGATGTTGCACAGGAAGAAGAGTACAGAAGTGGTGGAAGTAGTTGTTTCTCATAACTCATCCTTCATAGGCAAGATACTTAAACATATCAATTTCCGGTCAAGATACGATGCTGCAGTGATCAGTATTCACAGGAACCAGGAAAGGATATCGGGAGAGATGCATGGCGTGGAGATTAAAGCAGGTGATGTATTACTACTTTATGCAGGTGACCAGTTCAGGGAAAGAATACGTCATACAAACGACTTTTACCTTATTTCAAAGATCAAGGGATTTGAAAAGGTTGAGACTTATAAGCTTGTAATATTAATAGGGGGACTGCTCCTGGCGATTTTCCTTTCAGCATTTGAGATTATTTCATTGTTTATGGGACTTATAATACTCTTGCTGGTCTTATTTCTTCTTAAGCTTACTAATCCCAAAGACCTGTCAGGAAGCATAGATTATAACCTGGGACTGATAATTGTTATGGCACTGGCACTGGGCGTGGCAATGATGAAATCGGGTGCAGCGCCCATGTTTGCAAACTTCTTTATTTCCATATTCACACCCATGGGTAAATATGGGATACTTATAGGTATTTTTATCCTTACATCCATACTGGGAGCCTATATTACAGGAAAGGCAGCAGTGGCTTTGATTTTTCCCATAGCACTGAGTATGTCAGTAAAGCTGGGACTGGATCCACAGCCTTTTATTCTTACTGTAGCCTATGCTGCAGCTGCAAATTTTATTACTCCAATAGGTTACCAGACTAATCTTATGGTCTTTGGTCCCGGGAAATATTCCTTTAATGATTTTTTCAAGCTTGGATTGCCCCTGACCATAATATATATGTTTGTTACAGTATTTATCCTGGGATTTATTTATTTCTGATCATATGAACATTCAAAACTCCCGACTAAGAGATTATTTTATGAATGTGGCGGTACTGGTACTGAAAGCCGGGGATGCCATAATGGAAGTATATGGTAAAAAGGATTTTAGTATTGAGCTGAAAGATGATGATTCTCCTTTAACTCTTGCCGACAGGAGATCTCACATTATTTTATCTGAAGGAGTTGAAGCTACGGGCATTCCTGTATTGAGCGAAGAGGGCAGGGATATAAAATTTGAGACCAGGAAAGGGTGGCGGTCATACTGGCTTATCGATCCGCTGGACGGAACCAGGGAGTTTATTAAAAGAAATGATGAGTTCACTGTGAATATTGCACTTATGGAACTGAACAGGCCCATAATGGGAATTATTTATTTACCCGTGTTTAAGAAGATGTATTTCGCAATTAAGGATGAGGGCTCTTTTCTTATAGATCTTGCTGATCCCGGCATCTTCAGTAGGAAATACAAAGATATAATAGCAAAAGCAATTAAATTGCCTGTTGAGAGAAAGGATGCTAAAGTAAATGTTGTTGCCAGCCGTTCCCACCTGTCTGCCGACACAATAAAATATGTTGATAAATTAAAAGAGAGATTTGAAGAGCTGGAGTTTATATCTGCCGGAAGTTCACTGAAACTATGCCTGATAGCAGAGGGAAAAGCAGATGTTTATCCCCGCATGGGACCTACCATGGAATGGGATATTGGTGCCGGTGACATTATTATCACAGAGTCGGGAGGGGATATCTTTCAACCCGATAATTCTCCTTTTTTATATAATAAACCCGGGCTACTGAACCCCATGTTTATAGCAAGATCTAAATATTTCAAATCACGCAATTGAATCACTGATTATATGATACTTATAAAAAATTCAACTTTATATGCACCTGAGTCAATGGGAATGACAGATATCCTGATAGCCGGAAGAAGAGTTATTGCTGTCGGAAAAAACCTTCTTGACGAGAATAGTGTGAAGTTCCCTTTGCAACTGATTGATGCTTCGGGACTTATTTGTATTCCGGGACTTATTGACGGGCATGTGCATATTGCAGGATCCGGCGGGGAAGGCGGACCTTCAACCCGGACGCCTGAATTAAAGCTTAGTCAGATGCTTGAAGCAGGTGTAACAACGGTGGTGGGACTGCTGGGGACTGATGGTATGACAAGAAATCCCGAGAGTGTTCTTATGAAGGTGAAATCATTAAGGGCAGAGGGTGTGTCTGCATGGATGTATACAGGGGCATACCAGGTTCCTACGCCAACTATTCTTGGTGATGTAGGTAGGGATATTTCACTTATAGATGAAGTGATAGGAGTGGGAGAAGTGGCTGTTTCCGACCACAGGTCCTCTGAGCCGACTGATAATGAGCTTATCCGTTTGGCAGTTCATGCAAGACTTGGAGGCATGTTTTCAGCTAAGGCGGGAATCGTTAATCTTCACATGGGAGACAGGAAAAATCCTTTTAATCCTATCTACAGGGCAGTGGAACAAAGTGACCTGGAGCTGACTCAGTTTCTGCCTACTCATTGCAACAGGAATGATCATATTCTTGAGCAGGCAAAGGAATATGGAAAAAAAGGAAATATTGATGTAACTGCCTACCCTGAAGAGTTTAAGCATGAAGCCAAAAATGCCTCAGCTGCCATAGCATACTTAATAGCCGGTGGAGTTCCGCTTGAACATATTACAGTTACATCTGACGGTAATGGATCATTACCCTTCTTCGAGGATGGTAAACTGGTCAGACTGGGGATGGGAAGTTCAAAAGCCATATTTAATACTTTGCTGGAACTGGTACGGAATGAGGGTTTTGATTGGGAGGATGCGATAAAGCCTGTAAGTACAAATCCTGCCAGGATACTGAACTTACAAAAAAAAGGCAGGATAGAGGAAGGAAAGGATGCCGACCTGCTATTGCTTAATGAAAAAAACGAGATCGAATATCTTTTTGCCAATGGGAAAATGATGATAGAAAAGGGGCTGATAATTAAGAAAGGCACATTTGAAGACTAAAAGCAATAAACCATAACTAATAATATTTACCATGGAACCAACAAATCATAAACAATAATATTTATCCTGGGACCAACAGATTATATACAAAAAGATTTACCCTGAGACTAACACTACAATATATGAAAACAAGTAAAACATTTTTATGGTTTAAGTCCTTATTGACAGTAGTTATGCTACTGGTGGCAACAAACGGATTTAGTCAGATCAAAACACCTCTGGAACAATCGGGGTTTAATGAGCTTAGTAAGCATCAGGAGACAATGGATTATCTCGAAAAGCTCTGTGCTGCAAACAAACATGTCTCACTTGAAATAATTGGCCAGTCACTTGAAGGCAGGAACATTCCTGTTCTTTATTTTACCAGGGATAAGAAATTCGGGAGCATGAGGAGTGAAAAGCCTGTTGTGATGGTGTTTTGTCAGCAACATGGGAATGAGCCATCAGGTAAAGAAGCTGCTCTTATAGTAGCGCGTGAACTGACTCAGAACAGTTCGGCGATACTTGATAATATTGACTTGCTGCTTATTCCTGTTGTAAATCCCGATGGAGCAGAATTGTTGAAGCGAAGGAATGCCAGGGATATGGACCTGAACAGGAATCATGTTGTTTTAAGCGAGCCAGAGGTGTTGGCCCTGCATAGACTATATAAAAAGTGGAATCCCCAGGTGACTCTTGATATACATGAGTATAATTCAATAAGGAAATCATTTATAGAGGAGGGATATATCAAGAATGCAGACGAAATGCTTGGGGGAGCCACCAACCTGAATGTTAATAAGGAACTGATCTCTTTTTCCAGAGATGTAATGATAGCCCGCATAGGAGCAATGATTGAAGACAAAGGATTCACATTCAGCAGGTATATAGTGGGTGGGCCTCCTGCCAGTTCAAGGATAAGGTATAGTACAACGAATATAAATGATGGCAGGCAGAGTATGGCCATTTATAATAATCTATCATTTATTTTTGAGGGTAAACGCTTTGATGATCCCACTCAGGACATAAAGAGAAGAACCATGGGTCAGGTGGCTGCTCTTAATGCTTTCCTTGAAACGGTAAGTGATAATCACAGCAGGATAATTGAGCTTGTTGCCAGGGCACAGGCTGAATTACTGGATATGAATTATGCACACAATAATCCCAGTTATCTGCAGATGGATTATTTTGCCGATACAAATAATCCTGTAATAAAATTTCCGGTATTTGACCTTTATAAATGGAAGCCCATTGTTAAAGAACTTAACAACTTTCAGCCGCTTGTAAAAGTAAAAATTAGTGTTTTCAAGCCTGTGGCATATTTAATACCTTCCGGGGGGGAGACTGATCTTATTGATCTTCTAAAACGTCATGATATTAAACTGAGCTATTTGAAAGAAGATATCAACCTGGATGCTGAGATATACAGGATAAAGCATGTTACCGATGCAATTGATGAGGATAAGCCGGCAAAGAATATTGACATGAATAAGTTGTCAGAAGAAAGACGATTTTTGAAAGGAAGCGTATTAGTGTTTCTCAACCAGCCTGCTTCAAACCTTATTCCTCTGTTGCTTGAACCACAATCAAGCTGGGGAGTGGTATCGGAGCGAAGTATGCTTCAATATTGTTTTGATAATTATTTGGAGGAAGGAACTGAATTTCCGGTAGTTCGGATAGTAGAGGCCATACCCGGAGATATGATTGAAAAGAAGCTGTAAGATGACAGAAACAATTAAGACCTCAGTAAAAAAGACTCCCACCTTCTTACAGTCATTGATCCCGCTTATTTCTATTGCTGTTTTTCTGGGATTCGGATATGGTTTGCTGCATCTGAATGCAGAAATACTGCTTATTGCTGCCGCCACTGTTGCCGGCTTTATTGCACTTTACCTTGGATATTCTTACAAGGAGATCGAGAACGGCATAATCAAGAGCATGATGAAAGGCATGCCTGCAATGCTAATTGTTATAGTTGTTGGTGCCCTGATAGGATCATGGATCGCTGCCGGAACAATTCCAATGCTGGTTTATTATGGTTTAAAGATTATTTCCCCACAGTATTTTCTTGTTACAGCTTCACTTGTATGCTCCCTTATTTCATTGTTTACCGGCACATCTTATGGAACCATTGGTACGGTGGGAGTGGCTTTTATTGGAATTGCACATGGATTGAATATCCCACTGGGCCAGGCAGCCGGAGCAATTGTTGCCGGAGCATATTTTGGTGATAAGTTATCTCCTTTTTCCGATACTACAAACCTGGCACCTATTGCAACCCGCAGTAACTTGTTTGACCATATAAAACATATGCTTTGGACTACTACACCTGCCTGGCTGATAGGAATGACAGTATATCTGATACTTGGATTGTCATCGCATAGCGCCGGGAGTGTCTCTCTTGAAAAAACTGATATTATCATGCAGACTATTCGTGATAATTTCACTTTTCACTGGGTCTTGATTATTCCTCCTGTTGTTACACTTGGATCTGCAATACTGAAAAAGCCGGTTATTCCCAATATGCTTCTGTCATCAGTTTTTGCAGTTGTCCTGGCCATAATGGTGCAGGGGCTTGACCTGAAAACTTCTGTGGCTTCCATGGTAAACGGTTATGTGTTTGATAGCGGTGAGCCATTGGTAGATACCTTGTTTACAAGGGGAGGGATGGTTGATATGATGCATGTTACCCTGATAGCCTTTTGTGCATTCGCTTTTGGCGGAATAATTCAGAGCACAGGAATGTTGGATGTGATTCTTGAACGATTGTTACGGGTTGCCAATACAGCAGGTAAGATAGTCGCTTCATCAGTATTTGCTTCCATTGCCACTGCAATCATGACAGGAAGTTCATTCTTGTCCATATTAATTCCGGGTGAGTTATTTGCCCCGGCATATAAGAAATTCAATATGGCAGCAAAGAACTTATCCCGGACAACTGAAGATAGCGGTACAGTGATAGTCCCCTTAATTCCATGGAGTATTGCCGGAGTTTTTATTGCCGGAACCCTGGGTGTTGATACCCTTTCTTACATTCCCTGGGCTATAATGTGTTATACAGGATTCTTATTCGCTTTATTGTATGGATTTACAGGCTTTGCAATTGCTCCCAGAAAACGTGATGATGAAACAATCCCGGGAAGCTGATACTATTGAACGAGAGATTACATAACCTGAAGGATAATATATCCGGGTTATTCAATCCAGACTTCTGATTATAAAAAACAATTTCCTTTTTTCTGATGGCTTCATAGGAATGAAGATTAAAAGAACTTTGTTGTAAAACCCTTGAATATTCTGTATTTTAGTATGTCTGTGTATAGTCCCCCGGCATGAAAATAATAATATATATAATCAGAATTGGTATTTACCTGTTTGTAGTATCATTGTTTTCAGTATTTCCAATAACAGCGCAAACATTGCAGTTTAAGCATTTGGGATTGGAAAAGGGACTGTCACAGAGTACTATTAACTGTATCCTTCAGGATAGCCGTGGTTTTCTATGGCTTGGAACACAGGATGGGCTGAATAAGTATGATGGATATGATTTTGTGATTTACCGTTCGGAACAAGGAAAATCAAACACACTTTCTCATGATTGGATATGGGATCTATATGAAGACCGGCATCAAAATATATGGATTGCTACCTGGTACGGGCTCACAAAATATGATTTGATTAATGATGTTTTTACTCAGTTTTTGCCTGATTCAACAAATCCATACAGTATATCAGGAGAGCGTCCCACTTCGGTATGCGAAGACTCGGATGGTTTTATCTGGATTGGCACCTGGGGAGGCGGATTAAATCGTTATGATCCTGCAACAAACCGGTTTATTCATTTTCAAAATGATCCAAATAACCCAAATAGCATATCCGGAAATTTTATCAGGGCACTTCATTTCGATTTTAGAGGAAGGCTTTGGGTTGGTACATGGACAGGTTTGTCCTGTCTCGAAATAAATAATCCGGAAATACCTGAAATTACAAATTTCAAACATAAATCTGATAATATATCATCTATTGGTAACGACCAGGTCACTACGATCACTGAAGACCTCTCAGGAGGTGTTTGGATTGGTACTCTGGGGGGAGGATTGAATTATTTTCAGGAAACCGACAGTAGTTTTGTTCACTATTTCTGTAAAAAAGATGATCCCTCAACATTAAGCAGTAACGATATCAGTGCCTTGTTTGTTGATGAATCAAACCAATTATGGGTGGGTACACCAACAAGTGGATTGAATATAATTGACACCCGGAAACAAGATATTATCAGAATTCTTTCAAATCCTGATGAGCCTGGCAGCCTGAGGGCTGATAATGTTTATAGCATTTTTCAGGACCGGTCGGGATTACTATGGGTGGGAGCCGGCGGCCTCAATATTTATGATCCGGATTTACATAATTTTCAGACATTCAGGCACAATGCTAAAACAAGTAATAGTCTGAGCGATAATAAAGTTACCTCATTTTATGAAGATATTAACGGTTTAATTTGGATTGGTACCGAAGGAATGGGATTAAACAGCTTCAACAGGGAAACAAATTCTTTTGAGTCTTACATGCATAATCCTGATATAACAAACAGTTTAACTCATAATACGGTAAGTGCACTAAGTGGTGATCTGGAAGGGAATATTTGGATCGGGACCAGAGGAGGAGGTCTCAATGTTTTTAATCCGGGTACAAGTGAATTTATCGATATTTCCAAAATAACCGGATTGTCCGATATAACAGGACTGAATTATATCAATGCTTTAAGTTTTACACCCGGGGGAAAGCTTTGGATAGCTACCTATAATCAAGGTTTGATATGCTATAATATTAATGACGGATCGTCTGAGCATTTCACTAGCAGTGGCCGTGGTGCTGCAAGATTGAGTGGTAATTACCTGCTGAGGCTCTTTACAGATTCAAACGGGAATCTATGGATTGGTACCTGGGGAGCAGGACTATGTTATCTCAATACGAAAACCGGAAATTTTAAAACTTATCTGAAGGATAAAAATGACAGTACTTCTATTTCCGGAAATATCATTCATTCCATTTATGAGACAGCTGATACAGGAGGAAAGACGCTTTGGATTGGAACCAGTAAGGGACTTTCATACATACAACTCAAGGACACATTGTCAGGTCACTTCAGTCATATCTCCGTAAAAGATGGTTTGCCGAGTAGTGTGATTTACGGTATTCTGGAGGATGATGAGCATAATATATGGATGAGTACGAATATGGGCTTGAGCAGGTTTAATATAATTAATGGAAAGATTAAGAATTTTGACCTGCACGACGGACTGCAAAGCAATGAATTTACGGGAGGAGCCTGCCTGAAACTGAAAGATGGCAGCCTTGTTTTTGGAGGAATAAATGGGATGAATGTATTTGATCCTGTTAAAATTAAGGATAGCGATTACCAATCTCCGGTGGTTTTAACCGATTTCAGGGTTTATAATGAAAAAATGAATTTTGATAAAGATCTGAATGCATTAAAATCTATAGAACTTTCCTATAAACAAAATTTCTTTGCCTTTAAGTTTTCTGCTCTTGACTTCAGGCAACCGGCTAAGCTTGAGTATGCTTACCAAATGACAGGAGTTGATAAGGACTGGGTACAAGCCGGAAAAAGAAGGTACGCAAGTTACACAAATATCGGTCCGGGAGAATACGTCTTTCAGGTTATGGGTACCAACAGCGATGGTATTTGGAGTAATATTATTAAAACTATTGAAATTCAGATTAAGCCTCCCTATTGGCAAAGCTGGTGGTTTAAAATGCTGGGTATTATTCTGTTTGTTTTAACTTTATATATGCTGCACCGGATAAGCGTGCAAAAATTGCTTGCCATTGAGCATCTGAGAATTCGTATTGCAAGTGACCTACACGATGATATAGGGTCTTCACTTACGAGGATATCAATAAGCTCGGAGCAAATCCAAAATACCGACGATCAAACTAAAATGCGATCCTTGTCTAAAAGAATAGGAACCGTAAGCCGTGAAGTTATCTCCACCATGAGCGATATTGTATGGTCTATTGATGCGCGTAATGACAGTCTTCAGGAATTGATTGATCGCATGCATGAGTTTACACATAGTGATTTGATAGTAAATGAAATGAAAGTCGAATTTCATCAGACAGGCCTGGAGAAGAATAAAAAAATACCGGTCGATTACCGGCAAAATATATTTTATATTTTTAAAGAAGTGATAAACAATTCAGTCAAGCATTCCGGAGCAACTGAAATAATAATCAATTTACTGAATCAGCATGATTATTTCAAGATGGAAATCACAGATAATGGAAGAGGATTTGATCTGGAAAAGGTTCCAACAGGGAATGGTTTAAGAAACATCAGGATGCGCGCCAAAAGACTGAAGGCAGAGCTGGATATTGAGGCAATAGACGGTGTTACAGTGACTCTAAAAATGAAGAAACTCTAACAAAATCCCATGTTTATGGTATTGTGTTGTGTTGACATAGTATTTAATATAGCCATATGATATTAGTAGCAATAGTTGAAGATGACTCCTTTATTCGTGAAAGTCTTCGTGAATTTGTCGATTCCGATCAGGATATGATATGTTTTACCGCTAAAGGATCTGTGGAATCTTTCCTGACTGTTCTTTCTTCTGAGAATCTTCCGGATGTTATTTTAATGGATATCGGACTACCCGGTATGTCAGGTATAAGTGGTATCAAACTGGTTAAGGATCGGTTCCCGGAGATCAACATATTAATGCTTACGGTTTATCATGATTCCAACAGAATTTTTCAGTCACTTTGTGCTGGTGCTTCCGGCTATCTGTTGAAGAATACAGCTTTTGCCGAAATTAAAACTGCCATTGAAATCGTCTATGAAGGGGGGTCCTTTATGTCTCCACAAATAGCAAGGAAAGTGGTGAATTTTTTCCAGGAGGATAAAAAGAAAAAGAGAAGTTCCCCCCTCACACAAAAGGAAAAAGAAATTGTCCTGGGCCTGGTAGATGGATTGAGTTATAAGATGATAGCGGATCAAAGCTCTATTACCATTGAAACCGTCCGCTCCCATATTAAAAATATCTATAAAAAACTACAGGTACACAGTAAAGCAGAAGTAATTAAGAAATCTTTACACGGAGAAATATAAATAAACCAAAAGTTCGGTGTACGGAAAAGGAGAAGAAGATATGAGATATGAAATGTAAAACCTGAGTGAGTAAACAACAAATTGTTAAATTTTTGCCAGATCATAATAATTTGTTCACTGCATCTTCCTGATACCTACCTCTATCTTAGTATCAGTTTTCAATAGATCAACCAGTTTTTTCAGGTCCGTTTTTACCATAGTAGTATGGGTACAATATTTTCCGTATCCCCGGCATCAATATCCCATGAATATGGGATTTTCTGTTTTTTACAAATAGCATATCTTTCAATGAGTTGAATATTCAATATGTACAAAAGGCGGCTTAACTTATTAAGTAAACCGAAACCATACATCATGAGACAATTACTACTCGCTTTTTCAATTTCTTTTTTTTCCTCCCTCGTTTCCGGTCAGTTCCAGGCAAAAATGTCCTACACTCCTGGTAATGAAGCACGTATCTATACGGTTTATTCCGACCTTCATCAATACCGGTATGAGTTTCTGGAGAATGGAGAAAAAGGAATCGTTATCGTTAAACCGGAAGCCAACCAGACTTATATCCTGATGCCTGCCAGGAAATTTTACATGAAAACAGCCTGTGACGATTTCAACAGTTTGATGAATGATCCGGTTCAGGCCAGCCTGCATTTTAAAGAATCTCATAAGGAAAAATTAGTTGGAAATGAACAGATGTATGGATATAACTGCGCGAAGAAAGATTTTTACATGGATTATCCTGACCCGGATGAGGATGTGCTCGTCTATACTATTTGGTTTTCAAAAGCTCTGAATTTCCCGGTTAAGATTGAAAATCATCCACGGAAAAATGTATATATGGAATTGTATGACATAAAAAGCTGGAAACCACAAGCAGCGATTTTTACCATTCCTGAAAGTTATACCGAGGTAGATGGACGTATGCGGCCGGTGATCCCCGAACCGCCGGCTCCCAAACAATGGACCACCAAAACGGTGAAACTGCCTTTTCAGGGCGAGCTAAGCCGGGGGACCCTTCTGAAATTTACAATAGATAAAGAAGCCCATTACAAGATGATTTTAGAGAATAAAACGGAAAAACCTGCCAAGATTATCCGATATTCTCTCAGGGAAGGAAAAGAGTTACCCGAAAATATCCAGGGTCCGGAAAAATACCGGACTTCCAGGCTGTACCCCGGAGAAAAAAGACCAAATACCTTTATCTGGAAAGAAGGAAATGAAATACTTATTAAAGTTTATGAAGGGACCATGGACTTGGATATTCACGAAGAATAATATTTGATTAAATGAAGGAGGTTGTCATGAAAAAGTTACTTTTAATTCTAATGCTAATCGGTTCGTTTTTGTGGATGACATTGAAAACAACCGTACTTTCTGCCCAGGAGCTGACTGTTCCCGACTATTCCTATGGGGAAGTTTTTAGTCAATACGGTACAGTTACATCTCAGGGAGTTGCAAATCCCGGCCCCTACGGCGGCTATTCCACAGGGAGTAAGGAGAGATCCTCCGGCGTTTTTTTAGCACATGGTTACAGGTGGTGGGGCTATCCTGGAAATTTGCTGCTAATATGTAATCCCGAATACATCCCGAAGTTTAATTTTCCCGGATTTCATGGCATCTGGGATATGTCAAATTTGACTTGTGGGAATCCTCCTATTGGCTACATGGCTTCATGGGGAGGGGTAATTGCAGAACCTGATGAACAGGAAATATGGTCCCTTATCGGGACTAAACATGAGAATGGTCCAACATCCCAGTATTGTGTGGATTTTATGGGAAGTCAAATATGTTATAATCTGCCTTCAAGCTGGGGATTTGGATCTTCATATGGCTATTTAAGGAAAGTGGTTGTGGTTGCATCAACCGGTTTGTTGCAGAAAGGAGACCCTGTAGATATCAAAGCGAGTCTTACTTCCCATGGAGTCATCCAGGGAGATGGTACTGGTTCAGGAATGGGCGTACTTATGTTAAACAAGTTTTCCGAAACCCCCTGGCATCAATGGAGTATGGGTAGGGAATACCTTCGCTGGGGGGATGTTGAGGATATTATGGGAACGTCTCAATTTGTAAGCAATATGCTGGGAAATCTTATTATTAGCTTAAACCAAACCAGTGATACCTCGGCGACTGTTGCCATAGGCGATACAATTATAGTGGAGATAGCTTATAACAATGAAATAGGACTTGACAATCCCATGGGAGTAGATGAAGCAGAAGGATGGAATGGAGAAAAGCCATCGAATTTGTTTAGTAACATAAACTATGTTAGAAACGATTCCGTGAGAAACCTGCTAATAAATCACGGCAATCACCTGTCATACGATTTAATAAGCCTTACAACGGGTGCTATACTTGAACCATTAACGCCTGACGGCCCAAATTTAGATACAGATGGCGATGGGATTACCGATACCCAGGAAAAAGGACCCGATGGTAATAATAGCAGTTTTGATGGAAATTCGGACGGCATACCCGACTATCAGCAAGATACCGTTGTTTCTATGCATTCTTTTGATGGAAAGGCTTATGTTTCCCTGGTTATTCCAGGTAGCACAGAGTTTTCATCAATTAATGTGGTGGAAAATCCTTCACCAACAGATGCCCCGGACAGCACTGATTTTCCCTTTGGATTTTTTGAATTCTCAATTGATGGTCTTGGTCCGGGTGATTCAGTTACAGTATCACTTATCTTACATAATGGAGTATCTGTTGACGGTTATTATAAATATGGTCTTACACCGGATAGCCTGATCCCTCATTGGTATAAATTCATGTATGATGGCCAAACCGGGGCGGAAATAAACCAGAATATAATTACTTTGCATTTTGTTGATGGTTTAAGAGGGGACGAAGACATAACAATGAATGGCTCTGTTATTGAGCCTGGCGGTCCTGCAGCCCTGCCCGTTTTGAAACCTGAAATTCATGTTACTCCGCACACCCTTGATTTTCTTATACGGGCAGTGGATGATACCACAGAAGCCAGGCAAGTGATTATTAAAAATCGGGGTGATACAATTCTGCATATCAATGACATTTCAGTGGTCTGGAGGGATTCGATACATTTTACAATAACAAACAACACCTGCAGTGATCTGAACCCGGACGACACTTGTTCCGTGAATGTAGTTTTTAACCCTCAGTCCCTTGGTGAAAAAGAAGCCTTGCTATGGATTGAATCAAATGATCCATTCAATCCAACTGAAGCTGTAATACTGGAAGGAGAGGGATTGGCATCAATGATATGGGATTACGGTTCACTTACATTTGGAAATGTTTCAGTAGGGGACTCCGCTATAAGTGTTTATACTTTAAAGAACATAGGAAATACAAACTTGGTTATACAATCGGTTGTCATTCAGGGGGATGATGCTACTGATTTTTATTATTCAAACCTTCCTGCTACACCTTTTATTATTGGAAAAAATGATTCTGTACAGTTCAACTTCGTCTTTAAACCAGGCTCTGTAGGAGATAAAACCTCGACACTCAGAATATTTACAAACGATCTTGACCTGACGAGAACATTAACCGGAACAGGAATCGCTTCTTCCTATACAATTGAAGGCGAGGTAGTGACTGATAATAATGCACCGGTAAATGCAGGAACTATCTTTGTTTATGAGCCTGACCAGAATAATGGCAATATCTCTATGTGGTGGAAACCACTGGAGAGTTCAAACTCTTTCATCTTTATTGATATACCACAGGGTACTGTAACCCTGAGGTTCAACCCTGACACTTCTCAATATCCAGGATATTTAATGACTTATCTGGGGAATAAACCGCTGTATTCGGAAGCCGACTTTTTCAACCTGGATAAAGACACATCCGGACTTGAAATCACTTTGATTCAGGCTCCTCCTCCTCCAAATGGAAATAGCGATATTTCAGGAACTTTTATGGAAGAGGATGGAAGCAAATCAGGTAGTACCCTGACCTATGGTGAATACAATGGTAAAGGAACACCAGTTGGGGAAACAAGTGTTTACCTCATTGATCAAAGTGGTAATATCTTCGACTTCGACCTTACAAGCTCAAGCGGTGAATTTTATTTTGAGAATTTACCAATTGGTAGCTATTGTTTTGTGGCTGATTATGTGGGATTTACAATGGATGAAGCAAACGATAGCCTGATTATTGATAAGGAAAACCAGGAATACACTATTTCAGCAGTTGCTCAAAACAAAATAATCACAATTGAAATTGAAAATGTTACAGGTTTAACTTCCTTAACTGAAAACAGCCTTATCTATGTTTATCCTAACCCTGCAACCAAGCATATCATGCTACAATTTAATAACAATATGCCGGCTGATGAATATATCCTAAAAATAAATTCAATAACCGGAGAAACACTGCGTAACAAAAAAATGCATGTGTATGATTCCTGCCAGGAATTTAGTATCGGAATAGATGATCTGCCGGGTGGCATATATATAATTTCATTGTCGGGAAACAAAACTATCTATAAGGCAAGATTTATAAAGCTGGAATAAGCTTTTTATTTCCACTTTTCCAGGGAATTAGGTATTAATAGTGTATCATTTATTAAAATATAAATAATGAGAGAAAAAACATTTATGTCTGTAGAAGTAGTTTTCATATCCATATTTTTATTTATCCTCAATACTATTACACTTTTTGCACAACGACCGGGAATTGAGTGTGGTTGTGAGAAGTATGGTCAGTATGTAACTCCGGCTT
>JAOZPG010000025.1 GCA_029932855.1 Bacteroidales bacterium | reverse complement strand
ATAGAATAGCGGTTTCCTAAACCGTAGATCCAGGTTCGATTCCTGGTGGAGCTACCAATACAAATCTCATGATTTTTTTAACTGCTTAAAACCTTAATTTTAAGCAGTTTTTTTACTTTATATAAAAAGTTGCAGCAAATAAAAACTTAGTATATCTTTGTTCGGTAATTGACGAATGACATGAAGTCCGAAAAAGTAATATCAGAAAATCAAAAGATACTTGCACGCTTTGCTAAAGCAATGGGCCATCCTATACGTATGTACGTTCTTGAGTTGCTTTCAAAGCAAATGTGCTGTTATAGCGGCGACCTGACAGATATGCTTCCAATTGCAAAATCTACTCTTTCACAACATTTGAAGGAACTAAGAGATGCAGGATTAATACAGGGTGAGATTGAAGCACCAAAAATCCGGTATTGCCTGAACCAGGAAAACTGGAAACTGGCCCGGAATCTTTTTAATGAATTACTGGATAGTTAAAAAAATTTATATAATTAGTTCGTAGTTTTGCGAATAACGAATAAAAATAATAAAAAACATACGCTATGAAAATAAAAATTTTAGGCACTGGCTGTGCCAGATGTAAAGCACTTTTCAGGCTTACAACAAAAGCCCTGGGTGAATTGAAAATAGATGCAAGGGTAGAAAAGGTTGAAGACATCCGGAAGATCATGGAATACGCAGTTATGCGTACTCCTGCCCTGGTAATAAACGAAAAAGTAGTAATATCCGGACAGATTCCAAAAATTGCTGATTTGAAAAAATTATTGACTAATAATCTATGAGCCCGGTAGCAACCCTTAGTTTCAGCCAGACACTTATCTGTTACAGCCCGGATATAAATCAACTCTATTAATTATGGAAGTAAGTACACGAACTATTTAGCCGGATGAATAGCATAAAAAATAAAATAGTAGCTGTGATTCTCCTGATCCCCATCTGGATTATCATCTATACTAATCTGCAGGAAATTTCAGACTTTATTGTTTTTAAGTTGTTTAAGATGACAGATGAAACACATTTAACAAAATCGATTCGTTTCTTTTGTTATGAAGTGCCAAAAGTACTATTGCTGCTGACCTTAATCATTTTTATTGTAGGGATAATCAGAACATATTTTTCGCCTGAGAAAACACGCAAAGCACTTGAGGGAAAGTCGCTTTTCACAGGGAATGTTATGGCTTCCTTACTGGGAATTGTAACACCCTTTTGTTCTTGCTCGGCCATTCCCCTGTTCTTAGGCTTTGTAGAGGCAGGAATCCCACTGGGCGTCACCTTCTCATTTCTTATT
The DNA here is from genome assembly GCA_029932855.1 of Bacteroidales bacterium. Classification (GTDB taxonomy): domain Bacteria; phylum Bacteroidota; class Bacteroidia; order Bacteroidales; family VadinHA17; genus JAYEGO01. The sequence goes on along the minus strand of JAOZPG010000025.1, from coordinate 32,940 downwards.
GCCGCTCCAATGATCAATGAAGTTGCAGTGGTACTGCTCATTGGATTATTTGGATGGAAAGTTGCAGTGATTTATGTTATAACCGGATTAACGATTGCTATACTGGCAGGATTTATTCTTGAAAAGCTTAATCTAAATAAATATGTGGCTGACTGGGTCTTTAAAACTCAGGCAAAACAAGGCCTTGAAAAAGAGGAATCCATGACTATTAATCAAAGAATTTCGGCAGGTGGAGTGGTAGTGAAAGAGATTGTCGGGAAGATCTGGATTTATATTCTTCTTGGGATCGCTGTTGGAGCAGGAGCACATGGTTTTGTGCCTGATGAATATCTTGCTGGAGCACTTGGCAGCCAAAACTGGTATTCAGTCCCCCTTGCCATTCTTACAGGTATCCCTTTATATTCAAATGCAGCAGGGATAATCCCTATTGTAAGCGTCCTTATCGAAAAAGGAGTAAGCCTTGGAACAGCACTTGCATTTATGATGTCTGTTATTGCACTGTCGCTGCCCGAGATCATTATTCTTAAGAAAGTCTTGAAATGGCAACTGATAGGGATATTTGTGCTTGTAGTTGCAACAGGAATTGCTATAGTTGGTTTAATATTTAACTATATAGTATTTACTTAAATTAGCAATTCGGAAAACAAAACATATTCCTCCATCATGACTTATCATGTTGTAAAAAATAATGAAGCAAGAGTACGAAAGTCTTTCATTATAAGGAAAACCTTTTTACTTTTCTCCCGACTTCAGCAACTTAATTTGTATTGCCTCAATTGATACAAGGCAACCTTTAGACATTTTTAATAATTCGGGCTCAATCTGATCGTAAAAATTCTCCAGAATGTCTTTCTTATCTATCATTTCTATCATAACGGGAAGCTTTTCTGTCAGTTCCCAAAACTTTGAAGAGTTTATATGTTTACTGCTCTGGCCATAGCCCATAATACCCCGATAAACCGTTACTCCTGAAATTCCATTCTCCTTAGCAAGCTTAACAATATACTCGTAAAGTAATTTCGATCCTATCCTGTCAGTGGTACTGGCATATATCTTTAATACACAATTGTCTTTTGTTTCCATACTATAATAGATTTGATGTACTGAAACCCAGGAATACTGCTATAAATCCTAAGAAAATACTCAGTCCGGCATATAAGAAAACTGCTAAAATCTGACCGTGATGCATCAGGGACAGGTTCTCACTGGTAAATGTTGAAAATGTTGTAAATCCGCCACATAATCCAACCATCAGAAATAATCTCATGTCGGCATCAAGAATGGGACTTTTCTCAGAAATTCCTACTAAGAATCCTATTAAAAAACTACCCAGAATATTAACTATCAAAGTCCCCACGGGAATAGAAAAAAAATCGATATACAGGTTTAATTTTGAAACAAAATACCTTGCCACACTTCCCACAAACCCTCCCGTTCCAATTAATAAAATTGTCTTAATCATTACAACTATCTTGTTTGCCACTCTGGCTAAATGCTTCTGAGAGCATAAAACTAATTAATAAAATATTCTTCAGTTCCCCATACTTTAACCTGGCCAGGGGCGGATACATTATCACTAATAATCATATCCTATTTCTTAATTATCTCATGATAAAGAGCATAAAAACTTTCCCTTATCTCATCTCTTATTCTTCTGTACTCAGCATAAATTTCCTCTTCTGTACCTGTGGCTTCTGCAGGATCATCAAAGCGGATATGTAAACTATGTTTAACCTCACCTGTAAATACCGGGCAATGCTCCCTTGCATTATCACAAACTGTAATTACATAATCAAATGAGCGGGAAACGAATTCATCTGCCGGTTTAGTGGAATTGCCACTAATATCAATCCCAGCCTCTGCCATTACCTTAATTGCTTTTGGATGTACTTTTTCAGAGGGTTCGGTACCGGCACTATTCACCTCTAAATTTTTGTCATATAACTTCAGAAAAGCTTCTGCCATCTGTGAACGACAACTGTTTCCTGTACAAAGTATTATAATTTTCATTTTTAAAAAATATTAAAGCACAGTAGTTTATAGCTTTATATCTCAAGCATTGCTCCAAATATCTTATATGCAAAAGCAAGAATTACTGGTCCTACAAACAGCCCAATTATTCCTCCGAACATCATTCCTCCAATTGCTCCCAGCAAAACAATCAGCATGGGAATATTCACTCCCTTCCCAAACAGGATTGGTTTTAATACATTATCTGAAAGACTCCAGATAACAGTCCATATAAGAAATAAAATAGCAGGTGTAGTATCAGCAAAACTAAAAGTATAGATTATAACAGGAATTGTAATCAAGGCTGTAGGGAGTTGAATAATCGAAGCAATAAGTATGATAAGTGAAATCACACCAGCAGCAGGAAAACCAATAACAAACAGACCAACACTCAGAAAAAATGTTTGTAACAATGCCACTCCAAGCACTCCCTGAACAACACTCCTGATTGTTTTCCCTCCCAGGGAAACAAATTCCTCTCCCCTTTCACCGGCAAGACCCTTAAAAACTGAAATAGCAACTTTTTCTGCTGCCTCTGCATTTATTAGTAAAGCCCCTGAAATAATCAAAGAAATCAGAAATAAGAGTATAGCTCCCCCAAGATTGGCAGCTGATGTAAGAAGCCGGGGAACATAAGTTTTTAACTGAGGCTCAAACCTGATAAGCAGAGACTCAATATTTTCATAAGAGGTCTCCCATATACTGTAAACCGATCCCCCGACCAGAGGCCATTCAGCAACATTTGAGGGTGGAGGAGGGATTGCCAGCGTCCCCGCCTCAATATCGGCTACAAGTTCCTTAACAGTGTCAATGGTTGAATTTGTAAAGAAAATTGAAGGAACAACCAATAATGCTATCGCCAGCAATGTTAATACTATCGCTGATAATTTTTTTCTGTCTCCAAAAACAGCAGACAATTTCACATGAACAGGATATATCCCCGTGGCAACAATAATGCCCCATAACACAGGTATAAGGAAAGGTTTAAGTATCCAGTAACTCAAGACTATAAGTAAAGCTACAAACCCTATCCTTAAAACCGTGGATACCGATCTATTCATATATTCTTCATTTCCGGTATTATTCATAGCCTGACTATTTAGTAAATACTTTTTCGCAAAATACAGAAAGTTTTTATAATGAAACCCCCATCCCAGCCATGATTTGTACAGGAAGCCAAAATATATATATTTGCAACAGCTAAGATCTGCTTATAAAAATAACTTCAAATCAATGAAAAATATTCTCCTTAACATAATACTGGGAATTTCTATTCTGCCTGCATTTTCACAGAAAGATGGTGACACAACAATAAATCGTAAAGACGCTTTAAAAATCTTTTTCGATTGTGCATTCTGTGATGAAGATTATACCCGTCAGGAAGTACAATTCGTAAATTATGTCAGAGACCGCAAGGAAGCCCAGGTACATGTAATGGTTACCTCTCAAAGGACAGGCTCAGGAGGGACCGAATATACTTTCCATTTTCTTGGCCAGCAGGAATTTAAAGGGATTAATGATACTCTCACTTTTATTAGTAATTCTAATAATACAAGAGATGAAAAAAGGCAAGGACAGACAAGATCATTGAAACTGGGGCTTATGAAATACGTAGCCAGAACCCCATTGGCAAAACAAATCAATATAAGCTATTCGATCCGGAATAATGAAGAAGTTAAAGAAGATAAATGGAACAGCTGGATCTTTAAAACCAAGTTAGGGGGTTACGCAAGTGGTGAACAGAGTTACCAGAGAAGTAATTTTTCCAGTTCAATATCAGCTACCCGAATTACCAGCGAATGGAAATATGAATTCGACATTGATTATTCAAAAAACCATTCCAGCTATGAAACCTCCGAAGGTATATTAAAAGACAACAGGCATTCCGAATCAATTGACGGTCTGATAGTAAAAAGCATGGGTAACCATTGGTCTACAGGCGGAGAATTTGAAATTAACTCATCAACCTACAGAAATTATGATATTAACCTAACACTTGCACCCGGAATAGAATATGATATCTTTCCCTACTCAGAATCAACACGTAAACAGCTTAGGATACTCTATATGCCTGGAGTTGAATTTAACAGATATACAGATACTACCATTTACAATAAAACAGAAGAGTTCTTATGGGTTCAACGACTGGAAATGGCATTTGAGATAAAGCAAAAATGGGGTTCTGTTTCCACATCACTTAGCTGGAAAAATTATTTCCACGACTGGTCAATAAATAACCTGAATCTTTTTACATCCATGAATGTAAGAATAACAAAAGGCTTGCAATTCAGCCTGGGGGGAGGTGCCTCTCTTATTCACGACCAGATAAACCTTCCTAAAGGGATTGCCACAGATGATGAGATCCTTTTACGAAGAAGAGAGCTGGCAACCAGTTTCAACTATTTCTTCCATTTTTCAATCTCCTATACATTTGGCTCAATATTCAACAATGTTGTTAACCCGCGATTTGGTGGCTCAGGTAGTTATTATATTATGTATTAGTATAATTAAGATTATCTTTAATAAAGCATATCATATATGTTAAAATATTTGTTTGAATTATGAATATCATTGACCTGGTTCTTCTTATCCTGCTTGCATGGGGCCTTTTTAAAGGATTTAAAAATGGCCTTGTACATGAAGTGGCGTCTCTTGCAGCTTTAATACTCGGAATATTCGGAGCAATACATTTCTCAGATTACACCTCTGATCTGCTTATTGAACATTTCGAGCTTTCCGGCAGGTACCTGCCGATAATATCATTTGCAATTACTTTTGTTGTAATTGTAATTGCTGTTCATTTCCTGGCTGGCGTTATGGATAAACTTATCAAAGCAGTAGCCCTGGGACTGGTAAATCGTATATCCGGTGCAATATTTGGTATTCTGAAGACTGCTTTTATAATAAGCATTATCATTTTCTTACTGAATTCAATAAATGAAAAAGCTCAATTTCTTCCCCGGGATAAAATTGAAAACTCAATGTTTTATCAACCTGTGGCAGAGTTATTCCCTTTTCTTTTTCAAAGAATCGACCTGAAAACCATCAAAATACCAAGGATAAAAGATAGTTTCGAAAACATTAAGAGTACTAAGATTTAGCTTTGCTAATTTTCTCAGGTATTACTATTTTCTATTTTATTTCAATAATTTAGTAACTCTAATATCTTTATCTGATTGCAATATTTTCGAATTCATAAAACTATCTTGTAGAATACTTTTGAGCTGGAAAATTCAAATAGAAATTCCTGTAACTATAAAATAAATGTCAGACAAAAGAAATTCATACAGATGGAAAATTATTTATAGTATAGTTTCCGGCCTGTTATTGGGAGTTTCTTATTATTATATGTTTTCTCCCATTGCCTGGGTTGCCCTTGTCCCGCTCCTATTTGTAATTCTTTCCGAACCCCCTTCCAGGGCTTTTAAATTTGGTTTTCTTGCCGGATTGGTCCAGGCTGTAATAATGTATTTTTGGATGGCAAAAGTTACTTCTTCCTATATGGGAGAAGTACATCCAATATCTGTATTTTTTCTTTTCTTAATATCAATTTTCTATGCGGCAATACAGCTCACCCTATTTTCATGGCTTGTCTCTTTCATATCTCATAATATTTCAAAAAAATCATTCGTCAATATTCTTACAGGGACATTTATCTGGATTGGCATAGAATTACTAAAAGACAAGGCCTTCGGCAATTCTTTCCCCTGGTTTAGCTATCCTATTGCTATCAGTCAGGCAAAAGTGTTTCCATTAATTGGGATAGTTTCCCTTGGTAGTATTTATTTTCTTTCTGCTATACTGGTCCTGGTTAATTTCTTTCTGGGATATTCTCTTATAAAAAAAAGACGCTTTTTTTTATTTGTAGCAATTTGTTTATTCCTGCTTAATATTTCTATTAGTGCTTTATTAACCAACAACAAACAATCACAGACAGGAAATGAAACCATAAAAGTAGCTTTACTCTCAGAAAATATTGCGGCTGATATTCGCTGGAATGATCAAACAGGCGACTCCCTGGTAAACATATTTTTTACTCTTAACACAGAAGCCATTAAACACATGCCTGATTTGATTGTCTGGAGCGAAACGGCTATTCCCTGGCCCTATAGTGAAGATGATCCTTTCCTTGAAAAAATATTTTCTGCTCCAACAAATTCTTATCAACTAATCGGAATGCTACAAAAGGGTACGGGAAAAGGAACTGTTTATAATTCAGCTTTACTGTTTGACGGGAATGGTAATTTTACAGAACAATATGATAAAATTGATCTTTTAAATGCTTTAGAGAAACCATTGTTCCCAGGCATAAGTAAAACAAAACTTTCTTTTTTGGCAGAGGGATTGATGGATAATGTATTAGCTGGTAATCATAGAAATATTTTTCAAATACCTAAAGGGAAATTTGGTGTCCTGATCTGTAATGAATCTCTGCTTCCAGCGGCTACCCGAAAATTAAAAAAAGATGGAATTGAGCTGCTTATTGTAATGAGTAATGATGGCTGGTTTGCAGGCACTCAGGTAGTTCAACATCATTTTTATCTTACCCGTTTCCGGGCACTGGAAAACCATATTCCTATAATTATAAATAGCAATATGGGTATCTCGGGGTTTATTGACGCCAATGGAAAAATTATTGAACATAAAAAATCAGATTTAAGTTTTATTCTGAATACTGAAATAAGTCTTAAGTCTCTTTTTTAAAAAAATATGCCACAAGTATGCTATTAAACATTTTTCCTCCTACAGTGTTTAATTAGTTTTGTTTTTCTATTTAGAAATCATCTTCGGGTTTATAATTAAACATGACATGAAAAACATATTCTTACTTATTCTAATCCTGACAATCCCAATACAATCCTGGTCTAATACTAAACAAGGGCACTGGAGATGGCGGGCAGATAATGGAAGTGACTCAACGGCAAGTTTCATTGCAGGGCTTGATAAATCCTTAAGTCTTCGGGGCGATTCTGTTTTACGGCTTCGTATTGAAAAATTTAATCAGGGCGGTCCAATAAATAATACACAAATAGTCCGGTTTTATTATTCAAAAGATGAAATTACCTGGGAACCAATAAACCGGTCTGACACTAATGACTTTCAACTTTTTAACTCAAGTTTTATTAATGACAGTACCCCGACTAATATCAATTATGTGGGAAATAATGGGACTTTTCAGGGGGGATTCCTTATTGATAGCAGTGAACTGTTTACAGAAACCCTAAATTCCGAATCTTTTTCTGAAACTGAATATTGTTTCAGACCTACAAGTAATATTAGTGATCTTCAAACATATAAATTTCAAATTCGAAAGAATGATGACACTGGGTTGGAATACTATCTATTACCAATACCTCGTCTTTATACTTTATTTTCGGCATCCCAGGCATATGATTTGTCTTTGTCCTCCTATACCGATACATCTGCAATAATTAGCTGGAATAAAGGAAGTGGAGATAAAAGAAGTGTTTTCCTTAGGCTTGGTGATGTTACAGAAGACCTCCCGGAAAATGATTCATACTACATTGCTGACACAGTTTTTGGTAACGGAAATGAAATTGATTCATCCGGATGGTATTGTGTATATAATAGTACAGATACAAGCGTAAATATTTCAAATCTGCAATTAGGGGAAAAATATACAGCCAGGGTTTTTGAATATTACAGCAAAAGTGACGGCCAGGCTTATGTGCCGGATACTTCTTCAGAAAATTTACTTAGTTTTTATGTGAAATACAGTCAGGAAATCAGCTTTAGTGACTTGCCCGAAAAAAATGTTGGAGATGCGGATTTTGATCCGGGTGCCAGATCTAATCGAAATTTGGATATTACTTATTCTAGTGATAATGAATCGGTTGCTAGCATAATAAACAATATGATACATATCGCAGGAGCAGGAGCAGCCAATATTACAGCATCTCAATCCGGAAATGATTCTATTAAAGCGGCCGAACCGGTAGTTAAAGAACTCATTGTTTCAAGTGCCTCTTCTGTAAACTCTAACATAAGTGATAAAAATATTCGGATATATCCTAATCCCTTAAAAAACGGACTCCTAAATATTACTATCCTTGAAAAAGAGCAGGTTTCAAAAGTGACTATATTCTCTGTTACAGGTGAAAAATTAATTAGCAAAATACTTTCATCTGATCAGCACAGTATTCAATTGGATTTGCCAAAAGGTCTATATTTACTCTTAATTGATTCTGATAAGATTCACCATAGTTCCAAATTGATTGTCGAATAGCTTGAAATTAAATTATTGGGGACGAGTTATTGGCGATTTAACACATTTTTGAAACATTTGTTAATTCGAATAGCTTATATTGTTTACTACTAGTTTCAAAAAGAAAATGAAACAAATGTTCTTTCCTCTTTCAATTACCCGAAAGTGTGCTAAGGCACATTATTTACTATCTTTCCTCTGATAATTTATTAATTTAATAGGTCAGAGGGAGCCTCAGTATGAATTTTTTTTATGCAGTTAATGTATATTTGCATAAAAAATTAAAATCGGGTTGTCCAAAAATCAGAATATGGCTATGAATTTTGTTGAAGAATTGAAATGGAGGGGTATGATACATGATATCATGCCCGGTACAGAAGACTACCTTAATAATAATATGGGTATAGGATATATTGGTTTTGATCCTTCAGCCAACTCACTGCATATAGGGAATCTGGCCGGTATTATGCTACTTAAATTCTTCCAGCTGGCCGGACACAAGCCTGTCGTGCTTGTCGGAGGCGCCACTGGCATGATTGGTGACCCTTCCGGGAAATCCCAGGAAAGAAACCTGCTTGATGAAAAAACCCTTCGCCATAACCAGGAAGCTATTAAGAAACAACTGTCTAATTTCCTTGATTTTAATTCAGAAAAACCAAACGATGCGGTGCTGGTAAACAATTACGACTGGATGAAAGAATTCAGCTTTCTGGATTTCATTCGTGATATTGGAAAACATATTACCGTAAATTATATGATGGCAAAAGATTCTGTAAAAAACAGGATTGGATCTGAATCAAAGGAAGGAATGTCTTTTACCGAGTTTTCGTACCAGCTTGTACAGGGAACGGATTTCCTTCATCTTTTTAAAACCTACGATTGTAAATTACAAATGGGAGGGTCTGACCAATGGGGAAACATTGTAACCGGAACCGAGCTAATAAGAAGAAAGGCATCGGGTGAGGCTTATGCTCTTACATGCCCTCTTATAACCAAATCTGACGGGACAAAATTCGGAAAAACAGAATCAGGGAATATATGGCTTGACGGAACAAAAACATCTCCATATAAGTTTTACCAGTTCTGGCTGAATGTGTCAGATGAGGATGCCGAAAAATATATTAAAATATTCACCGTACTGCCAAGAAAAGAAATTGAAGAGCTGATATCCCTCCACAGGGAAGCCCCTCACCAAAGGCTTCTGCAAAAAAAACTTGCTGACGAGGTTACTATTCTTACTCACGGCATTAAGGAGCTGGAAGCTTCGAAAGAAGCATCCGGAATATTATTTGGAAAGGGAACAACCGAGTCGCTGAGAAAGATAGATGAAAATACTTTTCTTGCAGTATTTGAAGGGGTCCCTCAATTTGAATTAACATCTGAAACTATTAATAATGGCATTCCCCTTATTGAACTTCTGACAGAAAAAACCGGAATTTTCCCTTCGAGAGGAGAGCTGAAAAGGCTGGTAAGCGGGGGAGGTCTGAATATTAATAAGGAAAAAATAATGGACCTGGAATTATTAATTAATAACAGCTTCCTGTTAAACAACAAATATATATTGATCCAAAAAGGCAAAAAGAACTATTTTCTCATTGTTATCAAATAAGAATATAAGCTGAAATTTTTCTCCTCAAGCTTATAATATTGGCAGGAATAAGACGTTTCTGAAATATCAGCATAATTGAACTTATTTATCTCTAAATAAATCCCTAACATGGAAAAAAAGCAAAAGGACGATTTCAGTCTAAATTCAACAAACCTGATCCTATATTTGTATGCCAGAAGAAAACCTCTAATAATTATTGGAATAATTGCGGCCATTATATCAACTGCCGTTTCCCTGACTATAACACCCAAATTCAAGTCTTCAGTTGTAATGTTTCCGGCTTCAGGGATCTCTGTATCACAAGCTTTGGTTTCCACAACCAGTGATAATCAGCGATCAGGTGTATTATCCTTTGGAGAAGAAGAAGAAACTGAGCAACTATTGCAAATCCTGAGGTCTGAGGAGATAAAACAACAACTTGTACTAAAGTATAATCTATTTGAACATTATGGCATTAAAGATGATGCTAAATACAGGTATACACAGCTGAATAAAAAATTTAAAAGCAATGTCAGCTTCAGGAAAACCGAATATATGTCTATAAATATCAGCGTGCTTGATGAGGACCCACAGATCGCTGCTGATATGGCAAATGAAATAGCTATGCTTCTCGATTCCACCATGAACCGGATGCAAAAGAAAAGGGCAAAAGAAGCTTATAAAATAGTCTCTAAAGAATATGAGCAGTTACAGGATGAAATAAAAGCAATCGAAGACTCTCTTACAAGGCTTGGAGAAATGGGGATATACAATGTCGAAACCCAATCTGTCGGATTAAATGAAGCCTGGTTAATAGCACAAACCAAAGGGAATACAGAGCTGGCCGACAAACTTGAAAAACGAATAGAGATATTGGGTAAATATGGTGGCAGTTTTTTATTTTTAAAAGAATTCCTTGAAGATGAAAGTGAACGCCTGAGCCTGCTTAAGGATAAATATACAAGATCCAGGGTAGATGCACAATTAAACCTTCCCCATACTTTTATTGTAAACAAAGCTGAAAAAGCTGAAAAGAAAACTTATCCCAAGAAAAGCCTGATAGTTATTATCTCTGTTTTCTCTGCCCTTTTATTCAGTCTTTTTGGTATGATCATCATAGAAACTATTAAGAAAGACCAGATCTAAATGGGATTATTGGGAAAAAAGTTCCTGGAAGATAAGAACCTCAGATGGCTTTTTTATATTAGCCTCCTCTTCATTGTAAGCAACAGTTTCTTCCTTTATTTCGGGATTTATTACTTTAGTATTTTCCCTGTTTTGCTTTTTTTTGCATGGCTAAGTTTTTACTCTCTTGAACTAAGTTTCTTGGTCCTGGTATTCCTGGTACCTATGTCTTTACAGCTAAAAGAACTTGTACCCGGACTTGACTTTAATCTCTACCTGCCGACTGAACCAATAATGATTCTTCTTACACTCATTTTCTGGTTAAAATTCTTTCTTGAGGCTAAGTATCCAAAAGCCATTTTGAAACATCCTCTCAGTCTGGCTATTTTCTTCCATATAGGATGGATATTTATTACAACGCTTAGCAGTACCATGCCACTTGTTTCAGTAAAGTTTCTTATATCAAGGCTGTGGTTCATTACAAGTTTTTACTTCCTGGCAGTTGTATTGTTCAAAAAGAAAGAAAATATGAACAGATTCTTGTTTTTATTCTCTCTCGGATTATCAATAATTATCATTTATGCCATGGTCAGGCTGGCAGGGGAAGGATTATTTAATCAGCCGGCCGCACATATAGCTTCAACTCCCTTTTTTAATGATCACACTTCATATGGCGCTGTAATAGCAATGATACTCATGGCTATGATTGGATTTATTCCTGCCGGCAACTATAAGGGAAATAATAAGTATCTAATATGGCTTGCCGTGCTACTTTTTTTAACAGGACTTGCATTTTCCTATTCAAGAGCAGCATGGTTAAGCAGTATAGCAGCTATTGGGGTATTCATTCTTGTAAAACTTAAAATTAAACCTGTTATATTGCTTCTAACCAGCGCATTAATCCTAATCGTTGTTATTAGTTCATGGTCAACAATTATTATGAAGCTTGAAAAAAACAGACAAGATTCATCAACAAATATTGCCAAACATATACAATCTATTTCCAATATTTCTTCAGATGCATCAAACCTTGAAAGGATAAACAGGTGGGAAGCCGCTCTTGACATGTTTGAACAAAAGCCCCTGTTTGGCTGGGGCCCCGGCACCTATATGTTCCAGTACGCAGGATGGCAGAATTCTGCAAACCGTACCATTATAAGTACAAATTTCGCTGATTGGGGAAATGCTCACAGTGAGTACCTGGGGCCTCTGGCTGAAACAGGCATCCCGGGAGCTTTTTCTATTATACTCATTATTTACCTTGCTTTATATACCGGCTTCAGGTTCTATATTAAAAGTACTTCAGAAAATAACTGGCTGGCTCTGTCTGTCAGCCTGGGACTTACAAGCTATGCTGTTCATGGTTTATTAAATAATTTCCTGGATACAGATAAAGCATCAGCCCTGTTTTGGGGCTTTATGGCTATAATAGTTGCCTTGGATGTATTCCATAATAATGAAAAGGCATTAAAGCAAGAAGCCCCTAGAGAATAAAATGATGGCAAATGATTTATTTAAACCAGGAATTCCAGTCCCAGTATAGAAACGTCATCAAACAACTTATCGTTATCACTGTTTATTTCAAGACTTGCTATAAGTGATTTAATATTGGATGCTATGCTTTTCGTGTTTTTTATATTCTCTTCAATGGCACTGGTCCCAATTTCTTTATCATTTTCATCAGGTAACTCAGATAAACCGTCAGTATAACAAATAATCTTCGAGTTTCCAGTAAGCTGATATGAGCCAACATCTATCTTTGGTATCTCATCAAGCATACCAATCCCAACACAGCTACTGTTAAATTTAATAATATTACCGGAATCAAGTTCAAAAAACACAGGAGGATTATGGGCAGCATTGATATATTCCAATATATGTGTTTCTGTATTATATTTTCCAATAAAAATGGTAATGAACTTCTCTCCATGAACCGAATCAATTACGCGGGTGTTAAGCTTACGAACAAGCTCATCCAGTAATATCTCACTGGTGAACAATGATCTTAATGAAGCCTGGAAATTAGCCATAAGTAAAGCAGCAGATATTCCCTTCCCGGATACATCGGCCATACAAAATCCCAGCTGGTGTTTCCCAAGATCTATGCAATCATAATAATCTCCTCCAACTTCATAATGTGGCTGGTAAAAGCCCGAGACTTTAAATTGATCATTCTGCGGAAGTGCCTTATTGTCAGGTATAAGCATTGCCTGCATATGAGATGCGAGTTCAAGCTCCTTTTTCAGTGCCTCCTGCTTAAGGCTATCTTCAAAAAGCCTTATATTCTCAATGGCAACCATAACTATATTAGAAAGAGTCTGTATGAAATTCAGGTGCTTGATAACCGGACTCACGCCCTCACCTTCTTCGTCAATATCACCAATTATTACAAATGCCAGGGGAGAATTATTGTTATATACGGGAATTATAATATCAAAACCTTTCAGGCTATCCTCATAAGATGAAGTAATAAAAGTAATTTCTGTGTGGGGCAGCAATACTTCCTCTACATTGATATTTGCACAACTACCTTCGGGGCAACCCGATTCAAGTACGCATTCCCAGTTGTCAGACTTCTTGAAAATTACAAGTTTCCCAATATTCAACTCCTTACGGAGTATATATTCAGCTTTATTTAAAAGTTCGTCAGCCGACAGGTTCTCATTAATCGCCTGAGTAATATTTAACAGGGAATCAAGTTTAAACCTGGTAAGCTTTAATCTCTTAATAGATGCTTTATCCGTCATAAAAGAGGTATTCTATTTCTTCACTCGTTCAGAATATGAATTATCTCTTGTATCTACTTTTATTAAATCCCCTGTATTTACAAATAAAGGAACATTTAATTTTGCACCTGTTTCAAGTTCGGCAACTTTAAGGGCTGTAGTAGATGTCGTATCACCCTTAACTCCCGGTTCAGTATAAGTAACCTCGAGCGTAACAAAGGCTGGCAGATCGCATGAAAGAGCTGTTTCTGTTTCGGCATGGAATACTATCTCCACTTCCTGACCTTCTTTCATAAAACCCGCTGAGGGCATCAGATCTTCAGGAAGATTTATCTGTTCAAATGTTTCATTATGCATAAAATGAAACCCTATATCATCCTTATAAAGGAACTGGTATGTTCGTCTTTCTATTCGGGCAACTGTAACCTTATGTCCTGCCGAAAAAGTATTATCAATTACTTTGCCCGTTTTAATGCTCTTAAGTTTTGTCCTTACAAAGGCCGGTCCCTTTCCAGGTTTCACATGTTGAAATTGTACTATTGTGAACAGATCATTATTAAATTCAATACACAATCCATTTCTAAAATCTGCTGTTGAAGCCATAATTATTTATTAATCTGCCGGTTTCTAAAATACAAAAATAACAGAAAGCTTCTTATTATAAGAATCCTGTTGAACTTTATTTATCAAGGCTGAGCCTATGCTCATACTTAAGGCCTTTAAAACCAATCAGATCAACTCTTACTGAGCCAAACCTGAGATCCAGCCAAACCTTTACAGGCAGATGGTTCTTATCATCACTAAACCATATTGACATATCATTCTGTGTTTTAAAGGCCCTTCCAACTTCTGTAACAGGATTAAATTTCAGGCAATTAATCTTTCCATATTCGGTTTTTATTTTTTCCTTACCTACATACCTGACTTTCAGGTCAAATACCTCATCTGTAAAATATGTTTCAATAAGTATGGTATCACCTATCTGCAGTGAATCTGTTAAATACTCTTTCCTAAGCAGGTAAAACCCCGACAATATATCATATATATCCTTAGGCACTACAAGCATCCCTTTTTTCTGGCTGTAAACTATGCTTGAATCCTCCCTGGAAGAATGATCGAAAGTAACTTCATTATACGCTCTGTAACGCCCTTCTCTTACATTGCGTATTGCCAGTAAGGGATAAGCTGTTTGCGGATCCATAATACATTCATAAATATCACGTATATGGTAAAGAGAATTAGCCAGTCCAATTGTTTTCGAATCCATCTTAATATGATACATCCCGGAAGAATCCTTATCAAAACTCAATTTTGCCTCACCGGCCCTGATAAAACTATAATACAAAGAATACTCAAGTGATTCACCCAGATAATCCGCCATCCTGCTTTCCTGGCAATATGCCCCAGCTCCGGTCATGAATGCAAATAATAATACCAGTCCACTTATATATGCTGATCGTAACATTTTTTAATACTTCAGTTTGTTCTCAAGTCCAATTCATTTTAGTCCATGAATCAATTACTCACAAACTACTTCATTAATAATGCCAAACCTACATATTCTTTCATAATGACAGTCCCCAAAAAGAAATAAAAAGTAGAAAAAACTAATAAGAACCTAAAATTTTATTCTTAGGAGTTGTAGCAATAAAATCTTTAAGGTAATAGGGCTCAAAATAGGCGACATCCACAAAGTCTTCTATTTTAAACTGCCGGTATGCAAGACTTATCATATCTCTGGCTGAATTCTGAAAATCTTCAATAAATACAGCATTATTATGACTGATAATGGCTTTACATTTTGGGGCACCTGAACCAAAGAAAAATATTTTGTTTTCCTCCAGTTCTTCAGAAAATGAATTTTTATCTATTACAACAGCCTCTGTTTCCTTCATCCTTTGCATTTTCTGATCAAATAATGAAAGATATACCTCCATTCTCCTGGCATCTATCATCGGACATAAAAGAAAAGATTTATTATTATCCACAAAATCTCTTTTTAAATAGCCCTGAGTCATTGCTTTTAATGTATCAACTGCTATAAGGGGTATATTAAGACTATAAGCCATGCCCTTTGCTACCGAAACACCAATTCTAAGACCCGTATATGATCCGGGTCCCATGCTTACAGATATTGCATCAATATCTTTAGGAGAAATACCAGCCTCTTTAAACAGCTCTCCTATAAAAACAGTTAATAAGCCTGCATGTGATTTGTCAATATGGCTTTCCCTGAATGATATCAACTCCTCGCCGGAAGAAAGAGCTGCAGAACAAGTGTTTGTTGCAGTTTCTATATGAACAATTTTTGCCATGATCCATTAGAAATACTTTATTTCTTATCCGTTTTGAAAAGATCTTTTTTCGAAACAATCTCAATAAGTGTACTATCACTCAGTTTCTTTGAAATAGCACTGTAAGGAGAAACAATAACCTTCTCATTTTCCTGAATACCAGATAAAATCTCTATATAATTCCTGTCCTGGATCCCGGTTTTAACTTCTTTGCTTAAGGCCATTTCTTCATCTTCACTAACAACAAAAACCACTTCTTTGCTTTCCCGGTCAGCAGCAGATATCATATCTTCTTCATTAATACCGGAAGTGTCAGCCCTGGTTGTTACAGCCTGAATCGGGATAGACAGGATATTGTTCCGTGTCTCAGTCATTATCTCAACTGTTGCCGACATACCCGGTCTGAATGGCGTTTTATGGGATTCGTCTATTAGGTCTTTATAAGAATCCCTGATAAGAAGTATCTTAACATTAAAGCTTGTAACCTGGTCAACATTCATTCCTGATGATGTTGCAGAATTTGCTATCTCAGTTACTACACCCCTGAATTCATGATCGAGGTAAGCATCCACTTCAACAACAGCAGTATCATAAAGACTCACCCTGACAATATCATTCTCATTTACCTCAACAACAACCTCCATCCTGTCAAGGTCAGCAATCCTCATCATTTCAGTTCCGGTCATCATTGCCGTCCCAACCACCTTTTCTCCTGTCTCAACCTTTAAACTATAAATAGTTCCGCCAATAGGTGCATATAAAGTAGTCTTAACAAGGTTTTCCTTTGCTTCATTCAGTGAAGCTTCGGCACTTCTAACCGATGCCTTGCCGGCCTCTACATCTGCCCTGGCCATTTTATAAGAAGCATCAGCCTGCTCATACTCAGCTCTTGAAATAGTTTTCTGATCCCATAATTTTTTATTCCTGTCAAATGATAATTTAGCCTGGTCATAACTGGCTTCAACCTGTGCCAACCGGGCTTTGGCAGAACTTAATGAAGCTTCAGCCCTGTTTTGAGCCGAAATATAAATGTCAGGCTTAATCTTTGCCAGCAGTGTCCCTGCTTCTATATTTTGCCCCTCCTTAATGTATAATTGAATTATCTCACCTGATATTTCAGGAGTAATTCTGACTTCTGTTTCAGGATTTATCCTGCCGTTAGCATTAATTGTTTCCACTATTGTGCGTAATTCCCCTGTCTCAACAGCCACCTTAACTGTTTCTGCTTTTCCAAACCATTCAAGTTTTTTCCCAACAAAAGCCAATATTAACAGAAGTACTGTAATAATGCCAAGTATTTTTAATAGCTCATTTGTCTTCATATCCAGAATATTTGACGATTTTATTTACTTAAAAATTTATAGGTCTGCCCCTGTAAAATTCAAGAACATTAATATAAAACACATACTCATACTTTGCTTGCAGAAGCTCTGACTGGGCCTGTGTAAGCTGGTTCTTCGATGTGTTATAATCTACTGTATTTATCAGGCCAACATTGAATTTATCCTCAGTATAACTGAATGCTTTCTTCATTGATATTACGGCCGTTTCGCTTGCCCGGTATTTTTTTATAGCTGCAACTGCGTCTGCATAAGCCTGTTGAACTTCTTTATATAATACATTCCGGGTATTTTTCAACTCATACTGATAATTCTCAATATTTATTCTTGCATTACTTATACCGGTATTAACCATCCATCCATTAAAAATAGGTATAGACATTCCCAGGCTTACTCCCCAATTGCGGCTATTATCTATCTGATCCCAGAAAGGAGTAACATCACTGGAAAATGAACCGGTAGAGGGATCAAACTCATGCCAGGCATCAGAATATCTGGCACCCCAGCTACCATTCAATGAAAGCCTGGGCGACCTTGCCCCTTTTGCAATTTTCAGATCATTCTCTGAACTTTTAAGTCTTAATTCAGCCCCCTGTACTTCAGGCATAACATTAAGAGCCTCCTGGTATACTACACTAACCGGGCTAATTATATAATCCTCGGCCATCAGGCTTTCAAGCTCAGGAAGTTCTATCTCAAAGTCTCCTACGGAATCGAGATCAAGTATTTGTGTCAAACTGAGATAAGAAATATCAAGCTGGTTCTGACGATTTATTACCTGCATCTCTTCTCTTGCCGCCTGTGCGTCTATCTCAAGTAACTTGCCTTCAGGCAGACTGCCGGCTTCAACAAGCGACCTTGTACGATCTACCTGTTGTTTTGTGATAATAAGCTGGTTTTCAGAAACCTCCAATAACTCCTTATTAAGAAGTATCTGAAGGTAAGAAAGAGCAATGTTCACTGAAATATCGTTCTTAAGCTTCTCTATATCCTGGATGCCTGCTTCCAGTTTGTATTTATTCTGCTTAATAGTATTCCTCACCTGAAGACCATTGAATAAGGTAATATTACTGTTGATATTAAAATTCGAAGAATTTTGATCCTCAGTAGTATACAGATAAGTAGCCTCATTCAAAGACCTTCCCTGGGAATATGTATGTGTAGCCCCTGCATTAACACTGGGAGCCTGACCTATCCTGGATTGCTTCAGGGTATTTTCGTTGAATATTGTATTCAGACCCTGCTGTTTTATACCAATATTATTCTCATAAGCATAATCTATACAATCCTGCAAAGTCCATACCTTCTGTTCCTGCCCGTACAGAATAGTTGTGAATTGTAAAACTGAAAGTGTAATTATAAATATAACGATACGCATAGTAAAACAAATTCATTATTAAAATCAGCCTCTAAATATATTGATAATTATAGCATTTTAATATGACAGATGTCTTAAATTCAAATAATCCGTTAAATATCTGGCTATTTATTGATACTCTTATTAACTTATATTTTTATGTAGGTTTGTAAACAAAGATATTGAAATAAGGTGAAAGAATTTTTTATTAAAGAAATAGGTGAGATAAATATTAATAAGAGCAAGAAAGCTAAAAGATTAAGCATTCGTATTGCTAATGACGGCAAAGTGCTTGTCGTTATTCCTGTATGGATACCTTACAAACTGGCTTTGAGCTTTGCACAAAAAGAAAAATCCTGGATATTAAAACATAAAGAGAAAAGTTTAAAAAACCTGGAAAGGCAAAAAATAAATGACAAAGGGCTTGATTACAACACTCTGAAAGCCAGGGCAAAGGTATATTTACCTTCAAGACTGGCCTACCTTTCAAAAAAGCATGGTTTAGAATACCGCAAACTAAGCCTAAGAAATCAAAAAACCTTATGGGGTAGTTGCTCAGCAAAGAACAACATCAGCCTTAACATTAAGCTTATGGACCTGCCGGATCATTTGATAGATTATGTAATACTTCATGAACTGACACATACTGTTCAGAAAAATCACGGACCGGCTTTTTGGAGAACTCTTGAGCAGTATAGTCCCGGTGCAAGAACACTGGCAAAAGAACTCAGGAGCTACAGGATAACCGGGGTCAACACCAATCAGGAAACTAATTAAATTATCTTTACGTATATTATTTTATAATACTATTAATTATTAGATAGCTGTAAATATAATAATCCGGGAATTTGCATTTATACTGCTTTGTGTTATTATATTTCTATTACTTTAAGATTTTAAGACATTTAAATCTGTTAAATACAAAAATGAGGTTTTCTACATTATTATTGTTCAGTTTAATAAGCTTTGTCTCTTTTTCACAGGAAGATATTTATTCTCCCGACCTGGCAATGGAAAGCTTGCCAGACTCAATATACTATCCATACTCATTTCAACAGCCTGTAAAATCATCTTCAAGGTTGCTGGATTCGGTATATTATCTCCTTTATTCCCCGGATCAAACAAGCTGGGAAAATTATCAGAACATAAGCTATGATTATAATGAGCAGGGGAAGCTTACCACCATAAATACCAGTTTATGGGATTCCGGGCTTTCTATCTGGGCTGCTTACAGCAAGGAAGAACGTGTTTATGAAGATAATAACCGGTTAAGCAATATCGTAAGCAGTAAATGGTCTGCAATATCCGCTAATTGGGAATTATCTTCCAGGAGGGAATATTATTATAATGCATCATCCCTGCTTGATCATTATCTTGTGTTTTCATGGAATGTAATAACATCGGGCTGGGATAGTCTTTCAATGTATTCATATCTCTTTGACGGGAATAATAATTTAATAAATTATAAAAGACAATACTGGCTTTCAGACAGCTCCGGGTTCATTAATGATTACCAGTTCCTGTATGAGTATGCTGATAACAAAAAAAGCGCTATGACCAGGATGAAGTGGGATACGAGCCAGCACTCCTGGAATAACCAGAATCACAGCAGCTATGATTATAATGCCGATCTGCTTAGCAGTGAAATTCAGAGCAAATGGGACAACAATACCACAGATTGGGTTCCGTCAAGCCTTATAACTTATAGCTATTCAGACTTTGATAATCCTATTGAGAAAAAATACCAGTCATGGGACGGTCTCCAATGGAATAATGTGGTAAAATATGAATACAGTTATAATGAACAGCTGCAAAACACCCTTATTCAATATTTTATCTGGGATAACAGCATCTGGAATGTTAATACCCGATACATATATGAGTATGATCTATATGAAGACCTCGTCTCTGAAGAAAGTCATAACTGGAAAGATAATTCCTGGCATTATTACGATCGACTTGAATATTATTACTCAGCCGAACTGTCAGCCGGCCATCCTGATCCGGGAAAAAGCATACAGGTCTTCCCAAATCCTTTCCGGGATGCATTAACTATCATACTAGCTGAAAAAAGTACTAAAGTAAATATCGATATATACAGTCTGGCAGGAATTAAATTATATTCATATTCAACTTATAACAGCAGCTTTGTCATAAAACTGCAAAATCTGCCAGATGGAATATATTTATTAAAGATCTCAGGCTCCGGATTTAATTACACCGGGAAAATAATAAGGCGGAAATAAATTTCTCCTGAAAAACATATTAAAGCAGTTAAAGCTAAAAAGATTTTATAAAGCGACTGGATTTCCAATTCCCTAAATATTATCTTTGATGATTGATATATTAATAAAATTTACCATTCTATAACAAAAACAATATTATGACAACCAAAAAATTCAGATCAGGTGTATTATATGGTAAGGAAGTAAAAGAATTATTCGATTATGCTAATGCTGAAAACTTTGCTATTCCTGCCGTAAATGTAATTGGCACAAACTCGGTAAACGCAGTACTTGAAACTGCCGCAAAAGTTAATTCTCCAGTAATTATACAACTCTCAAACGGAGGTGCTGTATTTTATGGAGGTAAGAGTATTTCAAATGAAAACCAGAAAGCAGCTATTGCAGGAGCTATTTCTGCAGCACATCATATACATATAATGGCCAAATATTATGATATTCCTGTGATCCTGCATACCGATCATGCTGCAAAAAAACTGCTGCCATGGATATCCGGACTGCTGGATGCCGGAGAAAAATATTATGAGCAATCAGGAAGCCCCCTTTTCAGTTCTCATATGCTTGACCTTTCAGAGGAACCCATTAAAGAAAATATTGAAATAAGCAAGGGATACCTTCAAAGAATGAGCAAGATAGGTATGACATTGGAAATTGAATTAGGAATAACCGGGGGCGAAGAAGATGGAGTTGATAATTCAGATATTGACAGTTCGCGTTTATACACCCAGCCCGAAGAAGTGGCATATGCCTACGAAGAATTATCCAATATCAGTGATGCTTTTACTATTGCAGCTTCATTTGGCAATGTTCACGGTGTTTACAAGCCCGGAAATGTTGAGCTTAAGCCTATTATTCTTAAAAACTCACAGGACTATATCCAAAAGAAATACAAAACCGGGGTCAATCCTGTACACTTCGTATTTCATGGTGGATCAGGTTCAGAAAAACACCAGATTAAAGAAGCTATTGATTATGGTGTAATTAAAATGAATCTCGACACAGATATGCAATGGGCTTTCTGGGACGGAGTTCATGATTATTACAAAGCCTCAAAAGATTACCTGCAAACCCAGATAGGAAATCCCGAGGGAGATGATAAGCCAAACAAAAAGTACTATGATCCACGTGCATGGCTCAGGAAAGGTGAAGCAAGTTTTATAGCACGTCTTGAGGAAGCATTTGAAGATCTTAATGCAATAAATAAGAACTAACTGATTGCTAATTAAGAAGCTGATCCATGCCCCGGAATAATAATTTTTTTACTATGAAAGTAATATCTCTTTCAGATGTTAAGAAAAATAAAGTAAGCATGGAAGGTGCCTATAAGGCCTGGAAGCAAATCCCGCTTTCCGGTGAGGATGGGGCTCCTGTATATTCATATCGTGTTTTTACAGTAGAGGCAGGGGGTTATACCCCCTACCACCGGCACGATTATGAGCATATGAACTATATCATTGATGGTGAAGGTGCACTGATAAATGAAGCCGGGGATGAAAAACCAATAAAGACAGGCGATTTTGCACTGGTGCTGCCAAATGAAAAACACCAGTACCGCAATAAGTCGAAAGACAAAGACCTGGTAATTATCTGTGGAGTTCCCAAAGAATTTGAATAAACAGTAATAGTTTTGGGCGGAACAAAGACATTTGTCCGGGCCTCCGTAGAATTTACACGGGCTGCCAGCTTTGTTTAAGCTTTCTTCATTAACATCTCTTCTATACCTTTCACTGCACGATAACCATCTGCTATTGCTGATATAGCATCTGCCGTGCGGTTTACAGCATCGCCCCCTGCAAATACTTTTGGATCAGAAGTTTGCTGAAATTCATTCACAACAAACCTGCCTCTTTCAGTTTTAATCTTTTCCTCAAACTCTCCCTTCAGGAAGCTGTAATCACCCTGCTGTCCAATAGCTCCCAGTACCGCTGTAACCTCTACAATAGTGTTGCTGCCCTCAATAGGCACAGGCTTTGGCCTTCCTCCTCCCTCATCAGGAACCATTTTTGCCTTAAGGTATTCAACCGACTTGATCCTGCCTGTTTCATCACTATGAAACTTAATTGGAATAGCCTGGGGCACAATGTTTATTCCTTCATCTTCGGCTCCCTCAATCTCTTCCCAGTCGGCAGGCATATCTTCAACCCTGCGACGATACAGTATAGTCACTTCAGCATTCATCCTGGCAGAAACACGTGCAGCGTCAATGGCAACATTACCGCCACCTATCACTGCCACTTTATCACCAACATCTACCTGCAATCCGCTGTTTGCTGCATGCAGAAAAGTCACCGCCTGCTCAGAACCTTTCAGCTCTTCTCCCTCAATGCCAAGTGTCCATGGCTTAAGGAATCCAACACCCATAAAAACTGCATCGTTCTGCTTATAGACCTCTTCGAAGCTTATATCTTTACCTACACTGGTATTGAAATGAATTTTTACTCCAATAGAAGTTATATAATCAATCTGCTTTTGCAGGCTATCCTCGGGGAAACGGTATTTTGGAATACCATACATGGTCATACCCCCGGCCTGTTTGTTTGATTCATATATACTTACATCAAATCCCCTCAGTGCAAGATAATATGCAGCTGTTAGTCCCGATGGACCGGCCCCTACTATTCCAACCTTATAGCCATTAGCCTCTTTGATCTCAGGATTTACTATTTCCCTTATCAGTTCTGCATTATCAGCAGTCTCCGTTGCATACCTCTTCAGCCAGCGAATTGCAATAGCTTCGCCACGTGTCTGAATGGCACAAACATCCTCACACCTGCGTGTACAAACCTTGCCACACATCTCAGGTAAGGGGTTATTATCATAGATTATCCTCAAGGCATCCTGGTCATTACCGCCGGCAATTGCATTAATATACTCAGGAATATGCATGTGCTCGGGACACACCTCGCTACACAATCCGCAACTGATACACCTGCTTGCCTCAGCCCTTGCTTCAGCTTCATTATATCCAAGCACTACCTCAGCAAATGATTTTATTCTTTCTTTTCCCTCCAGTTCAGGCATTGGTATCCTGGCAAAGTCGTTGAGGCTCGATTCTTTGGTACTGAAGAAAGAAACATTATCTTTTCCCCCGGGATTATCAAGACCGGGAGTAAATAAAAAAGAATCTGCATCATCACTAACATAAAGGTAATCTTTGGTAAGGCTCAGGCTTCCTGTGGGACAAACATCCACACATAATCCGCACCAGCAACACCTTCCGTTATCCACCCTGGGCCTGAGTCCCGAATCTCCTTTAGATGCTTCCTGTCCTTCCACCTTAACCATATCAATGGCTGCATTCTGACATATTGTAGAACAGTTCCCACATCCAATGCAATCCTCCATCTCATTATAATGAAAGCCTCTGTAACGGTCAGCTGCCTCCTTATCCTCTTTCGGGTATTGAATAGTATGCGGCTTCCTGCCAAACTGCTTCAAGGCAGAGAAAGGGCTAAGCGTTCCTTTTAAATCGAAAAAACTCATAATCTACAATCTTTAACGTTCAATTTCAGGGGGACATGTCCCCAGGCTATTCATAATAGATGAAACATCCGCAACATTGGCTCCTTTAAGAATATCTTCCAGCAGTGTAATACCATGAACATAGGCAGCACCCCTCATGTGGGCACGCCTGGGATGATTACTGCCATCACTAACAACATAAAAGCCAATCTCTCCACGTACAGCCTCAGTACGGGCATAAGCATCTCCTTTCTGAATAGTCCACTTTTGAGGATTAGGCACCTTGTTATAATAAGAACCACCCGGCATTTCTTTTATAACCTGCCTCACAATTCTTATTGACTGCCTTATCTCATCTCTTCTAACCAATGCTCTTGCCCATATATCTCCTCCTTCATAAACAGGAATCTCAAAATCAAGATGCTCATACACTTCATAAGGATCATCAATACGTATATCACTTTTAATGCCGCAGCCTCTCAGAGGCGGACCCACAACACCCCATTCTATAGCCTTCTCTTTATCAATTATTGCTATACCCTGTGTTCTCTTTTTAAATATCGCATTATCAAACATCAGTGCTTCATACTCATCCAGCCTGCCTTCAAGGTAATCCATTGTCTTCAAGACCCTCTTTTCAAATCCTTCCGGCATATCCCTGCGAACTCCTCCGGGCCAGATATACATATGGTAAACCCTTGCTCCGGTAAGTTCCTCAAACAGGTCAAGGATATAATTCCTGTCTCCCACACTCCACTGGCCAATTGTATAAAGGCCCAAAGAAGCACCCTGTCCGCCATACCACAGTAACTGTGAAGAGATACGGGCCAGTTCAAGTACAAGAACCCGCAGGAATTTTGCCCTGTCGGGAACCGACCTTCCTTCAAGCAGTTCAACAGCACGTGAATATGTTTCTTCAACCGGGTCCGGTTCAGGAACACAAAAACGGCACATAAGCGTAAATGCCTGCAGCCAGTTTCTCCTTTCGGCCAGCTTCTCGAAGGACCTGTGCAAGTATCCTACTTCAGTAATAGCCTTAACAATAGTATCTCCTTCCACCTTAAGGCGGATCATCATATTCCCGGTTATCCCCGGATGCTGGGGCCCTATATATAAGGTTGTAGCTTTTTCTCTCATTTATCTGGAATATTTTTTTGCAAAATCAGGAATCTCTTCCCCTGAATGCCGGGCAATCTCCTCACGCACGTCCATTGCATCTTCCCTCCCGGGACGATTATAATATTTATTACTTGCATAGGCAGCTGTATCAAAATCCCTGCGCATAGGTGGCATACCATTCCAATCCTCCAGTAGGAATTCATCAGCAGCTTCAAGCCCCGTAAATTCTATACCATACATCTCTTTTATTTCCCTCTCATAAGTATTTGCCTGCCTCCATATTTTATCAATATTATCCATAACAGGGTTATTACGATCAATACGGGTATGTATAAGGATTTTTATTTTATCCACTGGCGACCAGATAATAAAAACCAGTTCGAACTCTTCTTCCTCTAACCAGTCGACACAGCTTATATGAGACAGGTGAATATATCCTGACTCCTCTTTCAGTAAACGCAGAACAGAAGGCACCAGCTCTCTATTAATACTGAAATCAATCCTGTTATAATTATAATCTTTTTCTATTATTGCAGGAAAATGTTCTTTCAGGTATTTAGCCAGCTTAACTTTGTTTTCTTTCATTCCTTGTATCATTTTTTTACAAGTTCCACTTTATATTTATTCATGTCTTCTTAATTTCAATCCTTCCGGGTAATCCTTTATTTACCAGTTATATTCCGGCATAGTCCAGTTGGGTATAACATTCTTCTGGTTCTTTCTATACCATTCGAGCTTTTCTTTATACTTTGCTGCACCATCAGCTTTCCCTGCAGTAATAAGTTCCTGTAGCTTTGTAAATCCTGCAATAACAGCTTCAGGTCTTGGCATACACCCGTTTATATAAACATCAACCGGTAAGTAACGATCAAGAGCATTTATAGTATTATATGAATCGTAGTACATACCACCATTTATGGTACATGAACCAAATCCTATAACATATTTAGGATCCTGCATCTGTTCATAAACACGAATTACTCTTTTCAGTGTCTTTGTAGTAAGGTAACCCGTAATCAACAACAGGTCGGCCTGACGCGGTGTAGCGGCTCCTCTTACACCAAGCCGCTCGGCATCATACCTCGATGTCATGGTAGGAGGGATTTCTATTGCCCCGCAACCCGTACCATAAGCCAATACCCAAAGAGAATGCTTCCTTGCAAAATTATGAATATGGTCAACTATCTTTTGTGAATTCTTATCATTAATCATTTTGAAAGCTTATTAAAAGAAAACAGCATATAAAATTGCCAGCAATCCGAAAAAGCTTGGCCATCCCCAGAAATATCTTACCGCCTGCTCGGTCCTGTATCGCGGACTTACTGTTCCATACAATAAAGGAACCATATAGAGAGCAAATGTTTTAATTATCAGTACAAGCAGGTTATCTGCCCCTCCCATAAAAAGGTTAACATATAAGGTAAGCTTGGCAAAGGCAAAAATAGAACTTGACGACATCATGGTAAACAAGTATTTACCTCCATTCTCGGACATGGGTCCAGAGGCCAGTTCTGTGGGAGCTCCTACAATATCGAAAGGAGAATACCTGAACATCCCAAGCATTGCAAGCAGGGCAGCTATAAAAGTAAAGGGTGAAGAAAACATTATCCATCTGCCTGCATCAGCCTGTATGTTCATAATGTCCACTATGGAGCTGGTATCGTATCTTATCATTAAGGCAATAATGGCCATCACCCATGGTATCTCAAAACCAACCATCTGGCTCAGGCCACGTGTTACGCCTATAGCTGAATTAGGATTACCTGTCTGACCGGCACCCAGTGCCATTCCAAGGGGACCGAATGTCATTATGTATAAAAGAAAGATCAGGTCACCGTGAAAATTCATGTTTGTAAAGAAAGCACTGTCATTAAGGATAGGAATTATCATTAATGACATTACCGATGTAACCATAATAAATGCAGGACCCAAATGATGCATAACACCATGATGTATCCCCGTGCTCTTTGAATAAAGCTTCATGGCATCAATGAAGTTCTGGTAGAAGGGAGGGCCTATCCTGTTCTGAATCCTGGCCGTAATTTTCCTGCTGAGACCCATATAGGTCATCCCCACTGTAAATGCCAGGATAAGTGAGACAAGGACTCCTAAAATACTATATAACAAAGACTCCATTTAAATTTATTTTATTACCCGAATAAATTGGATTTTAACAATAATAATATGACAAGGAAAACAATGGCATAAATGGCATAGGTCTGTCCATTGCCGGTATAAACCCTTCTTACAAAATTAAACAGTGCTTCCATTCCATTTCCCACAAGCGTATAATACCAGTCTATCTGTCTTTTCATAACAGGTTCCACCGCACGTAGAAAAGGCTGAAAAAAGTTTTCCTTAAAAGACAGGTTCTCAAATTCCCCGGGTACCTCTCCCGAGCTACTTATATCCTTGGTGCTTACATAACGTGTGCCTTTAAAAGCTTTGGCTGTAAGGAAAACAAGGAAGAAAAGAAATATTGCAATGATAGCATACAAAATGGGCTGAAGCATTATTGCATTTCCATATTCATTAAAAAGAACCGACATGGTCCAATAATGTCCCTCGCTGGCTGCATACCCAAGTTCCTGCATTCCAATATCTATTGGTTTTAAAAGAAGGCCCGGGAATGTACCCAGCACAAAAAGCAGAACTGAAAAAATGAGCATTGGCACCACCATGGTGGCAGGTGCTTCTTTTACATGAGCCCATTCTTTCTCTTCCTGGCCAAGGAAAAAACCAAACAGGAATTTATAACAATAAAGGAAGCCGGCAGTACTGGCAAAAAATATCAATACAACCAGGATATAATGATCACTTGCTATCAGGGCTTCATAAAGCATCCACTTCCCAACAAAACCACCCAGGGGAGGTATTCCAGCCAGGGCTATAATAGACATCAGTGCCGCAATAAAAGTCCAGGGCATCTTTCTTATCAGGCCCGTTACTTCTGTTAAATTAGTTGTCCCTGTTTGCTTCTCAATGGCACCAACAACCATAAAAAGAGTACCCTTAAACAATGCATGAAGCACAGCAAGAAAAATAGCAGCAAGCATTGCCAGCTCTGTCCCAACTGCTACCCCCGTTATTATATAACCAAGCTGAGCAACAGAAGAATAAGCGAGTAGTTTCTTTGCATCGTCCTGGGCAATTGCCCAGAGGGTGCCAATGGCTGCAGTTAAGGCACCCAACCAGGCTATAACTTCCCGAATCAGCAAATGTTCAGGTATTTGTGTTATAAGCATTGAAAAAACCAGCACCATTCCGTAAACACCCATCTTTGAAAGGGCTCCTGAAAAGAGCGAGCTGTAGGCCATGGGACTGTGACTGTAAGCTCCGGGAGCCCATACATGCAATGGCATCATACCGGCCTTAACCCCAAATCCGGTAAGAAGAAGAATGGGCAACCATATTTTGTAAGCAAGTGTAAATGAAGAGAAAGAATATACCAGGTCTTCGATTAATACACTGTGTACCTGGCTGTATATTATAACAATAGCCATTAACATAGCATAGGCACCAATAGCACTGAATAAAAAATATTTAATCCCTACCTTCTGAACAGATCTGCCTTCATAGATAACTATCATATAAGAAGACCAGGTCATTATTTCCCAAAAAATAAAGAATGAGACCAAATCGCGGCTAAGAAGTATGCCCATCATGGAAAAAATGCCCATGATAAAATTAAAATAGAAATAGCCAAGCCTTTCTTTAGCTTTCATTGCTGAAATGCTATACACCGCAGCCATGCTTCCAAGGCCCAGAACTATCAGACTAAACAGCCAGCTAATAGGAGTAATTCCCCATTCCATTTCTAAACCATTCAGAGAAAAGGAAAATATATCGCCTGTATTAACTCTTAAATAGAACTGTGCAGTGGCCGCAAAAATCGTAAGCAGGAACAAGGAACTCCCCAGAATGTTCGATAATCTCTGTCCGATGTAAGTCAGGACAGCCCCTGCAAGAAATATCAAAAATATTATTACTATACTATTCATTATTATCGGCTTATTGAGTTACCTGCTGTGCGACAGATAAAATATTTTGAATATAATTTCCTTTATCAAGTAAAGTCTCAGATGCTTCATGCAGATATGAAGTAATAAGATCGGGATAAAAACCTATGGCCACTATTATAACAGCAAGTATAACCATGGCAAATTTTGCATTGATAGTAGGTATTTTAGGAACAACACTTTCTTCTTTCTTAAAGAAATATATACGGTTAACCACCCTGAAATAATAAACAATTTCTACAATGCTAATCGCAAGAACGAGGCCTATTACAAGCAGCATACCTGAATTTGCAGCAGCTGTAAGCACAGACCACTTTGCCCAGAACCCCGACAGGGGAGGCAGGCCGACAATGGCTATTGCTCCCAGTGCAAACAGGAAAGATGTTAATGGCATAAATTTCCCGAGGCCATTAAGCTCTTTAATGCTTTTCTCGGTCGAATTAAACACCAGGTAAGATCCTGATAGAAAGAGAAGGGGTTTTATAAGTGCATGACTCACCATCAGGAACAATGCGGCAAAAACTCCTTCATGGGTACCAATGCCAAAAGCAACAAGAACCAGTCCCATCTGTCCTATACTGGAATAAGCAAGCATTCTCTTTATCTTATCCTGCCTTATTGCGGCCATCTCTGCAATAATGAGCGTGATCATTCCAATGATAACAAGAAATTGCAAACTGCCCTCTACATCAAATAGAGTATATATCACCCTTATAAGAGCATAAATACCTGCTTTGACTACTATGCCTGAAAAAGCAGCCCCAATTGGCCCCGGAGCCTGCGAATAAACATCAGGAGCCCAGCCGTTGAGCGGAAATATCTCCGCCTCAATCCCTAGTCCCAGAATGAAAAATATTAATGCAAGTATCTTAAATTCGGGCTTCATCAAATGTGCTTTCGAGGCAATATCAGCCATGTTAAGTGTTCCCAGCTGAGAATAGATAAGAATGATTGCAAGAAGCAGGAACATGCTTGATATAGAACCCATAATCAAGTACTTAAATGATGCTTCCGCACTATCCCTGCCAACATAAAAAGCAGTAAGACCATAGCCCGAGATACTCATTATCTCAATAAATACGAACTGGTTAAAGATATCCCCGGTAAGAACAATACCTATAGAACCGGTTACAAGC
The DNA here is from genome assembly GCA_029932855.1 of Bacteroidales bacterium. GTDB lineage: Bacteria > Bacteroidota > Bacteroidia > Bacteroidales > VadinHA17 > JAYEGO01. Next base: position 2,295 of record JAOZPG010000025.1, on the reverse strand, counting down.
ATCAACAAGAGGATAAAGTATTTTTTGGAAGGTTCGAAATCAATGTTTTTAAACCTGTAGCTATACATCCAGATAATAAATGCCATGAACAACATAAGGGTGCTAAGCAAACCGGTAAACGGACTAAACACCAGGTTTATTCCCCATGGGGGAGCCCAGCCGGCTATTTGTTCTACAATAGTGCCTTCCCGCAAAACCTGTCCGTACAGGCTGACCGACAACACTAATAAATATAGAATAACAATCCCCGGTATTATACGTACCAGCTCTTTCCATATATAAGCAAACAGGGGAATAAGGAAAGCAGTAAGCAGGGGAATAGCTACAAAAAGTACAGGACTTCCTACCATTTTAAATTCTTTATTTCGTCAATAACAAGTGTATGATGATGTCGGTATAACCTTATTACAAGGGCAAGCGCAACGGCTGTCACACCAAAACCGATTACAATAGCTGTAAGCACCAGTGCCTGCGGAACCGGGTCAACCATCCCGGCTCCCAGGGCCTTTATATTTTCTACGGTCAGTGGCATATCCTTAAGCAGGCCGGGCGAGAAAATAGGTGCGGTTCCTCCCTGTACATAAGCAATAGTTATCAGTAAAAGGTTAACTCCTGACTCCAGGATGGAAAGCCCAATCACTATCTTAATAAGCGATTTCTTTACCATGGCTCCATACAGGCCTATCATAATTACTAATATGGCTGATATAAAAAAACCATATTCAATTAAGCTTATATCAAATTTTACCTGATCCATATTCTTAATCTTTTTCGTGCAGGGCAGTATATATTAAACCTGTAAGCTCAGCCCCTACCTTAAAACCAACAGCTATATATATCAGAGGGATAAGTCCGCCGCTGAATAAATTATTCATTACTCCCACCGGCATAGTGTTTTCAAGGAAGGAACCCCCTTTTACAAGTCCCATCAAACCTATTCCGGCAAAAGTTATCCCTGCCAGTGATTCAATAATAGTTAATACATTGTGGTTAACTGAATAATCATAATATGCCATTAACATCAGTAAAAATCCGGTAGCAATAATTGTTCCTCCCTGAAACCCTCCACCCGGGCTAAGGTGACCATGAATAAAAACATATACTCCCAGAAGGATGATAGCAGGGAATAAAATCTTGGAACCGGCCATTACTATCTTACTTGAAGAAAATAACACAGAGCGGGTTCCTGCAGCATGCCTCTTTTTATAAAGTATGCCACCCATTGCCGTAGTAGCCAGGAACAGGACAGTTACTTCACCCAAGGTATCAAAACCCCTGAAATTAACTACTATAGCCGTTATGGTGTTTGACACTTTCAGGTCAAGGGGAGATTTTTCAAGATAAAAATCCCTTACCCCGTCAGTAAATACCTGCCTGCCAAATTCCAGGCTGAACATCACATCTGCCAGGTAAACCCCAAAAATGACCAAGAGCAATAAAACCAGTACTTTTTTCACCTTGTCTGATTATTAATTATTTATAAATTTTTTACTCTCCCCTGCTTCCTTCCTGTCGTGCTCATCTTCAAATCTTACAGTATTCCTTATAGTAATAATAAAAATAATGGTTGTAAGAGCAACACCAATTGCAGCTTCTGTAAGTGCCACGTCAGGTGCCTGGAGCAGAAAGAACAAAACAGAAAGTATCAGGCTGATAACACCGGTACCAATAACCGCATATAAAAGATCCTTTTGTATTATTGAAAAAATTGCAGCCCCAACCATTAGTGCTAGTAATATAAATAAGAATACCAGGTAAATTATCATGATTTTTCCTCCTTCTTTTCATCTGAATATGCCTCCCTGTAGGCATCCACCCCTTTATTATCTTTAAAATACGGGAAGTTCTTTCTTTTATAATTTGCACGTGCCAGTGCATGAGAACTGATGGGATTGGAGAAGGCAATAAATACTATTATAACCAGGGCCTTTACAAGCCATGCAGTTTCCATAAGGCCTACACCAAGTATCAGGCTCATCCCTCCAAGAGTAGTAGCTTTTGTTCCTGCCTGCAGTCTGGTTAATGCATCCGGCATTCTAAAAATACCCAATCCCCCGAGAAAGAGAAAAAATCCCCCGAGTAATACGAACAAGGCTCCGATAATCTCAAGTATTTCGTTCATAAGGCGCCCTCCAGATATCTGGCAATAACCAGCACACCTATAAAACCAAGCACCCCGTAAATAAGAGCTACATCCATATAGATGAAACGGTTAAAGACATAAGCAAGCAATACCATTCCTGCAACTAAAATAGTAGTAAGAGTATCCAGGGCCAGTGTCCTGTCAGCTGCAGT
>JAOZPG010000012.1:64779-89153 GCA_029932855.1 Bacteroidales bacterium | reverse complement strand
GATTAGTGGCTCACTTTGACCCGGAGAGGGCGGCTCACTTTAACCGGAATTTGCAGTATGGCATCAGATGGTAAGATAGACAAAAGAGAAATTTCTCTTATTAAGACCCTATTCGAGGAATCTTCATATTTCAAAGATTTCAATTTTCAGGAAGAGCTAAACCAACTAATTACGAAAATCAACACAAGAGGCAAGGAATTCATTAGTTACTATTTTGAGCTGCTCAATGAAACAGAGCTTACAGAAGATGAAGAACTTATCTTAATTGATTATGCCTTAAGAACTATCAATGCTGACGATAGAGTCGAATATGCAGAGATTAAATTCTTCAAAAATATTCGACATAGGCTGAAAGTCAGTGATGATAAAATACTTGCTCAGCATCCTGATATTGAAATGTACCTTGAAGAAGATATTGTTACCGATAATATTTTGGGTAAAATCACCAAGCAGTACTTTGATGTTGCCGATTTGCCGAAATTCAAATTTGTTGATACTGATGCAGCATCTTCTGATAGCTAATCATCCTTGACATAATCTACCCAACGGATTTATCCCGCCACCCCATTTACAAACGTCTCAACGAATCCCACAATCTTCTTCAGCACCCTGTCACCAATTGTTTTACGCTGAAGCAGTGTTGGTTTATCACCATCAAGCAGTTCCAATATCTCATCCCGCATCGGTGCTTTCTCAGCATAGATGTAGTGTTCAATTAGTGCTTGTGTACGTTCCTTGCTTAGATTCTCGTCTTTTACGAGTTTCAGAAACGCCTTGTCCTGTTCAATATTCCAAAACTTCTCGAATTCCTGTGGGATATCATCAGTGTTATCGATACCAGCCAGATTCTCTTTGATGAACCTCTCAATAAGTTCTTTCTTTGAACGTAACTGGGTTTCGGTATTCAAGAGGTTCTGGATTTCCTTCTCGACCTGCTCGGCTTCTTTCTTTTGATTGGCTTTAAGTCTTATTAGCAACTGGATAATATAACTTACGTTGATTTCATCCCTGTGAATCAATTCGAGTTCGAAATCCACGTCATCGAGAATGCTGACCTTATCGGCTTCATGACTACTTTTAACTTTATCATGCAGGTCGAGATACTTGGATTTGTAGTTCTCGAATTCCTGTTCATCCATGTAAACGTCATCCCACTTGAAGTCTGAAAAAGAAGTCAGGATATTAACGATTCTCATAAGACTTCGGAATGCCTTGATGAACTCCAGTTCATCATCCTCTGTTTCCAAGTCGTTAACGCTATCAACAGTGGGTGCAATGCTCAACAAGTGTTTGTATGCCTGATTAAATGCCCTGATGTAGTCATCATAGGGTTTCATGATGATTTCTTCTATGGCATCCTTATTACTGAACAGCGTTATGGCTTCATCGGTGGCTTCTTTAAGATTACGGAATGCCACTATATTTCCCTGAGACTTGAGTTCGTTGATGATGCGGTTAGTTCGGGAAAACGATTGAATCAGACCATGATACCTGAGATTCTTATCGACATAGAGTGTATTCAGTGCTGGACTGTCAAATCCCGTGAGGAACATATTTACCACAAGCAAGATATCAATTTTGCGTTCCTTGACCTTCTTGCTGATATCGTTATAATAATTGTAATAACTCTGATTGTCTTTTGTTGAGTATGCGCTGCCGAACATCTGGTTGTAATCTTCGATAAATTCATCGAGTTTCTCACGGGTATGGGAGTTCCGATAAGCCAATTCTGGTTCGGCAGCCATCGGTAGTTCTTCGGGTATGAAGCCATCGGCATCAGCATCGTCTTCATTGCTGGTATAACTGAAGATAGTGGCAATTCTCAGGTTATGTTTCCCCTCTGTTTTCTTGCGTTTGAAGACCTCGTAATACCGAATTAGTGTTGCAACACTACTGACGGCAAACATGCCCGTAAACGTCTTGTTATGGGTCTTCTTGTTGTGATATGCCAGTATGTAATCTGTAATCTTTTCAAGACGTTCTTCGGATTCCAAAAGTTCTTCGACATCGATTGCCTCGACTTGGATATCGATATCGTTAGCACTGTTCCTATCCTTGTATTTCCCGACATACTCGATACTGAACTTCAAGACGTTTTCATCTCTGATGGCATCGGTGATAACGTATTTGTGAAGGCACTCTCCAAACAGGTCTTTTGTTGTGCGCTTCCCCCTGACATTCTTGACGGCATTATCGGCAAATATCGGTGTGCCAGTGAAGCCGAACATCTGGATGTTCTGGAAGAAATTAGTGATTTTTCCGTGGGTCTCACCGAACTGAGAGCGATGGCACTCATCAAAGATGAAAACGATTCTTTCATCCCTGATTTTCTCCATTTTCTGGAGATATTGTTTCTTGCTGATGGCGGTATTGAGTTTCTGAATCGTGGTGACAATGAGTTTGGTGTCATCTCTGAACTGCTTCACCAGTTGTCGGGTGTTATCAGTACCATCAACACAGCCCTTGGAGAAAGAATTAAATTCCTTGTTAGTCTGGTAATCTAAATCTTTGCGGTCAACCACGAAGCACACCTTGGATATCTTCGGCAAACCCATTAAGACCTGACTGGCTTTGAAACTCGTCAGGGTCTTGCCTGAACCCGTGGTATGCCAGATATAACCATTTTTTCGGCTATGCAAGACCCTGTCAACAAGTGCCTCAACGGCATAGTACTGATAGGGTCTCAGCACCATTAAAATCTTATACGTTTCATTCAGCACCACATATTTGCATATCATCTTGCTGATGTGGCATGGTTCGAGGAAATCTGAGGTGAAACCGTTAAGAATGTTGGTTATTCGTTTGTTTTGGTCATCTGTCCAGAAGAAGGTTTGCTTGAAAGATTGTCTGCGGTTATTTGCGTAGTACTTGGTGTTGACTCCATTACTGATGACGAAAATCTGAACGTACTGAAACAAACCATATCCAGCACCAAAACTATGGCGTTGGTATCTGTTGATTTGATTGAAGGCTTCTTTGAGTTCGAGTCCCTTGCGTTTTAACTCGATTTGCACCAAAGGCAATCCATTTACAAGAAGTGTAACATCATAGCGGTTCTTGTACTTGCCTTCCACGGCAACCTGATGGGTTACCTGATACTGGTTTTGACACCAGTGTTCGGTGTTCAGGAACTCGAAATACAGGTTGTCTCCGTTATCCCTGACGATATGCTGCTTGGCTCTGAGGGTCTTGGATTTCTCGAAAACAGAACCTTTACTAAGAATATTCAGGACTTTTTCAAACTCCGAATCACTGAACTTGATTTCATTATGCTTTTCAAGTTTGGTTTTAAGATTGGCGACTACCTCGGATTCATTTTTTAAATGCACCAAACCATAACCGAGTTCAGTTAATTGCTGAACCAGTTTTTCTTCGAGTATGAGTTCGGGTTGGCGTGACATGTTGGATTAATTAATGCACAATTATTATATCTATCATAGATTCAATTTCTTAATGTCAGTTCCAAATATAATTTTGTATCGTCTTGCTTAATCATAATCATACGCTTTCATTCTTGTAATACGTTTAACTTCTTTCTTTGAAATCACAGCCTTAAGAGTCTTAACTCTCCTTTCATTAATTATTGATGTGTTTTTTATTTTATCCTTTAAGTTATTATTTAACCAATCGGTATTCCAGATTTGCTCATTACCATCAACTACCTTTTTGCATATCAACTCATTATACTTTAATGAATTGTCAATCTTTATTGTCAGTCTTTGCAGCCATACATTCAACAAATTAGAATTAGGTATCTGCTGAAATTTATCGTAAACACGCCTTACTATTTTCTTCCTGTCGGTTCGAGTGCTAACTTGTTTCAATAGATAGCTAATTATGCCTACTGCCGTTGGTACAACCCGTGGATTCCGAAAAGCAATTTCTGTTACTATGCTTATCATAGTTTCAACATTTTCATCCTTACGCTCACTTTCTTTAATCACTTTTAAGAAATCACGCAACTGAGTGTCAAGTGTTCCAGAATTCGGGAAATCCTCGGATAGAAGATGCAACTGAATCAACCATTTCTGTTTATTTCCAGTTATTCGTTGATTCGCAATCCAATATCTTTTATCAGGTTTCAATGAACTTTTTATTATGTTATCCGATGCTTCCGTTTTACTTGCATTTAGCTTCAATCCCATGCCCGATAATAATTCAGAAAGCACTTTCGTTATTTGTTCAGCCTCGAATGGATTATTCGTAAAAACTCTATAATCATCTCTGTATCGAAGAATTTTGTAATCAATGATTTTTAACTCATCCAATTTTTCTGATAATAGTAAATCAACATATCCAAGAACGATTTCAGCAATAAAATCCATTAAGACACTACCTTGTGGAATACCATTGGTTTGCCCATAGCTCATATCTTGTAAGTGGTTGTCAATAGCAACTCCAATCAATGAATTATTAGTCCTGTTCTCCCTTTTCTTTGCTTCTTCCTTTGTATGTATTGACCATGGAATTGAATGTGTATAAATCGAACCGTAGCAATCCGTAATATCCGTTTGAAGAATATACTTGTAGTCTAATGATAGGTTAATGGATTTTTGTTCAATCATTTGCCACCATGTAAAAATCTGAGATTCTTTATCAGTCTTTTTCTTTGATTCAGATACTATTGGTAGACTGTGGCATTCAATTTTGTCGTCTTGCTGAAATTTTCCGAATCTTTCTTTGATTACTTTCCAGTTTTCCTCTTCAGTAATCTTATGTACAAGTGATACATATAAAGCAGGATGTATTAATTGAAAAGGTCTCCATGAGTATTTTCCATCCTTATTTGTTAATATGTAATAATTTATATCATCAATATCTCTTGGATTTGATGTTCTTAGGTCAGAAAGTCTTTTACCTTTCAAGCTATTGTCAACCTCTATTAATAATTCCTGAAATTTAAAATATACAGGTAAATCAAAGTTGATATAACTTTCCTCTTTAATCAGAAACTCTCTTGCTTCGTTTTCGCTTAAATCAATTATTCTTTTCACTCGTTAATTATTTTGTTCGGGTCTTGCATGTAGCACAACTATATAATATTAAACGAACATCTTTTGAAGAAGACCTTTCTTCCAGAGTTCGGCTTTATCAATTTGAGTTTGGGTGTGATTGATTTTAGTATCAATGGCTGACAGAATACTGGCTATTTTGGCTTGTTCTAAAACTGTTGGAATATCGAGTTTTAATATTGATAGTTGACTCGAATATAGATGTACTACTGAAATACCTTGTGCTAATTTCGCAATCTCTCTTTTCATTTTACTGTTTAAAAGATAGGAAAGAAAAACTCCATTAAAGTTGCTTCTAATTATATTCAGGTCTCCCCCAAGTGCAATGCCTGATTTTAATACACAAGATGCAGTGGCAATATCAATCTGCGTCTCTCCTGATGCAGGAATAATAACGTCATCGGCTTCACTTAAAACCAAATCTTTAGTGTTAACACTTGTTCTTGACTTCACAACATCAATTGTTTCTCGATATATCGTATATAGCTCACCATATCTTATACATTCTAAGTTCCCATTGTCAGCAACATCATTTTTAGAAACCCCTTTACCTTTGAAAAACTTGGCAACTTCTCCCAACCTCTTCTTTTCCCACTTCGGAAACTTCTGTCCATTATCATTCCTGAACCTGATTTTCTGCGAGAAGATTTCTTGCATCACCCCCTTTTTATATTGTTCCAGCAGGGTCTTCTTTTGCTTGAGTTGGGAAATCTTCTTGTCAATGGCGGTGAAAAAGGATGCGATTTTTTGTTGTTCGGGTAGGGTGGGGAAATACACTTTGAATCCACGTATGCTTTGAAAATTCAGACCTTCTCTACCTCCACCTGCTTGTTCCTGAAAAACAAGTTTTTGTCCTTTGAAAGAACTTAGAAATGGTTGAAAGAAATATGGACTATAGTCTTGTGTCAACCTAATTATGCAAACATGCTGGTTTACATTTCCTGTTTGAAAAGTCTTTGGGACAACACAACTTCTTCCGATAGAAGCACCTGTGATATTAAGAAGAATGTCTTCTGCAATAACTTTGCTACCTGACATCTTATCATTGGTTTCTTCAGAAATGAAAACAACTTCATCAAGGCTTAATGTGTCATTATTGACATTCTGGCTACGTATAAAAATTACACCTTCTGATAGATATGCCTTTGAGCCTCCTAAAGGAGTGCTTCCGCTACCGACCTTATCAGTAATAGTCCCAACCTTCTTTTTTACCCATTCCTCATAAAACTCAGGAAATCGCAATTCTGGTATGATTTTCCGCTTCTCCATGAATTAAAATGGTGTTGGGATATTTAACTCCTTACAGAAACCCGCAATTGTTTCATCAGTGGCTTTCATATCGGCTTCCAGCGTAACCAGTTCACCTGCCACCTCAACAATATCAACTTGCTCTTCCTCTTCAAAGGTATCGACATAACGAGGAATATTCAGGTTATAATCGTTCTCCCTGACCTCATCCAGACCCGCAACATAACTGTACTTATCAATTGCAACTCTTTTCTCATAGGTTTCAACAATCCTATCTACATCTTCATCTCTGAGGTAATTTTGTGTCTTTATCTTTTCAAAATGCTGACTGGCATCAATAAACAGGATGTCATCAGGTTGTTCACGGCATTTTTTGAACACCAGTATGCAGGTCGGAATACTCGTACCAAAGAAGATATTTGATGGCAGTCCAATAACGGCATCCAGATAGTTTTTCTCTTCAATCAGGTACTTTCTGATATGACCCTCTGCTGCACCTCTGAAAAGCACGCCATGAGGCATTATAACAGCCATAGTGCCGTTCTCAGCAAGATGATATATCATGTGCTGTATAAAGGCAAAATCGGCTTTGGATTTAGGTGCAAGTCTACCGTATTCACTGAAACGGTCATCGGTCATAAATAACTGGTTGGCACTCCACTTAGCACTAAAGGGTGGATTTGCAACCACGGCTTCTGCATCCAGTTTATTATGTTGGGGATGCTCAATTGTGTCTTCAAGCCTTATATCAAACTTGCTGTAATGCACGTCATGCAGAATCATATTCATCCTGCACAGGTTATAAGTTGTTCGGTTTAATTCCTGACCATAGAAATTCAGAACCTCGCATTGCTTCGCAAGACGCAACAGTAGCGATGCGCTACCGACTGTGGGGTCATATGCCGATTTAATTCTTGTTTTGCTCAGTGTTACTATACGTGCAAGTATTTTACTGGCTTGTTGTGGTGTGTAAAATTCTCCTGCCTTTTTACCTGCACCACTTGCAAATTGACCAATAAGGAACTCATAAGCATCACCAAGCACATCAATCTCGGTGTTTTCAAGTTGAAAGTCAATCTTATCAAGACGACTGAGAATCTTGGAGATGGTTTCATTGCGCTGGTCAACCGTTTTTCCGAGTTTGGTGCTATTAAGTTCAAGGTCTTCAAAGAGGTTATCAAAATCCTCTTCGCTATCCGTGCCCATCGTGCTGTTCTGGATGTTGGTCAGAATGCCATCAAGTTCTTCAATAATGAAGTTGCTTTCTGTGCCACCGTTTCCATTACCACGTCTGGCAATCTCGCTAAAAAGTTCCGATGGCTTCAGGAAGTAACCAAGTTTTTCCAGTGATTCCTCTCTGATGGCTTCAAGGTATTGCTCACCCAGTTCGGTCTTTTCTTTGATATCCATGTACACCATTTTATCTTCCCTGAGAATCTCATTGGCATACAGCATCATTTTTTCAGAAAGGTATTTGTAGAAAATGAAACCGAGGATATAATCACGGTATTCATCGGCATCCATTTTTCCTCTAAGGTCGTTGGCTATGTTCCAGAGTTGCTGGTTTAGTTGTCGTTTTTGGTCTTCTGACATGTTTATTCCAAGTTATTATCTTTTTTTGTTTCCTGTTCTTTCGTATCTATGACTTCAATATTAATTCCAATCAATTGTCTTTTCAATTCTTCAATCACAAGTTCTACCCGTTCTTCAATAAACTGGTCAAGTGAATTAGACGGCATTTCATCCATTCTTGCCCAATTCAAAATTTGTTTTGGAAGCAAGTGAGAGCCAATAACACTTTCAAAATCAGGATTCTGGTCATACTCCTTGATGTACTCCAACGGTTTTCTATCACTAATATCCAAGTTGGTTAACTGAGTGAGATATGCGATATTCATTAAACTATTATTATCCAACTGATTGTCACCTTTGTTGTTTGAAATGTAGTTGGTCGGAAAAATGTGATGAAGATTAGGTTTATCCGTTGAGAAAAAGAAATTGTCAACATTAACGTTTCTATCCGTATACTTCCAATCTTTTGGACACTTATGAGAGTAAAGCGATAGAATGGCTCTTGAAATTCGTCCTTTTGAACTGTATGATGATTTCCGTAAGGTATCCTTGTCAATAAGGAATCTTTCAAACTTTTGCACCTTGTCATTTTTTTCTCCATTTAACAGGCTGATGTGTTGGTTAATGTCGCCTGTATTGCTGAGCAGGTCATCTCTATGAAAAGAGTGAAACCAGAAGTATTTTTTTAAGAAATCATAGTTCGGAGCATCATTCTTATAGAAGTAATTCGCTATGGTCAGGTAAAAGTATCGATAGGGTATTAGTTGCGGTCCTTTTAGGTTAAGTGTATTTTCAAAAAAATCAAAGGTTTTTAGAATTGCCTTCTTTGCAGATTCCCATAAACTTTCAATCTGGTCTGTTTTAATGTCATTTAGGTATCGAGGGGTGATGTTATAGATACCTGAGTTCTCAATGTTTTCACGGATGAGAATTGCGATAATTTGCAGGTAATCGAAATCATCAATTTGTAGGAAGCGACTATGGTTAACTTCCTTAAACTCGTCAATCAAATCTCTCAAGTAAAAACCTTTGTCAGCATCATTTTCTGGTCGAAAGGTCTTGGCGACAACAATATCAAAAATATCAAGGGGTTTGCCTGCTTGGTTTATTCGTTCAAATATCTGGCAAACTTCAGCAACTTTAATTCCTTTCAGTTCAATAAATGAAATTCGATAATTACTTAGTACTTGTTGAACTTTTCTTAATTCTACCCAATACGGATGATTATACTGCTGCTCAACTTCTGGATGATTGACAATTCTTTGTTGAATGTCTTCAAAGTTTTGTTTTACGTCAAGCAGTTTTACTATTAATCCCTCATCGAATTTCTTCTTTCGCCCAGTATTCCTTTTAAATGTTCCGTCTCGGTCGTCAATTTCATTCCAATATAGAAATCTCTTTTTGTAACTATCATCATCCGTTTCATCCTCACTCTCAATGGTCATATCAATATAGAGTGATGGATTAAAGCCGTCACGACCTTCAATTATACCACCATACAAGGATGTTAGGAGTGATGTTGTTCTTTGTTGACCATCAAGTATATAATGATATTCCGTCCTTGAAAAGTTTTCGTCCGCAATTTTGTGTCCACCAATTTGTCTATGGTTCTGTAACTTTAAATCTGTTTTCCAAACCAATATACTTCCAAGTGGGTAGAACTTGTATATACTGTCCCAAAGTTTCTTAACGTTTTCTTCTTCCCAAACAACATGTCTCTGAAAAGTAGGTATTTGGTAGTCCTGATTCTTAAGTTCATCAAGGTAAGTTGTGATTCCTTTATCTGTTGGCTTTATTCTGTCCGTAAAATTCATTTTAGTTGAATTTATATTGTTGGCAAATTCAAATAATTCATCCGCTTCCATTCAGGAACACCCTCACTCACCACGAATCAACAAGGAATTACTTATGAGAAACAAATTCAAGCAACTAAGGTATTCATAATGTTTCAGTATTGCAATGCACCATCCATCTCTGAAACGATTTAGTAATCAAGACCATAATGCCTATCTTTAGGATGGATAAAAGACATTTAAACAGTATGAAAGATTTATTTGGTGAAAACGTATCAGAAGAAATTGATGACTACAAGAAGTATCTGAAAAAATATGATGGCGAAACCCTAAATGATAGAATTGGTCGTCTCAAGTACCTCGACAAAATAAAATCTGATGGCTTCCTCATGACCTCTGGAGATTTGGAATTGGGATATACATATCAAGAGGTTCAGTTTGCTTTTGTTCATGGTTACTTCCTTAGCACCCTTGTCTTATCTCAAGCATTTATTGAGAAGTTGTTACAGAATTACTTTCTTCAACATCAAATAAAAAGTCGGTATACATTTGATGCGATGCTCAAATATGGCAAAGAAAATGAACTATTTAACGAATACATTATTAAGAAACTCGATTTCATCAGACTTATTCGTAATCCAATAACTCACCTTAAATCGCAGGAGTACGAGCATAGTTTGGATAAAAGGTCATTCAACGAAAAGAAACACCCTTGGCATAAACTTGAAGAAGATGCCAGACTTGCAATTAGTATTTTGATTTATGTTACCCAGAAAGGATTTGAATGAATATATTGTTTACTTTATTTTATACCCGTTTATTCTGATAGAATTAGAGTTTTATTTCTTTATCAAGAAATCAGTTGTTCAGTGTGAGTGAGCAAATGAATTCTAAGTTGTTAATAATCAGAATATAATCCAGATAATATATATGTATTAAAATATATTAACTATGACATATCATCATCTCCCTCAAAAACATGGGTATATCCGGGATCATCGGCAGGAATAAGTTTATTCATAAAATATTCAAAATCTTCCCTTACAGAAGGATCAGCATTTTCATTAAGACTGAGGGCAGCTGAAGTATGCTTAATAAAAACATGCACTATTCCCGTTACATTCAAGCCACTTAAGACCCGTGCAACATGATCCGTAATAAGATGGTATCCACGGGGATAAGGAGGAAGGCTTATTTCATATTGTTTTACCATGAACCATTTTCTTTAATAATAATCCCAAATAAATAACCTGCCAGCTTAATAGCAATCAAATATCTTTTCAGTTTAAAGTTATAAAAATGCACCGTGCTGCAATTTCTGAAGGAAAAATTAGTTTATTTATTGTCGATTAGCCTGAGTATTATGAGAGTTTACCGTACAATTTTAGTTTTGTTCTTAGTGGCTATATCCTGTAACAATACAATGGCCCAGGAAACTGCCGTTGTTTCCGGCCGGATAAGTGATAATAAAGGCCGTCCCCTCGAACTGGTAAATATAAGTATTGAAGGTACTTCAACAGGCACTGTAAGTGATGATAAGGGAAATTTTTCATTAAATGTGCCTGCATCCATCAGCTTAAAGCTAGTATTTTCTTCAGTAGGCTATGAAACAAAATATGTGCTTAAAAAGCTTAACCCGGGTAAAAATACATCATTGAACATAGTATTATCTGAAAGCACAAGCCAGCTGGATGAAGTGGAAATCAGGGAGGACAGGGAAAAAGACCAGGGCTTTACAAAGCTCAAGATGAGGGAAGTAAAAATACTTACCAGCATCTCCGGCGATATTGAGAGCTATTTAAAAACCCTGCCGGGGGTAAACAGTAATAACGAAATGAGTTCGCAATATTCGGTAAGGGGTGGTAATTTCGATGAAAATCTTATCTATATTAATGGTATTGAAGTTTACAGACCCTTCCTGATAAGAGCCGGAAAACAGGAAGGACTGAGTATTGTTAATTCGGATCTTGTTTCATCTGTTCATTTCTCAGCCGGAGGCTTCAATGCCTCATATGGAGATAAAATGGCTTCTGTGCTGGATATAAGATACAGAAAACCTGAAAAAACCGGGGGAGGATTTGAACTGGGACTGCTTGGCGCCAGCGGGTTCTTTGAAGGAGTATCTGCAAATAATAAACTTAGCTGGATAATAGGAAGCAGGTATAAAAGCAACCAGTATATGCTTAACAGCATGGATACTGAGGGCGATTACAAGCCCAGATTTGCCGACGTGCAATCATATATAACTTACCAGGCAAATAATAAGTTAAGCTTTGACCTTCTTGGCAATATAGCCATAAATCACTATGATTTTATTCCTCAAAGCAGGCGTACATCTTTTGGCACACTTGTAAACTCGGTACAACTATATGTATTATTTAACGGACAGGAACTTGATAAATTTAATACCTACCTGGGTGCATTCTCTGCTAACTACAGGCCAAACAAAGACCTGGCACTGAAGTTCACTGCAAGTGCCTTCAGCACACTTGAGCATGAGAATTACGATATAGAAGGATACTATTCATTGAATGAGCTTGACAGAGAACTTGGATCGGAAAGCCTGGGTGATAGCATAATGAACATTGGATTAGGAAGGTTCATTGATCATGCAAGAAATTACCTTCAGGCAAATGTAATTACAGCACAACACAGGGGAAGCCTCGATAAAGGATCTTCTACAATTAACTGGGGACTGAAGATCCAGAATGAAATAATCAGCGACAGGATGAATGAATGGAAAATGGTGGATTCTGCAGGTTACTCCATTCCATATGATGATTCTTCCGTAAGACTGGTTAAAAGTATCCAGAGTGATATAAACTTAAATTCTATCAGGACATCCGGTTTCATCCTTATAAAAAACAGCTTAAGTCTGGGAAAAGCTAAAATTGAATCAGAGGCCGGAATAAGGGCACAGTACTGGTCCTTTAATAAACAGTTCCTGCTAAGCCCCAGGTTTTCGTTAACCATGGATCCCGACTGGAATAAAGACATAAAATTCAGGATCGCCACAGGTATTTATTATCAGCCAGCTTTTTACAAGGAACTAAAAAGTGAAGATGCTACAATTAATCATGATCTTAAAGCACAAAAATCCGTGCATCTCCTTGCAGGAAGCACATACGACTTCTCAGTCCGAAACAGGCCTTTTAAATTTAGCAGTGATATTTATTATAAATCGCTTAAAGATATCATCCCTTACAAGATAGATAATGTAAGGATAGTTTATTCCGGGAAAAACAATGCTGAAGGATATGCCACAGGTCTTGACTTTAAAATAAACGGGGAGTTTGTAAAAGGAGTGGAATCGTGGGCCAGCCTATCGCTTATGCAAACAAGGGAAAGGCTCACAGACGGTTCAGGCAGTGGCAAATATTACCCCCGGCCTACAGACCAGCTTGTAAGTTTCAGCATATTCTTTCAGGACTATTTCCCTACAAACCCAACATTCAAGGTTTACCTTGCCCTCCACTATTCTGCAGGCCTGCCTGTAAGTCCCCCACGAGCTGAAACTGGAGAAAATTATTTTCGTATGCCGGCATACAGGAGGATGGACCTGGGATTCTCAAAAATACTGAAGGATGAAGATTCCACGGTTGGAGCAAAAGGTATTTTCAGTCACTTCAAAACAACCTGGATAGCCCTTGAAATACTGAACCTGGCAGATATAAACAATACCATTTCATATACATGGATACAAACTGTCAACAACCTAAGTGGCCAAACCGGCGAGTTTGCCGTACCAAACTACCTAACTTCCCGGAGGATCAATCTGAAGCTGATAACAAGTTTTTAGCTTAATCTCCCTGTAAAATGACCTTACTGATCAGTCCAAATTCGTCTTCAGTCTTAAGCTGTAAAGAGGAAATCCCTCAGAGGATTCAGGTTGATAACGGAAGTGAGTTCATTTCAAAAGATTTGGACTTATGGGCATATGAGAATAATGTAACACTTGATTACTCAAGGCCAGGGAAACCAACGGATAATCCATATATTGAATCTTTCAACGGAAGTTTTCGAGATGAGTGTTTAAATATAAATTGGTTTTTATCTTTACATGACGCAAAAGAAAAAATCGAACTCTGGAGGGAGGAATATAATGGGTTCCGACCTCACAGTTCTTTGAATGATCTTACTCCGAATGAGGTTCATGAGGAGTATCAGAATAGCCCGGTACCTCTACTTATGACTGGTACGTAAATATGGGAGGGGTTCACCTGCTGAGCAGTCAAGACTAATGACTCTGCTAAGAAGAATACTAAAATAAAGGCTTTTATAATATATGTCGATTTCACGAGAAAATATTATCGAGGACGGTTCATTATATTCTTTTCCCTACCAAAACACAAAATAACAAAATTAAAATTAAGTTTAGTCTGCTTTGACCAACTAAGTTTAAACTTTATCCCTTCCACCTGATTGCCGGGATAATAAGCAGTATTATATCAGGCTTTACAGTACAAGCATTATAATAATACGAGATTAAAGCATCAAAGTTTTAATATCTTGTACAGATTTCTTTCCTTTGCCTTAAATAGCAGGAATATGATAATTCTCAGCGGCAATAATTAATAATATTAAAATCTATAAGGGATGAAAACACAGGACTTTATTGACAGGGAAAATAAATATGGCGCTCATAATTACCATCCCCTGCCGGTTGTGCTTGAAAAAGGAAAAGGAATATATGTATGGGATACTGCAGGAAAACAATACTTCGATTTCCTTTCTGCATATTCTGCCGTAAACCAGGGACACTGCCACCCTAAAATAGTAGGTGCTATGCAGGAACAAGCTGGTAAATTAACACTTACATCCAGGGCTTTCTTTGCAGCTGCTCTTGGTGAATATGAAGAATATATAACCAGCTATTTCGGTTATGACAAAGTACTTCCAATGAACACAGGTGCCGAGGGAGATGAAACAGCCCTTAAGCTATGTCGTAAATGGGCATATACCGTGAAAGGGATAGCTGAAAACCAGGCTAAGATAATTGTGTGTGCAGAGAATTTTCACGGACGTACAATAACGATTATTTCAATGTCAACCGATCCCGATGCAAAGAAGGATTTCGGTCCCTATACCCCCGGTTTTGTTACAATACCATATAACGATCTTGATGCCCTTGAAAAAGAACTTGAAGATCCTGATGTTGCAGGTTTCCTTGTAGAACCCATACAGGGGGAAGCAGGGGTCTTTGTACCTGATGAGGGCTATATTAAAAAGGCCTACGATATGTGCAAGGCAAAGAATGTTCTTTTTATAGCAGATGAAGTACAAACAGGTATTGCCCGCACAGGAAAGCTGCTGGCCTGCGATCATGAAGGTGTAAAGCCCGACATCCTGATACTTGGGAAAGCTCTTTCGGGCGGGGTTTATCCTGTATCTGCCGTACTGGCCGACGATGATATCATGCTTACTATCAAGCCGGGTGAGCACGGATCCACATTTGGCGGGAACCCTGTTGCCTCAAAAGTAGCAATTGCCGCACTTGAGGTTGTAAAAGAAGAAAAACTTGCTGAGAATGCTGAAAGACTGGGTAGAATATTCCGTAAAGAACTATCTGCAATAGAATCGGAAATGATAGGCCTGGTACGTGGTAAGGGATTACTTAATGCAGTAGTAGTAAGGCCAAAAAACGGTAAAACGGCATGGGATATATGTGTTGCAATGAAGGAAAACGGACTAATTGCCAAACCGACCCACGATCATATAATCCGCTTTGCCCCACCCCTGGTTATCACAGAGGAGGAATTATACAAGGCAATAGATATAATTAAGAAGACTTTTCAGGAATTTGATTAATCTCATCATAATTGTAAACCATCTGCTATAAATGACTGACTATAATATCTCCAATATGCCTAAACTATCACTCATCCTGCTCCTTGTATTTGTACAATTTATTGCTTCAGGACAGGAAAAACAACTGACATATAAGCAGGTCTTTGAACATGAAGGCCCATCATTATTTCAAGATATTCCTGGGTTCGCGGGATGGTTTGATGACAATAATTACCTTGAAAGCAGGAAAGAAGAAAATGGCACTAAGATCTACAAAATCGATGTAATAAGGGGAAAGGAAAAGTTATACCTCAATTATTCCTATATCAACAAGAATCTTCCTGATGGCTTTTCATTAGAAAATAATGTTGCAAAAACCCACAATCTTCTTCATTATATATTAAGTAAGAATAATGACCTTTATTACTATAATGTTATAAGCAAGTCTTTCAGGCAATTGACTTTCGATGAATGGGAAGAAAAAAATCCCACATTCTCACCCGATGCTAATAAGATTGCTTTTACCAGGAACAACGACCTGTATTGTGTAAACCTGGAAACAGGTAAAGAAACAAGACTTACCAATGATGGCAGCGATGTAATATATAATGGATATGCTTCGTGGGTTTACTATGAGGAAATACTGGGCAGGTCGTCGAGATACAAGGCTTTCTGGTGGTCTCCGGATGCGAGTATGATAGCTTTTTTACGATTTGATGACAGTCCCGTTCCTGTATTCCCCATCTACCATACTGATGGTACTCACGGATCCCTCGAGACTATGCACTACCCAAAAGCCGGAGATCCCAATCCCCTTGTCACATTAGCGGTGTATAAGCTGGAGAATGATAAAACTACATGGATAGAGACCAATGACAGTGCTGATCGTTATATTGCCTGGCCCTCATGGACCCCCGACTCGAAAGAGCTGGTGTACCAGTATATGAACCGCGACCAGGATGAAATAACCCTTTATGCTTCGGATCCGGAAACAGGAGATATAAGACAATTGTATTCGGAAAAGCAATCATCATGGGTTGAGTTTTTTGAGGACCTCTACTTCTTCAAAGACGGCAGCGGTTTTATAGTGAGAAGCGATAAAAGCGGATGGAGGAACCTCTATTATTATAGTATGGATGGCAAGCTGAAAAAGGAGCTTACAAACTTTAACTGGAGGGTTACAGGTATTGCAGGATATTCAAAAAAGACAAAAACACTGTTCTTCACAGGAACCGGGGGCACTTCAACCGAAAACCACCTTTTTTCACTAAAACTGAATCGTGACGGCTATAAAAAGATTACAAAATCTGAAGGTAACCACTCTGTAAAACTATCACCCCACGGGCTTCATTATTACGACAGCTACAGCAATATAAACCAGCCACGAAAAACCGGGATATTCTATTTCTCGGGGGCACAGGTTAGGTCTGTTGGCAATGCAAGATCCGCAGAAATGGATAATTATAAGCTGGCCAGGACCGAACTCTTTACAATCCCCACCGATGATGGATACAATCTCCCGGCAAAATGGATACTTCCCCCCTCTTTTGATAAGGATAAGAAGTATCCTGTAATTCTTTCTATTTATGGCGGGCCCAATGCTCCATCGGTAAGTAATTCATTTCCAAGATCTTTTGGCGACCACTTCCTTGCACAAAACGGAATAATAATACTGGCTGTTGACCACCGTGGGACAGGGCATTATGGTAAGAAAGGAACAGCAATGATGCACAGGAAGCTGGGAAAATGGGAAATGCATGATTACATTGAAGCTGTAAAATGGCTTCGTGAAAAAAGCTTTATTGATACTGCGAGGATCGCCATTACCGGGTACAGTTACGGAGGTTATATGACATGCCTGGCCCTGACCAAAGGAGCTGATTATTTTAAATATGGCTTTGCCGGCGGAGCGGTAACCGACTGGCATTTATATGATAATGTATATACTGAAAGGTATATGGATACACCGGAACAAAATCCTGAGGGTTATAAGAATGGCTCAGTGCTCACATGGGCACATCAGCTGAAAGGCAAATTATTTATGGTACATGGTGCAATTGATGATAATGTACATATGCAAAATGCCATGCAGCTTATTGACAGATTTCAGGATCTCAACAAAGAATTTGAGATGCAGATATACCCGGGCCAGCGACATGGAATCGGAGGTTTAAAACGAAACCATTATAACAGGGAAAAGATAGATTTCTGGTTTGAGAACCTGCTGGGAAAAGAACCGGATACAAGTAAATAATCCATAAACCATTGACTACCAGAAAAAAAAGGGCTTTAAAGCTTATCTGAGAAAAACGAAACAAATAATAAATAACAAATAAATGAAACAAACAATTCGGACAGGGATGCTGTTTTTTGCTGCATTGATTATAATATCGGCAACAGCATGTAAACAACAAGAAAATAATACAATGAAAATACTTGCCGGTACGGGTGAGCCCGGGTTTGAAGACGGAGTACACGGAATGATGAATAAACCTATCAGGCTTACTCCTTACAAAGACAGTTCAGTGATCTTTGCGGATATTAACAATCATGCCATCAGGTGTGTAAACCTGAAAGGGGAATTATTAACAATAGCAGGAGGGCCCGGTAAGGAAGGCTTTGCTGACGGTGATGTCAGCGAAGCAAAGTTCAAGTCACCTCACGGTGTTGCTTATGATGCTGCAACAGGGATAATATATGTTGCCAGTGCAAGTAATCATGTTATCAGAATGATCACTCCTGACGGGAATGGTTCATATACAGTATCAACACTGGCAGGCGTGCCCGGTGAATCAGGCTATGCCGACGGCGCAGCCGACTCGGCAAAGTTTAACTCACCCCATTGTGTACTGATGGCTCCGGGCGGTGGTGTTTATACAGTAGATATTGGTAATGCACGTGTACGTAAAGTGCAGGATGGAATTGTAAGTACAGTTGCCGGGAACGGCGAACACGGGGCACTGGATGGAAAACCTGCCGAAGCAAGTTTTACATATCCTATAGATATGGTAATGGATGGGGATGATATAATTGTTATTGATGCCGCAACAAACAGCATACGCAGAATTATTCCCGGCAGTGAGGTTAAGACTATCAGTCTGCAGGATACACTTGCTACTCCACATGGTATAGCTGTTGACAAAAATGGAATTCTTTATGAGGCAGATATGGACACAGGCAGGATATTAAGCATTGATAAAGATGGAAAAGTTTCTGTCCTCGCGGGAACCGGGGAAAACGGAACAGCAGCTGAACAATTGAACAAGCCTGCGGCCGTACTGGTTCATGCCGGGCACCTTTGGATAGCCGACCTTGACAACCACCAGATAAAGATCATTAAGCTTGATGATTAATATTCTTTTTTGCTAATAAACTGTGGCCTTGATGCCATTAAGGAAATAAGAAAGACAAATAAAGAAATAGCTACTATTGCTGTTACTGCATATGCCTTAAAAAGGGTGAAGCCTGAAAGGCTTAGCAGTATTTTCTTGTATCACTATTGGTTCCGGGCTTCTTGTATCACTTTAGGCTTCGGGCTTCCTGCACTATTGGTTCCGCACTTCTCGTATCACTATTGGTTCCGGGCTTATTTAATAAAATATAAATAGTTATTTTTGCGGTGTTTAAATAATACCGGGAACCGTATATGCTTTATCATATAATTACACTGGGATGCCAGATGAACAAGTCCGACAGCGAAAGGCTAAGCACCGTTTTGCACAGTATGGGATTTGGCTGGACAGATAAAGAGGAGGATGCCGATCTGCTGGGGATACTGGCATGCTCGGTAAGGCAGAAAGCCATTGATAAGGTTTATACCAGGATAGGCAAGTGGAATAAAATGAAAAACAGGAAAAGCCTGTTGACATTTGTCTCGGGATGCATGCTCCCCTCCGATAAAGAGAAGTTCCTGAAACTGTTCGACCTGGTATTTACAATGAATGAACTGCCGGAACTGCCCGACATGATGAAGCAATATGGAATTGTAACTCCTTTTTCCGTTTCGCCTGAAGCCGAAGAAACAATAACTGAACTTACCGGAGCATCGAGCAGCTTTCCCGGAGAATACCCAAGCCTGCTAAAGCTTCTGCAGGAAAAAGACAGCATAAAAATCGGCGTTGCCAGGAGTGATATTGGTGCAGAAACTGAATCTGCAAGCGGCAAAAATACCGGGACAAAAACCAGGGACAATACCCTGACAGACAACAGGGAAGATTCAGGGACAAACATCAAGGAAGATAACAGGAGCATAATGGATGGCTTCTGGCATATTAAGCCTGTCTACTCCTCCCCTTTTGAAGCTTTTGTGCCAATACAAAACGGTTGTGATAAGTTTTGTACATACTGTGCCGTCCCCTACACCAGGGGAAGAGAAGTATCAAGGCCTCATGAAGAGATATTACAGGAGATATCAAGCCTGATAGAACAGGGCTATAAGTCAATAACGCTCCTGGGACAAAATGTAAATTCATACGGACTTGACAAAATAAACAATGGCGGGATATCATTTCCAAATTTATTGCGACTGATTGGCGAACTGGGAATTATTTCCGGAAAAGAATTCCTGGTTTACTTCACCTCTCCACATCCCAGGGATATGACAAATGAGGTCATTGATGTCATCTCACAGTATAAATGTCTTGGTAAGCAAATACACCTCCCCCTTCAGAGTGGTGACAACAAAGTGCTTGAGAGGATGAACCGCAAGCATGATATGCAAAAATACAGGGAGATAGTTGAGTATATAAGGTATAAGATACCTGAGGCCACTCTTTTTACCGATATAATAGTCGGTTTTACCGGCGAATCGGAAGAAGAGTTCAGAAATACCCGCAGGGCATTTGAGGAATTTGACTATAACATGGCCTATATTGCCATCTACTCACCAAGGCCCGGGGCAGTGAGCTCAAAATGGCAGGATGATGTTCCCCATAATGTTAAGAAAGAAAGACTGCATATTCTTACCGGCGACCTGGAAAAAAGCTCATTCAGCTACACAAAAAGCATGATAGGGAAAACATTCAGGGTGCTTGTAACAGGCATGGACAGGAAAAAGAAATACCTGGCCGGCTATACCGAAGGGAAAATCAATATAAGGTTCAGGCCAATTGACAGATCGCTTATAGGTAAATTCGTGAACCTGAAGATCAGTTCTGCCACAGAATTCTCGGTTGAAGGTGAATTGCTTGAACAAACAACTCATAAAGGAGCCTAAATGAGAAATATGTATATTTGTATAAAACAGATAAATGACTCAGACTATTAATAATATAATCATTTCAACACTTAAAGATTACAATCCTGAGAGGATTGGAATATTTGGTTCTTATGCAAGAAATGAGAATACCCCTGAGAGTGATATTGACATACTTGTTAAATTTAACAAGGCCATCAGTCTCCTACAGTTTATTAAGCTTGAAAATGATCTTACAGAGAAACTGGGAATAAAAGTTGACCTTGTTTCTGAAGGAGCATTAACTAATAAAAAGCTTCAAAAATATATTACAGAGGATCTACAAATAATTTTCGGGTGATGAAAGATGACTCTATCTATATAGACCATATACTTCAATCAATTAACAATATCCTCGAGTACACAAAAGATATTACAAAAAAAGAATTCTCCACGAATTCTTTAGTACAGGATGCTGTGATCAGAAATTTTGAGATCATTGGCGAAGCAACAAAAAAGGTATCGAATAATTACAAGTTAATTCATTTTGAAGTACCCTGGAAAGAAATGTCAGGATTGAGAGATAAATTAATTCACGATTA
The DNA here is from genome assembly GCA_029932855.1 of Bacteroidales bacterium. Classification (GTDB taxonomy): domain Bacteria; phylum Bacteroidota; class Bacteroidia; order Bacteroidales; family VadinHA17; genus JAYEGO01. Next base: position 67,966 of record JAOZPG010000012.1, on the reverse strand, counting down.
TATTGGAGTAGACATTGCAATAATCTGGACAACAATCAAACAAGATTTACCTGATCTTAAAAGACTACTTAGCGCAAAATGAAGGACAAAAAAGTAGCTTTTAAAACACTTGGCTGCAGGCTTAACCAGTTTGAGACAGACGCCCTTGCCTCCGAATTCAGCAGAAATGGATATGATATAGTTGGATTTAATGAAAAGGCAGATATATACGTGGTAAACACATGTACTGTAACCAACCAGGGCGATCATAAATCGAGAAACACAATTAGGCAGGCAGCACGCAAATCGGATGACTCCATGCTTGTGGTCACAGGCTGCATGGCCGATCATTTTGCTAATAAGCTGGAAGCAGATGAGAAAATTGACCTGCTTGTAAAGAATGATCAGAAGAGTTCACTTATAAATATTGTTGAGGCTCAGCTTAATGGAGAGATCGTGGATCCTGCCGGTTATAAAAAAGATAAATTCGGATTTGGAATAGCTGATAAAGGCTTCCATACCAGGGCAATGATAAAGATACAGGATGGCTGTGATAACTATTGCAGCTACTGCATAGTGCCAAGGGTAAGGGGCCGTGCAATCAGCAGGCCCTACAGCGATATTGAGACAAATATTAAACAGGTTCTTGATGCCGGCTTTAAAGAGATTGTGCTGACAGGAGTAAATATTGGCAGGTTTGATATCGATAATATGAACTTTGAGGACCTGGTGGAAAACATACTTGAAATACCGGGTGATTTCAGGCTCAGGATATCATCCATGGAGCCCGATGGTTTTGGTGACAGGTTCCTGGAGCTGTTTGCCCACCCAAAACTAACACCACACCTGCATCTCTGCCTGCAATCGGGATCAGATCGTATTCTTAAGGAAATGAAAAGGATGTACACTGCCAGAGAATTTCTTGATACTTCTGATAAGCTACTAAAGATGTACCCCGATTTTAACCTCACAACAGATATTATTGTCGGCTTCCCCGGGGAATCAGAACAGGATTTCCAGGACAGCTGCAAACTAAGCCGCGAGATAGGCTTTAGTCACATACATACATTCAAATATTCGGTAAGAGACAAAACAAAGGCTGCCATAATGAAAGAGCAGGTTCCTGAAAAAGTAAAGACCGGACGTAGTGAGATAATCAGGGAGATATCACATAATAACAGGATAGCTTACTTTGAAAAAATGATCGGCAAACAACAGTTGGTGCTTAGCGAGAAAGCAAAAAAAGGAATATCTGCGGGCTATGGTGAGAATTATATCCCCGTTAAACTTGACAAAGACTACCCCCCAAACAGCTTTATTAAAACCACGCTTCAGGGCATCAGCGACGGCCCCGAGCCTATTATGTCCGGAAGCACAGATTAGCGGTTAGTTTATTAAGTTATTTATCAGGCATATCCCCTGCATTCAATTAAGCTGGAGGACAATTCATCAAACTTCTGGCTTAATCTTGAATGACATACTAATGAAATTTTGAATCTTTTATTTGCTGTTTATGAAGCCTGAATGTAAGCTTCCCTTATTTAGCTACGCTAGTTTAACGAATTTTTTGTAATTATTTATATTCTGTTGAAATGTGGAAAACTCATCAAATCTCCCATATTTCAGCAGGAATCTTTCCGGTGTTAATCCATTTAATGAATCATGAGGTCTTTGTTTGTTATATGGGGTGACGATATTGGCTGGGACAATGTCAGTAAGTATAACCATGGCATGATGGGCCATCAGACTCCCAATATTGACAAGATAGCCAATGAGGGAGCAATGTATACCGACTGGTATGCACAGCAGTCATGTACTACCGGAAGAGCTGCCTTTATTTTGGGGCAACATCCTTTCCGTACGGGATTGCTTACAATTGGGATGCCCGGTGCTGAACAGGGTATTAAAGCTAACCAGCCCACTATAGCCGAATTATTGAAACCTCAGGGCTATACCTCAGGGCAATTTGGCAAAAACCACCTTGGCGACAGGGATGAACATTTTCCTACTAATCATGGTTTTGATGAATTTTACGGGAACCTCTATCACCTGAACGCTGAGGAAGAACCTGAAACATATTATTATCCAAAGGATCCGGAATTCCATAAGAAATTTGGCCCCCGCGGAGTTATTCATAGTTTTTCTGATGGCAAGATAGAAGATACGGGTCCAATGACAAGAAAAAGAATGGAAACTGCCGATGATGAGTTTAAGATGCTGCGCTTGCCTTTATTGAAAAAGCCCATAGCAACGGACAACCATTTTTTGTATGGCTGAGTGCAACCCGCATGCATGTATGGACCCACCTGAAGGATGAAAGTGTTGGGGTAACAGGAATTGGCTTATATCCCGATGGAATGGTTGAGCATGATAAAACTGTAGGAAGGGTACTTGATAAACTTGAAGAACTGGGAATTGTTGATAATACTATTGTAATGTATTCAACAGATAACGGTGCCGAGAAATTTACATGGCCTGATGGGGGAACCACCCCATTTGCAGGCGAGAAAGGAACAACCTGGGAAGGCGGATTCCGTGTTCCATATGTAATTAGATGGCCAGGCGTAATTGAGCCAGGAACCATAGATAACAATATCTACTCTCACGAAGATATGATGCCTACAATTCTTGCCGCAGCAGGTGTGCCTGATGTTAAAGAAAAACTGTTAACAGGCTACCAGGCAGGTGATAAGAACTTCAAAGTTCACCTGGATGGTTATAACATGATGCCTTTCTGGAAGGGTGAAGTTAAAGAAGATCCCCGTAAGGAGATATTCAATTTTGATGCCGGTGGTAATTTAAATGCATTAAGATATGAAAACTGGAAACTTCATTTTACTATAATGGAAGGTGCTATAAATGAGGCCTACAGGAAAACACCTTCATGGCCAATTTTAATTATGCTCAGGGCTGATCCTTATGAGGTTTCATATAAGTCGGCAATGTACATCAGGTGGTTTGCTGATAATATGTGGACATTTGTTCCCGGACAGGCTATCACATCGGAATTCCTTAAGACTTTTGTTGATTTTCCACCTGTGGCGGGATCATCATTGGGGATTGATGTAGTTTTGCAAAAAATGAAATCCAGAGCCAATAACTAAAGCTGGCTGTGATCATTTATCTAAAACACATAATAAAAGGCCGAACCAACATCCGGCTTTTTATTATTCAGATATTTATTATTACATTAATCCATAATTTTATT
>JAOZPG010000012.1:2961-64679 GCA_029932855.1 Bacteroidales bacterium | reverse complement strand
TTTATTATTACATTAATCCATAATTTTATTTAATAATATAAAAAAATGACTAAGAATCTTAATCATGGCCTCCTGGTCTTAATCCTTTTACTTGCTTCATGTAATGTTAACTTTCAACACCTGCAGACAGGAGAAAACAAGTATGATCTGACAACAACAGAACAGCTGAAAGATGAAGCTTATGCAGAAAGGATAGAAGAATTTTACAGTAATGGGGAGGAAGGAAGATTTGCCGGACAGGCAGGTCTAAGCATTTATTATAATACATTCATACAGGAAGATGATGAAAAAGCAGCCATATTGATATCTGCAGGAAGAACAGAAGCTGCCATAAAATTCAAGGAACTGATCTATGACCTGTATAATAATGGCTTCTCAGTGTATATTCATGATCACAGGGGACAGGGCCAGTCGGGCAGGATGACCGAAGACCCCGAAATGGGTTATGTTGACAACTTTCAGTACTATATAGATGACATGAAGCAATTCTATGATTCTGTGCTTGTCAAAAGAGATCATAAAAAAGTGTATTTGCTGACACACTCAATGGGGGGGGCTATCGGAATGACCTATATAGAACAATATCCCGGCGATTTTAATGCAGCCGCATTTTCTTCTCCCATGCTTGGACTGAAACCGCCAGGCTGTGCAATAGCGAAACTTTTTTCGGGTAAGGACGCCAAATATGCCCCGGGCCAGAGTGGATACAATGATGATAAGGTACCCTTCGACAAGAATACTCTAACAGGTTCAAGAACAAGATATAAAAGGATGAACGCCGCTTTTGCAGAGATGCCTGAAGCAAGGCTGGGGGGTGTTACATACCGGTGGTTATTTAATTCATGTAAACAGTTCGGATACATGAAGGATAATATAAATAAAATTGAAACTCCCTTTATTCTTTTCTCTGCAGAGAACGAACAGATAGTTGACCCCCTTGAACATCAGCGCTTTGTTAAAAAGGCAAAGGAAGCGGGAGTTGACTGCAAAGCTTATGTTGTGGAAGATGCTCAGCATGAGATCTTAATGGAAAAGGACGAGCAAAGGACAGAGACTTTAAATGAAATATTGAACTTCTACAGTAATTATTAAAATATGCCAAATATAAACTGGGAAGAATTTCATTTCCTGCGTCCATTTATGCTTAGCCTTATCCTGTGCATTGCAATTCTTGGTGCTGCGGGGTCCGGTATGGGAAAAGATCGAAGTCCCCGGGAAACAACTTGAAACACCGCTGATCATCCTTCTCGACCTTTCCCAGAGTATGATGGCTAAAGATATACAGCCTAACAGGCTGGAAAGAGCCAAGTTCAAGATATCAGACCTGCTGGATGCAAAATCCGGGGCCAGAACCCACCCTGGAAAGTTTCATAAACAACTACGGAAATAAGGAACTTATAAATTTTCTAAAAAAGACCGAAACAAAAATGCAATCAGCATCGGGCAATGTAACGGGTTTTAATATCCCTGCCGGGACATGGCGTAAAGCAAGGAGGAATTATCTCAGGACACATTCCCCCCTGCAGTCAGATAAATATAATGACTGGATAAATCCTAAGCTATGATCAGCCTGTCTCCATGCGCCGGGCAATTTTTTTTCAGGTCAAAATGTCAGAAGGGCTGACAAAACAATCTTTATTTCTTTTTGGCATAAAATATGAAAGAGGACTAAACAGTTAGTAACCGGACCCGGCGGATTCATGAGCAAAACGAATAAATTATCCTTTTGGTAATTATAGTTTTGTTCCCGTCTGAAGGCTGGTAAAAAAAGTTGATATTTAATAATGAAGATCACAGAAATAAAATCATATAAAGATCTTAGCGGACAGGTAAATGATAAAGACCTGGCTTATGTGCTAATATATAAGAAAGGCTCGGAACTGAGCGAATGTGCATTTAACAATATTAATGAGGCATTCTCTGCTTCAGATGCAGATTCGCAGCAGGAAGCTGCCGGAGGTCCAGGACTTTACACTGTAAACGTAGCGGAGGTGAGGGATGTACATGAGAAATATTCAGTAACATCCGCACCCACATTGCTTAGCCTTGAAAAGGGAGAGCTAAAAAATACCTATAAGGGCTGCAATGATAAGGTTTATTATAAAAACATATTCGATAATCTTGTATTCAAGGCTTCTGCAGGCACAGGAAAAGCACAGAAAAGAGTAACCGTATATTCAACCCCCAGCTGCTCGTGGTGCAATACCTTGAAATCTTATTTCCGGAACAACGGGGTAAGGTTTACAGATATAGATGTATCGAAAGACCAGAAAGCTGCCGAGAATATGGTAAGAAGATCAGGACAACAGGGTGTGCCGCAGACTGATATTAACGGACAGGTGATTGTTGGATTTGATAAGGACAGGATAAACAGCCTGCTCGGAATAGAAGGATAACAGAAAGAAAAATACAGGCAAGAAAATGCTACATGCATAAGCCTGCTTTTATAAACATTAATTAAAAGAGAAAAGAACCATATATTAACAATTGAAAATTATTACAGATATGAAAGATCTATTACCGGTAAATCAGAATGTTATACTTGACATTACAGAAGAAGAAAAAGAAAGTAAAACCGCAAGCGGGATAATTATCCCTGATTCTGCAAAAGAAAAACCCAAATTTGCAAAGGTTGTTGCAGTAAGCAATATTGATAATGCCGAGGTAGCTGTTGGTGACACAGTTTTTTATAAAGAGTTCTCAGGTACAGAGACCGATTTTGAAGATAAAAAATACCTGGTTATTCCTTATGCCGATATTTTGGCCAAGCTTGTAGAGACCGAAGCAATATAAAAATATTAGTACATAATTGTCAGGAATGAAATATTGAATTCCTGACAATAAGGATTGAAGTTTAAATAATTATCTTTAAGCCCATATATCAATTTATATGGGCTTTCTTTTTTCCAGTATTTTAGTAGCCAGTTGCATTTATATTATTTTCAGGTACTTTAGTCATTTTGGGGTTAACAATGAAAATGCCATCCTGATAAATTACCTGCTTGCTTTCCTTTTCGGGCTGCTGCTTAACGGTAAAGATATTCTGAATATCCCCCGCAATGATCTGTCATGGATCATCCCCGTAGTGATACTGGGTATATTATTTGTCGTGGTCTTTCATATTATGGCCAGGAGCACACAGATTGCAGGTATAAGCATCTCTTCGGTCGCCGGCAGGATGTCTGTAATTATACCCATGTCATTCAGTATTTTATATTACAATGAGCCTTTAAGTATTCTCAAAATTGTTGCCATACTAATGGCTCCCCTGGCGGTATTCCTTGTTGTGGTAAAAAAAGACATGGGCAAAGAGCAGGCCGGCAGTATCAGTCTCCCGGTATTGCTTTTCCTTGGAACAGGCATAATAGACTCCCTTATTAAATATTCCCAGGGCTCTCATCTTGAGAATATCAATGTACTGAAATTCTCGACTTACCTTTTTCTTGTTGCAGCGATAACAAGTCTTTTCACCCGTTCATGGTATTCCCTGGGGGGCATAAAAAGAATAAGCCTGAAAGACATTATTGGGGGTTCTGTACTTGGAATTATAAATTTTGGCTCTATCAGCCTGATAATCCTTGCCCTGCAGAAAACTGATCTTGACAGCTCCCTGGTGTTCGGAATGAATAATATCGGGGTTATATTAATAGCTGTTTTAGCAGGCTCTGTCTTATTCAGGGAAAAGCTTGAACCTGTGAACCGTGCAGGGATAATGATAGCCATCATCACACTCTTTCTCTTGTATAAATCATCCTGATCATGAATAGTCCTGATTCATACCTCACAGTCTCAAAACAGGGCCGGGGACTTTATAAAGAAAAGGGCAGCAAGTTTATATCATTTTGTTATAGAATTGATAGTGAGAATGATATTAAGTCGCATCTCGAAGAATTAAAAAAGAGCTACCACGATGCACGCCATCATTGTTATGCATGGGTGCTGGGTAATGCCGGGGAGATGGAGCGCAGCAATGACGATGGAGAGCCATCCGGTACTGCCGGCAAACCAATTCTGGGCCGTATAAGGTCAAAACAACTCACAAATACCCTGGTAGTGGTTGTTCGCTATTTCGGGGGGACCCTGCTGGGCAGCAGCGGACTTTTCAGGGCCTATAAAACCGCAGCAGCAGATGCTATTGACAATGCAGGCATTATAAAGATTGAAATAAGCGAATCCTTTCTGCTGGAATTCAAATACCCCGAACTAAATCAGGTATTAAAGCTACTAAAGGAAGAAGGTCTGAGTCCCAAAGAATATAGCTATGAAATGGATTGCAAAATCAAACTGAATGTTCCCGTAAATATCATTGAGAGGCTGACTAAAAGGATGATGCTAATAAATTCTGTAATAATCAGGCAAGAGGATATTTCCTAAGGAGACCTGTTCGGCCTGACAGGACCGGATTATACCGGGCCGGTAATTAATCGATAATTCTTTGTGTTTTAAAAAGACCGCTTAAAAGTTTTCAACAGATTATCAATTACTTGTCAATATTTAAGAAGCCTTGATTAACTTTGTGTTCAGCACAAATCTTAATACGGCCTAAATGAATCACAGAAACCTGGTCTCAATAAACGATTTCAGTAAAGAAGAAATACTAAGGATCGTTGAACTGGCTGCTGAATTTGAAAACAATCCCAAACCCGGTTTACTTAACGGAAAGGTAATTGCCACACTGTTTTTTGAACCATCAACACGTACACGGCTGAGCTTTGAATCTGCGGTAAACAGGCTTGGCGGCAGGATAGTCGGATTCACAGATGCTTCATCATCAAGCACTTCAAAAGGAGAAAGCCTTAAAGACACTATCTTAACTGTAAACAATTACAGCGACCTGATAGTTATGAGGCACCCCCTGGAGGGAGCAGCTCTTTATGCTTCCGAAGTCTCTTCTATTCCTATCGTAAATGCGGGTGACGGAGCCAACCAGCACCCTACACAAACGCTTCTTGACCTGTATTCAATAAAAAAAACACAGGGAAGCCTGGAAAACATGAATATCTTCCTGGTGGGAGATCTTAAGTATGGAAGGACTGTACACTCCCTGCTTATGGCAATGTCTCATTTCAATGCAACTTTTAATTTCATTTCACCTCCTGAGCTCAGGATGCCTGATGAATATAAAATGCATCTTGATAACCTGGGTTTAAAATATTACGAGCACAGCGATTTCACGGATATAATATCAAGAGCAGATATTGTATATATGACAAGGGTGCAAAGAGAAAGATTCTCTGATCCGATGGAATATGAGAAGGTTAAGAATGTATATGTTCTGAAAAAGGAAATGCTTGAGAATACCAAAGCAAATATGAAGGTTCTGCATCCCCTGCCCAGGGTTAACGAGATAAGTACTGATGTTGATGACAGTGAAAAAGCATACTACTTCACCCAGGCTCTTAATGGTGTTTACACCAGGCAGGCCATTATTGCAAGCCTTCTCGGTTTAATTAAATAAAATAAAAGTCGATGACCAAAGGAAAACAATTAAGTGTAAGTGCTATCAGGAACGGTACGGTAATAGACCATATACCCGCTAAAAACCTGTTCAGGGTAATATCTATACTGGGACTTGACAAGTTTGACCACCAGATAACCTTCGGAACAAATCTTGACAGTACCAAGCTGGGACAAAAAGCAATTATTAAGGTATCAGAGAAAACATTTGTTGGTGACGAGATCAACCGCATAGCCCTTGTAGCACCTGAAGCCAGACTTAACTTCATAAAAGATTATGAAGTGGTTGAGAAATCTATTGTCAAGGTACCTTTAGAAATATCGGGAATTACAAAATGTGTTAATCCCAAGTGTATTACCAACAACGAAGATGTGATGACAAAGTTCCATGTAATAAATAAGAATGGTGAGATATCGCTTAAATGTCATTATTGCGAAAAGATCACCGATCAGGAACATATGTCGGCTGAGATATAAATTAAGCACAGCCCTGCATTGCTTAGTCCTGACTGTTTCTTTATCTAATCCTTTCCACCGACTGTATCAATAATTCATCTTTCCTTATCCCCCTGAATGCCAGGTAGCTTAGTATCGCCGCAAGCACAGGCATAATGGCAGGAACAGAATACAGGACATCGGCAGACAGGCTATTGCCGGCATGGTATCCGTAATACCAGATAAGTACTATCCCTCCCAGCATAAGCAATATATTAAAGCTACACAGCCTTAGCTGCAGTATGCGATGCCTGTATAAGAAAATGCTAACTAAACTAATAAGCGGAATGGCAGACAAAAGTACAGCCAGGGGAACAGCACTCAGAAGCAGTTCTCCCTCTGCCGAAACAATCCCGTAAAATAAGTAGACATAGTCAGCCTCTCCTGTCCCCACCATAATAGCAATGGGAAAAATCAGCATTATTACCATGGCGACAGAAGCAAAAAACAAATAAATACTTTGAATCCTCTGTATCATTTTATATTAATCTTTAGTCCTGTATGAATTTTACGATTTTGGCCTAAGGTACTGATAATCGAGATAATACAGAAGCTTTACAGAAAAACTGTTAAGCTGATCGGCCTGTAATGTGTTTCTCAGGTTATCAACATAATTATCTATCAGTACATTTCCATATGTATGAATAGAGTTCTTCCAGACAACAGACATCTCAGATCCCGGGGCAAACCTCCAGGTATAGGCCATATCAATATTAAATGAATTAAAGTTAATATCTATATTATCCGTATTATAGTCAACAGGATCGAGATATCCATCTTCTTTCAGGGAGAAGAATTCCTCATTATAATCTACTTTGGACCAGTAATGCCTAAGCCTGAAATTAAGATACATCCTGTTTGTAAAAATGAAACTTGTTTCAATAGTATTATTGACAGTCAGATTATCCCTCATACCAAAAATAATGGAGTCTGAATTAATATAACTCACATAACCAATATCATTATACTCTTTACTTAAGCCGGTCCGTAATGTAAACTGCAAGCTGTTACTTATCCTGTAGCGGGTTGAAATTTTAAAGTTGTATGCATTTTGATCGTATGGCGAACTGTTAGTACCATACATTAACGAAAGCATGGCATAAAGGTCTTTCCTTCTGTCTGTAGAAAGCCATGCTGACAGGTTCAGGTCGGGATACCTGTAGTAACTTCTGCCTTCTGCCCTCGGCTCATAGAAATCATGTTTTCCCAGGGGAGTATAAGTAATCCCGGGACCTATTGTCCAGTAATTCATGAAAGTTGTAAAACTTTTCAGGCTCAGCTCAAGAGAAGAAAAAGCAGCAGGCTTATACTGGCTGGCATATTCAATATCAAACGAATTCCGGGAAGATTGAATTACTCCCCTGGGCCTGAATATATTATAACTAAAACTTCCTTCGTGAGTCATCTCATTCTGCTTTCTCTCGAAACCCATATCATTAGGATCATAAGTATCCGATATTATTTCTGTCTTGTACTCAGCCCTAAAAACACCTCCTGTCTTACCCATACTCAGAGCCACCCTGTAGCCCAGGTCTGTATCCAGGCTATCATAATATTTCTGGGATAATGCAGTCTGGCCCCCAACTGAATATAGATTATCTTTATTAAGAAACTTAAAATCGGTTCCGCTAACATTTGCTGTATAGAAATTCTCATCCTTCGGACCATCCCGCCACACATTGGTATTCACAAAACTCAGATATGAATTATTCCTGAGGCTCTGGTCCAGCACAATCATGTTATAATTGGTAAATGGCTGGGTCATTATTTTTTCTGTCCTGTCCAGTGAATCTGCAATCTCTCCATACATTGCTGCAGTCATACCATTAAAAACCCCAATTCCAAGTCCCCCTGCTGTACGGCCGGAAAGCTTGCTTGCATTTATCAGCTTAACTTCCTGTGGATTATTCCTTATAGTCTCTCCTTCATTAATATCTCTTGAACTCAAATAAGCCCTGGGTCTTGATCCTATTCGCCTTGAGTAAAATATCCCACCCTTGTTAAAGAGCTCCGTTCCCTCGGTAAAAAATGGCCTTTTCTCATTGTACTTCACCTCAAAAGGAGAAAGGTTTAAAATAATATCATCCGACTGCACCTGTCCAAAATCAGGAATAAGGGTCATGTCAAGTGTAAAGCTTTCAGTAATACCATACTTTACATCCATGCCGCCATTATAGTATGTCGACCATTTGTCTGACTCCGAATGCTTCTCCAGATAGCCCGAAAGGTATGGGCTAAATGAAAGTCTTAAAGGCGGTTCTATAGATCTTATCCCCTCCAGGGATCCAAGGTAATTAAAAATGTTACCCACCTCATTATCAACATAGTTCCAGCTGGACCACTCTCTTTTCCGCCTCACCTCCCTCCAGAAATTCACTCCCCACTTCTGCACCTCTGCCTTTGGAAACCTGATTGCAGAATATGGGATCTTCATTTCTACCGACCAGCCTTCTGAATTGATATTCACCGCACTCTGCCATACGACATCCCATGAAACATCAACCCCGTGCCTGCCACTTCCTGTCCTCTTCTTATCTGTCTTTACACCCGAGGCGGAAACTTTGAAGGTCATCCCATTCACACCGTCATTAAACGGATTAATATCAAATGAAAAATGATCTGCATTAAGATCCCTGTCAGCATCCCTCTCTCCAAGCTCTGTATAAATACTATCCGGAAAAGGATCATACATCATGGCAGCTACATATAATGCAGACTGATCATATACAAGCTTTACAACAGTTTTAAATGAAGCCTTATCGCCATTATAGGGTGAATACTGGATAAAATCAGAATAAGCTGCTGCTGACTGCCATATCTCTTCATCCAGCCTTCCGTCTATTCTTGGCGCCTCCTCAGTTTTTGTAGTATTTATTACTTTCTTCTCATCAAAGCCCAGCACAGGGATTTTCAAAAAAAGAATAAAAATAATTAAAAATATCAGGCTCTTTTTCATCTTTCACACTTTTGGTATTATAAGCAAACAACAAGTATCTGCTTAAATACCTCCCATAATTATTGCAGCCAACATAAACACTGTCTTAAAAAATGCTATTGACTATTATCAATTATTATATACTATCCGGAAATTCTTAGTTATTACCAAGTATTAAAGGCAGTCCGTCTTTACCGCTTCCCACAACAACAACTTTGGCATTAGCTGATTCGGCCAGCTTTAAAGTGGCGTCTATCCCCTTTTGTTTAAGGATGTTGCTCGTAAGACTGGCACTTATAATACGGTTGAAAGAAGCAATCCCTTCAGCTTCGATTGATTTCCGTTCCGCTTCCATCCTTTCTTTCTCGTTAACATAAGTCATGGCAAGTGCTTCCTGCTCATGCTGAAGCTTTGACTCAATAGCCCTCTTAATATCCGGGGGGAGGTTTATTGAACGTATAAGAAGGGCGTGCATCTCAATATTGTTCTCCTTCAGTATTACAGCTGTTTCTTCAATAATGGCTTGCTCAACCTCATTTCTCTTGGTTGAATATATCTCTTCGGCAGTATAGCGTCCGGTAACCCTCCTTACTGTTGAACGTACTTCAGGAACCACCAGTCTTGACTCGTAATTAACTCCAAATGTTTCATGTAAATATCCAATGCGATTGTATATAGGATTAAAACGTACGGTAACATCCACATTAATGGATAATCCATTCTTACTCAGCACATCCATGGTTTCTTCGCTTTTTTGTTCTTTTACATCATACCTGAAGAGCCTGTTCCACGGCGCAATTACCTTAAGACCTGTTGATACAATATCATCCCTCTCAAATGAACCTGAGATGCTCTTAAATACAATAGCTCTTTCTCCCGGTTCAATTATGTAGAACATACGGCTGCTGAATAATAACAGAAGTATTACAATTACTGCTAAACCTATGAAAAGTGATTGTTTTTGTTTCATAACTATTTTTATTTAGTAAAATTATTAAATCGAAAATTACACGTTCATAATAAGCATTTCAAATCCTGCTTATCCGAATTGCAAAAGTAATCGAATTTACTGAAATATTGCAGTCTTTCTAAAAACTTTAATTATCTTGCCATAGATAGATTTAGTTGATTTATATGCAAATAAAGTGACAGCATTAAAAACATCCGATCTTATTTTAAACAATGACGGAAGTGTATTTCACCTGCATTTGAAACCCGGACAGATTGCTTCAGATATAATTCTTGTGGGTGACCCCGACAGAGTGTCATTGATATCATCCAGGTTCTCGGATATAGAACTCAAGGTCTCAAGCCGTGAATTTGTCAGCCATACCGGAACATATAAGGGTAAAAGAATATCTGTCATTTCTACCGGCATTGGCACCGACAATATTGACATTGTTGTAAACGAACTGGATGCTCTTTTTAACATAGACCTGGAAAAGAAAATCATTAAAGAACAGAAGCAAAGGCTGAGGATGATAAGAATAGGAACATCAGGTGCCTTACAGGAAAACATTAATGTAGGATCTTTTCTTCTAAGCACTATGGCCATAGGTTTCGACAGCCTTCTGAATTTTTATTCAGGAAGCAGTGACATTACAAGGAATGATTTTTCAAGGGCACTGACTGAAAGGCTGCCATGGGACCCAAGCCTGGGGTCTCCATATGTTGTGGAAGCATCTGAAGAACTTAATTCAATGCTGGAGGCCAGGGAAGTCATGCAGGGAGTTACAATTTCAGCTCCCGGATTTTATGGTCCCCAGGGCAGGATCTTACGCCTCAGGCCAAAGCTCGAAAAGCTTAATGAAGCTGTCAGGGAATTTTCTTTCCAGGGACACAGGATCACAAATTTTGAGATGGAAAGTTCTGCAATATTCGGACTGGGAAAGATGCTGGGGCATGAAGCTTCAACCATATGTGCCATTATTGCCAACAGGGTAACTCAGGAGTACCTGTCTGATTACAAGCCTGTTATTGAAAAGCTTATTTCTTTTGTCCTTAACAGAATAGCTAAACAAAAATAGCATGGCCGCAGATGATAAAATAATGGCCCTTATACACTTGCTTGACGATCCCGACCAGCAAGTTTATCAATCTGTCAATAAGAACCTCTTAAGCCAGGGCAGTGATATTATCCCTGTACTGGAAAAGGCATGGGAATCTTCAACAGATGAACTGTACCAGGGAAGGTTAGAGAAACTTATACAGGAGATTAATAATAAAGAAGCCTCTACCGGTCTGAAGAAATGGCTGACATCAGACAGAAAAGACCTCGTGGATGGTGCATGCCTGCTGGCAAAATTTCAATACCCCGATCTCGATAAGAAGGAAATAGATTTTTTTATTGACAAGATCGTTAAATCTGTCTGGCTCGAACTAAATGACAGGCTAACCGCCCTGGAAAAGATAAGGATACTTAACCATATAATTTTTGAGGAATACGGTTTCTCCGGGAACCAGTCGAATTACTACTCCCCTGATAATAATTATATTAACTCGGTCCTTGATACAAAAAAGGGCAACCCCTTAAGCCTTGCTATCATTTACTCGGCTGTGGCCATGAAGTTAGACCTCCCGGTTTACGGTGTAAACCTGCCAAAGAACTTTATTCTTGCCTATACAGACAAGAAGCACAACGACATACCGGGAGACCCCGGAACAAGGATATTGTTCTATATAAATCCATTCAGGCAAGGTGTGATACTGAACAGGTCGGAAATAGAGAGTTTTATTAAGAACCTCGATTTAAATCCCGATCCCTCTTTCTTCAACCCCTGCAGCAACGAGCTAATCATTCAACGGCTCTGCCTTAACCTCTCATATGCTTATGAAAAACAGGGAAATGCCGAAAAAGTTGAAATATTTAATAATGTTTACAAGATCTTAACGAAGGAAGGAAAATAACTTTAAGACAGACACAAATAGCCTGCCACCACTGTAACTAACTAATGATTAGGCCTATAATTAATTCCTAAACGAATTGCCGACAAATTTTAATGCTAATTCCAATCCGGTTCTCCAGTATTCCCAATTATGACCTCCATCACGAACCCTTAGCTCAACCGGAAGATTCTTTTCTTTCATTATCTGAACAAGATTTGTATTAGCTGTTAAAAAAGCATCATCGTCGCCACAATCCAGGCTTATTAATGGGAAACTCACCTGACTATCCGCAATCTGATGAGCATCCATTGCTTTAATAATCTCTATGACAGAATATTTCTTATAATTAGATGGAAAGCCTTCCTCATCAATAGGTCCGTATCTTTTTAGATCAAAGGCTTTCTGCTCTTTTCCTCTTTCTTGTGGCTCAATAACTCTAACAGCGGCACTAAGTGCATAGCATGTCTTAAACATATCCTTGTGTTTTATAGAATGATACAAGGCTCCATTTCCGCCCATAGAAAGACCTGCAATGGCTCTGTATCTTCTATTACTCATAATTCTGTATTTTCGTTCTACACCGGGAATAAATTCCTCATAAAAAAAATCTTCCCACAAAATAGATTTGTCATAATAGTTAATGTAGTTCGAATTTACTATTCCATCAGGCATTATAACTATCATATCCGGAACATCTCCTTTTGTGATTAAAGAACTTGCTATCCTGTTTACTTCTCCTTTGGTAACCCAGTTGGTATGATCGCCTCCCCAGCCATGAAGTAAATATAAAACAGGATACGGCCTGTTTGATTCTTCATATCCTTGAGGCAGAAAAACGGAATATGGCATATCACGATTAAGGATTTCGCTTTTTATTACCTGAGAACAATCTACAATTCCTTGTTGTGCAAGGACATTGCCAATTATGAAAAAAGCTATAATGACAATTATTTGTCTTTTCAAATATTTCATATCCTTTATTAATGGCTTCATAAAATAGAAATTGAAAAAAAACGGGGAAGTATCTTATCCCCGGCTTATGCAGTCTATCAATGATTTATCTTGTAGTAATCAATATACCAGTCTGTAAATTTCCTTATTCCATCTTCAATGGCTGTGCCTGGTTTATAATCCATATCCTGAATAAGATCTTTTACATCAGCATAGGTCTCAGGAACATCACCTGCCTGCATGGGCATGAATATTTTCTCGGCAGGCTTCCCGAGTTGCTTTTCAATGGCAGATATAAAATCCATCAGCTGAACCGGTTTATTATTCCCAATATTATATATTTTATAGGGTGCCGAAGAAGAAGAAGGATCGGGATCAAGTCCCGCCCACCCGGGATTTGAAGCCGCGGGATTCTCCACTACCCTTACCAGGCCCTCCACGATATCATCTATATATGTAAAGTCCCTTTTCATATTACCCTCATTGAATACCTCTATGGGCTTATTATTAAGAATTGCATCAACAAAAAGAAACAGGGCCATATCAGGCCTTCCCCAGGGACCGTAAACTGTAAAAAAACGAAGTCCCGTTGTAGGGATACCATATAAATGGCTGTAGCTGTGAGCCATTAATTCATTACTTTTCTTGGAGGCTGCATAAAGGCTTACCGGATGGTCAACATTATCATGAACACTAAATGGCATCTTAGTGTTCATACCATATACGCTTGAACTGCTTGCATAGCACAGGTGCTTAACATTATTATGCCGGCAGGCTTCAAGTATATTAATAAAACCCTTTATGTTACTGTTGATATAAGCATGAGGATTGCTAAGGCTGTAACGCACTCCGGCCTGTGCAGCAAGGTTTACAACATAGCTGATATTATGCTTCTTAAAGATATCCTTTATATCTTCTTCGTTTGAGATATCTGCCTTATAAAAGCTGTAGCCCGGGTACTTTGAGCTTCTTAGCCTATGTCCGTCCTTAATATCTTCCTTTGCAATACCAGCTTCCAGCAGGCGGTCATATTTTAAGCCGGGATCGTAATAATCATTTATATTATCAATACCTACAATCTGACGTCCATCCTCAAGCAATCTCCTGCTCAGGTGATAACCAATAAATCCTGCTGTCCCGGTGATTAATATCTCAGAAGACATTTATTTAGCATAATTAACCGCCCTGGTTTCTCTTATCACTGTAATTTTTACCTGCCCGGGATAGGTCATCTCATCCTGTATCTTCCTGGCTATATCATATGAAAGGCTTTCTGCATCTTTATCAGACACATCTTCAGAACCAACGATAACCCTCAGCTCCCTTCCTGCCTGTATGGCATATGTCTTTAAAACACCAGGGTAAGAAAGTGCAAGTGATTCAAGGTCCTTAAGCCTCTTAATATAAGCTTCCACAACCTCTCTCCTTGCACCGGGACGAGCACCTGAAATAGCATCACACACCTGCACAAGGGGAGCAATAAGCGTGGTCATCTCAACCTCATCATGATGCGAGCCTATGGCATTGCATACATCAGCTTTCTCCTTGAATTTTTCAGCAAGTTTCATTCCCAGCACAGCATGAGGCAGCTCGGGCTCATCATCAGGCACCTTACCGATATCATGTAACAAACCGGCCCGTTTTGCCAGGGCTGTATTCAATCCAAGTTCACCGGCCATTACTGCCGACAGGTTAGCCACCTCCCTGGAATGCTGTAACAGGTTTTGTCCGTACGAAGACCTGTATTTCATCTTACCCACAAGCCGTATGAGTTCGGGGTGAAGGCCATGAATACCAAGGTCTATAGCCGTGCGCTTCCCGACCTCCACAATTTCCTCTTCAATCTGCTTCTTTGTTTTTGCAACTATCTCCTCTATCCTTGCAGGATGAATCCTTCCGTCTGTAACAAGCTGGTGCAATGCCAGGCGGGCAATCTCACGCCTTACCGGATCGAATGCCGACAGGATAATTGCTTCAGGAGTATCATCAACTATTATCTCCACTCCCGTGGCAGCCTCCATAGCCCTAATATTCCTTCCTTCCCTTCCAATGATCCTGCCCTTTATCTCATCACTCTCAATATGAAATACGGTAACTGAATTTTCAATTGCCGTTTCCGAGGCAACCCTTTGAATAGTATTTACAACCACTCTTTTTGCCTCCTTGTTGGCTGTCATACGTGCTTCATCCATTATGTCATTAATGTAAGACATGGCCTCTGTTTTTGCTTCCTCACGCAGGGAATCAATCAGCTGCTCTCTGGCATCATTTGCCGAAAGTCCTGAGATAGCCTCAAGCTGCTCAACCTGTTGCTTGTGCATCTTTGCAACATCTTCCTCCTTTCGTTCAAGGATATCAATCTGTGCTTTTAGATTATTCCTTATGGCATCGATCTCTTTCCTTTCCCGCTTATTTTCCTCAATTCTCTGCGAAAGCGCTGACTCTTTCTGGTTGAAGCGGTTCTCTGCCTGAACAAGCTTATTGTTTCTTTCATTTATCATTTTCTCATGCTCGGTCTTAAGCTGAAAAAACTTCTCTTTGGCCTGCAGTATCTTATCTTTCTTTATCACTTCAGCCTCAGATTCGGCTTCTGCCAGTATCTTCCTGCTTTTGCCCTTCACCATGACCTGCAAAAGTACGAATGTTAAGCCGGCACCCAGAATAAGTCCGGATGCACCATATATAACAGGCGTTATTGTTAGTATAATCATATCAAGTATTTAGTGTATTAAGTGTATTTAATGTATTAAGCATATTTAGTGGCGTATTAAGCGTATTTAGTGTATTTAAGATATTTAATGAATTTGGTGTATTTAATGTATTATGCATATTTGGTGTATCTAAGCTATTTAATGAATTTAGCGTATCTGATCTATTCATTATTAAAAATAAAAAACCCGCACATTTCTATAACGTTTTATAAAACCCCAGTTTTACATTGGGAGGAGTCTCCAGTTCATCTCTGAGATCCAAGGTCTTTTTACAGAACCCAAAGGGCTATGGCCTGTCATCCATGAACTGAGTTGAACTCCAATTTATAAAGTGTTGAGTTTCAAAAAGAATTACAGAAATAATGCGGGCAAAATCATTACTATGTTAAAGAACGTATATTACTTTTTTTCAAGATAATCTTCTAACTCTCGGGTCAAATCTTCCAGCTCTACTAATATAGGAGAAATATCTGACTTTTCCTCATGATCTATTACTTTTACTACATATTGCAGGGCAGCCATTGCTAAAAAATCCTGAACATCCTTATCACTATACCGCTGCTTATACATGAGTATCTTTTCATTTATCATTTTCGCAGCCTTCCTGATCTTTTCTTCATCCTGCCTGGGTATCTTCAATGGATAATATCTGTCTGCCAGATTAACCCTTATTGTCAGCTTTTCATCCATATCAGCCCAATGATTATTTATTTAAAAGAGCAATACATTTATCAATTTCCCGCACAATCTTATTCACTTTCAGTTTTGCTTCCCTTGAATCATCCGGGGAAGCCGCAAAAGCTTCTGCAAGACTAATGCTATTATATTTACCGTTTAACTCATTAATTGTCAGTTCCTGCTCTGATATCCTGGAGTTCAGTTTCCCGTTCTCTTCTTTAAGCAGCCGGTTTTCCTCCTTACAGCTATCAGTCAAAGAAACAATTTCCAAGATCTTTTGTCTAAGCTTATTAATTATTTCATTTGAATCAGACACAGTACTATCATTTTAAGACAAAGTTAACACAGGAATATAAAATTCAAAAGAAACCACTTTGTTTTTAATGCTCTCTCCAAAAGCATGCATCTTTATTTGTTTTTAATACACTCCACAAAAGCCTGCTACTTTATTAGCATTTACCAGCTTATATTATAGCTTTGCATTTTAAATATTTACCGTATATAGTGAGCATGAAGCCTATTTTTATATTATCAGTTGTTTCTCTTCTCTTTTTTTCAGACCCCTGCTCTGCACAGCAGGCTTTTCCAAAAGATTATTTTTCATCACCTGTTGATTTTCAGATATACCTCTCATCCAGCTTCGCCGAGATAAGGACCGATCACTTTCATTCAGGAATAGATATTAAAACCAGGGGAAGGGCCGGAGAAATAATACGTTCTGTAGCAGATGGCCATATTTCAAGGATCAGCGTTAGTCCCGGAGGATATGGAAGAGCCCTTTATATCGACCACCCAAATGGCTACACTTCTGTTTACGGGCACCTTAGCCGTTTCTCTCCTGAGATTGAAAGCTATGTTAAGGAAAAACAATATGAGAAGCAGACTTTCGCTCTAAGCCTTTTCCCGGCTAAAGACCAGTTCAGTTTTAAAAAAGGAGATCTGATAGGCTATTCAGGCAATACAGGCAGTTCTCTGGGAGCACACCTTCATTTCGAGATAAGGGAAACAGCAACAGAACATCCCACAAATGTCCTTCTTTATGGCTTTAACATTAAAGATAATACCCCTCCCGTAATCTCAAGCCTCTTGTTTTACCCCCTGAATGATACAAGCAGTATTATGGGTAGCGGGAAAAGGATGGAATTTAGTCTTACGGGAAGCAATGGGAGCTACAGGCTCAAACAGCAGGGAAGCGTCCGGCTTTCAGGAAAAATAGGACTGGCAGTAGAGACTTACGACCGCATGGATGGTTCTTATAATAAGTGCGGAGTTTATAGCATTGAAGTACTGGAAGATAATAATCTGGTCTCAAATACTGTTTTCGATGAGTTTGCTTTCTCCGAAACCAGGTATGTAAACAGCAATATAGACTACAGCGAACGCATTGAAAGCGGGCGTAAAATAAGGAAATGCTTTATAGAAGCTAATAACCGTCTCAGAATTTATGCAGGAACCCGCGGAGACGGTTCCGTGCTCTTTCGCGAAGGTGATAAGAAGCTACTGAAAATTATTATTAGTGACAGTCATGGGAATAAATCAGTTCTTGAGTTCAGCGCCCTGGGTACGGCTCCCGCTATCATTAAGGACAGGAAGGAAAAGAATAGAAATGATTACCTTATGCTTATGCCCTACCAGATCGAAAACACTTATTCTTTTAATGGTTTCGAGATTGATATTCCCAAAGATGCATTTTACGATTCTGTTTATTTCAGGCTTGTAATCTCACCTCCTTCTGAAGGCATCTATTCATGGATATATCATGTGCATGACAAGCACACTCCTGTACACAAATCTTTTAAGCTTGGCATAGAAGCAGAAGAAGTACCTGAAGGACTGGAAGACAAGTTGCTGCTGGCAGGGATGGATGATAATAATAAAATATTTGCACGGGGTGGTGAATATAAAGATGGCAAAGTGTTTATTAGAACCCGGGAATTCGGGAAATACTTTGTCTGCATAGACACAATAGCCCCGGAAATAATTCCAAATAATTTTATTCCCTCAAAAGGGAAAAACCTTTCCTCACTGAAAAAACTCGATTTTGTTGTCAGGGATGAATTTTCGGGAATTAATAAGTACGAGGGCTTTATTGACGGGAAATGGATGCTCTTTGAGTACGACCCGAAAAATGACAAACTGTTTCATTTTCTTGATCAGGAGAAGATAGAAAAAGGCAAAGACCATGAGCTGCTGCTCAGGCTGAGTGACATGAAAAACAATATTGCGGAATTTCGTTTTAGCTTTTTCTGGTAGCCCAGATCCTTCAGATGTTCCCTTTTAGTAATGAGCCTTCAAATTCTCCGTGTAGTGCTGATTCCTCCAGGTGCCTCCGTTTAGCAATGAGCCTTCATACACTCCGGACAATCCTGATCCTTCAGATGCTTCGTTTAGCCCTGATTTTTTTTACACTCCGGATAGTGCCGGTTCCTGCAAAAATAATTGTATGCAATAGAATACTCAGGGTACGCGACTGTTAAGACCAGAGTTTTTCAGGATATATACCCTGCTCAATACGTTTCCTGATCTCGCTTACCACCTGGGGTTTATCGTCTGAATAAGTAACCCCAAACCATGACTCCCCGCTTTTAAGTATCTTAAAATCAGCAATCTTCTCATTAATAAGCCTGGTGGCAATTAAAGGGATGAAAAATTCCGATTTAAGTTCTTTGCCATGCTCTCTCACAAAATCGAGAAAGTAGCTTTCCAGGTATTTAAATACATTCTTCTTAAAACCCCAGAAATTCATAGAAACCGTCTCATCCCCCTTCAGTCCAACCCTTTCTTCATTATCATAATAATATATGCCATCCTCCTCATTGCTTATCTTTGTCCTTTCCACCACTTCAACCAGGTGACCATCCTTGTTTATCTCACATACTCCCCTTGATACATGTCCGTGCTCTGAGAGAGTTTTGTCAAGCTGAAAACCAACCATGGAATAGCTGTTATCCTCCTTGTTATTCATCAGATAATCTGCCATCACCTTGTACGAGGAGGGCCCGTAATAATCATCGGCATTGATCACAGCAAAGGGAGCATCTATCTTTTCTGCAGCAACAAGCATGGCGTGAGCCGTACCCCATGGCTTCTTCCTGCCCTCAGGAACCTGCATATTGCCGGGCAGCATATCAATATCCTGAAACACATAATCAATCTCTATCCTTCCCTGCAACTTATCAATGAATAATTCCCTGAAATCTTTTTCTATATCCCTTCTTATAACAAATACGATCTTGCCAAAACCAGCCTTTATAGCATCATATATAGAATAATCCATAATTGCTTCCCCCGAGGGGCCAATGGGATCCATTTGTTTCAGCCCTCCGTATCTGCTACCCATTCCGGCAGCCAGTATCAATAAAACAGGTTTCATTCGTTTAAAATTTTGTAATATTTATTATTCGACTCGATTAATTCAAGATTAGTCACAATTATAAGTGCAATTATAAAGAAAATAATATTTTTCCTCTATAAAACTTATACATTTGAAACAGAAAAGTACGAATACATTATTATTGTATAGTTATGTCAAAAGGATATGTTCTTGAAGTATGTGTAGATTCAATTGAGTCAGCCCTGGCAGCACAGGAAGGTGGGGCCGGCAGGATAGAGCTGTGTGCAAACCTCTATGAGGGAGGTACAACACCCAGTGCGGGAATGATTGAAATAGCAAAGAAAAACCTCAGTCTCGATATAAATATTATGATTCGTCCCCGCGGGGGTGATTTCCTGTATTCCGCACTCGAATATGAAATAATGAAGCGGGAAATAGAACTGGCAAAAAAGCTAAAGCTAAACGGGGTGGTATTTGGCATACTTACTAAAGATGGGACTATTGATGTAAAACGCAGCAAAGAGCTTGTACAACTGGCACAACCTCTTAATGTAACCTTTCACAGGGCATTTGATATGACAAAAAATCCTGAGCAGGCACTTGAGGATGTAATTTCCACCGGAGCATCAAGACTTCTTACTTCCGGAATGATGAATGAGGCTCCAACCGGGGCCGGCCTGATCACCAGGCTCATAGAAAATGCAAATAACAGGATCATTATTATGCCTGGTGCAGGTATTAACAAGGATAATATTAAAGACATGATAAGCATTACCGGTGCCAAAGAATACCACCTTACCGGTGCAAGTGTTATTAAGAGTAAAATGAAATACACCAACCCTAAAGTATTTTTAGGGGGTATTCCTGAGATACCGGAATATGAAAGGCTTGTTACTGATGTAGAAAGAATAAGATCTATTGTATCGACCTTAAAATCAGCAGAATAAACCGGGCAAAGCATTAAATATTTAAGCACAGCAAGAATGTCAAAAGCAGGATACAGGGTGCTGGGACTAATGTCGGGGACTTCACTTGACGGACTTGATATTGCTGATTGCTCATTTATACCGCTCAGGGAAGGCTGGAAATTTACAATCAACAGGGCTGAAACTTTTAAGTATGATGATATATGGACCGGGAGATTATCATCGGCACAGGAGCTGGATGCTTATGGTATAAGCTTACTAAATGTGCAATACGGCAAATATACCGGCAAAAAAGTACTTGAGTTCCTGGATGGCAAGACTGAAGGGATAGACCTGATTGCCTCACACGGACATACAATATTTCATCAGCCGGAAGCTGGACTCACACTACAGATAGGCGACCCAAACAGCATATTTGCCAAATCAGGCATAACAACCATTAGCGACTTCAGGGCGCTGGATGTTGCCCTGGGCGGACAGGGTGCCCCCCTGGTACCTGTTGGCGACAGGATGCTTTTCACAGATTATGACTATTGCCTTAACCTTGGAGGTTTTTCCAATATCAGCTACCGGTCAGAAGGCAAAATATACGCTTTCGATCCGTCACCGGCCAATATGGCCCTGAACCATATCATGAACAAACAGGGCAGGCCGTTTGATATGAACGGGCACCTGGGCAGAACAGGATCATTGAACAAAGAACTGCTGGATAAGCTTAATGCCCTGGATTATTACCGGCTAAAAGCACCCAAATCACTGGGACGCGAATGGTTTGAAACCAGGTTCATTCCTGTTCTCGAAAACAGTTCAATACCGGAAACTGATAAATTAAGGACAGTTTATGAACATATTGCCATACAAATAGCAATTACTGTGGAAACAATGAAGAAAGGGAAAATGCTTACCACAGGAGGAGGAGCACATAACAGCTTTCTTATTGAACGTTTGCAGGCTCACAGCAAACATAAGATAGTGGTTCCCGCTAATAATATTATTGATTATAAGGAAGCACTGATATTTGCTTTCCTCGGAGTATTGCGACTTAGGGGTGAGAACAATTGCATTTCTACTGTAACCGGGGCCAGCAGGAATAATTCCGGAGGATTGATAATCGGGTAATAATATAATGGAAAATTTTACAGCATATAATCCCACACGGCTGCATTTCGGGAAGAACGTGGTAAAAGATCTGGGTAAAGTTGCCAGACAATACGGAAAAAGGGTTTTGTTGATTTACGGACAGGGTTCGGCAAAGAAATATGGTTATTATGCTGAAGTAATAAGTAGTCTGAAAAATGCAGGACTTGAAATATCAGAATACGGGGGCATTAGGCCCAATCCTGTTATAGCTGATGTTGAAAAGGCTGCCATACTGGGAAAAAGGAAAAAGACAGAGCTGATTATAGCCCTTGGCGGAGGCAGTGTTATTGATTCGGCCAAGATAACAGCCCTGTGTATTGCTTCAGACAAAAAGGCATGGGATTTTATGCAATGGAAAGTAGAACCTGAAACAAGCATTCCACTTATAACTGTCCTTACCCTGGCAGCCACGGGTACAGAAATGAATGGAGCTGCAGTTATACAAAATCCCGATACAGGGCAAAAAACAGCTTTTGTGGATGAACTTAACTTTCCAAGGCATTCTTTCCTCGACCCCCAATATACTGTCAGCGTGCCGGCCGATTATACAGCATATGGCATTGTCGATCTTATAGTACATGCCCTGGAAGCTTTTTTCGGCAGGGGAGATTCGTCAATCACAGACAGGATAGTGTTCTCGATAATAAAAGATGCCATGCACTGGGGCCCCCGCCTGCTGAAAGACCTGCATAATTATGAGCTCAGGGCTAACATAATGCTCGATGCCACACTGGCCCTGAATGGCCTCACAGACTATGGAAAGCAGGGTGGTGACTGGGGAATGCATGCCATAGGACATCAGCTGTCTTTTCTTTTCGACACTCCTCACGGAGCCAGCCTGAGTATTGTATGTCCGGCCTGGCTAAAACTACAAAAAGACAGAATTCCCGACAGGATCATAAGCCTGGGCAAAGGCTTGTTCGACTGCAACTCGGTTGACGATACCATAGGACAAGTTGAAAAAGCATTTTCCATACTCAAGTCCCCGCTGAGCCTGAAAGATATTAACCTGGGACAGAAAGAAAAAGCAGAGATCATTAACCAGATGAATGCAAACAGGCTAAGCGGGATGCATCATTTGCTCAATAATGAAGATCGTATCAGGCTTGTGGAGTTTATGCTATAAATTTTTCTATTTTTGTTTCTTCGTTTTATGCCTGGCCCGACCATTATGGTCGCAATGGCATGATCGTATTGCAAATACTGCCGGCCAAAAGCAATAAAGCAGCAGGCAGGAAAGTTTTTTTGTTTGATAGTAAACAGATTTATCATAAAACTCTAATAAAATGAAAAAGTCCCTTATTGTGATTATCCTTTTTGCAGCTTTAACAAGCTTCAACTCTTATGCCTGTACAAATTTCATCATCTCCAGGGGTGCCAGTGCTGATGGCTCAACAATGATAACATATGCTGCCGACGCACATGTTCTTTACGGAGAGCTGTATTTTCGTCCTGCTGCTGATTACCCTGAAGGCGCTATGATGGATATTTATGAATGGGATACAGGTAAGTTTATGGGGAAGATCAGGCAGGCCAGGCATACTTATTCGGTTGTTGGTAATATGAATGAACACCAGGTAGCCATTGGTGAGACAACCTACGGTGGAAGGCATGAGCTATATGACTCCACCGCAATAATTGATTACGGCAGTCTTATGTATATAGTCCTGCAAAGAGCAAAAACTGCACGAGAAGCAATTAAAGTAATGAGTGACCTGCTTACAGAATATGGTTACGCCAGCTCGGGTGAATCATTTTCTATTTCCGACCCCAACGAGGCATGGATAATGGATTTAATAGGAAAAGGACCTGCTAATACGGGAGCCGTCTGGGCTGCCCGTAAAATTCCCGATGGTTATATCTCCGGTCATGCCAACCACGCAAGGATCACTGCTTTTCCTTTGAAGGGATCTTCCAGTATTTCTTCCAAAAAAATAAAGAAAATATTCAATCCCGAAATTGAAAATGTATATGCATATGATATGATCAGCCTTGCAAGGGAAAAGGGATATTTCGATGGTAAAGATGAAGAATTCAGTTTCTCTGATGTATATGCACCTCTCGATTTTGGCGGAGCAAGGTTTTGTGAAGCCCGTGTATGGAGCGCATTCAACAGGGTAAACCCCAATATGGAACAATACCTCAATTATGCCATGGGTTATGAACTTGACGGAGAAAGGATGCCACTATGGATAAAACCCGATAAGAAGCTTTCTGTGAAAGATGTTATGGAACTGATGAGGGATCATTACGAGGGAAGCCCAATGGACATGACCGCTGATATTGGCGGTGGGGCATTCAACTGTGGTGTCAGATGGAGGCCACTTACATGGAAGGTAAATGGCAAGACTTATTTCAACGAGAGAGCTACCTCAACCCAGCAAACCGGCTTCTCATTTGTTGCCCAGTCACGAAACTGGCTCCCCGACCCTGTTGGAGGCATACTGTGGTTTAGTGTTGACGATACCTACTCAACAGTCTATGCTCCAATGTATTGTGGTATCACTGAAGTGCCATGGGCATATGCACATGGTAATGGGGATATAATGGAATTTACTACCGAGTCTGCATTCTGGGTTTTTAACCAGTTATCTAACTTCGCCTATAGCAGGGCATCAGAGATATATCCTGATATAAGGCAAAAGCAGGCCGAACTAGAACAAATGTATTTCGATGAAACAAAGAAAGTAGATGAGAATGCCGCGAAAATGATAAGTGATAATGAAAAAGAAGCCCTTAAGTATTTAACTGAATACTCCGTTAATACAGGAAATAACCTGGTTTCTACATGGAAGGATTTTTATGGCTTCATCTTCAGCAAATATATGGATGGCAACATAAAAACTGCCAGGGAAGTTCCCAGTAACCATATCATGATACCCCCTGAGGTTAAGCAACCCGGTTACGGGGAGGACTGGTACAGGCTTGTAATTGAAAAAACAGGAGATAAATTCTTAATGCCTGAACAAAAAGGAGATCATTAAAATTTTATTATTAATTATAGCCCTGTTTTCAAAAAAAAATAGTAATATTGCGCTCGATTTTAGAAACTCATAAGAAAAAAGAGAAGCGAGATGGATTTAATGAAAGTTGTAGAAAAAGAATATGCAGTTGACAAGAATTTCCCTGCCTTCAGGAGCGGAGATACCATAACAGTGCATTACAAGATAAAAGAAGGTGAAAAGGAAAGGATTCAGCAATTCAAAGGAGTTGTGCTCCAGAGAAAAGGTTCTTCAGGCACCGCAAGTTTTACAGTACGTAAAATGTCGGGCGGTGTAGGTGTTGAACGTATTTTTCCCCTTGCCTCACCATTTATTGAAAAGATAGAAGTGAACAAGCACGGCAAAGTACGCAGGGCCCGTATCTTCTACCTGCGTGAACTTACCGGTAAGAAAGCCCGTATCAAGGAAAGAAAATTTTAACTGAATATATCAGAACAGTATTAAGGCGTCCCTCAGGACGCCTTTTTTTATTTTAATTTATCAGCTTCTTCCCTGGCTTCCCGGAGTAGCTGCTCGGCTTTAGCATCAGCTTCATTTACAATCTGCCTGGCTTTCCTGTCCCCTTCTTCACGCAGCTTATCGGCAGCTTTATTAGCAATACTTTTTGCAATGCTGCCTCTCCCTTCTGCTTCTTTTTCAATCTTAACAGCATTGGCTTCAGCCTCCTTCTTAACCTGTTCCGCTACATCCCTGGCTGATTTACGTATATTTTCAGCTTCCCTCTCTGCATCTGCCATTATTTTTTCAATCTCCTTGTTTAGCTCCTCCCTGGCTTCCTGCTTTGTCTCTTCTACTTTTTTCTGTATCTCCTGCTTTGTCTCTTCAATCTTTTTCGTCACCTCTTGCTCCACCTGCTTCTTTACTATATCTTTACTACTCTCACCTGCTCCCATGCTAAGCTCAGGATTGCCAATTACTCCTCCAATCAGAAAATTTACAGCTATGGGAGCTTCAGGATCATAAGCAAGTCCCAGTGAGGCGGCCCCTGAACCCAGCTGGTCTATTAGTGCATTTGCTCCCGATCCAAGGGTCTCCCTGGGGATATTCATTTCCAGTTTATAATCAAGACTCTGATCCAGTCCGTGTGAACCACTTAAGCTGGCCGGCACATTAGCCATTTTAAAATCAAAGGGTGTCACTATCACCCTGCCATCAATTATCCTGAAGGAGATGTTTATATCCTTCATGGTGTTACTAATGGCCTTATCCGATTTTAACAGCTCCTTCATCTTATCAAAAACCGGGGCACTCACAATGCTTATCTCCCTGGAACTTAATCTCCCCGATCCGTCAATAGTTGAAATATCAGGCATCATGGTCTTATCAAGTTCTCCCGAATATTTCAGGGATGCAGACACTTCTCCTTTAAGATCTTTTGCAAAAGGAGCCAGGGCCTGAACGCTGTTAAAACTCTTAAAAGCAGATGCTATATCAATATCCTTAACCGACAGGTCCATATTTACCTCCGGCACAAGCGAGTCGGAAACAAGGTACATTGCATTTACCAGCATGCTGCCATCCAGTATCTTCATAAAAAGCCTGTCAAGGATCAGCTTAGAATCTTTTATAAGTATCTCTCCCTGCAGATCATCAATAATAAGATTATCATACTCAACATGACTCAGCTCTGAGCTGAAACTAAAATCCACATTAGCCGGGATCTCTATCAGCGACATGCTCAGAGTGTCATCCTCAGCAAGTTCTTCTTCATCAGCCATCTCAGGCATAAGCTCATTAATATTCAGATTAGAGGAGCTAAGCACAAAGGCTCCCTGCAAATCTTCATCTTTAAGTGTATAAAGAAGGTAATTATCAAGCTTCCCCTTTAAATGTATATCCGACTCTCCCATCATCATGTCAAGCTGAGACAACTCAAGCATCCCGGGATCAAAATCAAGCCTTGCCCCGGAAATTTCAAGGGAAACCGGAAGTTCCTGCATATCTAATTTAAAAGCATTAAGCTCTATGCTGCCTGCGGCATCTATGTCCTGGTAAGCTTCATTTTCAATTGATGAAAGCCTGGCTTCCAGGCTGAAACCAGACGATAAATTACCTCTCATATCAATACCTTCAACAGGGATGGCTGCAGACAATGCTCCAATATCCATATCCCCCTCAATACCTGCCTTAATCCATGGGTCACTTAGAGGAGTCTTCAAATGTAATTCCGCCACAACAGGATTTCCTTCAACTGTAAATGAGAAATTATCAAGATCAAACTTTGTCCTGTCCATATCCTCCCCGTCAACATCCAGCTTTAGAGAAATATTTATATTCTCAACAGCAGTGGGCAGATCAGGATATTTAAACATTGCATCTTCTACCTCCAGCTTCATGATAACATCAGGATATATAGAATCCTTTTCAATATAAAAGCCTTTTACAGATCCTGCCAGCTTCAGGCTGCCACTGGTTTCCAGTTCCTGAAAATCATTCATATAAATAGCCGGCACAAGTGATATCAATGATTTGAAAGCAGTGTTCAGGCTATTAAAACTAATATCCATTTCAGGATCCTCACCACCAAGGTCGATATCTCCCTCAAGTTGTAATACCAGATCGTTCAATGCAAACTCATTATCAATCAGGCTGAACTTCATATTGTCAAGGTCTGCAGCAAGTCCCATATCAACATTCAGATTAACATCCTTCAGGTAAGGAATATGGTCCATCACAACATTTACCGGTCCGGCATCTGCCTGTAG
Source organism: Bacteroidales bacterium (assembly GCA_029932855.1). GTDB lineage: Bacteria > Bacteroidota > Bacteroidia > Bacteroidales > VadinHA17 > JAYEGO01. The sequence continues at coordinate 37,459 of JAOZPG010000012.1, read as the reverse complement.
CCTTATTTCAGTATGGGAAGTACCCAGCTTGCCACTCATGCTAAAATCAAAGTCCTCAAGCGAAGCTTTAATATTTGAAGAATGGTCTGTATAAATAATCTTAGCATTGATTATAGAAAATTTATTCAGCCTCAGCTTAATATCAGGGCCTTCCGCTTCCTCTTCAGGATCTTCAGTATCTTGTTCAGACTCTTTCATTATATCATAGTTAGCCAGTCCGTTCTCAAGTATCAGGGCATTTATTTCAGGTGTATCAATTATTACAGATCTTATTTCCACTCCCTCCTTACTAAGAAGGCTGGCAAGGTTTACAATAATCCTGAATGACTTAAATCCCACCAGTTTACGTCCCTCAAACTCATCAACACCCATTACTGTCAATCCCTCGAGGCCCACAGACAAACGCGGGAAATTCCTTATAAAGCTTAATTTAACATCATCAAAACCAAGTTCTGCATTAAGCATATTATTAAGCTCCGTTTCCGCCTTTTTCATGGCAGGCTTTTTAAGAAAAACCGGTAATATCAGCAATGCCAGAAAGATCAGTATAAATAAACCCAGTATTATTTTTAATAAGACCCTGATAACTCTTTTCATAACTATTAAATTTTGTTCATTTCAACACCTGCTAAGGTACACAGCAGGCTCTACTTGAGGTACTTCTCAACTGTTTCAAGAAATTCCATCTTTCTGAAAGGCTTGGCAAGGTATTCATTAAAACCTGCAGAGAGACAATTAAGCTTATCCTCTTTTAAGGCATATGCAGTAACAGCTATAGCAGTAATTTCTTTGTTTGTCTTTCTTATTTCCTTAATGGCATCAAGACCGCTTAACACAGGCATCTTTATATCCAGGATTATTAAATCAATACCTGAGCGTTTATTAAAAATATCCAGTGCTTCACGTCCGTTTACAGCCCTTATTATTTCCACACCGGTTGATTTAAAGATCTCAGTAAACAGCTTGAAATTAAGCTCTTCATCCTCGGCAATAAGCACTTTCTTTTTCTTCCACTTATAAGTTTTTCCTTTCCCCCTGTAGATTTGTGTTTCCCTGTCCTCCCAGCCTGTATATAATGGAATGTCAAAATAAAATTCAGATCCGTCTCCCGGTTTTGAGTTCACGTAAAGCTCCCCTCCCATCATCTCCACTATCTGCTTGCATATTGCAAGTCCCAGTCCCGTTCCCCTGTATAAACGATTTACATCTTCTTCAAGCTTAAAAAATCTGTCAAATATGGCATCCATATTTTCAGGAGCAATACCTATTCCTGTATCCTTAACATAAAATCTTATATTATTTTCATGAAGAATGGAATATCCAAAACTTATTTCGCCTGCATCGGTAAACTTAAGAGCATTATTAAGCAGGTTAGACAATACCTGCTTTAGCCTGTAAGGATCGGCATGCATGGTCCTCACCCTTGATTTCCCGGGCTCATCAAGAATAAGCTGCACATCGGTCATATTGTTTTTTATCCTCTCGGCTTCAAAACTATTCCACAGGTCTTTCAGCAACTGATCAAGTTCGAATGTCTTAGGAAAGATTTTTCCCTGTCCCGCTTCAATCTGCGAAATATCAAGTATCTCATTAATAAGAGTCAATAATGAATCTCCACTCTCAAGAATAAGGTTAATATACTTCTTCTGGGTTGCGGGATCAGGGTTCTCATTCAGAAGCTGGCTAAAACCTATTATACTGTTCATCGGGGTCCTGATCTCATGAGACATATTTGCCAGGAAGGAAGATTTCAGCTTATCGGAAGTTTCTGCTTTTTTCTTTTCACTAAGGTAATATTTCCTGGTATGGTAAATAAGGAAGGTAATAAAACCTATAGCAGGAATAATAACCGACAGGTGATCTATTATCAGACTGGTTCCTTCCGGGTAAGGAGTTACTAAATGGGGAAACATCGCTTCACCTATAAATAAAGCACTAAGCGTAATGACCAGTATGCCAACCATTAAAAAGCTAAACGGTTCCTTAAAAAAGAGAATAATGTAAACAAGCAATACCAGGTATAAATAAGTAGTAGGCCCGCTGGACCCCCCGTTTTCAATCCACAATGCAGATAAGAGCAATAAAAAATAGACCGAAGACATGTAAAGGGTTGAATAGTAGGCCCTTAAAAATCTTGACCTATAATACAGCAAAGCTGTTAAAAAAAACGTGGTAACAGTAAGAAAGATCAATATTTGTCCCAGGTCAAGAAAATAATTAACACAGGTCGACATAAATGCAGTAACAATGCTAAAGAACATAAACCCGTTAAGCATCCTGTGTTCCATGGAGAACTCTGCAGGCGATCCTACTATTTTTGTCCAGCTTAAAGTGAACATAGACTTAAATTGGGGTTAATTCTGTTTTGCTAAATTTAAGAAAAAATTATCTGAGAAACTTTACTAAGATAAAAAAGTGACTCATTAATATTTACCATGCTTGCGAACAGCCTTAAACATCGCTATGCAGTTCTCGGGATTAACCCCGGGATGCAGGGAGTTGGAAGAAGATATTATCAGTCCCCCGTCCCGGGCCCCATCTTCAATTGCCTGAATAACCGCCTGCTCAACCTCCTCTGTATTCCCGTTAGGCAAAAGATCCACACTATCAATATTCCCTAAAAGACAGATCTTATCACCACAGTAGGCCTTTAGCTTTTTTATTTCCATGTCTGCCTGGGGTTCCAGCGGGTTGAGCCCATCGTAGCCGGTTTCAAGGAGGATATCTAAAAGAGGCCATAGATTACCGTCAGAATGCCTGACCACTTTGAGTCCTTTTTGATGGGCTTTTTCAACAATTTGCCTGTTATAAGAATTAATAAATAATTTAAAATGCTCCGGGGATATCATAGGACCTACGTTAGTGGCAATATCATCTTCAATCACCAGTACATCAAGGCCTGCTTCAACCAGAAGATCCAGCTGGGCAAGATTGAAATCCAGCATCATTTTTGCAAGAGAATGTATGAATTCAGGGTCGGTATAGATATTAAGCATATAATTATCCATGCCAATTAAGCGCCACGAACGGACAAAAGTACCACGCATGAGCCAGAAAGTAGCTTTCTGACCCTTGAAACGTTCAGTAGCAAGATTCAAAAGCCCAAGGTCCTCCTTTCCGGGAACAGGAGGGATAAATTTCTTTAATTCATTGAAATCTCCAACAGGATGGCCAACAGGTACAGGAATACCATACTCCGACAATTTATAGACCACCCCGAACCTGTCTTTCACATGGAGGTCATCCACTTTTTCTTCGTGATTTATTTCGAAGCATGTCATGCCATCAACATCATAATGCTCATGTATCATAAAAAGCGTATCCAGAAGCTTAAGCTTATCCATCTCAGACATAATCCTGAAGTCCTTTGGGTCAGGAAGGCCGTCAGTAAGGTGCTTCCCTATCCCGATAATGGGGGCCTCATTTATACCATGAATATAGAGTGGAACCATATCCGGTTCTTTTCTTGCAAGTGCAGTAAGGATTCTTTCTTTTCCATTCATAATTGTTGATATACGTTATTAATAACTAACTAATCAAAAGCTTTCTGATTTGTACTAAAATACAAAAATTAATGGATTATGTTTTGCTTGTTTCCGATATGATCATATAAAAAAAGTATTAAATGATTTCTCTTTTTTTCGTATCTTTGCAACGTATTGGACCCGTAGCATAACTGGATAGTGCACCTGACTACGGATCAGGAGGTTGGGGATTCGAATTCCTCCGGGTTCACTTAATAGAAAACAGCTTTAATACAAGACAGAGCAAGCAAATATATAAAGAGCTTGCTCTTTTTTATTTGTGAGCGATGGATTGTCAATTGCAAAGCAATTGCTGTTTTCTATTAATAGTCGGACCAATGGAATCACGAAGTAATTCCTCCTTTCTTTTTCCGTACGATGGCCTGTCAGGACAGACAGAACAAGCAAATATATAAAGAGCTTGCTCTTTTTTATTTGTGAGCGATGGATTGTCAATTGCAAAGCAATTGCTGTTTTCTATTAATAGTCGGACCAATGGAATCACGAAGTAATTCCTCCTTTCTTTTTCCGTACGATGGCCTGTCAGGACAGAGCGGACAAAAACAGAATGTCTGCCTGTATTATTAATTAAGTGCATAGAGTATATTAGACCACGACAGGTAAATGCCTGCAAAATTATCATAAACACCACCCCAATCCCCATTAACAGGAGATGTGGCCGCACCGTCACCATTGCTATCTCCCTTTTTTGAGTCATCCTTATACGAGGTAAAGTAAACTCCTGAACCATTATAATTTATCAGCGAAGAAGAGCCTTCATCAAGAAGAAGGTAACTTCCCGTTCTGAATTTTAAAACCACATTATTACCCAGATGCAGGGATGCCCCCGAACTAATATGCCAGTCATTATCATCTATAACCAAAGCAACCTCCGTTTCCTGCCAGTTAACATTTGCGTCTGTGATCTCATCTATGGTTTCAACGAAAATGCCATTATACTTATTTGTAACCGATGGATTATCAGGGTCATGAAATACCTGATCATCAGGAATATTCATATCTGCCATCACTGAAAGCGGCCTTATGTTATCATAAAAAATATTGCCCTTAACTATGCTTCCTTTACCGGCTGTTGAAAAATCAAGTGCACCATACCATCCACTGGCATCATCACCTGCATTATGTGCAAAGGTACAGTTCTCAACACTGGCCACAGATCCGGATTCTATGGCAAGGGTAATTGCATAACTGCCTCCGCCTCCATAATAAAACTCGCAATATTTAAAAACTGATCCATTCATCCCATTGGTACTGATACCATCCCAGTCTTTAGAAGCAGGACTAGTAGCATCGCCATCGCCATTAGTATCTCCTCCCCGGCTGTCATCTTTATATGAAGTAAAAATAATTGGCTTTGCCGATGTGCCATTTGCAATGATAGTCCCACTTCCAGACAGTATAAGATACGGCCCGTCTGAAGGATGGAACTTAATAATAGCACCCGCCTCTATTGTAAGAGTATTTTCTACATAAAAATCCCATGCCTTAATAAGATAAACCTTACCATCCTCCCATGTTGTCGGCTCAGTAATGTCATCAGTAATTACCACAACATTACCAGCCGGATTATTATTATTATCATCATCTTTATTACAGGAAATGAAGATTAATGAAAATGCAAACACAAGGAAAAAGCTAATTGTTTTCATAAAATCAGTATTTAGTAATAATTAAAAGTATTACAATCATGCCATTAATAAAATGATAATAATCAGACATAATTGCGTTTGCCGGCCATCTGACATAAAAGTTCTATTTCCAACTTTCGGGTATCCACCTCACAAAAGCTTCAAAGGCCTGATACTCGGCCATTCCAAGCTTATCATATAACACAGCAGTCGCATGGTTCCTGTCTTCGGCACGTTGCCAGAATTCCCTTGCATCACTTCCGGGGAAAAGGGCAGAGTCTTTTTGCGACTGGTGTTTGAAAATAGCTTTTCTTTTACGGGTAACCTCATCGGGACTCAAAGGTATTGCCATCTCAACTTCTGAAAGTCCCCATTCCTGCCAGGCCCCTCTGTATAACCATATATAGCAGTCTTTTGTCCATTTATCATCCTTAACAACATCAAGAGCCATAAAAATGGCCTCAAGGCAAACCCTGTGAGTCCCATGAGGATCTGACAGGTCTCCCGCAGCAAATATCTGATGAGGTTTTACTTCCCTGAGCAACTTAACAATTATGTCAACATCGTCATCTCCCACAGGTTTTTTCTTTACAGTCCCTGTTTCATAAAAAGGAAGATTTAAAAAATGTACATTTTCGTCGGGTACACCCACATACCTGCAGGCTGCCTTGGCCTCTCCCATCCTAATCAGTGCCTTCATCTGTTTGACTTCCTCAGAGTCAACATCACCGGCCACCTTATTATTTATAGAATCCTGCACCCTGTTATATAGCTCTTTAAATTCCATCCCACCCATTTGAAAAGAATCATGGTAATCAACGGCAAAATCAGCAAACCTTAGTACATCTTCATCAAAAACTGCAATATTTCCCGAGGTCTGGTAAGCAACATGCACATCATTCCCATTATCAACCAGCCTGATAAATGTCCCGCCCATAGATATTACATCATCATCCGGATGGGGACTGAAGATTATTGTCTTTTTAGGAAATGGTTTGGCACGCTCAGGACGGTCACTATCATCAGCATTGGGTTTTCCGGCCGGCCAGCCTGTAATAGTATGCTGCAGGTCATTGAACACCTTGATATTTATCTGGTATGCCGTTCCGTATTCTGCAGCCAGTTCACTTAAACCATTATCATTATAATCACGGTTTGTAAGCTTAAGTATGGGTTTATCAATCTTCTTGCACAGCCATACCACAGCTTTTCTTATGAGTTTCTCATCCCACGTACATTCGCCAACCAGCCATGGTGTTTTTATTCTTGTAAGCTCCGCTGCTGCTGCTTCATCAATCACAACCAGTGCCTGCGGATGCTCCTGTATAAAGCTTGCCGGGATCATCTCGCTGACTTCTCCCTCAACTGCTTCCTTTAGCACTTTTGCCTTCCCTTCACCCCAGGCCATCAGGATAATCTTTTTCGCAGACAGTATGGTGCTAATCCCAACAGTTATAGCCTTTGCAGGAACATTCTCGGCTCCAAAAAAATCACTTGCGGCTCCGGCCCTTGTCAATGTGTCAAGTGTTATTAATCGGGTAACAGAGCCCCTGTATGACCCCGGTTCATTGAAGCCTATATGACCGGTACCTCCTATCCCTAATATTTGCAGGTCTATCCCCCCCAGTTCTTTTATCTTATCTTCATAATATTTACAATAGTTCCCCACCTCTTCCATGGGAAGCATCCCGTCAGGTATGTTTATATTTTCTTCTTTAATATCAACATGATCAAAGAGGTACTCTCTCATAAACCTGGCATAACTCTGAAGGTTACCGGAATGAATAGGATAATATTCATCTGTATTGAAAGTTATAACATTATTAAAGCTCAACCCGTCTTCCTTATGCATCCTCACCAGTTCCTTATATAGAGCCACCGGTGTTGAACCTGTTGGGAAACCAAGTACGCAGTGTTTTTTCTCCTTCTCTCGAGCCTTAATAAGCCCGGCAATCTCTTCTGCAACTACCCGTGATGCTTCATCAGCCTGTTTAAATATGCTAAGAGGTAAGTTTTCATACCTCTCAAGGTTTTCATCTATTGTATAATTCAATTCCATTGTATTGTGATTTTTCAATTATATATCAGTTTTTGTTACTATACCATTATCCAGCATATTCAATGCAAATGTATATGCTCCTATGGCAACAGCCCTGCTTGTACCAAGCCTGCTTATTCCTACTCCTGTTCTTGCCATGGTATCATAGCTCATATCCCTGCCGGAACCCGGTATCCTTATTGTCCTCGTATCTCCCTGAATAAACTCCATAAGATCCTGTTTATCTTCAAGGTTAAATACCCTTGTTGTTAGACGTCCGAATGATTCTCCTTCAGGGGTCTCAAACGAGCCCCTCATATGAAGTATGGCCTCATCGAGAAATAATGGCCAGGCACCTGAGATACCGCCTCCCAATACCACCAGTCCGTCAACCAGGGTTGAAAGTACTGACATAGCCTCTCCAAGAGCTTTACCCATATCCCTGAAAACGCTCCTGGCTGCTTCAGTATTACCATCTGCCTTTCCAATAGCTATTTGTTGTATTTCCCTGGTCCCGGGAACTTGATTTAAATCAATTCCTGCCTTAAGAGCATAACTGTTTTTTATAGCCCTTATGCTTATGCTCTCCTCAATATTTGTAAGTGAGTTCCTCATGTCACGAAGCAGCCATGCCTCCCCACCCAGAGAGTTATCTCCAATAAGAAGTTTCCCGTCAATAACAATCCCCCCTCCAAACCCGGTACCCAGTGTAAAGCCGGCCAGGTTTAAAAATCGCTTGGCACTGCCATTCTCCTTAAGCTTATTATTAATAAAAGGCAACAAACCGGCAATAGCCTCTCCGTAAACGAACAAATTGCCGTCATTATTAATAAATACAGGCAGGCGGAATATTTCTTCAAGCATGGGTCCCAGAGCTACACCCCCACGAAAAGCCGGCAGGTTATTCAAATCACCTATTATCCCCCCTGGATAATCAGCAGGCCCCGGAAAAGCAAAACTAAGTGCTACAACATCATCACTAATCCTGTCCTTTACACTTTTAAAACCATCTATTATTGTTTTAAGACAAAGGTCCAGGTCATGACCGTTTGAAGGCAGTCTTAGCGGGTCAATAATCTCCTCAGCCCCCTTTATTGCAGAAAAAACAAAATTCGTGCCTCCTGCATCAAGTGTTAATACTACCCGTTTGTCCCGTTCTATGGTCATATTAGTAAAATCAATATGGCAAAATTAGAAAAAATGCTCCAATACTATAGAAAATGAAATTAAATCATATTAAATAGTTATTTTTATCAGGTTCATGAAAAAAATACATCAAACAACTTATTATGTCAGAACTGCTTAGACAAATATTTAAAGATGAAGCAAAGGCAATTAAAAACATTCCGGTAAATGAATCCTACACTAAGGCCCTCGACCTGATATACAAGCAGGTACATTCAAACTGCGGGAAAGTTGTAACAAGCGGAATGGGAAAAGCCGGACAGATAGCAATTAATATAGCTACAACCTTCAGTTCTACGGGAACACCTTCTATATACCTGCATCCAAGTGATGCCCAGCATGGCGATCTGGGCATTCTGCAGAAAAATGATATATTGTTCCTGATATCAAATTCCGGAAAAACACGCGAAATAATTGAGCTTACAGGTCTTGCAAGGAATATGTTTCCAAAGATTCCTCTTATAGTGCTTACCGGCAAACCCGGGAGCCCACTGGCAGAATCAGCCAATGTGGTGATAGATACAGGAAACCCTAAAGAAGTATGTCCCCTGGGACTTACGCCCACCACTTCCACAACAGTAATGACAGTGATAGGCGATGCACTGGTAGCCTGTATGATGAAAAGAATTAATTTTACTGCTCATGACTATGCCATGAGACATCACGGAGGTTATCTCGGAGGAGAATCACGAAAAGCCGCCGCTGGAAATTCAAAATAACTATCTGTTTTCAAACACATTCTATTGTTTGGATTTCTACTTAAATATTATATATTTTCATGAATATTTCTGTAAGGCTAAACTTTTAAAAGAAGATCAATGAAAAAAGGAATACTTGTTACAGCACTGGTAATGTTAACTATTGTATTTACAAGTAAGTCACAAACTGCAGATCCTCCTGCATCAGGTGATGGTACAAGCGGGAATCCATACCAGATAGCTACGCTTAACAATTTGTTCTGGCTCAGCCAGAATATTGAGGAATGGGATAAGCATTACATACAGACTGCAGATATTGATGCATCTGCCACTTCAGGCTGGGACAGCGGGAATGGTTTCTCACCTATCGGGATTAGCTGGCAGGACTGCTTCTCGGGATCATATAATGGCAAAAGGCATATAATTGACGGATTATACATAAACAGGGTAGACTTCTGTTTTCTTGGCTTGTTTGGATACACTGTAGGATCAGTCACTGACAGCCTTGGAGTAACAAATGTTAATATATCAGGAAGAAGTAATATAGGGGGGCTTACTGGCGTCAGCAGGGAAGGTTCCAGTATCACTAACTGTTACAGTACAGGAAATGTAAGCGGTGCACTATATTATGTTGGGGGACTTGTCGGAGAACAGGCACTTTCCTGTACAATAGAGAAATGTTACAGTACAGCCAGTGCATCAGGAGGAATGGAATATGTTGGAGGACTGGTTGGGATTAGTAATCAGTCGGTAATAAGCAATAGTTATAGTACCGGATCTTCAAATGGAAGCGGACATGTTGGCGGGCTTGTTGGACGATCCTTCTCATCTTCCTCAGTTTTAAATTGTTACAGTACCGGAGTTCCCGGTGGTAATAATGATGTCGGAGGTCTGGTTGGCAGTCAATGGTCCATGACAATATGCAACTCATTCTGGGATACATTGGTATCAGGACTTGGCACCAGTGCCGGTGGCTCGGGAATAACAACTGCTGAAATGCAGTTGCTCTGTACATATGTTGATTCCACATGGGACTTCATTGATGAAACCATAAACGGAACTGATGATATTTGGGGAATGAATTCTTCAGAGAATGGAGCCTATCCCTTCCTGGCCTGGCAGGGGTATCAGCACACTGAATATTGTTGTTCCCATGAAGACAACACAAATCCGGATCTTACAGTTCAGGACTTTACTGCAGAACTTGATTCCTCTGGAAATGTAAACATCACAGTCAGTGATGTGGTTATCAGTGCCACAGATAATTGTGAGGTAGCCGATACTTCACTTAGTCAATATAGTTTCAACTGCTCCAGTGTGGGAGCAAGAGATATTGATGTAACTCTCTCTGATGCCATGGGTAACCAGGTCACCCTAACATCCACAATTACTGTTCTGGATAACACAGACCCCACAATTAGTTGTATAGGAAACCAACAGGTATCATTATCGGAAGGACAAACTGAATATACTGTGGCCGGGACTGAATTTGATCCTGTATCTATACAAGATAATTGTGAAACTACTATAATTAATGACTATAACAGCTCTGCCTCCCTGACCGGTGCTTCATTGCCGGTTGGTTCAACAACAATTACCTGGATTGCAACCGATGATAGCGGCAATACAGGAAATTGCAGCTTTGATGTTCAGGTGGATGCCTATGTTGGCATAGCTATGACTGACATAGCAGGTGAAATAGTAATATATCCCAACCCTGTACAAGACATGGTAATCATTAATAGCGGAAACCTGGTAATTAATAATATCTGTGTGGACGGGCTAACAGGAAAAACCATAGACAGATTCGTTGTAAATGATAATACATTCACAATTGATCTTAGCTCATATGCAGAAGGCATGTATTTCATACGGCTTTATACAAACGAGGGAATAATTCTTAAGAAGATCATAAAAACACACCGTGTTCGGAATTAAGAATATAATGTAAAAACCAGGAACAGGATAACTCCAAGCATAATTCCTGCAAGAAAAAGGCTATAAGAAATATTCAGGAACCTTGACTTCCTCGAAACTATCTCACTCAGGAAATACATATCCAGGTTAAGGCTCTCGTAAATCAGTCTATTGGATGAGAGAACTTCATCCATATAATCGAGATATTCCGTAAGCTCTGCTTTTTCATGATGATTAAGGGAAAATTGCAGGGGACTTTTCCTGATATTAAATCTTTTGGTATTCAAATCAGTACGAGTTGCCAGAATGGCATAAGCCATGGCTCCGAGTAAAAAAACCAGAAACACAACAAAAGGGATGTGGTCTGCAAAATCCATCGGAGCAGTCTGCTTCCAATAGAATTTCGAACCTGTTAATACTGTAAGCACACCGGTAATCAGCAGGGCATTCATACTAATAATTATGTTAGCCTTACTATCCATAATGGATATCAGTCTTATCTGGCTGCGTATCGTAACCCTGTATAATGTTTCCTTCCCACCTCCTTTGGCATATTTTTTCTCTGCCTCATCGGGCGGCACCTTAGTCATATCCCTTCCGGTGTCCTGCATCCTGATTATATTAAAATATCATTTTTAAACTTACAATAAACTTGTTATCTGTACAAGCTTTGCAATAACTCAAATAATAATTAGTTTTACCTTCCATATAAAAAAACAGCTGAAGCTAAACCTATCTTTTAAATAAACCCTTACTTAGAATGAACATTGCCAGTATTGTGCTTAATAACCTCGACTGGGGAATAATAACTGTTTTCTTTATTATAGTTCTTAGCATCGGCTGGGTAGCTTCCAGGACAGCAGGCAAAAACACATCAGAATTTTTTCTTGGCGGCAGAGGAATGCCATGGTGGCTTTTAGGAGTTTCCATGGTAGCCTGCACCTTTTCGGCAGATACTCCAAACCTGGTAACAGGAATGGTTCGTGAAAACGGAGTTGCCAAGAACTGGGCCTGGTGGGCCTTCCTGATCACAGGTATGGTAACGGTTTTTATATATGCCAAGCTTTGGAGGAGGTCTAATGTACTTACCGACCTGGAATTCTATGAAAAAAGATATGGTGGGAAGGCAGCTGCTTTCCTGAGGGGATTCAGATCTGTTTACCTGGGTCTTTTCTTTAATGTCCTGATAATGGGTACAGTTACCCTGGCAGCTATTAAGATAGGTGCAGTAATGCTAAACCTTCAACCCTGGCAAACCGTTGTTGGGGCTTCTATTGTTGTGGTATTATATTCAGGACTGGGAGGACTTAAAGGAGTAATATGGGCCGACTTCTTTCAGTATGGCATTGCTATGTTCGGGGCAGTGCTTGCCGCAGTTGTTGCTGTAAGACAACCCGAGGTTGGAGGACTAAGCGGTTTACTTTCCAATCCTCTTCTTAAGGAAAAACTGTCATTCTTCCCCGATTTCTCCGATCCTACATTTTTTGTCCCCCTGCTTATTATTCCAATCGCCGTACAATGGTGGGCCGTATGGTATCCCGGGGCAGAACCGGGTGGCGGAGGTTATATTGCCCAACGCATGCTGGCTGCAAAAGATGAAAAAAATGCCATCGGAGCCACTCTTCTTTTTAATTTCGCACATTATGCATTAAGGCCATGGCCATGGATTATTGTGGCACTTGCATCACTTGTCATCTATCCTGACCTTGCCTCAATACAAGCAGATTTTCCGGCTATTACTTCAGACTACCTGAAAGATGATGTGGCATACCCTGTAATGCTTTCAAAGCTTAACCCGGGATGGCTGGGACTTGTTGTTGCTTCAATAATTGCGGCCTATATGTCAACTATCGGCACCCACCTCAACTGGGGATCTTCATACATTGTAAATGATTTTTACAGTCGTTTTGTACGTCCCTCAGCTTCTCAAAAAGAGCTGGTTACAATTGGAAGAATATCTACGGTCTTTCTCATGGTTCTTGCGGGTTTGCTGGCCCTCCTGTTTCTTGAGGATGCAACCCAGGCTTTTAATATACTGCTTCTTAGCGGGGCCGGTTCAGGCCTTATATACCTCCTTAGGTGGTTCTGGTGGAGAATAAATGCATGGAGTGAAATATCCGCTATGCTGATAGCAACCATTAATGCCATAGTTCTTGTATTTGTTATTAAGGACCTTGCCCTGGCAGAAATGTTTTCCGGCATCTATCCTCTTCCGGATAATTTTGCCGAAATGGGCGAGAAAGCATTGTCAGGCACAGTTTTTCCAATTAAACTTATCCTTGCAACAGTAGTAACAAGCATTATCTGGCTGCTTGTTACATTTCTTACCCAGCCTGAATCAAATAAGATACTTCGCAATTTTTACCGCCTCACCCGTCCCGGAGGACCAGGCTGGAAAAAAGTAGTATCAGAGGCAAGAGCAGACAATGACCCGGTAGATGAGCAGGATAAAGGACTGGCCTGGGAGATGCCCATACAGATACTGCTGGTTTTTATAGGGATCATTGTTATTTATTCCAGCCTTTTTGCAATAGGAAGTTTTGTTTATATGAAACCCGGCCAGGGCTTCTTGCTATTGGCTGTTGCAGTCATAGGAACATTCTTCCTGTTTAAATGGTTTAACAGGCTCAGGGCTAATTAATAGCCGGGCACAAAAAATACTAATCACAACAGACTGATATGCCATGCCGGACTTAGAACATATCTTCAGGCAATTCTCCACGAACTGCCGGTTTTTATCTGCCGGAACTTTTGGTTCAGGCCATATACATAATACTTATCTTGTAAGAACCGGGGAAACCAAATGTAAGGATTACATACTTCAAAAAATAAATAATGCTGTCTTTAAAGATGTTGAAGCAGTACAGTCAAACATACTTAAAGTAACTTCCCACATTAAGAATAAACTCGGGAACCTCCCCGATGCAAACGCAGACAGGGAGACATTACAGCTTATACAAACAAATGACAAGAAGCCATTCTATAAAAATGCTGACAATGAATACTGGAGGCTTTTTGAATTTATAAACAACACTTACACTTACGATAAGCCTGAAAGCAGCCGGCAGGCATATGAATGCGGAAAAGCCTTCGGAAAGTTTCAGCAACTCCTCTCAGACATGGATGGGAAGACCCTGAAGGTAACTATTCCTGATTTTCATAACCTGGAAAAAAGGCTGGCCGACTTTTACAGCTTAGTTAAGCAAGACAGGCTTAAGCTGGCAAAGGGGCTAATACCGGAAATTGAGACAGTAGATAAGTTTAAAAACGAAATGCTGGACCTGCAGATGCTTGCCATGCAAAACAAGCTGCCCCTGCGTATTACTCATAACGACACCAAGTTAAATAATGTATTGTTCGATGAATCGGGAAAAGCAATCTGTGTTGTTGACCTCGACACGGTAATGCCCGGATATATTTACAGCGACTTTGGCGACTCTATACGTACCATCACCAATGCTGCCGAAGAAGATGAGAAAGATTTGTCAAAAGTTAAGTTCATACTTGAATATTACATATCCTATTCAAAAGGATTCCTTGAAAATACAAGATCAGTACTAACAGCCCTGGAACTTGAAAAGCTTCATCTTTCCGGTATGTTTATGACATATATGCAGGGCCTGCGCTTTCTGAGTGATTACATTGACGGAAACCGGTACTACAAGACAGAATATCCTGAACACAATCTTGTAAGAAGCCGTAACCAGTTTCGTCTTCTCGAAGAAATGTCCGGTCATTCAGAACAGATGATATCTATAATCCGGGAACTGCTATAATGTAATACAGCAGGCTTCTTACTCCGTTTAATACTTATTCGGTAAGCAGGTGGTGAGCTCTGCAGTCTGTAAAACTGTTCCTCCGGGTGTAATGGAGCCGGCAAATCATGTTCGAGTTCAAAACAATCCGGCGGGCAGGTACTATGGTTCCGCTCAAACTAATTCGGTAAGCCGGCATTAAGTTTCCATTTTCTTTATATTTTTAGCATATCAAATAAAACATTAGACTTATGTGTCTTGCTGTACCCGGTAAAATAGTATCTGTTAACACCCTTAATCCCGACATGAGAATGGCCAAAGTAAGCTTTGGAGGGATAATTAAAGAGATATGTGTTCAATGGCTCCCTGAAGCCGGTGTGGGCGATTATATACTGGCACATGTTGGTATGGCCCTGAACAAGCTTGACGAGGAAGAGGCCAGGCTGAGCCTGGAAGCCTTTGAGGAGATGGACCGCCTGCTTAAAGAAGAAGATGAGAAGGAAAATAATGCGGATTAAGCAATAGCCTGAAAGAAAATGAAATATGTTGAGGAATACAGGGATATGGACCTTGTCAGGAAAATATCCGGTGAGATACACAGGACATGCAGCAAAGCATGGAAGATAATGGAAATATGCGGGGGCCAGACACATTCCATAATGAGATATAACCTGGAAGAGTTCCTGCCAGACAAGATAAGCCTGATTCACGGACCCGGATGCCCGGTATGCGTTACCCCCCTTGAACTTATTGATAAAGCAATCGAACTGGCAGGGAAAGATGATGTAATACTTACTTCCTTCGGCGACATGTTAAGGGTTCCCGGCTCGGAGAGCGACCTTTTAAAGGTCAAAGCCCATGGAGGAGATGTAAGAATGGTATATTCTCCACTTGATGCAGTTAAGATTGCAGAAAATAACCCCGGTAAAAAAGTGGTGTTTTTTGCTGTAGGCTTTGAGACAACAGCACCTGCAAATGCTTTTTCTGTGATTGAGGCAAAAAGAAAAAATATTCATAATTATTCACTTCTCAGCTCTCATGTACTTGTCCCCCCGGCAATAAAGGCCATCCTCTCCTCCCCCGGCTCAGAGATACAGGCATTCCTGGCTGCAGGTCATGTTTGCACAGTTATGGGTTATGAAGAATATATACCCCTCGCGGCTGAATTCAATGTACCCATAGTTATTACCGGCTTTGAACCGGTAGATATCCTGCAGGGGATACTGGCAAGCGTCAGGCAGCTTGAGCAGGGAGTTGCCCGGGTGGAAAATGAATATTCAAGGGTAGTAAGCAGGGAAGGTAATAAAGCTGCGCAGGAAAGCATGAATAAGGTTTTTACCACTATAGACAGGAAATGGAGGGGAATAGGGATTATTCCGGAAAGCGGGCTGGCACTGTCTGAAGAATTCTCTGATTTTGATGCCGAAAAGATTTTCGGACTTGAAAAGATTGAAAAACAGGAATCCCCTCTCTGTATTGCCGGAGAGGTCTTGCAGGGAAAAAAGAAACCCACAGAATGCCCTGCTTTTGGTAAAGAATGTACTCCTGAAAATCCGCTGGGAGCACCAATGGTTTCTTCCGAGGGAGCCTGTGCTGCATATTTCCGTTACAAACACTAATTAATAATATTATGGATCTGTCCTGCCCTGTACCCATAACAAACTACGATAAGATAACCCTGGCTCATGGCGGGGGTGGTAGCCTGTCCAACCAGCTTATAGAAAAAATGTTTCTCAAAGAGCTGGGAAACAGCTACCTGGAAGAAGGGCATGATGGCGCAATATTTGACCTGCCCGGGAAGCTGGCTATGTCAACCGATTCCTTTGTTGTAAATCCTATCTTTTTCCCCGGTGGCGATATAGGCAAACTTGCGGTACACGGAACAGTGAATGATGTTGCCTGCTGTGGTGCACTGCCAAAATTCCTCACACTGGCCCTTATTCTTGAAGAAGGATTCCCCATGGAAGAGTTATGGCTTATCATACAATCTATTGGCCAGGCAGCCAGGGATGCCGGGGTGCAGATCATCACCGGTGACACTAAAGTTGTGGAAAAGGGTAAAGGAGACAAGATTTTTATAAATACCAGCGGCATAGGATATGTGCCTGAGGGAAGAGATATATCACCATCCAACTGCAGGCCCGGGGATATCATTCTTATCAACGGCAATATTGCAGACCATGGTGTGGCCATAATGTCATCCCGTGAGGGACTTGAGTTTGAGACCTCAATTGAAAGCGATACACAGGCACTGAATAAACTGGTAGAATCAGTATTTAGCGTAACAAAAGACATACATGTTTTGAGGGATCCTACAAGGGGCGGACTATCCAGCTCACTTAATGAGATTGCCAAAGCCTCAAATACAGGAATAGAGATATATGAGAAACAGTTGCCACTATCGGAAGAGGTAAAGGGAGCCTGTGAGATACTGGGACTGGATCCTTTATATATAGCAAATGAAGGTAAACTGCTCGTGTTCGTCCCTGAAGAACATGCCGATAATGTACTAAAGGCAATGAAGCAGCTGCCTGAAGGCAAAAACAGCTGTATCATAGGCAGGGTTGATAATAAGTCGCCCGGAATGGTAAGAATGAAAACAAGCATCGGCAGCAGCAGGATAGTAGATATGATATCGGGTGAGCAGCTGCCCAGGATATGTTGAGATATTTTTAATCTTAACTAAATTGTTTCTAAATACCTATTTATCAGGCACTTTTTTAGCATAGCTTCAGGAAAAGCGAAAAAAAAATGCTATGTTAAACTTTCATAGCCCGGACTGTTCGTAAGAAATAATCCAGGTTAAATTACTTCATAAACAATTATATTTAATGAGGGGCCCCCTTTCCATCATTACTTGTAATGAAAAAATGAAAGCCATTATTGACAGCATCAAACAAATGGCTGATTCAAACAGTTCCGTTATGCTTATTGGTGAAACCGGTACCGGCAAAGAAATATTTGCCGAATACATACACAGGATAAGCAACAGGAGCCAAAACTCATTTATAAGAATAGGATTGTCAGCCATGCCCTCAGACCTCATGGCCAGCGAGCTATTCGGACATGAGCAGGGTTCCTTTACCAGTGCCAGCCGCCTGAAGAAAGGCCTGTTTGAAGTGGCCCATCATGGAAGCATCTTCCTGGATGATATAGATGATGTGCCCCTTGATATCCAGGCCAAGCTCTTAAGGGTACTTGAATCGAGAGAGATAATGAGGGTTGGGGGAACAAAGGCTATTGAGGTGGATATACGACTGATCTCTGCCTCAAAGGTCGATCTGAAAGAGCTTATCAGGAGAAACATGTTCAGGGAAGACCTTTTTTACAGGATAAATGTTGTGCCCATTGAGATCCCGCCATTACGTGAAAGAAGGGATGATATTCCACTTCTTACAGAGCATTTTCTGAAATTGTTCTCCCCCGACAGGCACATAGACCTGTCTCCCGAAGCACTTGTTGCCCTTATAAACTACTCATGGCCCGGAAATGTAAGGGAACTCAGAAATATTATCCAGCGTGTATCGCTGTTCTGCGGTAAGAGGATAGACTTGCAGGACCTGCCCCCTGAACTTAGCAAGATATCGCCCATAGTACAGATAGTTGACGCCTGTAAGATGTGTTTTCTTGACGGGAAATACGATTTTAACCAGATAGTCAGCTGTGTTGAGTCCAACCTTATTAAAAATGCCCTTAAAAAGTCAGGCGGCAACCAGTCGGAAGCAGCAAAAACTCTCGGCCTTAGCCTTTCTACATTCAGGGACAAAATGCGAAAACACCTCTTCTCTGCTGCCTGTAAGGAAAAATAAACGTTTCCCCGTTTAGAGATTCACGGAATTCCGCATATCTTCAGTATCAGATGATACAATTTTCAACGATACTTTCATATCCTGTGGAACTTAACTCATTGTAATCCTGCCCCTTAGCTCCGGCCGGCAATCATCCCCCAACATAGCCCGCAGGCTGGCATATTACTTGCCTGACATATAGCAAGCCTTAACAAAGTCATGCCTGGTCCTGAGCTGAACATATTTTCACTGCAGGGAGAAATACTTGAGATCCACGAACAGGATGAATCTTCAACTGTTAAGGTTATATGTAAACCCGAATGGCTATTACTGAATATAAAAAATGTTTTGGGCTTTAAGCTTAAAGATAAAATAAGGATGGAAGGAGAGTTTAAGATCAGGGAAATGTATAAGATAGAGCTTGAGAAATCGAATGATAAAAATAATAAATAGTATTTCTTATTAATAACCAAAACCAAGGAGGATATTATGAATAACAAGCGTCCTACAGTCTTTGAAGAATTCAAGGCCAGGGGTTATTCCAGGCGGGAATTCATTACATTCTGTGGTTTAATGGGAGCCTGGCTGGGGCTTGAAGCCAGCGGGGTATCCCAGGTAGTTAAAGCACTTGAGACAAAAAAGAGGCCGGCAATAATTTGGCTTCACTTCCAGGAGTGCACATGTTGCAGTGAATCATTTATCCGCTCATCACATCCGCTGGTAGCAGACATCTTACTGGATAAGATCTCGCTCGACTACACCGAAACACTTATGGCTGCGGCAGGGCACCAGGCAGAAAAATCGCTCCATGATACCATGACCAACTATAAAGGAGAATATATCCTTATGGTTGAGGGTTCCATCCCCAAAAAGGAAGACGGCGTTTACTGCTGTATTGGGGGAAAGAGTTCTTACGATATTTTACTTGAGGCAGCTGAAGGAGCCAGTGCTATTGTTGCCTGGGGAAGCTGTGCATCAAATGGCTGTGTACAGAGTGCAAGTCCGAACCCCACGGGAGCAACGGCTATTTCAAAGATCATTAAAGGAAAACCTATCATCAATGTTCCCGGTTGTCCTCCCATTGCTGAAGTTATGGCAGGAGTTGTGGTACACCTGCTTGCTTTCGACAGGATTCCCGCACTTGACAGCCAGGGCAGGCCCAAGGCATTTTATTCGAGAAGGGTTCATGACAGCTGTTATCGCCGTCCCAATTACGACGCAGGCCTCTTCGTTGAGACCTTCGATGATGAGAATGCCAAGAAAGGATACTGCCTTTATAAAATGGGTTGTAAAGGGCCTAATACCTATAATGCCTGTGGTATTATCCGCTGGAACAACGGCGTTAGCTTCCCAATACAATCAGGACATCCGTGTATCGGCTGCAGTGAAAATAACTTCTGGGATCATGGCCCCTTCTATCAGCACCTGAAAGAATACCCGGGCTTCGGTATTGAAAGCACGGCAGACAGGATAGGGCTGGGCCTTGGCATTGCAACCGCTGCTGCCATAGGAACTCATGCTGTTACTACCAACATACGTAAGCGTAAGCTTATAATGAAAGGCCGTAAGGAAATTGAAGCAGAACAATCTAACGAATAAAAAAGGAGCACATCATGGCAAAAAGAATAGTTATTGATCCAATAACAAGAATTGAAGGCCACCTAAGGGTGGAAGTCGAGATCAAAGAAGGTAAGATCGTCGATGCATACAGTTCAGGCACCATGGTACGCGGGCTTGAACTCATACTTAAAGGCAGGGACCCCAGGGATGCCTGGGCTTTCGTGGAAAGGGTATGCGGTGTATGTACAACAGTACATGCCCTGGCTTCTGTAAGGACTGTTGAAAATGCACTGGGGATAATTATCCCCCCCAATGCCGAGATCATCAGGAACCTGATGTTCGCTGCACAATATATGCAGGATCATGTTGTTCATTTCTACCACCTGCATGCACTAGACTGGGTAGATATCGTATCGGCCCTTAAGGCAGACCCCGGTGAAACATCAAAGATTGCACAGAGCATCTCTCACTGGCCAAAGAGTTCACCCGGCTATTTCAAAGACCTTCAAAAACGTCTTACAGGCTTTGTTGAAAGTGGCCAGCTGGGAATCTTTGCCAATGGATACTGGGGACATAAGGCCTATAAACTGCCTGCTGAAGTTAACCTCATAGGCGTGGCCCATTACCTCGAAGCCCTGGAATGGCAGAAAGAAATGGTTAAGGTACACACCATCTTTGGAGGTAAAAACCCTCACCCCAACTATCTTGTAGGAGGTGTTCCCTGCTCCATTAACCTTGATGAGAATAATGCACTTAATGCCGAAAGGCTGGCGATGGTGCAGAAGCTGTTTGAAGACGGGCAGAGATTCGTGGAGCAGGTATATTTACCCGACCTTATTGCCATTGCAGGCTTTTATAAAGACGACTGGGCAAGTATTGGCGGGGGACTCTCAAATTACCTGGCCTATGGAGACCTGCCCACGAATGGCATAAATGATCCTTCAGGCTTTAAGTTCCCGCGTGGTGTAGTTCTTGACCGCAACCTTAATGAGCTGCACGAGGTGGATGGTTCGGATGCAGAGCAGATACAGGAATTTATTAAGCATTCATGGTATAAATATTCCGACGGGGACGAGGCCGGTCATCATCCCTGGGACGGAGAGACCAGTCTTAACTACACCGGTCCAAAACCACCTTACGACCAGCTTAATGTTGATTCAAAATACAGCTGGCTAAAAACCCCGAGATGGAAAGGACATCCAATGGAAGTGGGTCCCCTGGCAAGGCTGATAGTTGGCTATGCTGCCGGTAACGAAGAAATAAACGAAGTGGTTACAAGCGGTCTGCAGGCACTGGGGGCCCCTGTTGAGGCCCTGTTCTCCACGCTAGGCAGAACAGCAGCGCGGGGACTGGAAACCAGGCTGGTGGCCAGATGGGGACTTGAGTTTATGGAGCAGCTGATGACCAACATTAAGAACGGTGATACTTCAACATTCAATAATGAAAAATGGGAAAAGAGTACATGGCCCGACGAAGCAAAAGGGGTGGGACTCTCAGAAGCTCCCCGCGGGGCACTTGCACACTGGATAAAAATAAAAGATCAGAAGATAGATAATTACCAGCTGGTGGTGCCAAGCACATGGAATGCTTCTCCCCGCGATACGGCAAACCAGATGTCAGCCTACGAATCCTCACTTATCGGTACACCTGTCGAAGATCCGGAAAATCCTCTGGAAATACTGAGGACCATCCACTCATTCGATCCGTGTATCGCATGCGCTGTGCACGTTTATGATGAAAAAGGCACTTATGTTCACCAGCTGCAAACATTTTAAGCTATGGAACAGAATATTTTAAGATTAGACCCTAAGCTTAAACTGGTTTATGTCTGGCAACAACCGGTAAGAATATTTCACTGGGTAAATGCACTGTCAATACTGGTACTGTGTATTACCGGTTATTTAATTGGTGCCCCCCTTGCCATACAGAGCGGTACAGAGGCATCATTTAATTACTGGTTCGGAGTAAACCGGGCTATACATTTCATTGCTGCTTATGTTTTCTTTTTCAACTTTATTTTCCGCCTGTACTGGGCCTTTGTCGGGAATAAATATTCTACATGGAACAATTATGTTCCATATAAGAAATCACAATGGAAAGCTATATGGGAAGTGCTGAAAATAGATATATTCCAGCTTAAGCTGGGACCTTACGAGACCATTGGACATAACTACCTGGCAAGTACAACTTACCTGGCTACATTTGTTGCTTTTCTGCTCCAGAGCCTCACAGGCTTCGGACTGTATGCGGCAATGAGTCCCTCGTGGTTTCCAAAACTATTTGCATGGTTCGTACCACTGCTTGGCGGTGACATGGCAGCACGCCATATTCACCACCTGCTTATGTGGGTATTTATCCTCTTTGCCATGATACATATCTACCTGGTCTTCTATCACGACTTTATTGAAAGGAACGGAGTAACATCATCAATGATAGGAGGATGGAAGTTTATTGAGCAACATGAAGAAGAAGATAAAGATAAGTAAGAGTCTCAATTGCGGGGACAGGAACAGCTAAGGGACACTTACAAATACAGGAACAGGGAATGAATTACTGCTTTAGCAGCAATACTGATTCAGGAATGGAAAGTTTCAGGAGCAGCTATAGCATTGCAGAAAGAGAAAAGATATGATCAGAACAAAGAAAAACGGAAAGCTTAAATCTGCAAAAGACATACTTATAATGGGAGTAGGAAATATACTCCTGCAGGATGAAGGAGTTGGTATTCACGCAGTTAAGGAACTGGAAAAAT
Organism: Bacteroidales bacterium; assembly: GCA_029932855.1. Classification (GTDB taxonomy): domain Bacteria; phylum Bacteroidota; class Bacteroidia; order Bacteroidales; family VadinHA17; genus JAYEGO01. Next base: position 14,593 of record JAOZPG010000012.1, on the reverse strand, counting down.
TAAAATGGCCTGAGAAAATAAAACTGCTTGATGGCGGTACGGGTGGTTTCCATCTCCTGGAGGTCCTGCAGGACTATGAAACATTAATAATTATAGATGCCTCTCTCGACAATGATCTTCCGGGCAGCATCAAGATGCTTAAACCCATGTTCTCAAAAGACTTTCCTAAAGCACTTTCCTCGCATGACATAGGACTAAAAGATCTTATGGATTCAGCAAGCCTCATAGGGCCGCTCCCCGAAATTCACCTTATTGTTGTAACAATTGCTCCTCAACAGGAACTCAGTATGGAGTTATCGGAAGGGATTGCAAAGATTATGCCTCAGCTAATAAGCAAAGTAAAAAAGACAGTTGATATTATCAGTAAAGACCAGACCTTATAAGCTATATGCCGGGATTATCGGAATACACAACCTTAACCTTTTTCCTCAGGTTATAGTTCATAGACATAGACTCTGCATAGGCCCCCGCACTCCTTATGGCCAGGATATCTCCCCTCTCTGACAGGGGGAGATCAATCTCCTTAGCAAAGAAATCCGAGGTCTCACATACAGGTCCCACAACATCATAGTTTACCATATCTATACCGGCCTGCTCCCCTTCTCTCTTTTTACTTATATTTTCTATCTTATGAAATGCACCATAAAGAGCAGGTCTTATCAACTCGGTCATTGCAGCATCGGTAACCACAAAATTCTTCTTCTTCCCTTTCTTGGTATAAAGGACCTTTGTAATTAGACTACCCATCTGTCCCACAACAGACCTGCCTAGTTCAAAATGTACCGTCTGCCCTTCCATAGGCTCCAGGGTTTCATTTACTATTTTAAAAAAGCCTTCAAAATCCGGCACCGGATTTTTGGCAGGTTCATGATAATCAATACCCAAACCTCCGCCAAGGTCAAGCATCCTCATAATTACACCCCTGTCTGCAAACCACTTGTTCAGCTCATTTATCCTGATGCTAAGATTCTTAAACACTTCCATGTCTGTAATCTGCGATCCCACATGAACATGAATCCCCTCAATAATTATATTTTTCATTGCCGGTGTGGCTGCCAGCAGATCATCAAGCTCCCACATCTGTATTCCGAACTTGTTCTCCTGCATGCCCGTAGTTATATAGGAATGGGTATGGCTTTCAATATTGGGATTTATTCTCAGAGCTATTGTAGCCTTACGTCCCAGCTGTCCGGCTTTCTCGTTAATGACCCCTATTTCCTGTATGGATTCACAATTAAAGCATCCTATCCTGCTTTCCAGGGCATCAACTATCTCATTGTCTGTTTTCCCAACACCGGCATAAAAAATATCGGTTGGTGCAAAACCGGTCTCAACAGCCCTTAACACTTCGTTACCGCTTACACAATCAGCACCCATCCCGGCGGCCCTGATAACAGACAGTATTCTTTTATCGGCATTGGCTTTTAAGGCATAATGTATCTTGTAACCGTATTTGCCGGCAGCCTTAAGAGCAGAATCAATGCTTGCCGACAGCAGGTCAATATCGTAATAATAAAAAGGAGTTGGAATAGATTTAATACTTAAGCTGGTATCGGGCTTCAACATTGGAATATAATTTATCTTTCAAAACAATATCAAAATATTAAAATTCATTTAAACCGGAGACTCATCCCTGTCAGGCATCAAGATACCTGTAGCACTTTAGTATCAGGTCGTAATGCCCGATAGGCTTTGCCAGGTAATCATTGAAACCAAGTCCCTCTTTTTGTATGGCATTCCAGTCGAAATTATAAGCTGTCTGGGCAATAATAGGAACCGACGAATTAAACTTGCGTATTGCTTTGGTTGCCTCAAAGCCATCCATTTCCGGCATAAGAATATCCATAAGTATAAGATCTATATCCCTGTCACGCCTGAAGGCTTTTAATGCCTCCATCCCATTCTCTGCATAGATGACCTCTGCTCCTGTCTTTTCAAGTACAGCTTTCAGCAAAATAAAATTGGTCTCCACATCTTCTGCTATCAATATTTTTTTTCCGGACCAGTTAATGATCTCCAGATAATCATCACCCTTCTTCCAGGTTTTTATCTTACCCATTTTAAGAACACTTACCAGCTCATCAATTGCAGCATGTACAGATTGCTTGCTCGATTCTATATAGCCAAAATACTTTTCAATCTTTTCACTACCCGTATCTTCATCCCTAAGAAGGTCGGCAAAGCCAAATATATTGTTTAGCTGAACCCTGATCTTATGCAGAAAGTTATTAAGGAAATCGGGATCTGTATCAGCAATCTTCTTGATCCCTTCGGGTATCTCTATCTCAATGGTCTCACTATTGCTACTCTGGCGCAAAGAAAGCAAATACACATAATATGCAAATATTATTATTCCGGCAATAAGCACCAGCCTGAATACCATGGCCGGCAGGGGAATGTCAGTGATAAGCATAGAGACAAAATCAGTATCCGGTGAAAATACAGTAAGAATAACAGCATGTATTATCCATACTGATAAACTAAGCAGAATAGTGCGGCTTATAACTTGCTTCTTAGACATATAATAATTCTTAGAGAATTTAGGAACTCCAAAACCAAAGATGTAAAAGTAATACCCTTTATTTGATTTTCAAACAAGACTTTGCCATGCTGTTTTTTTTAAAATACCGATATAGTATATTTACAGTCTCCCAGAATAATTCAAATTTCAGAAAATCATGTACAAAATAGCTTTTCTTTTAACACCACTACTTGCTCTAAGCCTTATGTCACAGGCACAGCCCGGGTTCCCGGCAGAACTTGAGAATCCTGAAATGATAGCTATTAACAAAGAAGCAGCCCATGCCGGTTACATCCCCTTTAATACAATAAACCTGGCAAGGACAGGCAAAGCAGAAAATTCCCCCTGGTATAAATCGCTTAACGGAACATGGAAATTTAAGTGGGTAAGAAAGCCCGCAGACAGGCCTCTGAATTTTTTCAGGGTGGATTATAATGTCTCAGGCTGGGATGATATCCCCGTACCGTCTAACTGGGAGATACAGGGCTACGGAATACCCATCTATGTTAACCAGCCATACGAGTTTGCAGACGAAAGAAATATTAATACCGAACTGCAAAACGGACCTGAACCACCCAGGGTACCACACGATTATAATCCCGTAGGATCATACCGCAGGGATTTTACGGTTCCGGAGGAATGGACCGGGAAACAGGTATTCCTGCACCTGGGTGCTGTAAAGTCAGCAATGTACCTCTGGATAAACGACATCTTCGTTGGTTACAGCCAGGGCGCAAAAACACCTGCCGAATTTGATATAAGTCCCTATATTAATCCCGAAGGCAGGAATACACTGGCCCTGCAGGTATATCGCTGGTCTGACGGCTCATATCTTGAATGCCAGGATTTCTGGAGGATAAGCGGCATTGAAAGGGATGTTTTCTTATATGCCACACCGCGGGTACATATTCGCGACTTCTTTGTACATGCCGGACTTGATGAAAACTATAAAGACGGCATATTCAGCCTTGAGGTAGATATTGCCAATAAGGCAAATAAACTTAAGGCAAAAGGTTACTCACTGGAAATATTGCTCTATGATGATAAAGGGAAGGAAGCCCTCTATAAGGAATTAAGAGAAATTGAGATCAATAAGCTGGAGAATACAAAGCTTGAGTTCAGGACCGAATTAAAAAACATTAATAAATGGACAGCAGAAACTCCAAACCTTTATGAACTGGTGCTGGTTCTGAAAAACAAGGACAATATTATTGTAGAGACCCTGGCAAACAGGATAGGATTCAGGACAGTGGAAATAAAAAACTCACAATTACTGCTAAATGGCAAAGCCATCCTGTTAAAAGGAGTGAACAGGCATGAGCATGACCAGTACACAGGTCATGTAATATCTTATGAATCGATGCTGCAGGACATAAGGCTGTTCAAGGAAAACAATATTAACACAGTGCGTACCAGTCATTATCCTAACGACCCGCTCTGGTATGAGCTCTGCGACAAATATGGCATATATGTTATTGATGAGGCCAATATAGAATCGCATGGAATGGGATATGGCGAAAGATCACTGGCAAAAGATCCTCTTTGGGAAGAAGCACATGTGGACCGTGTTCGCAGCATGCTGGAAAGAGACAAGAACCACCCTTCGGTAATCATCTGGTCTATGGGCAATGAGGCAGGCGACGGGATGAACTTTACATCGGCATATAGTTTTATTCATGAAAGGGATAGCACAAGGCCGGTGCATTATGAAAGAGCACTTGGCGGTGCAAACACAGACATATACTGCCCCATGTACCCGGGCATAGACTACCTCGAAAAATACGCAGCCACAGATCAGGACAAGCCTCTGATTATGTGTGAATATGCACATGCCATGGGAAACAGCACAGGCAACCTGCAGGATTACTGGGACGTGATAGAAAAATATGATGTATTACAGGGAGGATCGATATGGGACTGGGTGGACCAGGGACTGGTAAAAACCAGTGAAGATGGTGATGAGTTCTGGGCTTTTGGAGGTGACTACGGACCTGAGGGAACGCCGAGTGACAATAATTTTTGCATCAACGGACTGGTAAATCCCGACCGTAGCCCCCACCCTGCACTGGCCGAAGTTAAAAAGGTTTACCAGTACATTAAATTCTACCCCGAAAAGCTTAAGAAAGGAGAAATAAGGATACAAAACAACTATGACTTTATCAGCACTGAAGGAATGGCTTTTTATTATGAGCTAAAGGCAAAGGGAAAAACAATAGGCAGCGGACAAATACCCGGCATCATACTTCAGCCCGGAGAATCCGTGCTTGCCAATATCCCTTTTCCGGCTTCCCTGCCGGCAAAGGCCGAAGTATTCCTTAAGCTTAGTGCAGTAAAAACTACTGATAAGGGACTGCCTGCCAAAAACCGGGTACTTGCAGCAGAACAATTCAGCCTGCCGCAGGATGCAGTTAGGCAGATTCTGGACAAGAGCAAGCTTCCGGGACTGCAGTGGAGAGAGGATGAAAACCTCACCATCATTACAGGTGACAATTTTGAGGTTAGCCTTGATGAAAATACAGGATTAATATCGCAATACATATACCTGGGAAATATCCTTATAAATGAAGGAGCAGAACCCAACTTCCGTAGGGCGGCGACAGATAATGATTTTGGTTTTCACATGAATAAGAAAATGGCTGTCTGGAAAGAGGCATCTGTGTCAGGAAAGGTGAAAAGTATGTACATGAAAGAATTTTCCACTTCCTATGTTGTTATAATGGTAAAATATGATCTTCCCGGTAAGTCAACTTATACCACCGAGTACACAATACTTGGCAACGGAGACATTAATGTAAAAAACAGGTTCGTGCCGGGCAGCACCGGTATGCCAGCTATGCCCAGGTTTGGGCACATATTCAGGCTTCCCGCCTATATGAACAAAGTAAAATGGTATGGACGCGGTCCCCATGAAAATTATTCCGACAGGAAAAGCGCGGCATTTATCGGGCTCTATGAGATGCCCCTTGCCGATCTTTACTTCCCCTATATTAGTCCCCAGGAAAATGCTAACCGCTGCGATACAAGATGGCTGAGTGTTACTAATTCAAATGGCGTGGGGCTGATGTTCTCCGGAATGTTTAGCTGGTCGGCACTACCCTACACTATTAACGATCTGTCACAGGAAAGTAGGGGAAGCATGCATGCATATGAACTTAAAAAACGCAATTTCATAAGCCTTAACATAGACATGATGCAAATGGGCCTCGGAGGAGACAATTCATGGGGGGCCATGCCCTACGAACAATACATGATACCGGCAAAAGAGTATAATTTTGAATATACTATTAAAGCAATAACTGTTAAAGATGATCTTTTTAAAAAGGATAATATCAGCTATAAATAAAGACCATAACAAATAAGCAGAATCTATTAATTACAACATGCAAACAATAAGAATCTTTTATTTACAACTTAACAAATAACCAAAATCTATTAATTATGACATACAAATAACAGAATCTATTAATTACAACATGCAAACAATAAGAATCTTTTATTTACAACTTAACAAATAACCAAAATCTATTAATTATGACATACAAATAACAGAATCTATTAATTACAACATACAAACTATAAGAATCTTTTATTTACGACTTAACAATCAACTATAATCTTTTATTTTCGACATACAAATAACAAAATCTTTCTTTTTTTCCTAAAACCCAACAAATGAAAAAGCTCAAACACCTTATTATTTCATCTTTTATAATACTGTTTATTAATCCCTTTGCTTTTGGCCAGTATGAAGATCCTGAATACAATTACAGTTGTACCAGCATTATGGTAGGCAAAAAAGCCAGCACAGACGGATCTGTGATGACCAGTCACACCTGCGATGCATATTATCGTACATGGCTGGAATTTGTACCCGCAGAGAATCATGAAAAGGGAAGCATGCATGCTGTTAAGCGGGGAACCATGCATACCGGCTCTGCATGGAGTGAAGAGAATGTTGAGCTAATGGGAGAAATTCCTGAGGCAGAAAAAACATATGCATACCTGAATACCGCCTATCCCTGCCTTAATGAAAAGCAGCTGGCCATTGGAGAGACAACCTTTGGCGGCAGGAAGGAATTAAGAAATGAAGAGGGACTCTTCACCATTGAGGAACTCGAGAGGATAGTACTTCAAAGATGTACCACCGCCCGTGATGCTATCGTCCTTATCGGTAAACTGGTGAAAAAATACGGCTATGGAGACTGGGGAGAATGTATTACAATAGCCGACAAGAATGAAGTGTGGCAGCTCGAGATAATGGGTGAAGGGCCTGATAATGCCGGATCTGTATGGGCCGCACAGAGAATACCCGACGATCATGTAGGCATATCGGCAAACATATGCCGCATTGGAGAACTAAAGCTAAAAGACAGCGATCATTTTATGGCTTCAGATAACGTCTTTAAACTGGCAAAAAAAATGGGATTCTGGGATGGAAAAGAAACATTTAAGTTCTGGAAAGCATATTCCGGGGAAAAACCATTTAACATACGTGAGTATTATGTATTAAGCAGCCTTGCACCATCGCTGGGACTAAAATATGATGATGAGGAACTGCCTTTCTCAGTGAAGCCTGAAGAAAAAGTTGATATACGTGATGTAATGAAATTTTACCGTACCACCTATGACGGCAGCAAGTGGGAAATGATAAGAAAACTGAAAGTACCTGTAAGACGCAAGGATGAAAATGACAATATTTATTATGATACAATCATAAGTCCCGCTGCCCACCCATGGATGGCAAGAGACAAAAGAGCCCTTTTGAACAGCCTTGATTCGGGAATTGTTGTACGACACAGGCCCATATCGGTACAGTATTGTGCCTATTCATGGATAGTGCAGCTTCGCGACTGGCTGCCCGATGAGCTTGGCGGAAGGTTATGGTTTGGCTTTGATGTGCCCAGGGAGAGTCCGAGAATGCCAATTTATGCCGGCAACCTGAGCCTTCCCGGCAGCTTCTCTGTATGCGGGCAGGATCATTTCAGCCGTGAATCGGCCATGTGGGCCTTCAGAAGAGCCAACAGGCTGGCTACGGTAAACTGGGGCAAAGGAAAAGAAATCATAGAGCCCCTGGTAATGGAATATGAGAACAAGGCATTTGATGAGATAGATTTTATTGAAAAAAGAGCCCTTGAACTTATTGAGCAAGACATGGAGAATGCCCGTAAGGGAGAAGAAACAAATCTTGGCAGGGAGTTCCTTACCGGCTACTCCAATGATTTTGCACGTGCAGCAGTGAACCGCTGGTGGGATCTGGGTGATGAGCTATGGGTAAAGTTCCGGTGGAGCTTTTAAACCCGGTATGCCGGGCAGGAAGGCCGGACATATATTTTAATTATTATTCACATAATTTCAAGATATAACAAATGATGCTAAAAATTCACTCCCCCTACGATCTGAGCCTTATAAAAGAAATTGCCTATTCCACATCTGATCAAATTGAAGAAGCATTAAAAAAGGCCTATAAACTTTTTACAAACAGCACAGGATGGCTCCCGCCCTACCAGAGAAAAGAGATACTCGGAAATGTAGTGGAAATAATGAAAGAACGGGTAGAAGAGCTTAGCCTGCAGGCTGCAGCAGAGGGAGGCAAGCCATATGCCGACTCAAAGGTTGAAGTACTAAGAGCCATAAACGGCGTGCAGCTGGCAATAGAGCATATCGGGCAGATAAAAGGAGAACAGGTACCCATGGGCCTTACACCCTCTTCTGTAAACAGGCTTGCCTTCACCATGAGGGAGCCCATTGGGGTTGTAGCATCAATATCCGCCTTCAACCACCCGCTTAACCTTGCCGTTCATCAAACAATACCGGCTATAGCCGTGGGCGCACCTGTAATAATAAAACCGGCACTAACAACTCCGTTGTCGGCCCTCTCACTGCTTGATATACTCAAAGAAGCAGGCCTTCCCGAAGGCTGGTGCCAGGCTGTAATATGCAAGAACCATGAAGCCGAAAAGCTGGCCGGCGATAAAAGAATAAATTATCTTTCATTTATAGGTTCTGCCGGGGTAGGATGGCACCTGAGGTCAAAGCTGGCCCCTGGAACACGATGCGGACTGGAACACGGCGGGGTGGCTCCTGTGATTATTGAGCCCGATGCGGATATTGAGGAACTGCTGCCGGCAATAATAAAAGGAGGTTTTTATCATGCGGGACAGGTATGCGTATCGGTACAGAGGGTATATGCACATGAGAGCATTATTGAAAAACTTACTGCCGGACTGAAGAAAATAGCCGGAGAGCTGATAACAGGCGACCCCCTGAAGCCTGAGACAGAGGTAGGACCCCTTATACTGCCCCGCGAAACACAAAGGGTAGACGACTGGGTGAAGCAGTCCATAAAAGAAGGTGCTGAACTAATTTGTGGCGGAGAGAAATTATCCGACACATGCTACAAGCCAACAATACTCCTGAACCCCTCAGCTGAAAGCTGGATCTCGAAGCAGGAAATATTTGGCCCCGTCATAGCCATTTACAGCTACAACAAGCTTAAGGATGCTGTAAATTTGGCCAACTCCCTCCCCTATGCCTTCCAGGCATCTGTCTTCACTGCAAATATCGACAAGGCCCTCGATGCTGTGGAAAGGCTAAATGCTTCAGCCGTAATGGTAAACGACCATACAGCCTTCAGGGTAGACTGGATGCCCTTTGGCGGAAGAGATATTTCCGGCATGGGCATTGGAGGCATACAATACTCAATGCATGAGATGACACGCGAAAAGCTGATGGTAATAAAAAGAAAAGCAGACAGATAAAACCATAATATAGATGCATCTTATGTTCAGTATCTTCGAAAAATATAATATCCTGAGGCTGCCTTAGGAATAAGCAATACCACAAAGGCCTATATCTACTTGATTCATTTATCTTTATAAATATTTGTCTTATAAAATGAAAGACCATCTAAAAGTAATAGGATTTGACGCCGACGATACCTTATGGCTAAACGAACCAAATTATAAGGAAGCCGAACAGGAATTCTGCAGTATGCTCAGCAATTTTGCTCCGGCAGAAAAAATATCAAAGACCCTGTATGATATTGAAATGAAGAACCTCCCCCTGTTTGGTTACGGAGCAAAATTCTTTATGCTTTCACTGGTTGAGACAGCACTCAAGGTAAGCCGGAATAAGATTGAACCGCAAAAGATAAATGATATTATAGAGCTCGGGAGGAAACTTTTAAATAAGCCCGTAGAACTGCTGGAAGGAGTTGAAGAAGTATTAAAACAACTAAACAGCCGGTATAAGTTAATACTGGTAAGCAAGGGAGATCTTTTCGACCAGGAACGCAAGCTTGAAAAATCAGGACTTGCAAAATATTTTTACCATATAGAGATAATGAGCAATAAAGAAGTAGCAAATTACAGTAAGATGCTTCAAAAGCTGGATATCAACCCCTCTGAGTTTCTTATGGTAGGTAATTCAATCAGGTCGGATATATTGCCCGTCCTCGAAACCGGCGCAAGGGCGATTCATATCCCCTATCACACCGTATGGCAATACGAAATGCTGGAAAACACCTCCCCCGATAATCCCCGCTTAACAAAACTGGATAAGATATCGGATATTCTTAATATCCTTTGATATGCAGGCTTATCATAATATCTTTCATTTATCCACATTCTTCTTTCTCTTTCAAGTTTAAATTTGTAATTTTCTAATCTAATAATGCTCTGATTCATAAACCCACTAAGCAAAAAAAACAAAATGATAGACTTTAGTTTAACACCCAAACAGGAAGCCATTGTTGAGAAATACAGGGATTTTACAGATCGTATAATAATTCCAAAACGCTTAAAATACGATGACCTGGCCGAGTTTCCCTGGGAAATAGTAAAAGCCGCCTATGATGAAGGCATAATGAACGGGCCCATGATACCTGAGTACGGCGGCCATGGACATAGTCTTATGGATGGAGTTCTGGCTTCTGAGGAACTTGGAGCCGGTTGTGTGGGAATAGGAATTTGCATTGATGCCAATACCCTTGCACTCACCCCCCTTTATATTGCTGCCGAAGAAGCCCAGAAAAAAAAGTTCTTCGGTGAGATCATTGAAAAAAAGGGAGTTGCCTCCTATGCCCTTACAGAGCCAAATGCAGGCTCTGATGTTCAGGGTATCAGCACAACAGCCATTAAAAAGGGAGACAAATACATTATTAACGGGCACAAGCGCTTTAGCACTAATGCAGAGGTCTCTATATATATTACAGTCTTTGCTATTACCGATCCTGAAAAAGGATCCAGGAGCCTGACAGCATTTTTAGTACCGACCGACTCCCCGGGCATTGACATAAAACCAAGATTAAAAAAGATGGGACAGAAAGCATCTGTTCAGAATGAAATTATTTTCACAGATGTTGAAGTTCCGGAAGAAAACAGGATTGGTGCTGAAGGATACGGATTTATCATAGCCATGAAAACCTTCGACAGGACACGCACGGGGGTAGCTGCACTAAGTGTGGGCAATGCACGTGCAGCCTATGAAACGGCAAAAGAATGGACCAAGGAGAGAAAACAATTTGGCAAGCCGATTGCAGCCAACCAGGCCATAGGGTTCATGCTGGCCGAGATGGCCACCAAGATAGAAACCGCACGTATGCTTACCTGGTATGCAGCCTGGGCTTATGATAATGATAAGAGAAAGCTCAACAAGCTATCCGCCATGTCGAAATTATATGCTTCCGACATAGCAATGGAAGTAACAACCGATGCTGTTCAGGCCATGGGAGGCGACGGATATACCTGGGAGTTTGGAGTTGAAAAAAGAATGCGCGACGCAAAGCTCTGCCAGATCTACGAAGGAACCAACCAGATCCAGAAACTGGTAATCTCAAAAAGCATTTTGAAGGAATAAGCCAGTCATTCTGCTTATTATTTTTCCATATACTCCTGCCATTGTATTAATACGTATTTTGTTCTTCCGTGCTCATTGAGTTTAAGAAATCCATACTCATAGCAAAAAAGGTATATATCGCCCTTCTTATTTTTCCAGTAATGAGTAAAGAATTTTGGATTAAATCCAAGTTTATGCAAGGTTTCTGATCTTACAGTTGACTTACCAGGTATAAGATGGAGCACTGAATACAATATGGCTTTTCTGCCATTTTCA
>JAOZPG010000012.1:0-2861 GCA_029932855.1 Bacteroidales bacterium | reverse complement strand
CTTACCAGGTATAAGATGGAGCACTGAATACAATATGGCTTTTCTGCCATTTTCAATTGAGAATCAGGATACAATATTTAACAAATTCAGAAGTGTTGCCTGGATTAACTGCAGCCATTACTTTTCAAAGCAGCAAAATAACCAAAATAATGATAATACCGTTTTGGAAAGGATCAGACAACGAAAACAAAAAACGGATTACCGGCAGTGTCCTGAAGAATATTTACAAAAACTTGAAATCAAAAGATACTCAGATAATACAATAGTCAATTATGTACATTGTTTTGAGGTATTTATCAACTACTATAAAGACTTTGATTTGCTTCGTATAAATGAAAATGATATCAGGAACTATCTTCAAAAGCTGGTCCGTGAAGGAAAATCAGATTCATATATTAATCAGGCAGTAAATGCAATTAAATTCTACTATGAAATAGTTCTGGAAATGCCCAATCGTTTTTATTCCATCGAACGACCTCGTAAAACAAGGCCACTTCCAAAAGTCTTAAGTAAAGAGGAGATAAAATCGATCATAAATCACACAAATAATCTTAAGCACAGATGTATTGTAAGTATATTGTATTCATCAGGTTTGCGAAGGGCTGAATTGTTAAATTTAAAAGTAGAGGATATTGATAGTAAACGAATGATTATAAATGTTAGTTCAGGTAAGGGAAATAAGGACCGGATTACTTTATTAAGTCCCTCAGTCTTGCGTGATTTAAGAATTTACTATAAGGAATGGAGGCCTAAAAAATATCTTTTTGAAGGGATAAAAGGAGGAAAATACAGCGAGCAAAGTGTTCTTCAGATTATTAAGAAAGCCTCTGCCCGGGCAGGGATCACAAAAAGGGTTTCACCTCATGTTTTACGCCATAGCTTTGCCACTCACTTATTGGAAAATGGTACAGATTTACGTTATATACAGGTTCTCCTGGGTCATAGCAGCACAAAGACAACGGAAATTTATACCCGGGTTGCCATAAATAACATTAGAATAATAAAAAGTCCAATAGATGATATTATTTAAATTTATCCGGGCATATTCATTTCATAATACTATATGAGTATTTTTCACTAAATTTAAGATTGATATATATAATAGATATATATGCAATAGCACATACCCTTACGTTGTGTGGCATTTAGAAAACTAACAAAATGAAAATACTAATATATCTTGCACTTGTAACTATTAGTATACTGATATCATGTAACCATGATTATCATGGCAATATCATTAAGGAGGGGAAAGTAATTATCGAAGGTGTTATCCAGCTTTCTGAAAATGCATCGAAAGTGATCTCATTATCTTATTCAAGTGATGATTATAGAACTGATAGAAGGACAGAGATAATTGATAGTACTGGAAGATTCAAATTTGACTTTATTATCCTTCATCCTCAAGATGTACTATTACAATATGAAGAGGGATATGCAATTCTGTATGTTGAAGCATCAGATAGTTTATACCTAAAAATAAGATCTACTGATTTTCAAAATGAACGTTTCCCTAACTTTATTATTAGTGGGACTAATCCAAACATTTCAAGGGAGATATTAGCATACAAGCAGTCAAAAAATACTAAGGACTTCAAGCCTGAAATTGGGAATAAGGCAGTTGTTGAATACCTGGAAGACATAAAGCAATACATCGCATTGCAGGATTCCATATTATCAGTATTCAGGAAATCGAATGCTCCATCAAGTGGTTTTCTCAACTGGGCAAAGAAAGATATGGTATATCAAAGTGCAAATTATCTGATCGATTTCAAGTTCCATCATTTCATAAATAAAACACAATTTACCGGAGATCTATTTGACAAGGATTTATTCCCTGTAAATGATGATAATGCTATTGTATCATCAACATACGGATTGCATTTATGGCACTATGCAACTGACAGGTACATTCAAAAAGACTCAACTGTAATGAATTTAATAAATGTAAATGATTTGTCTCAGGCCTATACATTATGCCTCTCAAATATTGTCACCAACGAAGAGGCAGGAATTAGTAGAGACATTATGTGTTATAGAATACTATCAGCTCTCTTTGAGAAATCATATGAGGATTTTCTTTCTGTTTGGAAATCAGATATGCCATACATTAACAACAGCAAGCTAAACGCGATCCTACAGAATCGGAAAGCAGAGTATGAACTACAAGAAAATTTTTCTGTTTCAGTATTGCATCCAAAAACTGATAGTGAAAAAGAAGTAATTGGAGATTTTCTTACTATCCTGAATAATGAGTATAAGGGTAAAGTTGTCTATCTTGATATATGGGCAACTTGGTGTGGCCCATGCAGAAGTGAAATACCTCATGCAATAGAACTACACCAATATTTTAAGAATGAACCTGTCACTTTCGTGAACTTATGTATGTCATCAGACAAAACGGAATGGAAAGAAGCAATTAAAAATCAGCATATTAATGGTGATAACTACTATTTTGATAAGACCAAGTCAGGTCTAATGAGAAATCTGCTCAAGTGGGAGGGCTTTCCAACATATATGATTATCAACAAAAATGGAGAAATTGTAGACAGAAGTGCTCCAAGACCATCTTCAGGAGATAAAATAAAAGTAGAGCTTACAAAGTACCTAAAAGAATAAACGCCACACAACATCAAGTAAAAAACATTAAAACGTTTTTTACTTCAACCGTTAGGCGGCATCAAACGGAACGTCAAATTAGAGAAAAACAATTCCTCAAACTTAATAAATAATAAACCTTTGAGGAATTTGAGTTATCTTTGCAGAGTTAAATTAAAGATAATTATATGCCAAAAATTTTAAGAAGAATATTGCTTGACAAACTTTTTGTTCTAAAAGACAAAAACTTTATAAAAGTTATA
>JAOZPG010000044.1 GCA_029932855.1 Bacteroidales bacterium | reverse complement strand
ATTGTCAGGCTAATGGGCATTTTTGGAGGAGATAAGGCTAAACAATACTTGTTTCCTAAGATACTGCAGACTGAAAAAGATGTTGTTACAGAAGTTATTCAAGCCCTTACGGGCTGTGGATACAAAGCTGAAGAGGCAGATAGAACGCTGTTTTTTAATCTGATAGAGCAGGCTGTGAAACAACTTGCATGGAATCTGTCTGCAAATATCAGTGCGGGTGAAATAAATAAGGGGCAGGACTTTAAAGAAATGATGGATACTGAGCTGCAAGAGAGTTATACTTATCTTTATGATTTGCTTTCTCTTGCTTATGACAGACAAACCATAAAACATATAAGTGAAAGTTTAACAATGGGTTCAGCCGAAGCAGTCAGCTTTGCCCTGGAATTACTTGACCTGGTTATTGATGAAGAAATAAAACCTGTTGTTCTTCCGGCCATAAATGATATATCGGTCGAAGAAAAGGTTAAGGAGTTACAGAACTTCTTTCCGATTGAAAAGATGACACCTGCTGAACTATTGCTTTCAATTGTGAACAGGGATTATAATAAAGTCGGACTTTTGACCAAGGCTTATGCTGTTGATGCATACTTTGCACTGAATAATATAACAGATATTCCGGAAGATATACTTGCCCTGATGTTTCATTCCGATAGTGTATTAAGTGAAGTATCTGCCAGAAATATTTATGTTAAGGACAAAGAGCTTTTTAATAATTGTTTAAACAGGTTGCCGGTCGGGAAGCAAAGAGAGATACAGTCATCTCTGCTTGCTGCAGAGGAGTCACAATATTCCCTTGCTATGGAAAAGATCAGGTTTCTTAAGGCGGACAGGCATTTTTCAGTTATTCCCGGGCATATCCTTCATTCCCTGGCTGGAGGAATGAAGCTTTATGCTGTAAACGAAGATAAAGAATTAAGTTTTAATGTAAGGAAAGATTTTTCGGATATATTCATTATAATAAGCGGACATCTCAAAGTGCTTTCAGGGGAAAAGGAGCTGGCCCAGTTCAAAGAAGGAGATCTCGTTTATGCAGGTGCATTTATGAAAGATGATTATGAGATGCTTTCGCTGGTTTCTGGTTCATCTTCATTAGTGTATCATTTGCCAGCTGCTTTTCTGTTGGAAAGTTTCTTTGATGAACCCGGATATTTTGCCGGATTCTTTGAAACATTAAATATTATAAACAATAAATAAAAATTACATTTTGAGTCGCAAAACAACAATATTCAGGCAGCTTATCTTCAATGTGGTAGTTCCCGCTTTGCTGGCCTTAACCTTTATGGGTTACTTTAATTATGTTCAGAAAAAGCAACAGCTGGTTCAGTTTAATACCGAAAAGAACCTGATGATCACCGATGAGCTTGTAAGGCTTATGGAGATGGGTGATGAAACATTTGAGTTATTGTCGGAAAATATGAGCATGAGAATGGAAGATATTAGCAGGAGGTTGGTTGAAGATGTGTTCAGGAATACTGATGATATTGAGAATGTAGACCTTAACAGAATTAAGAAGAGGTTGAAGATGAATGATTCATCAGAAGACATTTATATAATAGACACTAATGGACTTATAGTAAATACAACATTTGAGAAAGATCTTGGCCTGAACCTTTATAGTCTTGGGAAGGAGCATGAAAATCATTTACGTGGTATTTTTGAGAAGGGTATTTTTGTTGATGAACGCTTTACAATAGAGAATAAAACAAAAAATCTCAGAAAATTTTCTTATCAGCCAACCCTCGACGGGAAGTATATTGTTGAGCTGGGCTTTTATTCGTCACAAGCCGAGAGTTTTTTCAAATATATGACCAAAAGTAAGTCTGAGATGATAAGAGCCCAAAAAAATATTGAGGATGTTGAGATGTTCTTTATTACAGATGCTACTCCTTTTTCATTTAACAAGAATGCGGTAATTAAGGATGAACACAGGGCTCTTTTTATGGAGGCAGTGGAAGAAGAAAGAACCATTGTTGTTGATGAACATGAAGATGGGAAATGGCTGCATTACGAATATGCCTTTATGAAGCGCGAGAACACCTCTCTTTATAAAGCAGCCGTACTGAAAATAGTTTCCGATCGTACAGATGAGAAATTACTCTTAAGACGTGAATTTCTGAGGTTCCTGATAGTGCTGGGAATAACTCTTTTTGTTGTCACACTACTTATTTACAGGAAGACAAGAGTCATTACCGATCCTGTTAAAAGACTTCTTAATAATGTTAGCCGGATATCAGACGGGCATCTTGATGAAAGAGCAGCAGTTGTGGGAAACAATGAGATCACAACCCTCTCAGAGAAGTTTAACCTTATGATAGCCCAGCTGGAAGTGTTGTATAACAACCTGGATGCAAAAGTCAAAGAAAGAACAGCCGAAGTGGTAAGGCAAAAGGAAGAGATAGAAGATCATCAGAAAAACATAATGGACAGTATTGTATATGCAAAGAGAATTCAAACTGCCATATTACCACCCACTGATTTTATTGATGAGACCCTGGGTGAGAATTTTGTTCTGTATATACCCAAGGATATTGTAAGTGGTGATTTTTACTGGCTTGATAAAAAAGACGACCTGGCAATGGTAGCAGCAGTGGATTGTACGGGACATGGTGTGCCGGGAGCATTTATGTCGATTGTTGGAAACAGTCAGCTTAATTTTGCAATTAATGTTAAGAATGCGAGGAAGTCGGCAGACATTCTTAATGAGCTTAACATAGGAGTTACGGAGACACTTAGAGAAAAGGGATGCCCGGGATAAGTTAAGGACGGAATGGATCTGGCACTTTGTGTTATTAACAGGAAGAGGATGAGCCTTGAGTATGCGGGTGCATTCAATCCCTTATACCTGGTGAGGAATAATGAAGTGCTGGTGACAAAAGCTGATAAATTCCCAATAGGGGCAAGTCCGGACGGGACACTATCCTCATTTACAAATCATAAAATTGAGATTAAAAAGGGAGATGTTATTTACCTGTTCTCAGATGGATATGTCGACCAGTTCGGTGGTGCTGACAGCAAGAAATTCATGGCAAAAAGATTCAGGAACCTCTTACTTGAGCATCATAAGCTTCCCATGAATGAGCAGAAGGATATTTTAATAAGCACACTGAAAGAATGGATGGGTGAAGAGGAACAGGTGGATGATATTCTTGTTATCGGTATCAGGATATAGGGAAAAGGATGCAGGCTGAGATTGAAGTATTAGAAAAAAATGAGCTATTAATA
>JAOZPG010000024.1:13311-35973 GCA_029932855.1 Bacteroidales bacterium | reverse complement strand
TCGGTTTGCCGAGTGGCTAGGCGCTGGTCTGCAAAACCAGTTACAGCGGTTCGAATCCGCTACCGACCTCAACTAATCCTCCACACAAATGTGTTGGAGGATTATTTTTTTAGGCCGACTGAAATAAGTTTCAGGAAGGAATTAAAAAATAATCCTATGGGGCCACAGGCCCCGGAGGATTGGTTGATGAGCTCCCATCACCGGATCACAAGTTCTTTGCTTCAGCAAAGTAAGTAATCCCCCGACCTCCACTCCTTACAGACCCCGCTATTGATGTGGGGTCTTTTTTGTTGTGGGTCAGATTTTGGGGCATTTGGGGCAAGTATGCTAAAGTATTTACTTACTTTTCTTAATTGTTTGTTCAGAAAAAAGTAACAAATTCCCTTATATCGTATTCAAAGAACTACTCTTCTTTACCAGTATTTTCATCAGTCTTCTCAGGATTCTGCGTCTTATCCAAAGCAATACTGGTTATGTCTATTAATTTATTGTATCGATTAACAGCACGTTCAATTTTGGAAATACCCCATCCGAAACTGGGGCATGATACTGCAACAAATTTTAATTAAATTTGAAGATAGATGCAGAATATGAATTTAGCCATTTATACAAAGTATTCTAAAGACCCCATCTTAAAATTACTTAAATAGTAAAATACTACTTTGTTTAATTAAGCAATCATCATTTAATAGATCTCAATTCTTTTTGGAAGAACCTCAATAAACAGTTTTATATTCTTATTATTAAAATTGTTTTAAATACTAAAGGAAGATACTTTGGTACTGGTTCTCAATTGATTCAATTTCATCATTGTTGAGAACTGAAAATTCCTTTGATCGTGCTCGATTAGATAATGTCCCATTATTTTGATCCAGGAATCTGATTAAAAGTGCCACCATTTTATCTGGCATTTCAAAATTATCATCCAGCCATGCTTTCATTTGGTCGAAATTCTTTAAATATGAAACTTCTTCCGGGATGATTTCTTTTATCGTATAATTAATGCAATCAAACAGGAACTCTGACATAATTGTAGCATCAAAGTATTTGTAATAATCAGCCGTGTCATTTAATACTTCAACATTATGATCCTGCGTTGTCTCCCATTCAATGAAATCAAGAAGTTGGTTTGAATAATTTTCAAGTACCTTTCGATAATCATCAATATGTTCCAAAATTGCTGCTGATACCGGGAATATGATCTCTTGTGGTGTGAACTTCATCTTTGCAAGAATGTGATGAATAAGGTATCTGTGGATTCTTCCATTGCCATCAACAAAAGGATGAATAAAGACAAACCCAAAAGCAATAATTGCTGCAGTTAAAACAGAATGAAATTCAGATTTCTCCAGTTTGGAATCAGTTTTAACTAAACCATCCAGTAATTCATCCAGATCCTGCCATCGTGCTGAAAGATGTTCCGGCATTGGTTCCCCCGTGGTTCTTTCATGTTCTCCGACAAATCCACCTTCTTTACGGAATCCCATATTTATAAACCTGTCATTCTCGATAACAATTTGCTGAAGACGTAATAGTTCTTCTTTTGATAATGGATGGTTTCCTGCCTGGCCAATCACCTTGCCCCACCGGGTTGCCCGACTGTTTGACGGGGTTTCTCCTTCAATAGTAAATGAAGCCTTCGAGTCTTTAAGCAGTAGAAAGGCGGAAGTTCTTAGTAAAATATCATTATGGACATTTCTTACTAAACTTGTTGTTTTTCCTGAAAGATCCTCCTTTATATACTTTTCCAATTTTTCACTCCTATTCACTAATGGGCAGAAATTTATTGTACCAGGCAAATTATTCCTGACCCGATGGCGTGGCGAATTGTCACCTTTACCTATTGTATACTGCAGGTTCTCATCTAACAGAGAAATGTAATTACCTTCTTTCAGATCAGGAATATTCAATGTATTTTGTGTTAGCCATTCATAAAGAAACCAAATCCTCCTGCTGAATTGGCTTAACGGTTCATTCCTAACCAATTCTTCAATAACTATTTCATCTACAGATTCAAAGAGTTTCTTGAAGAAAAGAAGATTGATACCTTCATATTTGATGCTAAAAACAAGATGATTATAAAGAAAATCCTGTGGTTTATGTCTTGGGGTAAAAATAATCCAGCCAGGAACTCTATATTGCCTACGCTTCTCACTTATGAGAGCTAAAGTGTTTGGAAAAGGCATTGGAAGACCCAATGCTTCAATAAGAGCTCCGTATCCAACCAGTGTTCCTTTTTCAGGTGCCTGTCTTCCGTGAAAAATACTTATTTCTTGTAAGAAATTGGTTTTCTCAATTAATTCTCGTGAAAAATGTTTATTTAATGACATAAATATGAAATATGTTTAATGCAAATTTACGTGAAAAACGATTATTATTCGTGAAAAACGATTAAAAAATTATACAATTCGTGAATAATACATATTATTGATTAATTTAAGAATGAGATTCTCACAGGATTTATTAATGAAAAAACGAACTTAAGATTCCATGATCGCAATCAGACAAATCCATAATATACAACCGTTCTTTCATATGTGAGAAGTGAGGCTTTGGTTAAGAATTTTTCGGTATTATTATAAGTCTTTTGTTTTAATCTTTCTGATTTTCCGTATTGAATATAATATTGCTATCCTTTACATCTACTTTAATATGCATTCCCGGTAAGACTTTTCCCTCGAGTATGGAAATGGACAAAGCGTCCAGGATCTTTTTTTGAACCAGTCTTTTCAGGGGTCGTGCACCGTATTGTATATCGAATCCTTCATGAATAAGAAATTCTATGCTTTGATCACTAAGTTCAATTGAAATTCCCTGCCGGGAAAGCTGATCATTTAAATTCTCTATCTGAATACGAATTATGCCTTCCATATTTTCCATATTCAGGGGTTTGAACATTACCATTTCATCAATCCGGTTCAGGAATTCCGGCCGCATACTCTTTTTCAGTAATTCAAATACTTTATTTTTTGTCGATTCAATAAGCATTTCCACACTGGAATCATCCATGTTCTCAAAGCTGTCCCTGATTATATCAGATCCGGTATTTGAGGTCATTATAATAATGGTGTTCTTAAAATTGGCCAACCTGCCTTTATTGTCTGTCAGCCTGCCATCTTCCAGTACCTGGAGGAGTATATTAAAGGTGTCGGGATGGGCCTTTTCTATTTCATCAAGTAAGATCACAGAATAAGGCTTCCGCCTTACGGCCTCGGTAAGCTGGCCTCCTTCCTCATAACCAACATATCCGGGAGGAGCACCAACCAGCCTGGAGACCGAATGCCTCTCCTGGTATTCACTCATATCAATCCTGGTCATGAGGGATTCATCATTAAACAGGTATTGAGCCAGTGCCCTGGCAAGTTCTGTTTTTCCTACCCCGGTTGTACCAAGAAAAAGGAATGAACCCACAGGTCTCTTTTCATCTGACAGTCCGGCCCTGCTTCTCCTTATCGATGAAGCTACTGCATGAATAGCCTCATCCTGCCCTACTACGCGCTTGTGCAATTCTTCTTCTATATGTAATAACTTCTCCTTGTCGCTCTGAAGCATTCGTGTTACAGGAATTCCGGTCCACTTCGAAACAACTTCTGCAATATCTTCTGTCGTTATTTCTTCCCTGACAAGCCGCTTCCCCTTCTCTTCATATTGATGCAGTTTGCCAATGAAAGATGCCAGCTTTTCTTCAGCCCGGGGCAACTGCCCATACCTGATCTCTGCAACCCTGCCAAGATCACCTTCTCTTTCTGCTTTCTCAGCACTATATTTAAGATCTTCGATCTCCCGCTTGGTTTCCTGTATCCCTGAAACAACTTTTTTCTCACTCTGCCACTGGGCAACATATTGTTTTCTCTCATCTTCCAGTACAGACAATTGTTTTCCTATCCTCTCTACCCTGCCCTTATCTTTTTCGCGCTTAAAAGCTTCACGTTCAATCTCCAGCTGCTGAATTTTCCTGTCAAGTGTATCAATTATACCGGGTTTGGAATTCATTTCAAGGCGTAGATGTGAGGATGCTTCATCAATCAGGTCAATAGCTTTATCCGGAAGGAAACGATCATTAATATACCTTATTGAATACTTTACAGCACTTATTATAGCTTCATCCCTTATCCTGATCTTATGGAAACTCTCATATCTTTCTTTAATGCCGCGCAGAATTGAGATAGCATCTTCCTCGCTGGGTTCATCAACCATTACTTTCTGGAAACGCCTTTCCAGAGCTTTATCCTTTTCAAAGTATTTCTGGAATTCACTCAGGGTAGTGGCTCCAATTGCACGCAGCTCACCACGTGATAAGGCCGGTTTTAAGATATTGGCTGCATCCATAGCTCCCTCTCCACCACCACCGGCACCCACAAGGGTATGTATCTCATCAATAAAAAGAATGATCTGTCCTTCCGATCCTATCACTTCATTAACTACTGATTTTAGTCTTTCCTCAAACTCTCCCTTATATTTCGCTCCCGCAATAAGTGCTCCCATATCAAGTGAATATATCTCCTTGTTCAACAGATCATCAGGAACATCCCCATTCTTAATACGAAATGCTATGCCCTCTGCTATTGCCGTTTTACCCACTCCCGGCTCACCCACAAGGATGGGATTATTCTTGGTACGCCTGGAAAGGATCTGCAGGACCCGCCGTATTTCATCATCTCTTCCTATTACAGGATCCAGCTTCCCATTTTCTGCCTGTTTATTTAAATGTACCGCATACCTGTCAAGTGCATGATATGTCTCTTCAGCTGAAGGAGACTGAGCTTTATTTCCCTTACGAAAACCTTTTATTGCTGATTTCAGCTCTTTTTCAGTTATTCCGGCATCCTTGAGTAGCCTACTGACAGGATCAGTTGTCCTAAGGATCCCGAGCAGCAAGTGCTCCAGTGTTACGTAATCATCTTTAAAGTCTTTTCTGGCTAAAAGTGCATTGTTCAGAGCCTTATCAGCACTGTCAGACAGATACTGCTTTCCTCCGGAAACAATAGGGTAAGTCTTTAACAGCTGGTCAAGTGCCAGACCAAAGTTTTGCAGATTGGCAGCCAGCTTTTGAAATAAATGAGGGATAACATGTTCATCCACAGCCAGTATGCCTTTAAGCAGGTGCCCACATTCAATAGATTGATTCTCTTTTTCAAGAGCCAGCTGTTGAGCTCTTTGAACAGCTTCCTGTGCTTTTATAGTAAAATTTTGTAAGTCCATATCATAATAATTTATAAGTTCATATATTCTCATTATTGCTAATCAAATCCTGAGCCAGTTAATGACACCTGTAATAGTAAACTCTGTAAAGCATTGCAAAAGAGACTACTAAATAATACACCCATCTTTTTCCCTCACTTCTCAAAGAATAATTGCTGCCATAATGACGTGTATTTCAGGCAAATAGCGCCATTATGACAGTGTATTGAGCTCCATAAGATTTACAAGTAAATTATTTAGATTTGAAGTTTATTTAAAAAAATGAATCGTTTATATTTTAAACATCTGGATCTTTATGAAGAAATTAACTTTTTCAATGTCTCTGGTATTAATTATTACCCTGACGGGATGCACAGGAAAGATGAATAGTGATCTTAACAATAATAATATTATCCCAAGGCCCCGGTCTGTAACTTCTACATCTGATTATTTTAGCCTTAATAAGAAAGTAATTATCCTGGTACCCAAACAGGATGAGCTGCTTAAAAATATTGGCCGCTACCTTACACAGGAGCTTGCTTTTTTCCCGGGAACCGAAGCCATGCTGCGAACAACAAAAAGCCTGTTTCCAAAGCAAACCATTGAATTGATAATTGATAGCACGGGAACAATTAAGGACAAAGAAGCCTATAAACTTAAAATCGATAAAAGAAAAATTAGTCTCTCTGCCTCCTCTGCCGAAGGAATATTTCGTGGAATACAAAGCTTAAGACAATTAATAATTCTTAATTCCCGGGAAGTGGGCTCCGGATCATTGGGAATTCCTACCGGAGAAATTACAGATTATCCTGAATTTGAATACCGGGGTGTTATGCTTGATGTTGCCAGGCATTTTTTTGGCATGGAAGATATTAAAAGATATATAGAACTGGTTTCCCTGTACAAGATCAATGTGCTTCACCTTCATCTTAGTGATGACCAGGGCTGGAGAATAGAGATAAAGTCGTGGCCAAAACTAACCGAGGTGGGAAGCCTCACCCAGGTAGGTGGCGGAAAGGGAGGGTTTTACAGCCAGGATGAATATAATGAAATTGTAAAATATGCCGCAGACAGGTTTATTACAATAATTCCTGAGATAGACATGCCGGGACACATAAATGCTGCTCTTGCTTCCTACCCGGAGCTTAATTGTGACAATAAAACCACAGAACTTTATACAGGAACACGTGTTGGTTTCAGTAATCTGTGTACAGTAAACGAAATAACTTATAAGTTTATAGATGATGTTATTGCAGAACTGGCATTAATGACACCAGGACCATATATACATATTGGCGGCGATGAATCGCATGCTACTGCATTAAAAGATTATATTCCCTTTATCAACAGGGTGCAGGATATCATTGCTTCTCATGGAAAAACAATGATAGGCTGGGATGAGATCTCTCATGCCGGGTTAAAGTCCGGATCAGTGGTTCAGTACTGGGGCTCTGAGGAGAATGCAAAAAGAGGCATAGCAAAAGGAGCAAAACTTATATTGTCACCCGCCAGCAAATGTTACCTGGATATGCAATATGACAGTAGCTCGGTAATGGGCCTGAACTGGGCCGGTTACATTGAAGTGTATACTGCTTATACCTGGTCGCCTGTCGATCTGTTTAATGGCCTGAGCAGGGAAAATATCATTGGAATAGAATCTCCTTTGTGGACTGAAACCGTAGAGACTATGGATAATATTGAATATATGGTATTCCCCAGGCTAATAGGTCATGCCGAAATAGGCTGGTCTGATCCCGAGCCACCCGACTGGGAAGAGTATAAAAACAGACTTGGTAAACATTCAATTCTTCTGGATATGCTTGATATTGATTTCTACCGGTCTCCTTTTGTGAACTGGGAATAAGAAAAAGTATTAAAGGAAAATATGGAAATAAAACAGATAAATAGTTATCACCCTGAAATACTTGAGCTTACAAATAGTTTGCTGCCCCAGCTTACAAAATCAGGTATAAACCTTTCAGGTGAAGAGCTTGTTAAGATTATAGAAGCCAAATGCACAAAGTTATTCGTTGCCACAGAAAACGGGAAATATTACGGTATGCTCACACTTGCAACTTACAGGATCCCGACCGGCATAAAGGCATGGATAGAAGATCTGGTTGTTGACACAGAGGCCAGGAGTAAAGGAATTGCACAGCTTCTTATCCGACATGCTCTTGCTACTGCAAAAGGACTTGGGGCAAAGGCAGTAATGCTTACATCCAGACCATCCAGGCTAGCAGCAAATAAGCTTTATAAGAAACTTGAATTTGAACTAAAAGAAACAAATGTTTACAGCTTTAATCCCGGCAACAGCTAAGATTTAAAAATACTCCCCGGCGCTGTTTCTTGTCATTTCCACACTTACACAATCCATCTTCCCTCCAACAGGGGGATTCATCTTTGAGACTTCCACCTTAACTTCATCAAGCCTGTCAAATTCCCTGTAAATTGAATCAAGTATCCTTCTTGCAATATTTTCGAGTAATTTTGATTTTTTTTCCATCTCTCTTTTCACAATCTGGTAAGCAGCCTGGTAATTAACCGCATCTTCCAGCTCATCTGTTTCAGATGCTTTTACCATATTGGCTTTTATCTCAATATTAACAAGGAATTTATTCCCAACAATCTGTTCTTCCTTAAAATGCCCGTGATAGGCATAAAACTCCATGTTCCTGATCCTGATCCTGCCCATAATTTATATGAAGATAAAGTGCTGTTAGAAATCAAATATAGTTATTTAGCCGCTATTATTCATGCAATCAATAATTCATTGTATTTTTGCATTACAAAGTGGAAAATAATGGGTATCTCTTGTATATATAAGTACAACCCTTCATTTGGAGAAAGCAATACTAACAGGAAAATTAAGTCTGAAGAAATGAATGAAGAAAAAGAAAAAAGATCACTGAATTTTATTGAAAGTAAGATTGAAGAAGATATAAAGAACAATAAGAATAATGGAGAAGTATATACACGTTTCCCTCCGGAACCAAACGGATACCTCCATATAGGCCATGCCAAATCAATTTGCCTCAATTTCGGACTTGCAGAAAAATACAATGGTAAATGTAACCTCCGCTTTGATGACACAAATCCTGAAAAGGAAGAAGAGGAATATGTTAAGTCAATAACGAAAGATATAAAATGGCTTGGCTTTAAATGGGAGAAAGAACCAAAATATGCTTCCGACTATTTCGATCAGCTTTATGAATGGGCTGAAATGCTTATTAGAAAATCTAAGGCTTATGTTGATGAACTTTCAGCCGAAGATATTGCCCGGCAAAAAGGAACTCCCACACAGGCAGGAGAGAACAGTCCCTTTCGTAACAGACCGGTGGAAGAGAACCTGAAGCTGTTCAGGGAAATGAAAGAAGGTAAATACCAGGAAGGTGAAATGATACTAAGGGCAAAGATAGATATGGCATCCCCAAATATGCATATGCGTGATCCTATCATGTACAGGATACTTAACAGGCCCCATCACCGTACAGCTGATAAATGGCATATCTATCCCATGTATGATTTTACCCATGGGCAATCCGACTACCTTGAAGGTATTACTCATTCATTATGTACCCTTGAATTTGAGGTACACAGGCCTCTTTACGACTGGTTCCTCGACCAGATCACTGATACTGAATACAGACCTGTTCAGACAGAATTTGCAAGACTCAACATGAGCTATACTGTAATGAGTAAACGAAAACTCCTGGAGTTGGTTGAAAAGAAAATGGTATCAGGCTGGGATGACCCACGCATGCCAACTATATCCGGTTTACGCCGAAGGGGATATACCCCTGAATCAATAAGAAATTTTTCTGATAGGATAGGAGTGGCAAAAAGAGACAATGTGATCGATGTTGCCCTCCTTGAGCATAGCCTGAGGGAAGACCTTAACAAAAAGGCTGCAAGAGTAATGGCCGTTCTGAATCCTTTAAAGATCACTATAAGTAATTACCCTGAAGGAAAAACAGAAGATATTGAAACAATAAATAATCCCGAAGATGAAAACATGGGCACACGTACAATGCCATTCAGCAGGGAACTTTATATCGAACAGGATGATTTTATGGAAGATCCTCCAAAAAAGTTTTTCAGGCTTGCCCCGGGACGGGAGGTACGACTTAAATCTGCATACATAATTAAATGTGAGAAAGTGATAAAAAATAAAAATGGAGAAGCCATAGAACTGATCTGTAGCTATGACCCTGATACAAAAAGCGGCAGCGGAGATATGCGTAAAGTAAAAGGGACCCTTCACTGGGTGTCTGCAGCTCATGCGCTGGACGCTGAAGTACGGCTTTATGACAGGCTTTTTATTCATGAAGATCCTGCAGGCCAGAAAGATCATGACTTTAAAGAGTTCCTTAATCCCGACTCACTAAAGATATTAAACAAAGCCAAGCTGGAACCATCCATGAAAGATGTAAAGGCTTTTGATAATCTACAGTTTCAGAGGCTTGGCTATTTTTGTGTAGATCCTGATACAACAGAAGAGAAAGCAGTTTTTAACAGAACAGTACCCCTGCGTGATACCTGGGGGAAAAAGAAAAACTAATTTCCTATATTTATTTTTTTATTAATTAAAACCAAAGGAGGAAAACTATGTCATCTGGAATATCGCGTAGAAATTTTTTCAACAAAACAATATCTCTGTCCACCGGTGCATTATTATTAAAATATATGCCTGCCTTTGGAGCACAAAAGAATGGTATTGTACCTATGATTATTACCAGTCACAGTAATGAAACGGGGCAAAAAGCCATGGAGGCTGGCTGGGAGATCCTTGCAAAAGGAGGCACTGCACTGGATGCAGTTGAAAAAGCTGCAAACATAATTGAGCTCGACCCTGAAGATACAAGCGTTGGTTATGGCGGACTTCCAAATGAAGATGGCATTGTGCAACTCGATTCCTCAATAATGGATGGAAAGACATATAATGCAGGTGCTGTAGCCTGCCTTGAAGATATTAAACACCCATCTTCGGTGGCGCGTGTTGTAATGGAAAGAACAGACCACGTGCTGATGGTAGGCAAAGGAGCTAAAGACTTTGCTTTGAAATGGGGATTTAAAGAAGAAAATCTTTTAACAGAAAAAGCCAGGAAGATATGGCTTAGATGGAAAGAGAATATGAGTAAGAATGATGATTGGGGACCTCCTGATCACCTAATAGATAAGGCTAAAGAAGAAGCATACTGGGAAGGATTCCCCGGGGAAGAATTTCATTATGGAACAACTAATGTCCTGGCAGTTGATATGAACGGGGATGTTTCGGGAATTACTACCACCAGCGGACTTAGTTTTAAGATCCCGGGTCGCGTTGGAGATTCACCAATTATAGGAGCAGGCCTTTATGTTGATAATGAGGTGGGCGCTGCAGGAGCAACAGGAAGAGGAGAAGATGTTATTAAATCTCTGGCATCGCATTATATGATACTACGTATGAAGGATGGGCGCACACCACAACAGGCCTGTGAAGATGCCATAAAAATGATAATCGAAAAATATAAGGCAATAGGTTCCGATTATATCCCGAGTGAAAAATTTGTAGCTATTAACAAACAAGGGGAAACAGGTTGCGCCACAACAAGAATCGGCAATAATCCCAGAATGTCTGTTATGACCTCTAAAGGCTTTAACAAATATGAAGGTACAATAAAAAGAAAACTATAGGAAGTCTGCAATAAAAGACCTGAAGTATTCTGGAAGCTCTATAATCCTGGAAGCTCTATAATCTTAGATTACTGCCGGAAATTCCGATAATCTAAAATTACTGCTATTAATATAATTGTAATCACATTTTAAGTGGTTCCGAATTGTTATGCCCTTCTGTCATGCTAACTGAAATTATACTGCCTTTCTGTCATGCTAGGGATAAATTTACTGACATAAATTCGCCATAAAGCCAATGGCATATGCTTTGATCTTCTGTTTTCGTAATTGAAAAACAAAATATTTAATATTAATTTAAAACTTAATACTATGAAAACATTAATGAGAAACAACAGTTATTACCCCACATTTCCATCATTGATAAATGATTTTTTTAACGGGGAATTATTTGATGACCATCTTAACACTTACCTGGAAACCGGAAACAGACTTCCGTCTGTTAACATACTGGAAAAAGAAGATTCTTTTGAAATTGAAGTAGCGGCTCCGGGTATGAATAAAAAAGATTTCAACCTGGAACTGGATAACAATAATCTTATCATTTCGTCTAAAAAAGAAAACTCTGAAGAAGACAGCAATGAAGATTATACCAGGAAGGAATTCAGTTATAGCTCATTCTCAAGGAGCTTCAGGCTCCCTGAAAACAAGATTGAACTTTCTAAGATAAATGCCAAATACAAAAATGGCATCCTGTATGTAAACCTCCCCAAAAAAGAGGAAGCCAAAGTTCAACCTGCAAAAATGATAGCGATAAACTAGGGATTAAAAGCAATCATAGACTGCTATAACATAAGTTCTGTAAATAGCAGTAGCTTGCCGGCAGGTAAGCTTAAAAAAGCCCGGGACTTTTTTATCATAAAAAGTCTTGAGCTTTTTTATTTTTTGTTGTAACTTATTGCTACAAATCAAACATTAATAACAGGAGGAATATCATGGCTACTTACATTTTACTTACAAAATTGTCTCCCGAGCTGGCCAGCCAAATGAAAGACAGGGAAAAACTGGGGAGAACATGGCTGGAGCATGTTAAGGATAAGTGTCCCGACATTAAGTTTCTTGCTCATTATGCATTACTGGGTCAATATGATTTTCTGGATATATATGAAGCCCCCGATGGAAAGTCAGCAGCCATGGTATCCCTTATCAGCCAGGCAAACGGTGCTTTCTCTGCACAAAGCCTGCAAGCTATACCATATAAAGATTTCCTGGAGCTGACCGAAATGCTGTAGGCCTATCTAATCATGGGTGAACCCTGACCATTTATCCGGGCAACTGGTTTTGCTAAATAAAAAAACAGATTCATCAAAAATTTTCCGTCTCAAATTGAATCTATAGCTTTCCTGAGACGCGTAATTGTCTCTTTTTTTCCAATTAATCCAATTATATCAAAAAGATGGGGGCCCATGGAACCTCCTACTATTGCAAGCCTGAAGGGACTAAGTATCTGGCCCATTCCATATTCTTTAGATTCTATCCATTCCTTAATCACTCTTTCTGTTTCTGCAGAAGAAAATTCTATAATCGATTCCAGCACAACTATCATTTCTTCAAGCATTGCCGGGGAATTTTCTTTCCACCTTTTTTTAACCACCTTATCGTCATATTTTTCAGGAGGAATGAAAAAGAACCATGAATGCTCCCAAAAATCATGTATAAAAGTCATCCTCTCCCTTACAAGTTCCAGCACTTTAGCAATATAAGCCGTTTCAGCTTCCAGCCCCCTGCCTTCCATTTCCTTCATGATGCCCGGCATAAGTTCATTCGTGGTTTTCATCCTTAAGTATTGCTGATTGAACCATTTTGCCTTCTCGGGGTCAAACCTCGATCCGGCCTTCACAACTCTTTCCAGGGAAAACTCTTCTATCAGTTCATCCATTGAAAAAATCTCTTTCTCAGTACCGGGGTTCCAGCCAAGAAAGGCCAGAATATTAATAAAAGCATCGGGAAAATAACCCGATTCCCTGTAAGACGAAGAAGTTTCTCCTGTTTCAGGATTTTTCCACTCAATAGGAAATACCGGAAAGCCCAGCCTGTCGCCATCTCTTTTGCTCAGTTTCCCTTTACCGTCAGGCTTCAGGGTAAGCGGCATATGGGCAAATTCCGGTTTGTCCCACTGAAAAGCCCTGTAAAGCAATACATGTAATGGTAAAGATGGAAGCCATTCCTCTCCTCTTATCACATGAGATATTTGCATAAGATGGTCATCCACAACATTAGCAAGGTGATAAGTTGGCATCCCGTCTGATTTAAAAAGCACCTTGTCATCCAGCGTTGAAGTATTTACCTCTATCCTTCCCCTTATAATATCATTAAATACAAGTATCTCATTCTCAGGCATCCTGAATCTTATCACATAAGGCACCCCCCTGTCTTTCTTGTCCTTTACCCTCTGCTCTGAAAGAACAAGGGAGTTAGACATGTTTTCCCTGGTAGTTGCATCATAAGTAAAGGTCTTCCCTGACTTTTCATTCTCTTTCCTGGCTTCTTCAAGCTCTCCCGGAGTATCAAAAGCATAATAGGCAAATCCTTTATCCAGCAGGATATCGGCATATTGTCTGTAAATATCCTTTCTTTCAGACTGCCTGTAGGGACCGAACTCTCCACCCCGATTTAAGCCTTCATCCACCTCAATACCGCACCATTCAAGTGCATTAATTATATACTCCTCTGCACCCTTAACATATCTTTTCTGGTCGGTATCCTCTATCCTTAATATAAAAACTCCTTTATTTCTCCTGGCAAACAGGTAATTATAAAGCGCTGTCCTTACACCTCCCATATGTAATGGTCCCGTGGGACTGGGAGCAAATCTGACTCTTACTTTTTTCACTTGTCTAAATTTTTATAATTGACTCTCCTCGCAGCAAAGCTACGAGGAACCTTTAGCTCGGTGAAGCCAATCCTCGATCCTTATTAATATTAATATTGCACTCGCTAAGCCCGCAGCAAGCTACGGGGAATACGCTCGCAGGATTTGACTATTCATATTATCATTCCGTTCATCATTTTTTCCAGAATAACTGTTGCAAAGATAGCCACAGTAAAATAAAGTTTGCCGGACTGTTCTTAAGTATTTTTTTATACAGCCATTAATACTAACTTTTACGAAGAAAAATCATCTTTTTTGATTCGGATTTATTATAATTTTGATATTGTCAATTATTAAATCTGCCAGCAATGAAAAAAATGAAAGCTCTGGTTAAAGCAAAGCCTGAAAAAGGTTTGTGGATGGATGAAGTTCCGGTTCCTGAACCCGGAATAAATGATGTAATGGTGAAGATCAAAAAAACCGCTATTTGCGGGACCGACCTGCATATCTATATGTGGGACGAATGGGCGCAGAGGACCATTAACACCCCCATGGTGATAGGGCACGAATATATGGGCACCATATATAAGATGGGATCGGGTGTTAAAAACCTTAATATAGGCGACCGGGTTACCGGGGAGGGACATATAGCCTGCGGACATTGCAGGAACTGTAGGAGAGGGAAGAAGCATGTTTGTCAGAATACCATTGGGATAGGGGTTAACAGGGATGGTGCATTTGCCGAATACCTTATAGTTCCTGCCGAAAATATCATCCCACTGGATGACAGGATACCCGATGAGATAGCTGCCCTTATGGATCCTTTCGGTAACGCAACTCACACAGCTCTATCATTCCCCTTACTTGGTGAAGATGTTCTGATAACCGGTGCCGGTTTAATCGGAAGTATGGCCGTTGGCATCAGCCGCTTTGCAGGAGCCAGATATATTGTTGTAAGCGATCTTAGTGATGCAAGGCTGGAAATGGCAAAAAAAATGGGAGCTACCTTAACTATTAATCCAACAAAGGGTGAAAAGATAGAAGATGCTGTAAAAAAACTGGGAATGTACGGTTTCGACATAGGCCTGGAGATGTCGGGTTCACCACATGCCTTCGAGGACATGATAGATAATATGTATAACGGATCAAAAATATCCCTGCTTGGGATACTCCCAAACACCACCACGGTTCACTGGGACAAGATTATCTTTAAAGCCCTGACACTCAAAGGAATCTATGGCCGGGAAATGTTCGAGACCTGGTATAAAATGGAACAAATGCTAATCACCGGCCTGGATATCTCACCTGTTATTACCCACAGGCTGAAGGTTGATGACTTTATGCAGGGCTTTGAGGCAATGGAAGAAGGAAACAGCGGGAAAGTGATCCTGGACTGGTGATAAGACCCGGCAATACAGCTACCGAACTCAATATAGCATGACCCGGAACAGCTACAACTAAAAATGAAAAAAATAAAACCCCATAATTATGTACAGCTATTTTAAAGAACACCTAAGCAAAGAATTGAAAGGAATAAATGAAGCAGGACTGTTTAAGAATGAACGTATTATTGAATCGCCACAGGCAGCAGAAATTGAACTGAATACAGGACAGAAAGTATTGAATTTCTGTGCCAATAACTACCTGGGCCTATCAAATAATCCGCATCTTATTGAAGCAGCAAAAAAGGCACTTGATACTCATGGATATGGAATGTCGTCGGTAAGATTTATTTGCGGTACATCTGACCTGCATAAAGAACTTGAGCAAAAGATCGCAGCTTTTTTCGGCACTGAAGATACCATTCTTTATGCTGCCTGCTTTGATGCCAATGGGGGTGTTTTTGAACCTTTATTAACTGCCGACGATGCAATTATTTCCGACAGCCTTAATCATGCATCCATAATAGACGGTGTGAGATTATGTAAGGCACAAAGGTATAGATATGAAAATGCCAATATGGATGACCTGGAAAAGCAGCTTATTGCAGCTCAGGAGCAAAGATTCAGACTTATAGTAACAGACGGCGTTTTCTCAATGGATGGTAATGTGCCTCCTGTTGACAAGATACTTACACTGGCTGAAAAATATAATGCAATGCTAATGCTTGATGAATCTCATTCTGCGGGAGTGGTTGGCAAAACCGGTCGCGGGGTTACCGAACTATTTAATGTAAGGGGACAGGCAGAAATTATAACAGGAACCCTGGGAAAATCATTTGGAGGAGCTATTGGAGGCTTTACAACAGGGAAAAAAGAAATCATAGAGATGCTCCGTCAACGTTCAAGACCTTACCTTTTCTCCAACTCTATCCCCCCCCTTGTTGCAGCAGCAGGTATAAGAATGTTTGACATGGTATCGGAAACCAATGAGCTTCAGGATAAACTTCATAACAATACCTCATATTTTATAGATAATATGATCAGTCTGGGATTTGATATTAAACCAAGCCAGTCTGCAATATGTGCTGTAATGCTTTATGACGCCAAACTATCGCAGGATTTTGCTGCCAGACTGCTGGATGAAGGTATTTATGTTATAGGTTTCTATTATCCGGTTGTTCCTAAAGGACAGGCAAGAATACGTGTACAACTTTCTGCTGCACACAGCAGGGAAGATCTTGATAAAGCTATTGCTGCCTTTAGCAAAATTGGAAAAGAGCTGGGAGTAATAAATTAAATAATTTTCTCTATTTAATACAAGAAACCCCGCGCTATTGGCCTGGGGTTTCTTATTTCTATCCGCACTTTGAGTAACCGCACTCTGTGCAGATAAGACATCCTTCCTGGTAAACAAGTGAGTAGGAGCCACATTCCGAGCATTTCTTCTTGGGATCTGCTTTAGTACCATTGGGAATGAACTTTTTAAGAGCTCTCTCCACCCCGTTCTTCCATGAATTAATATTCTCACTGTCAAGCAGTAAGCCGGAGATCAGTTCAACTACATTCTTTATTGGCATACCATGCCTCAATACCCCTGAAATAAGTTTTGCATAATTCCAGTATTCAGGCTTAAACATATGTGAAAGACCTCCTACTGTATTCTGATAACCATATTTGTCGGTATATTGAAAATCGTAGCGGCTTTTCCCTTTCTTATCTCTTTTCTTTAGGATATAACCTTTGGTAATACTCTTGGGAATAGCAAGGACATCTTCATCAACTATACCTGTAAATATTTCATAAGGACGATTATCCAGAAGGCCCACAAAGGCTATCCATTTTTCATTATTGTTCTGAAATCTTACTACTTCAGCATCAAGAATCTCCGGCCTCTTTGGAGAGTTAAATTCATGTATTCCTTTATTCAGGTCCTTTTTCTTGTCCCTGGCCGAAACCAGAACCCCTTCCCTCGATCCTTCGCGGTAAACAGTAGCTCCCTTACATCCGCTATCCCAGGCCTGAACATAAAGATGTCCAACCAGGTCTTCCGATGCATCCTCGGGAAGGTTAACTGTTACACTTATACTATGGTCAACCCACTTTTGAATTGCTCCCTGCATTTTTATCTTAGCTATCCAGTCAACATCATTGGAAGTAGCATTAAAATAAGGTGATTCTTCTACTATTTCCCGTAATTTCTCTTCACTGTATGTCATCACCTTGTTTACATCATAGCCGTTTGTATCAAGCCAGGTCTTGAACTTATGGTGAAAAACATTATACTCTTCCCAGGCATCCCCTACTTCATCAACAAAAGTTATGTTAACATCAGCATCATTAGGATTTACCTTTCTTCTCCTCTGGTAAAAAGGCATAAATACAGGTTCAATCCCGGATGTGGTTTGTGTCATCAGGCTGGTTGATCCTGTTGGAGCAATAGTAAGTAATGCAATATTTCTTCTGCCCTTTTCAGTCATCTTCCTGTACAGATCCTCATCTGCTTCTTTTATCCTGTTAATAAAAGGATTATTTTTTTCGCGCTGATGATCATAGATTTCGAATGCCCCTCTTTCTTCTGCAAGACTGACCGATGCCCTGTATGCTTCAATAGCTACCGTTTTATGTATCTCGGTAGAAAACTCAATAGCATTATCACTGCCATATGTGAGGCCCAGGGCTGCCAACATATCACCTTCAGCTGTTATCCCAACACCTGTTCTTCTTCCTTCTTTGGCCTTCTTTTTAATATTTTCCCAGAGGTTTATTTCCACTCTCTTCACCTCTGCATCTTCAGGATCGCTGTTAATTTTATCCAGTATGCTATCTATTTTCTCCAGTTCAAGATCTATAATATCGTCCATTATCCTCTGGGCATGATGAACATGTTCTTTAAAAAGGGGGAAATCAAATTTAGCTTCCTTTGTAAAGGCATTGTTTACATAACTGTAAAGGTTTATTGCCAACAACCTGCAGGAATCATAAGGACAGAGAGGGATCTCTCCGCATGGATTTGTTGATACTGTCTTATAGCCTAAATCTGCATAGCTGTCGGGGACAGATTCCCTTATTACCGTATCCCAGAAAAGTATTCCCGGCTCTGCCGATTTCCATGCATTATGAACTATCTTATCCCACAGATCCCTGGCTTTTATCTCCCTGGTAATCTTTGGCGTTTTTGCATCTATAGGGAACTGCTGTACATAATTTTTATCCTGCACAACAGCCTTCATAAACTCATCATCTATCTTTACCGATACATTTGCCCCTGTAACTTTTCCCGCCTCAAGCTTGGCATCTATAAAAGCTCCTGCATCCGGGTGCTTTACTGAAATAGAAAGCATTAATGCCCCCCTTCTTCCATCCTGTGCAACTTCCCTGGTAGAATTTGAAAATCTCTCCATAAAAGGAACCACACCTGTTGATGTAAGAGCAGAATTTTTCACAGGGGTACCTGCAGGACGTATATGTGAAAGGTCATGCCCAACTCCTCCCCGGCGCTTCATCAGTTGCACCTGTTCCTGATCAGTCTTCATTATTGCACCATATGAATCTGAAGCCCCCTCATTTCCAACAACAAAACAATTCGAGAGAGAAGCAACCTGGTGTTCATTCCCTATCCCTGTCATTGGGCCTCCCTGTGGAATAATATATTTAAAGCCTTTTAACAGATCAAATATTTCCTCTGCTGACTTTGGGTTTTTATAATTCTTCTCAATCCTTGCAATTTCATTGGCAAGCCTCCTGTGCATATCATCGGGAGTCAGCTCAAAAAGATTACCCTGAGAATCTTTAAGTGCATATTTATTAGCCCATACTTTGGCAGCCAGGTCATCCCCATTGAAATATTTTTCTGATGCTTTAAATGCCTCATCAAAAGAATATTTTTTCCTTTCTTTTTCTTTTCCTTGTGACATCAGGTTTATTTCCTCAGTACTAAGGCTCTTTAAATCGATTGTTTTTTGTTGTGTAAAAGGGTCACTCATCTGCTTATAAATCTTAAAGCATTGATAATTTGTAAACTATGAAATTGGGGCGGATTTTTATCCAGTTTGCAATTTATGAAACCAATCAATTTAGTACAACCAATATGATTCCATACTTATTAACATTTCGTATTAGTTATTAACTAAGTCTCATAACCCACTGATTATCCGAACATTATCCCGATAAACAAAAATTACAACTTCCAACCCATTTCTGTCAAGCTAATCAGGCACTTATAAAAAAGACCTTTAAAATACTGTGGGATCTATAAAAATATAAATATAAAAAAGGAGGCCTAAGCCTCCTTTTTTATACAAGAATTCCGATTTGTTAAAAGATATAGCGAACCCCTAACTGGGCCTGCCATCTTGAGCTTGAAATACCTGAATCATCAAGTTGCCAGATATCTCCTGAAGGCTTACTGAAGCTAAACATAGGAGTTGTACCATCAGTATCAAATCCTTCAAAATTAATTAACCTGTGATAATCATTCCCTGTATAATACTTCAAACCCCACTTATTGTTTAACATATTTCCCAGATTGAAAATATCAAAGCTTATCTGAAGTGTGTGTTTTCCGGGACCTGCATCTACGAAGATATCCTGCAGGATCTTGAAGTCAAAGATATGAGCAACAGGATTACGTGCTCCGTTTCTCTCAGCATAATCTCCCCTGTGCTGGCTAAGATAATCATCATTCTTAATAAACTCATCCAGGTCGGCCCACTGTTCTGCCGCAGTAGCATTTGTTTCATCAAACACTATCTCACTCTGGCTGGCAGGAATATAAATAAGGTTATTATCACTTTCCCCATTCCCATTCAGGTTTCCACGGTCAGAATAAATATAAGAGAACCTTCTTCCGGACTGGCCGTTATAATACAGGCTGACAGTTGTTGCAAGGTGATCTAAATATTCAATCCTGTAGTTCAGGTAACCTACTACCCTGTGTCCCAGATCAAAATCAGAATAGGAAAGTTCCATATCGTTCAAACCATTAACCTGTTCCATATATCTCCACTGTGAAGAGTTCTGTGAAGAAGTTCCGTCATTTACAGCCATTGCGCGTCCAAAAGTATAGGCAAGGTTTCCCGAAAATCCTTTTGTCAGTGGCTTACGCAGGCTAAGCGTAAAGTTGTATGTATATCCCTTATTCGTATTTGTACCAAACATTACCCTGGTATAATCTCCATCCAGTCTTGATCCATCATAATATGGACGCTCATCTGCTCCCGTAAGATTGTAAATAGGATCTTTGGCAACATTTACATTGTAGTAAAGAACATTGTTAAGGGTTTTTGTAAAAAGGCCTTCAGCTGTTAACACCAACCCTCCAAGAGGAAGTTTCTGGTCTATGGCTGCACTGGCCCTGAACATTTGCGGGAACTTAAAATCTTTTGCAAAAAGGTCAACCTGGCCGCCATATGCTGCATCTGTTCCACCAAAATCAGATGCCTTATACTGGTTATCCCACTGAGATCTGAACTCGATTGGGGTCCCCCATGAACTTCTATGATACACACCGCCTATCATTGTTCCGTTATTGGTATAAGAACCTCCCGGCCATACAAGTGGAACACGGCTTGTAAAAATACCTACACCTCCACGGACCTGTGTTCTTTCTTCACCCGTCACATCCCAGTTAAAACCTATCCTGGGAGAAAACATCAGAGAACCTTTTGGCATTTCTCCTGCCCGGGCATTAAAAAGGTCTCCCCATTCAGCATCAATCAGGGGCTTAGTTACAGTATTGAAATGTGTATCTTCTATTGGATCTTTCATAAACATTGGCATATCAACACGAAGCCCGGCAGTTAACTTGAAATCATCACTTAGCTGGAACTCATCCTGTGCATAAATACCCCATTGTATCATACTGAAAATAGCAGCAGCTTCTGAACCGTCGCCGGTTACATCATCTACTAATGAATAACCTCTTTCATACTGGTAGGCGGGAACTTCTCCAGCTGTTCCAACTGTCAGAAAGTCGGCAACTGAAGAATACCTGTATTCACCAAAGTTTTTTCGCATAAACAGGTTGTAGGTATTTGAATATTCAAGATTAGCACCAAGAGTTATGGTATGTTTCCCTTTATAGATCGAAAAGTTATCTGTAAGAGTAAGAACATCCTGGTCGAGGGCATTTGCAGTAGAATAAGGCTCAGAACCGGCATAAATAGTTGCTGATCCATCATATATCCTCAGGGCAGGGAAAGGATCATTATAGGGGTCACGATCATCCTTTACCGAAGTAAATCCAAGGATCAGGTTATTTGAATAGCCGTCGAAGTTGCTCTTCAGTTCTATCGCTGATGAATTAGTTACACTTGGGAAATACTGTGCATTATTTGAATAGCCAAGAGCATAATTATTGGATGCTCCCAGTTTAACGGCATCTAACTTAGTATATGAGTGACGAGCCATAAGCTTGTGATGCTGACTTATGTTCCAGTCAAACCTTAAAAGAAACTTATCTGAATCGAGTGTTCTTGTCTTATGTTCCCAGTCGCCCGGATCGTATCCAAGTTCTATAAATTTAGCAGTAACCTGGTCGATAGTTGCCCTGTCAGAATCTCCGGTATAGTCTGAATCAAAACCGGTGTAGTTTGCAGGTGTTTCTTCTCTTTGTATTTCGGCACTGGCAAATACAAAAAGTTTATTCTTAATAATTGGAGCTCCTACCCTGAAACCATATGTTTTGGAGGAGAATTCCGGCAGTTTCTCACGTGCATCTATATCCTCCTCATTAGGAGTTACACCTGCCAGTCCCTCATTTCTCAAGTAATAATATGCAGATGCCTTCACAGTATTGGATCCGCTACGGGTTACAGCATTTATGCTTGCACCGGCAAATCCTGATTGACGAACATCAAAGGGAGCAAGTACAACCTGGAACTGCTCAATAGCATCCATACTTATGGGAGAGCCTCCTGTTTGTCCACCGTTTGTACCTGTGGCAGAAAGACCGAAAACATCATTATTAACTGCACCGTCAATAGAAATAGCATTGTAACGGTTATTAATACCGGCAATAGAGATAGCTCCATCATCCCTTACTGTAGCCTGTGGAGTAAGACGGGTAAAGTCAGTCAGATCGCGGTTTATCGACGGCATAGCAAGAATATCTTCATTACCGATAACTGTCTCTGCACCCGTCTTGTTACCATCAAAAGCATTATACTGCTTTACCTTTGAACCTACTACAGCTACTTCGGCAAGCTCGGCTGTTGCTGTTCCAAGTGTTACATTTATCCTGAATGTTTGTCCCAGGCTCAGGTAAATACCATCTTTCTCATATGACTCGAAGCCAACATAAGAAACTGTTACTTTATAAGGCCCTCCAACACCCATGTTGGGAAGACGGTAGTAACCCTGATCGTCGGTAATCCCTCCAAACTGGGACCCGGTTGGGGTGTGTACCGCAAGAATAGTTGCTCCGGGCAGGGATTCACCATTGGTATCCACGACCCTTCCGTTCATACCGGCGGTAGTGGTTCCCTGTCCATAAGATGTAAGCATCGCAAACATAAAGATTGCAATGCTAAACAACGCTTTAAGGTTTGTTTTCATAGCTAATAATTATTGATTTTTAAGGTTTATAAATATGTTACTAAATATGTTACTAAATAT
>JAOZPG010000024.1:0-13211 GCA_029932855.1 Bacteroidales bacterium | reverse complement strand
ATAATTATTGATTTTTAAGGTTTATAAATATGTTACTAAATATGTTACTAAATATATTACTAAACAACAAAACTAATCCTTACTGCTTATTAAGAAAATAAAAAAAGAATATCGATTTTTTCTTTCTGTATCCTTATATAACTGAGAATAAAAAAGACCTTAGGATCTCTCAAGAAAAAGCAAATAAAATTAGATAAAATTCAGTGCTGTGGAAATTTATTCCTTAACAAATTATGAACAATTATATCGGTAGCACCCTGGTTGGCCTGAATATAATTAAAACAAATTTTTCCGGTATTTGCAAGGTATGCAGGAGAATCAAGCAATGAGCTCAACTTGTTAACAAAGTATTCATAACTATCAATACTCAGTCCACCCCCCAGGCTTACCAGATCGATGGCTTCCTGAAATTTACTGAAGTTGGGTCCAAAAATAACAGGCATGCCATGACTGGCAGGTTCCAGAATATTATGGATACCTATCCCAAATCCACCCCCCACATAGGCAATCTCTCCATAAGCATATATGCCGGATAGTAATCCTATATTATCGATAATAAGTACATCATAATTCTCCGGGTTACTATGCCCACTGGCATTTAAGTCAGAATATAGAATATATGAACGTTTAAGCCGCCCCGTAATCTGCCGTATATGTACTTCGTCGATTTCGTGTGGTGCGATTACCCATTTTACACCGGTCTTAGATTCATTAATATAAGTTATAAGAATGGCCTCATCCTCCGGCCATGTACTTCCGGCAATTATTAAGCTATTATCTTTTTTAAACTCTTTAAGAATATCCGGGCTTTTCATACTACCGTCAGCCTGGCCTGCCTGCCTGCTTATTTCTGCCACCCTGTCAAAGCGGGTATCACCTGCTACAATCACATTGGTTATTCCGTTTTTCGCAAGTATTTTCCTGGATCTTTCATTCTGAACAAAAAGCTTCGTGAAATACCCCAGGGTTTTTTTAAATGAGCTACCGTAAAACCTGAAAAACCACTGATCCTCTCTGAAATTAGCAGAAATAAGATAAACCGGAAGTTTTTTCTTCCATAGCTCATGAAGATAATTATACCAGAACTCATACTTTACAAAAATTACCTTTTGAGGTTTTATAATATCTATGAAGCGCCTGGCATTTCCGGCTGTGTCAAGAGGAAGGTAAATAACTTTATCTGCCTGCTTATAGTTCTTTCTTATTTCATAACCGGATGGTGAAAAAAAGCTTATTAAAATATAAGTGCCGGGATTTTGCTTTTTATATTCCTCTATAACCGGCCGTCCCTGTTCAAACTCTCCCAGCGATGCACAATGAAACCACACAAGCTCCTCATAGTCTCCCGGGATATTTTCAATGTGCTTCCATAGCCCCTTTCTTCCTCTGATCCACAGTCCTGCCTTCTTATTAAAAAAAGATGTCAGGTATATACCTGATCCGTAAAGTGCTATTGCAATATTATAAATTATCCTGAACATTAATTAAGAACTAAAAAGCAGCCAGAAGCAGGTTTATATCTTTGGATAATATCCCAAATTTCTCACCAACAAAACGATTTGTAAGTAAACCATTAAAAATATAAACTCCCTTTCTCAGACCCCTGTCTTCTCTTAACTGATTCTGAATACCCCCGGCATCCCCCACATTCATAATTATGGGTGCAAGCACATTACTCAAAGCAATAGATGCTGTTCTGGATACTTTGGATGGAATGTTTGATACTGCATAATGAACAACCCCGTGTTTAATATGTACAGGCTTAGCAAGATCCATACATTCCGAGGTTTCAACACAACCACCCTGGTCTATGCTTATATCCACTATCACCGATCCCTTCTTCATAGACTTAACCATTTCCTCTGTAATATAATAACGCGGCCCCTCATCTACCAGGTGAACAGCTCCTATTACCACATCGGCAGATCTCAGGGCCTTTTCAAGTACCCGGGGGTGAAAGACCGATGTGTGCATTCTCTGGCCTATATAGTTCTGCAGCCTTCTTAGCTTATGCAATGAATTATCAAATACTTTTACCGTAGCTCCCAGTCCCAGTGCGGCGCGTGCCGCATATTCTGCAGCTGTCCCCGCACCCAGAATCACCACTTCCGCAGGAGTTATTCCTGTTATCCCTCCAAGCATTACTCCTTTGCCCTGATGTGTATTACTAAGATATTCAGAAGCTAACAATATAGAGGTGATTCCCGCAATTTCACTCATTGACCGTACTACCGGAAACCGGTCGTATTTATCCTTAATGTTTTCATAAGCAATACCTGTAATTCTCTTCCTTATCAACTCACGAAAATATTTTTCATTTTGACTGGTTACATGCAATGAAGAAAACAATAACTGGTTTCCCCTTAGTAATCCTATCTCTTCTTCCGATACAGGAGAGAGCTTTATGATAATGTCTGAATTAAAAACCTCTTTCTTATTATCCGATATCATTCCTCCGCATTCCGAATAATCGGTATCAGAATAGTTTGCTTTTTTACCGGCTCCCGATTCTATTCTAACTTCGTGACCATTATTAACAAGAAGCTCAACTGCTTCAGGTGTAAGACCCACCCTGTTCTCATGTTCCCATGATTCTTTTGGTATTCCTATTATCAGGTTTTTACTCTTCCTTGCAGTTTCAAGCATTTCCTCCTGCGGAAGCAAGCTGTTTTTACCAAAATTTAATGCCGAATTATTCCCGGGATCAGTCATAGCTTAGATCTGTGAGATTTAACTTATGTGTAGGTAATTGGAATGTAAAATACGATAATTAGCTCTTATATTCAAATTGTTTTATCAGGCGCCTCTTAAAAACTAATCCTGCGGCTTCCGTTCTTCATTACATCGATTTTTATCTTTACTGCAGACTCAGGTAATAGTGCTTCTATCATTTCCGGCCATTCAATAAAACAATAAGCATCCTGATAAAAATACTCCTCATAACCAAGATCATATACTTCTGTTAAATTCTTAATCCTGTAAAAATCAAAATGATAAAGCATGCCTCGTGAAAGAGATTTGTATTCGTTTACCAATGCAAAGGTAGGACTGGTTACGATATCCTCTACTTTCAACACTCTGCATAAAGCCTGTATAAAGGTCGTTTTACCGGCACCCATCTCCCCATAAAAAGCGAAAATCCCAGGTTTAGAAAAATGCTTCAGTAACTCACCTGCAGCATTGTCAATTAACTTAATATCCTTAATTATTATTTGCTTCAATCTATTATTAATCAAATATTATTTTTTACTTCATGAATTAGCCAAACATCTGAACTTATAATCCTTTTCAGAATTTAGGCGTAAGTACCACAAATGGAATAAGCATTTCCTGCATGGATATTCCACCGTGCTGAAAAGTGTTTTTATAATATTTCACATAATGATTATAATTATTGGGATATGCAATAAAGTCATCATTACATGCAAATATAAATCGTGAACTCATATTGATCCTGGGCAGGCCAACGCTTTCGGGATCAACAATCTCAAAAATATCTTTCTGATTATAATTAAGGCTTCTGCCTGTCTTATATCGCAGATTGGCAGATGTTTGCCTGTCACCTATAACCTTTATTGGATTTTGCACCCTTATAGTTCCATGATCGGTACTTATTATAACCTTTACATTTTGTTCCGACAGGATCTTTAGCACATCCAGCAAATAAGAATTTTCAAACCAGCTGTTTGTAAGACTTCTGTAAGCTTTCTCATCGGGTGCCAGTTCCTGTATCATTCTCGATTCGGTACGGGCATGCGATAACATATCAACGAAATTATAAACCACCGCCAGTAATTGATAATTTAAATGATTCCTAAGATTTTCCAAAAATCTCTTACCGGCATCGGGATTGCTTATCTTCTCATAATGAAATGTTGAATTAATAGCATTCCTCCTAAGTAATTCAGCTAAAAGCTCTTTTTCATAAAGGTTCTTGCCCTCCTGTTCATCATCATTAACCCACCAGCCGGGGTATTTTTTCTGTATCTCAACAGGCATCATTCCGGAAAAAATTGCATTCCTTGCATATTGGGTTGCTGTAGGCAGAATACTGCAAAACACTTCTTCTTCCACCTGAAAATATTCCTGCAAAACCGGACTGATGGTTCTCCACTGATCAAGCCTCAGGTTGTCTATAAGCAGAAAAACTACTTTTTCACCATTCTCCAAATATTTAAATACTCTCTCCGGGAACAGACCGGGAGACATTAAAAAGTTTTCAGAGCTATTATTTATAAAGCTTTTATAATTACGTTTTATGAATTTAGAAAACTCCAGATTGGCCTCAACCTGCTGCATCTGCAATATCTCATTCATTTCTGATGTACCTGATTTGTCAAGTTCCAGTTCCCAAAAAACAAGTTTTTTATATATCTCAATCCAGTCACCCAGCTT
Organism: Bacteroidales bacterium; assembly: GCA_029932855.1. Taxonomy (GTDB): domain Bacteria; phylum Bacteroidota; class Bacteroidia; order Bacteroidales; family VadinHA17; genus JAYEGO01. Next base: position 8,816 of record JAOZPG010000024.1, on the reverse strand, counting down.
ATTTTTCCGGTTTATCATCATTCCTATCCTGCCAAACTCCTCATAGTATGAACTCAGGGTTTTTTCAGAGACCAGCTTTTTCTGATCAATATGTTTTTTTATTGTTAACAGTATCTGCTTGGGATTAACCGGCTTTATAAGATAGTCGTCTATCTGCCTTCCTATTGCCTCTTCCATTATGTCTTCTTCCTCGCTCTTGGTTATCATCACCACCGGCAATTCGGGGAAACGACTTTTTATCCCGGGAAGAATATCAAGACCTCCCTTTCCAGGCATGTTCTCATCTAAGAAAACAATGTCAAAATCAATTTCGGCTAATTTTTTTAAAGCATCATCTGCATTACTTACAGTAACCAGTTCATAACCTTTTTCCTCAAGGAAAATAATATGGGCTTTCAGGTATTCTATCTCATCGTCTGTCCAAAGTATTCTTATCTTTCTCATAAGCCCTTAATTAAGATCACTTATCATTTCTGCCTGTTCTTTCCGGATACTTCAGGACTAAGGTAGTTACTATTAAAGAATTTCTCATAAACCGACACCTCCTGGTGTTCCACAAATACATTATAATTGCTTACCGAGATCACAAAAGCTTTATAGTTTGTATTCTTCAGACTTCCCTTAATTGTTTTTTCAGGAATAAATATTCTATAATACTCCATCGTTTTTTCAGCATTTCCTGTTCCTTCAACAAAGACCAGCTTTACTCCGTTATCTAATATTTGTTTATTAACCGTAAACTCAGCCTGGGGATAATTATCATAATTAAAATTAATTATGTTAAATATCAACTGGTTCATGTCTGTATTGCCTTCAAGTATTGCCAACACAAGTAAGTGAGCTTCATTAGCTGAATAGTTGTATATCTGCTTCGCTTCTGCCTTCTCATCTTCTGCCTTTAACTCGGGCACTGTTTCATTGAAATGGGCAATTAATTCAGCTGCCCTAAGCTTTTCTTCTCCACCTGGCACTGTATCAACCATTTCTTTCAGAGCTGCTTTAAATGTTTGTATATCACTTATGCTTCCAATGGCATATGCCCTGAGCAAATAAAACTTGGGCATAAGTTCATGAAAAGGATAAATTTTAAGGGCAGTTTCACACTCTTTTATTACCCTGGCATATTCCTCATTCAGATAAGCTGCATACAAGCTTTCATACAACCTGTAAACCTCCATCTCCTTTTCGTTTCTTTTCTTAATATAGTCAGGATCACTCAGCATTTGTGCAAATTCGCTCTCCGGAAATTTTGTAAGGATAAGACTTTCATAGTATCCTGTCTTTACACTATTCCCCATGTTTTTATTCATGTCGTACAAATAATAATAACATGAAAGAAGGTAACTGTTTTCGGGGAACCTGTCTAAAAGCTCCTCATAAGTCTCTATGGCCATGGGGTAATCTTTCAGATCACTCATATAAGTACTCCCCTTGGCAAACAAAGCCTTTTCAATTTTTTCAGATGATTCTAGCAGCCTGGCCTTGGTATCAGGAATATCCTTAAGATAATAATCCCGCTTAAATCTTTCATCTTTTTCAACCGGCTCACCCTGGCCCTGTGCATTTTCCGCTTCCATGTTCATGTCAGAAATATTCATCTCAAGCACAGTTTTGTCTTTTCTCCTCCAGTTATCTTCGAGCTTTCTATCGCCCCACTTTTTCTTAAACTCATTCCTTCCAAAATCAACAACGGCAGGATTATAAAAATACCACTTCCCGGACTGATTAAGCTGTCTGTTAAGTCTCCTTTCTCCCTCATAAATGTCTGACTGGCTGTAGGGACTTAAAGCCTCCTGTTCCTTTTTCTTTCTCTCTTCCTCCCTAAGGTCAGATATTATTTTATCAATGACTGCAAGGCGGGCAACCGGACTCATAGCCGCCAGTAACTGTAAACTGTCTTCCCGTTCAATAATATTAATACTACTTACCAGGCTGTTGAGATGTGCCGATTTGGATGAAATCATTGAATAACCAGGGTATTCAGGACTAAGATTCATTAATGCACTGTCATAATAAGCCTGAGCAGGAACATAATTTTCAACCTCAAAATATATGTCGGCAATGGAAAGGTAAGAGATACCTTTTTGTTTATTATTCTGAACACTTGCATGAGCCGACTCCTTATAATATTTTATAGCTTCATCCTTTTTCCCTTCTTTAATTGCAATCTGTCCGTATGCATAGTAAATCTGATCTCTATATTCAATGTTCTTTTCATCCCTAAGCATTTTGCGAAGTATCTTCTTGAGTTCTGCTACATTTTCATTACTAATATCAAATGACTCGGCCTGACGTATCCGTGCATTAAAAGTCATATCGTAAGGAGGATTCATCCTTACTACCATGGCAAAATTCTTATAAGCCTGTTGTTCGTGTCCTGTTTTTTCAAATAGCTGAGCCAGTATATAGGTATAACGATATTTGTTTTCTTTCTTCTTTTCATACTTAAGGCTTTTCTCCAGCATCTCGATAGCAGAAGAATAGTTCTCCTGCTTTATATGATGATCAGCATATACAGAATAATAAAAGGGATAATGTTCCTTTGTAAATATTTCATCTTCTTTCAGACTTTCAAGTATCTCACCGGCTTTTTCAAACTCTTCTTCCAGTCCATATACATAAGCAAGCCATATCATTGACTCATACTTTACATCTTCGTCCTGGGCTTCCATGTTAAGATACTTAAATGTTTTTATTGCCAGGAAGTAATCATGTTTGAGGGTCTGAGCTTTTCCCATAAGAAGGTAACTGTCATCAACCCAGTCATTAAATTCAGGACGGTCGTAAAACTCCTTTTCCTTTTCTGTCATTTCCTTGTCTTTCATCTCTGGCTTGGCAGTAATAGAATGAAGTGTGATCACCTTTGAGGCTTTTGTAATAGCTCTGTCCATGTCTGATGATACCGAACTGGCAATGTTCTTGTCTTCATATTTGAATACCGGCAGCAATTGTGAGAAATCATCCTTGAACTGCTTGTTAATTTTTCTTAAACCATTCTTATAACTCTCATTGCCATTGAAGTAAATATTATACCTTGATAAAAGATTATGATAATTCCTTGATAGTCCCGTATTCTTTTCAACAGAACAGGAGCCAAGCAGGATAAGCATCCATAGCAGGATAAAATAATATGTAGATACTGCTGGTTTCAAGTTTAAAGCATTCTACCAAAGAAAACTTTGAATTTGGAAAGATAGTATTTTGAAAGCTGTTTTTATTATCCCCGGCAATAAAGATAATCTCTAAAGCTATATCCCTTTGAAAACCGGATCATTAAAACATGCCCGGGAAAGTTTAAGCCGGTAAACCTGATTAGCTTAATCTAAAGCATTCACCTGTGTAATTTCAGGGGAATCTTTTATTATTTTTTCACTAAGTGCTCTCATGGTCTGCGAAAGGAATTTGCATTCTCCGCATGCTCCAAGGACACGCACATTAACAATGCTGTCATTAATAATATCTGCCAGCTCAATATCTCCACCATCGGCAATAAGGTAAGGTCTGATCTTCTCAATAGAAAGAAGCACCCTGTCTTTTAATGATATTGTTTCCTCCTTATCCATTCATTATTTATTTGGCTTGTATTCTTTAAACAAACTGCTGTTTTTTATCTCTACACGCTTTGTAGGACTAATTTCCTCATTCCTCCTGGCCACTTCAGCAACCACATTTCTCGACAGTTCATTGAATACCAGTCCCAATGAAGAAACCTCATCCATTGCTGAAGGAGTACCATTATCACCATCTTCACGTATGCTCTGTATAATAGGTATCTGCTGCAAAAGAGGCAATTTATATTTCTTAGCAAGTGCTTCACAGCCTCCTTTACCAAAAATATAATACTTATTATCCGGCAGCTCTTCGGGTGTGAACCATGCCATATTTTCAATAAGACCAAGGACAGGAACATTTATTCCTTCTCCCTTGAACATCGAGATTCCCTTAATAACATCAGCAAGAGCAACATCCTGTGGAGTACTTACAATAATTGCACCTGTTACCGGTACCTCCTGTACCATGGTAAGGTGTATATCGCTGGTTCCGGGAGGAAGGTCTATAAGCATATAGTCCAGCTCTCCCCAATCTCCCTGATTTATCAGTTGCTTCAGAGCATTGGTAGCCATGGGCCCCCTCCATACCAGTGCATCGTCAGGATTAATGAAAAAACCTATGGAAAGCATTTTAACACCATATTTTTCAACCGGAATGATCATATCTGTCCCATCCACCTTGGTCACCACCGGCCTTTCACTTTCAACGCCTAACATTTTTGGCATTGAAGGCCCGTAAATATCCGCATCAATAAGGCCAACCCTGTAACCCAGTTTGGCAAGAGCCACAGCTGTGTTAACAGCAATCGTTGATTTTCCTACCCCACCCTTGCCCGATGCAATAGCAATAATGTTTTCAACACCAGGCAATACTTCTCTCTCTTTTTTTGTCACGGCAAATTTGTGCTCTATGTTTCCTTCTATCTGTACAGAATCTCCAAGATTTTTTTGAATAGCCTGAACACATGCTTTTTTTAATGAATTTACAAATGGGTCATTTGCCCCCGGGAAAATAAGTTCAAAACTTATTTTTTCTCCTTCAATCTTAATGTTTTCAATCATGTTCAGGGAAACCAGGTCTGCATTTTTTTCAGGATGCATCACCTCTTTCAGGGCTTCCAGAACCTGTGAACCAGTATATTTCATCTTTCCTTATTTAAACTTAATTAATTTAAGCGCAAACCTACATAATGTTTATTATTAAAACAATAAAAGGCATGATAAAAACAAACATAATTTTAGACGGACCCGTTTGCCTGTAATTCTTTATTCGGGTCCCAGAAGCAGGCCTTAAAATCAAGCACCCTGTCATCTTTAACTTCCACTCCTTCATTCTTTAATAATTGTGCCATTAATCCGGCTGTGCCAAAATGTTGTTTCCCGCTGAGCAGCCCCTTCCTGTTAACAATCCTGTGTGCCGGGACATATTCATCTTTCGAAAAGCTTGCATTCATTGCCCACCCTACAACCCGGGCCGACCTATTGCTTCCCAGATAAGAAGCTATTGCCCCGTAAGTCGAAACCCTGCCTCTGGGGATAAGGCGTACAAGCTCATAAACCCGCTGAAAAAAATCTTCATCCATGCTCTTTATCAAAAAGTGGCTCTGTGATCTTATTGTTCCCATCGATCAGGAATTGCAGATACTTAATCTTTTTACCCTGCCCGAGGAAAACCTGCTCATAATGGGTTTTTATTTTAAGAAACTCATTGGCTACGGAAGATGAATACAAGTCAGAACTTGCTACCATTTCCTTAAGTCCGTTATGAATCAATAATTGCTTTGTATAATTGAATAACTCACTACTATCAGTCTTAAGATGTATCAGTCCACCGGGTTTAAGAAAATAACGGTAGGAATTCAGGAAACCTGAGCCTGTAAGTCTCTTTTTTATCCTGCCCCTTTTTAGTTGCGGATCAGGAAAAGTAATCCATATCTCTTCTATCTCGTCCTTTCCAAAAAATGAATCTATAAATTCTATCCTGGTCCTTAAAAAACAAACATTTCCCAGCTTTTCTTCTTTAGCCGTTTTGGCACCCCTCCATATTCTGGCTCCCTTAATGTCAATGCCAATAAAATTCTTTTCCGGGAAACTCCTGGCAAGCCCAAGAGTATATTCTCCTTTCCCACATCCTAATTCAAGTACAACAGGATTATTATTCTTAAACTGCTTCCCACCCCACTGTCCTTTAAGTAAATAATCATTATTCAGAACCTCTTCCAGCTGAGGCTGTATGACATGCTGAAAGTCTTTCATTTCAGCCCACTTTTTTAATTTCCCCTTTCCCACTTTCTACTTGTCCTGTAATTCAATTCTCAGTCCCACTTCCCTAATACCCTCAAGCTCTTCCTTTCGCATAGCATGTACTATCTTAAAAGAATATAAGCCGGGGTATGGAAATCTTACATTTGATTTAAAGAGTTTCTTGTTAAAGTAAAGCCCCCCTAAACCTTTACCCTTCCACTTTCCCTTGTCATCGGCCATCTTTATCTCAATAGTATCCTTTATCCAGCTGCCATTAGGGGCAGTAGTTGTAACGAAAAGGAAAAGGTTGCTGTAAGGGTATTTTTCATTATTACGAATATTCAGATAAACATTGCTTATCATTAAAGTATCTGAGATAAGTGGCGTAAATTCAACTGTCCTCTCCATGTCCCAGAGAGAATCCTTTATTTCTGTATATTCTTCAAAAACCCTGTTATCATCACATGACAACAAAAAAGTTGCCATAAGACCGGCCATTATACAGGCAATTATATGCTGGTACCTGTTTCTAGTCATTATACCTTCTCCTTTTTTTTCGCTTTTTTTTCTTTTTCTTCTTATCAAACCTGGTAAGACTGTCCTGTCCGACAACATTTTCAAACTTATGTTCCTGCTCCTTAATACTCTGCTTGATTATCATCTCCGGTTTTCTTCCTTTCTTATTCTCATCAATTATCTCAAATGCCCTTTCAAGGCTTAAGGGAAACTGGTTAAGACTAGACATTTTATCATATGAATACCATATTATTTCCTTGAAAATATCTGTTTTCTTATGATAAATAGTCCCCCCGGATGTCTCTAACTGAATATTAGACGCTGGAAAGCGTTTCTGGGCCTCCAAATAAATATCCAGTTCATAGTTCAGGCAACATTTTAATTTTCCGCACTGTCCTGCCAACTTTTGAGGATTCAAAGATAATTCCTGATGCCTGGCTGAATTTGTTGACACCGAAACAAAATTCGTCATCCATGTGGAGCAGCACAATTCTCTTCCACATGAAGCGATACCCCCTATTCTTCCGGCTTCCTGTCTTGCTCCTATCTGTCGCATTTCTATTCTTACCTTAAACTGCTCAGCAAGCACTTTTATCAGTTCCCTGAAATCCACCCTTTCTTCGGCAATATAATAGAATATGGCTTTTGTCCTGTCTCCCTGGTACTCAACATCTCCAATCTTCATCTCCAGCTTAAGATTTGATGCAATCCTCCTGGCCTCCAGCATAGTTTCATTTTCAAGGGCTTTCCCTTCCTCCCATTTTTCTATGTCTGTCTCCTTTGCGGTCCTGTATATTTTCTTAAACTCAGCCTTTTGAGGATCTATCTTTAACTTCCTTAATTGCTCATATACGATCTCTCCGGTAAGAGATACTATTCCAATATCATGTCCTGGAGATGCTTCAACTGCGACTATATCTCCTTTTTTCAGCCTGAGCCTATTAACATTTGAAAAAATTGCCTTGCGGGTATTTTTAAACCTTACCTCAGCCAGCCAGACATCCCTGTTCCCTCCGGGAACATCCTGCAGCCAGTCGTACGTAGGCAGTTTAAAATTTGAATCTATTGAAAACGCTGTTTGATCGGCAGATATATTTGATTCCCTTTCACTACTATTGTTATAATCACTCATTCATAAGAATTTATTAAACCCTGTGTCTTAAACATAGCAGGGTGCTTATATATTGATTTAACAAAAATAGCTATTTTATATTATTAACAGGCATGGCTCTTATGCAGATGATCAGTTTAATTAAGTAATCATACGCATTGTCTTTAAAGACAAATCCAGCAAAACTGTTTTCTGGTAAGCATTAGCTTCAATATCCCTTATTGCTTTATTCAGTTCTTCACTAAGCGGGAAAATATTGTTTTGTTTAATGAATCTTGAAAAATTTTTAGAAAATTCCGATTCCTTATCCCCCATTCTTACTAAAACATCCTTATGCTCAGGCATCTCATTCAAAAGGAAATTCTCTCTGAGCATAGCTATGGAATATAAAAGGAATTGCTTGATCTTTTCCCTGCCAGTAGCTGCAAGATTATCAACCCAGTCATTTATTTCAACTACATCTTTCTTATAGCACAGCCTCATCCATTTAATAAATAATTCCAGATTCTCGCTTTGCTCATCAGAGCTACGAAAATACTCCAGCGCCCTTGATATACTCCCTCCCGACAAGGCAGATAAAGATTTTGCATCTTTCTCGGAAATATCTAACTTACTATTAAGAAAAAACATAATATCTTCTTCCTTAAGAGCAGGTATTCTAATTGTCTGAAGCCTTGAAAGTATGGTTGGGAGCAAAAGATCGGGAAAAGCAGAAATAAATATGAATAATGTTTGCGGTGGCGGTTCTTCCAGGATTTTCAAAAGCTTGTTTGCACAACTCATATTCATACGGTCAGCCTGCCATATTATCATTATCTTATAATCAGCCTCAAATGTTTTAAGGCTAAGTTTCCTGATGATCTCATCACTCTCATGTTTATAGATCATCCCCTGCTTGTTTTCCTGTCCCAATAGTCTGTACCACTCGGTAGCATTGAGATATGGATCTTCAAGAACAGCTTCCCTCCATTCTCCTATAAAATCATCACTTATTGGTTTTAAGTTACCCGCAGTAGTTGTTACCGGAAAAACCAGGTGCAGGTCGGGATGTATTAACTTTTGCACTTTTACGCATGCACTACACTTTCCGCAGGCATCATTTTCCTGCTTATCTTCACAAAGAATATACTGGGCAAAGGAAAGTGCCAGGGGGAGTGTGCCAAAGCCGTCTTCACCGGCAAATAACTGGGCATGGCTTATCCTAGCCTCCTTAACAGACTGGATAAGCCTTTTCTTAACTTCTGATTGCCCGCTAAGTTCAGAAAACAACATTGATCACCGTATTAATAGTTTGAACAAACGTACATAAAGTTTAGTTTGAGTACAAACTGAGCCGCTACGCTCTCACTATGTTCGGTTAGTTTGAGTACAAACTGAGCAGGTTATTCGCAACT
>JAOZPG010000011.1 GCA_029932855.1 Bacteroidales bacterium | reverse complement strand
CGCTCCGCCCTGCCACCTGGGCAATACTATTTAATCTATATAAAAGAACAAAACTGTTTTCTGAAAAGGGATTGCAAAAATATAAAAAATACTGTTTATTAAAAGATTATGGTGTTAATATTTAATTATTAATCCACAATTTTTCGAAAGTTTAAAAATCTAAATAGCTTCGTTTATCAAGCTCAGGTTAATCTCCGCGAGTATTAAAAAGTTAAATGTTGTCAATTATAGTATTCATTGTTTTACTGGGTCGCATTGCTTTTGTAGCTAATTCTTCATCCGGCAGGTAGTATCCGCCAATATCAGTCGCTTTTCCTTCAGCAGCTGTAATCTCAGCAAGTATTTTCTCTTCGTTTTCTATTAATTGCTTAGCTACACCTTCGAATTTTGCTTTAAGTTCTGCATTATCATTTTGTATTGCCAGCTCCTCAGCCCAGTACTGAGCAAGGAACATTTGGCTTCCACGGTTATCTATTTCCCCTGCTTTGCGTGACGGTCCTTTTTTATTATCAAGATATTTGGAAACAGCTTTGTCAAGACTTGTTGAAAGTATCCGGGCAACATCGTTATTATAAGTATTTGCAAGATGCTCCAGCGACACTGTCAATGCAAGGAATTCGCCAAGTGAATCCCATCTTAAATGGCCTTCTGAAAGAAATTGTTGAACATGCTTTGGAGCTGATCCGCCGGCACCTGTTTCAAAAAGTCCTCCTCCTGCAAGAAGAGGAACTATTGACAACATTTTTGCACTGGTACCCAGTTCAAGGATGGGGAACAGATCGGTTAAATAATCCCTCAATGCATTACCTGTAACAGAAATAGTATCCTTTCCGGCCTTTGATCTTTCAAGGGTGAATCTCATTGCATTAACAGGATCCATTATCTTGATCTCAAGACCTTTAGTATCATAATCTTTAAGATAATTATTTACAAGTGCAATTAACTTACTGTCGTGTGCGCGGTTTTCATCAAGCCAGAAAATAGCAGGATTGCCTGTGGCACGTGCTCTGTTTATAGCAAGTTTTACCCAGTCGCGAATAGCAACATCTTTTGTCTGGCAGCTGCGAAAGATGTCGTCTTTTTCGACTTCATGTTCCATTAATATATCTCCCTTACTGTTTACTATCCTTATTGTACCGTCTCCGGGAACTTTAAAAGTCTTATCATGTGAACCATATTCTTCTGCTTTCTTAGCCATTAATCCAACATTGGAAACATTACCCATTTTTGCAGGGTCAAAAGCACCATTTTCTTTACAGAACTCAATTCCTTCCTGGTAAAATGTAGAGTAACACCTGTCTGGTATTACAGCTTTTGTGTCCTGAAGCTTTCCATCTGCATTCCACATTTTTCCACTGTCGCGGATTACATTAGGCATAGAAGCATCTATAATGATATCATTACTTGCATGAAGATTTGTTATTCCTTTATCTGAATCCACCATTGCAAGTGCAGGGTTTTTATCATAAACTGCCTGAATATCTTCTTCGATCTCTTTGCGTTTAGCCTGGTCAAGATTGCTTATCTTTTTGTATAAGTCTCCCAAACCCATATCTGGTACTATACCAAGTTCTTTAAATGTATCTGCATGCTTATCAAATACATCCTTAAAATAAACCGACACAAAGTTTCCAAAAATAATTGGATCGGAGACCTTCATCATTGTAGCTTTCAAATGTACTGAGAACAAGGTGTTGTTTTTCCTGGCATCATCAATCTGTTCGGCAATAAAGGAACGTAATGCTTTCGCACTCATAAATGTACCATCGAGTACTTCATCTTTAACAAGGGGAAGCCCCTTTTTTAAAACTGTAACTTTACCATTCTTATCTGTGAATTCCCAGTCAACGCTATCATCCTTATCCATTATAACGGATTTCTCATTGCCATAGAAATCATTATCCTTCATGTATGCTACATGTGTCTTTGAATCGGGAGTCCATTCACCAAGTTTCTTTGGGTTCTTCATGGCATATGCCTTTACTGACGGTGCTACGCGGCGATCGGAATTTCCTTCACGTAATATAGGGTTTACAGCACTGCCCAGACATTTTGCATATCTTGCTTTTATCTCTTCCTCTTCTTTGTTTTTTGGTTCTTCGGGGTAATCGGGCAGCTTATAGCCCTTTGACTGAAGTTCGGCAATAGCAGCCTTTAACTGAGGAATTGAGGCACTGATATTAGGAAGTTTTATAATATTTGCTTCCGGCTTTTGTACAAGATCTCCCAACAGAGAAAGTTCATCATTTATCTTTTGATCATTTTTTAGATATTCAGGAAAAGTTGAAAGAATCCTTGCTGCCAGCGAAATATCCCTTGTCTCAACAGTTATTCCAGCGGCATTTGTAAAAGCATTTACTATTGGTAATAGTGAATATGTTGCCAAAGCCGGAGCCTCATCAATTTTTGTCCAGGTTATTTTCGCATCTTTCATGATTCTATTTCTTTTATAGGTTGATTTTTGGTTTGATATTTATCTTTCTTATTTTTCCATTCAGGAATATACAAAAGTACAAATTATAATAAACAACAATGCTTTTATGCCTGCTTTTTACACTTAAGAATATTTATGACAATGTCTTTGTTTATTGATTGTGGATCAGGTGTTTAGAGCTTATTGGTTCCCAATAAGTACCGGATCGGCTATGCCAGATATACCAGGCTTACTAAAAGGAGTTACTGGCTAGATAATTATCTTACTTTATGGTACAGCTTGCTAATACTGTTAGGGGTGTTCTCTCTGACATTGTCTGTCTGGTCAGGATCAATATTGATACAAAGATGGAGTCTGAGCAGATAGAATAAATGTTTTGCTGGATTTACTGCTTAAGAAAGAAATCAAGCAGCTGTGTCATTAAATCCAAGCGCTGGTCTTTTTCAGGAATTGTTTCAAAAGGAAAGCCCAGGATAACTGTTTTATATAAGCCATTATATAAGACTCCGGCACTGGTATTGTTCTCTGTATAGCGGAAAGCGGTAATTGCTCCCTCTCCGGCAGGCTCAATAGCATCAGGGGCTTCAACGGTATAGATCGTGGGGTTATAAGCAGTATTAAACTCCCAGTTGCCTTTAAGTACAGATCTGGCATAATCTGTTGCATAAAATTTGCCTGTTGCAACTGCATGGTTTGTACGCCATTTATAATGCAGAACTTCTTCAGCAAATTTTGCAGTTATAGTATCCTTACTGATAATATGATCTGAGGCTATATAGGCCCCGCTTATAAAAATATTTCCTCCATCATCTGCAATTTCCTTTATTCTTGATATTATCCCCGGTGTAAACACCCGGAAGGCCGGTATGTTATTATCAGACAGTCCGGGCGTTGATTTTTCTTCTCCAAATATGATATCAACAAAAGAGAACTGTTGCCCCTTTGTATTTGATCTCTCAAATGCCTCGTCACTTGTTGAAATAAAAGATATGCCTGAAGCCATAATTGCTTCACCATGTAAAATAGTAAAATCGAAAGTGTTTCCGGGAATGATTTTTCCCTCATCATTTGCATAGCTGGCTCCCCAGCCAGGATTATCATCATCAAGCCAGGGCGATTTTCTCCTGAAATCGTAAACCATACCTGTTTGTCCTACATCCCTGATATATGGCACTCCCTGGTCATCCCACATTGCCACTCCCGAGACTTCACTGCCATCAATAATTGTAGGTCCCGAAATACGATCAAAAGCATTTACAACAAGTGCTGTTTTTCCGGTGTTTTCTACAAATCCTGCAGAAAGTACTTCCGAAGGGAAGCTCTCACCACCCTCATTTACAGCAGTGATCTTAAAGCTGTATATCTCATTGTACTTCTCAAGCTCAAGGCTGATAGTTGTATCATTTACAATTATACCCTGGTCAAAACCCTGTTTGCCCCTGCGGGTATAAAGCCTGTAACTATTGGGAATAGCAGTTGGTTCAAGCGGATCGGGGACAGGCGACCAGCTAAGCCTAACAGATTTGCCACCCCGGCTGGTGATAGAGAAATTATTAACTGCCAGTGGCTGGACAATATATTCTTTACCTTCCTGGAATGCCAGGAAACGCAACATGCCTTTATATATGGACCTGCTGACTGTAAATCTGAACCTGGGATCGAGACCGTAGCTCATATCGGCAAGATTCTGATGTGAGAGCAGCTCGAGCAACATTGTAGGAACATTTGGTCTGTATGCCTCTGAGTACTGCTTATCCCATAAGCCCCTTCTTGTCCAGTCTTTCCTGAATGTTTGTCTCAGGTCTTTAACTATTTGCGACTGGAGAATGTCTGCCAGGTCCCTGCTGGCTAATTTTGACTGGCCATTTGGGAAATGCCCCTCATCTGTATCCGAACTGTATATCGCAAGTGTACCAACGATTGAGTCTTTTTTAAGGATCCCTGCGTCGGTATGAAAAGCCATGGAAAGGTCAACAGGAATACCAAGCCCTTTTACATTACGATGGCCGGAGGGACCATTAGGAGAGCCCATCAGGTAATCAACCCATTCTCCACGGGACTGGTAATCATCGTTATAATCATTCTTAAAATTGTTTAAGCTATATACAATAGAATCAGGCATTCCGGAATATTGCAGGAAATATCTGGCAGCTTCCATATACCTTGGTTTATTGCTTAGCTTCCAGTCAAACAGATCAGGATCAATCCCTGTATTGTCATCAGCCGGACTTTGTTCCTTTTTTGAAGACTGCCGGTTGTTTATTAGTTCTTTCGAAGGTCTGCGTACAATATTTCCCATTCCTCCTCCAAATTTTATGGCATCGGAACTTAAGATGCCGGATCCGGATCCGGCTGAAACTACAACAGAAGCGGTTTCCGGATATTTTCCTTTCTTAAAATAAAATGTTCCAAGATATATCCATGTTCCGGCTCCCATTTGCTGGTTTACCCTGAATATGGCATGTCCACCGGAATAATTTACCAGGTAGCCGGCATTGTCTGTATTATTGCCGGTCTCAGCATAACTAATATAAACGGCATATTCCCCGTCTTCTGGAATGTCGGGAATATATGTCAGCGAGCCATGTGATGATGCTTCTAATTGAAGGTAACTGCCCAGCCTGAAAGGGTTATCGTTATTAAATAATGTGTCTTTCCATAAAAATCCCGGCTGCATTGTATCAGGAACGATTTCCAAGGCAGTAATCTCAGACCTTCCTGTTGAAAGATCATTGTCAACAATTACTTCATTTAGCTGAATATCCCTCTCCCTGGGGATAAATACGGTTGCTCCAGCATTTTCAAGCATGGGGGCAATATAGGGAAGCACATAGCCCATGGGATATATATCTTCTACAGTTGAATGAAGCCTGGCTCTCTGCCATTCCCACCTGTCGAGTTTTGATTCATAATACCATCCGTGACTGTGCCAGATGACAATATTTTTCTTATCAAGCCCCTGCTTATATTGTTCTCTGTCCTGCCTGCTAATAAAAGCAGGCCGGTTGGTCTCCGAAGCAGACAGACGGCTTGAATCTTTTGCCAGTTTATCCCTGTAAATATTGGGTACCAGGTCTGAAATAATATGCCCGCCAGTAATTATCTCTATTTGGTAGTTTCTGAATGTTCTTCCAAGCTGACTTGTAATGGACTTGTTAAGTTCCATTATGCTGTTCTCGCGAACCGGAAGATAGGAGAGGGACTTGCTGAAAAGCAGCTGTATCTTTTGTTCGCCGGGGGAGACAATTATGGAATCAATCTTCAGATTAGACGGTAATTCCAGTAAGTTCAGTTTTTTTTCTGCTTTATGCAGCAGCTTGTCATTTTTTTGCGACCAGGCAGGCTGGCTGATTAATGCTGAGAGTATTATTACAGGAATAATAATTCCCAGGAGTGAGTTTTTCATAGGAACAGGTATTTACTATGATATATATAGAATAAAATTAGCTATAAATTTCTGTATAGTATCCTTACTTATACAGATAATATTGTTTTGAGATCTGTCTGAACTCATCTACACCTTCATTCAGTAGTTCCTTAATATCGTCATAGAGATAATTCTTAAAGAAAGTTTCCCTTATTTCAGATGACCCGGTAACCTTATCAAACATATTATGCCTTTTTTTCGACAGTTCAAGTACATCTATACCGGGGTATAAATTATGATGAACCTCCATAAACCTGAATTGAAGAGACATAAGGTTTACTTTAGCAGCATCGCTTATATATATCTGTACTCCGTGCAGTTCTTTAGCCTTGTCCCTTCCGTAGTATGGTTTAAACTGCAGTGGCCTGAACATAACACCTTCCATGCCGAGATCATTCATTGCTTCTGCCAGCTTGAACTGATCTATCCATTCGGCAGCATAGAGCTGGAAAGGGAGGGTATATCCTACACCTTCAGAAAATACGAACAGCTCACCCATTACTCCTGTTGCAACATAAGCCGCAGCAGTCTCAGGATTTGGCAGGTGTGGAGATGACAGTACCCAGGGCAGTCCTGTATCCTTATAATTCATGTTTCTATGCCAGCCCTTCATTGCCACAACACTCAGATTGCATCTCTTTTGGCTGTTTAAGAGTTTTTCTTCAACATATAATTTTGCCAGTTCACCACATGTAAGGCCATAAACGTATGGAATAGGGTAGGCACTTACCATTGAAAAGAATCCTTCCTTAACCGGGGAGCCTTCAATCTTATATCCTCCAAGGGGGTTGGGTCTGTCCAGTACTACATATTCTATACCATGCTGCGCTGCTGCTTCCATGGTATAGCCCATGGTACTTATATAGGTGTATGAACGTACTCCAATATCCTGAATATCATATACCAGAACATCAATGCCTTCAAGCATTTTCTCAGTTGGCTTCCTGGTTTTTCCATAGAGTGAGTAAACAGGAAGTCCCGTCTTTTCATCAGTATATGATTCAACATATTCTCCTGCAGGAGAATCTCCCCTTACCCCGTGTTCGGGACCAAACAGGGCTACCAGCTCAAGGCCCGGAGCATTATAAAGTATGTCTATTGTAGTTCTTAGTTTACTGTCAACCCCTGTCTGGTTAGTGATAAGACCTACTTTTTTGCCCTGCAGAATCTTAAAGCCATCTTCCCTGAGGACCTCTATGCCTGTTTTAACTTTGGTTTGTGACAAAGCAGGCCCTATGATGTTAGCGGCCCGGCAGGCAGGCATGGCCGGGATTACAGTCATTAAAGCCAATGATAACATAGCCATCCGGGATAGAAATACTTTATTGATCATTTTATATGTAAAACTATTAGTTTGCATGTTTCTTTTTTATGCCAAAGGCCGGATCTATTTTAACAAACCACAGGGCGATAAAGCTTGGAATGGTACACATGATAACGTAAATGAAAAAGTGCTGGTAACCCAGGGCTTCCTGTATGGTACCACTTATCATTCCGGGTATCATCATCCCCAGGGCCATAAAGCCGGTAGTAATTGCAAAATGGGCAGTCTTATATTCTCCTTGTCCTGAAATGTATAACATGTAAAGCATGTATGCCGTAAATCCAAATCCATATCCGAATTGTTCTATGGCTATGCATATATTAACGATAACAAAATTATCAGGTTGTGCATATGACAGGAATATATAAACCAGGTTTGGCAGGTTAATGCCCACAGCCATCCACCATATCCATTTCTTTAATCCGTGTTTTGAAGCAAGTATGCCACCAAGTACACCACCTATCAGCAAAGCTATTAGTCCGACCGTTCCATAGGCGACTCCTTTTTCGGTAAGGGAAAGGGCCAGTCCCCCGTTTTCCCTTGTATCAAGCAGGAAGGGAGAAGCCATCTTTGAAAGCTGGGATTCAGCAAAGCGGTAAAAGAGGAGG
Source organism: Bacteroidales bacterium (assembly GCA_029932855.1). Classification (GTDB taxonomy): domain Bacteria; phylum Bacteroidota; class Bacteroidia; order Bacteroidales; family VadinHA17; genus JAYEGO01. The sequence continues at coordinate 86,228 of JAOZPG010000011.1, read as the reverse complement.
AAGGCAATTGCAGGAACAATATCTTTATTAGTGAAGAATGTTTTTAAAACATGCCAGTATGAGGCATCTGACCGCTTAGTTTTCTTTTCACCTGCTTCAGGGCGGGGAAGAATGAAACTATGATAGATGGCGAATACCAGGAACAATAATCCCAGGAAGCCTATTGAAACAGCCCAGCTAAAAGGAACATTTCCTGCCTTGGCATCAAAACTTGCCTTTGTAGCTTCCTTAATACCCGGTTTATATTTTATCACAGCCGATACGGGGATGTTCCAGTTCTCGCTGGTAAATACAAAATTACCATTGCTGGCCAGGTATATGTCCTTGCTCCCTTTTTTATGTCCGAAATTCATCTTTATCTCTTCATCTTCTCCGGGGGGGGCAGATAATACAAAGTAGATTATTGTTGAATCAGCCTGGCCTGTCTTATCCAGGTTAAGCTGCACCTTTTCAGGGTAATGAAGTATCTTTGGAGTCTCACCGCCTGTAGCTTCAATAGAAATGTTGTTTATATCGAAGGTTTCAAGCATAGCAGGCTGCTCACTCAACTCAATCTCTATACTTACTGTTTCAAGTCCCGTTTTATCGAGTATTAGTCCGGTTAAAATTACAAGAAGTCCCAGCCCGGCAATCATTGCCATACGGTAAAAGGTAGATCTTATACCACTGAAAAAAGCCTGCTTATGTTCATTCAGGGCAAGCATGTAAAAACCATCGGCAGCAATGTCGTGGGTAGAGGATTCAAGGGCCATGAGCCACAGGAAGGCAAGGCTTAATGTGAACCACCAGGGTGTTTGCAGTGACAGGGAGACGCCGAAGAATGACAGAGCCAGTCCCAGCTGCATCCATACTATCCATTTACGTTTTGTATAATAGATATCAATAAATGGACTCCAAAATGGTTTTATTACCCATGGCAGGTATAATATACTGGTCCAAAAGGCCAGCTTGCTGTTGGAGACACCAAGTGTTTTAAACATGTCGCTGGCAACGAACATCACAATGATATAGGGTATTCCCTCGGCAAAATAGAGCGAGGGTATCCATGACCATGGAGATCTCTTGTTATTTCCTGAGTTGCTCATACTTTTCTCTTTCTAATGGTTGAGTTAATAGATTTTCTTTAATTCCGCCCCAGGGTAATAGTGTGACACTATTTCTTCAGCACTGTGGCCTTTAAGTGACATCCCTATGCCTCCAATCTGGCACATGCCTGCTCCATGTCCCCAGCCTGCTCCCTTGTAAATAAAAGCAGCCGGAACTTTTATTTCTGATACATGGATATTAGTTTGATCTGCATACAGTTCTTCGATTATTATGGCTGAGCTGAAAAGGAAGTCTTTATGAAGCAGCCTGCGGACTTCGTAATCTTTTTCAATGATCATTGATATTGTTTTGCCTTCTTTGCTGAGATACTTTATTTCAAGTTCAAGCAGCCTGCCGCTTCCTCCTCTTTTCAGTGGAGTAAGAGAGACTACTTTGTCTGCATCAATATCAAGTTTATTATTAAGATTGACACACAGTTCTTCCTGGCTTACTTTCTTTTCCCATCTGAAATAATTACTTTCTTCATCCACTTTGCCCATATACTTTTTAAGCTGGTTTTCAGGAATATAGTGTGGACTGCAATATGTTTCAGGGACCTGGCTGACCCATTCTCTCATATCATCCTCGCGTGTCAGGTCAATATTAAATTCTCCCGGGCCATCGGCAATATTCTGCATATAGGGGAGGGGATCCCCATCCCATAAGTTCTCGAACTTTTCCATTATGCCACCGCATGATTTCGAGTACCTGGCATCACAGATTGTATCTTTCCACATTAGCACCTGGCCCCTGGTTCTTGCTGCTCCTTCAATTGAAGTCCTGGTGATATTATTTACGCCCTGGTATCTTTGGCAACAATCATCATTACATACATCAAATCCGAGCTCCACATGCTTACGCTCAACATTTGCCAGCATCCATGACCTGGCTGCAATTGTCTGGGCCTCAATGAATGACGCAGGACTTTCTGCACTCATCTCTGAGGTGGCAACGCAGGCAAGGTATGTTTCCAGAGGTAGCTCGTTAGTCAGGCACAGGAATCCTTTTTTGATATCTATCTCAATGCTGCCGGGAAGCTTGACAGCTATTTCCTTGAGCCAGTGAAAACCCCTTCCGGCAGGCACATCATTTACCATAACATAGCTGTCGGGTTTTTCCTGCCTGAGCTTTACTTTGTGGCAATGCTTGTTTTCCTGTTCCTTATCTGCACTTAGCCCGCTTGTGGGTTCCGGTACTGAAAGGCTGATAATATTTTCTCTTAATTCCAGTTTAAGCTTTCCTGTTCCGGGAAGGTTACTTTTCTTATTGTCGAGTTCTATATGGCAGGAGCCGGGTTCATGGATATCCAGAAATATTGTAGTCTTCCTGTCTTCGGGAAGGATTATTCCTACCCTGAGTACAGGTTCCTTATCAGGAATGATTCCTGGTATTAACATGATTTAGTATTTTTTATGACTTAAGAATGCGTCTATTCCTGCACCCAGGGCAGGGGCTTCCCGTAGTTTGGATATACGAAGTATTTCACTCCTGAATGACCTGGCTCTTAAGAAATGCGATATGAGCTTTTTATCTCCGGTGTTTATGATCATATCTCCCAACTGTTTCTTTATATCATTGTATAAGAGGTCTGTATCTTTAGATCTTTCCAGCAGGTCGCCCAGTCGTTGTCCTATAATTATCCTGTCGAGAAGACTGCCTTTGTATTTATGATCACTAAGTGGTTTTTCCTTGTCAGGATTGACAAAAGAAAAGACATCTGACCAGCCTGAATAGATTGTAGTAATTCTTTCAAACAGCAGGAGGGCCAGCTTATCGCTAAGATCTTTTATTGTAAGAAATGCAGCCTCTTCATTATTCAGTGCTTTTTCCAGTATCTGCATTGGGTATATCCGGTTTTTGTTCAGGTCTGTCAGGCTTATTTTGCTGTAGTAGCTGTATAATTTCTGGATACCGGAAGCCGAAGTATAAAATTCAAAGGATCTTGTTTTTGTACTCATCATTTCCCATGATTTGGCTATCCAGCTCTTAGACTGGTCAAAACTTATCAGTTTTCCTTTCAGTTTCATAGCATCTGCCACACCTGTTCCTCCACCAAAGTAATATGCATTTTCAACATCCCTGAACAGCCCTGATCCGGAATGTTCCTCTCCAAGTCCGCAATAGTCGGCATCACTTCCGAGGTGTGCAATAGGAGCTCCCAGCATCAAACCTTTTCCTGCCAGTTCTTCTTCTATGAAGTCTGAGTAGTCAGGCATCCTGGGACCATTTGCCAAAACAGAGATGCCCCTCATGTCTTTGGTCTTTAAGCCGGGCATTCCAATTCCGACAAGCACTAATTTATCTTTTCCGTTTTGCAGTAATTCTGAAATAACATCTGCTGCTGCTTTTTTGTAAAAATAGCCCTGCTTCTTTTCATCTTCCTGCAGATGAATATGGGAATTCATCTCAACTAACTGGGTGTTCAGGTCAACAGGAACAAAAGCATCGTTATATCCCTCATAGTCCATATACCTTTTTTCAACATTCACATTAGCCATACTGAACAGTCCGGACTTTATATCCAGTTCAACCAGCCAGCCACTTACTTTTGAAGCCCCCCCGTCTATACCAATAAGCATAATATCTTCAGGCCTGTGCATATTGCTCATCTCTTATGTGTTTATTAGTTTCTAAAGCTATTGTTAAAAGCAATCCTTCTGTTTATGGTATGCAATCTCATGTCGTCCTTGGCCTCATCATTCCTGTCAACCAGCTCCTGGCTGATGGCGTGATCTGTACCACCGGAGTGACGTACTACTTCATATATCGGATCTGTTATCCGTCCGACTTTGTAATGCTCCGCAATCTTATTTACCATCTCATAGTCTTCCCCGTAATTCCTGCTCCATGCATCATCATTGATGCTGAAATAGCCCATCTCCTTAATTATACGTATGGGAATAGCTCTGGGCGCTCCTGCACCATTTATCCTGAGCAGGTTGTTTCTTCCGTTTTCCTCTGTCCATTCATCATGACTAACAACAGGAATACCTTCCATCCTGTTTAGTTCACCATTGTCGTGTTGCTCCCATACTTCATAAGAACCTATTACTATTCCTGTATTTTCCGATGAACTGAATGATTCTACTATCTTTTCAATTGCATCAGGTTTCAGCCTGTCGTCGGAATCAAGCTGAACATAATATTTGCCGCGGGCCATATTAACACCCATGTTTAAACACAATCCTATGCTGTTGATGTCTATCACATGCATCCTTACCTCAGGTTTTTCCGGATCGTAAAGCTCACCACCCTTCATATATTTCTTAACAACGTCAGCGGTCGGATCTTCCTGGCCTCCGTTAATCATTATCAGGGCTTCAATATTCTTCAGGCTCTGGGCCTGTATGCTTTCAATGGCTGTTCCAATAAAATCGGGCCTGAATCCAACAGGAATTATTACAGAAGCATCAAGCCTTGACATGTCTTCATAATTATTGTCAACAGGCATAAGATCACCTGGTTTCAGGTATGCACCTATGCGCTTCAGGTGTCTGGTAATTATTTTTTCAGCTTCAAGCTGTACTTCCTTGCCGGAAAGCAGGTAATCAAAAACATTAGCTCTTTGTCCTTTTGAAAAAACCTTGTATAAAGACCCATTGAATCTATTTGATATTCTTATCAGTTTGAAATGTTCAGCGATTTTAAGGCGATTGTCATAGAGGGCATTGTAGTTGAGTGATTCATCGAAGAAAGATACTTTTTTCAGGGCCTGCATGCTGAAATAAAATACTTTGCCATAATCCTGGTTGTCTCTGAGTCTGCCTTTATGATGAAACAAGAGTTTTATCTCATTCGTGCTATCATCATCTTCCAGTTCATAGTCTGCGTAGAACATGCCTGCATCGCTATTTCTGACGGCAGACATAAGAAATGCATCAAGTGCGGCTTTTTTCAATAAAATGGGTTTTTCCCGGTTGTCTATATACAATATAAAGCCGGCAGCTGAATGCTTAATACCCCGGTTGAGCAGTTCTGCCTGTTTCATATCATTACCGTCAAGCTGTATGATTCTAAAAGAATCATCTTTTAAGATATTTTTATCCTTAATCTTTCCAAGAATAATAATGTCAAAGTTCCTGTTTAATTGCTCTTTAACAGATTCCAGTGTGGCCATAAAGGAGTCGTCGGTAATATTTCCTGTTTCAGGACTATGAAGTAATATACTTGTAGTGTAATTCATATTATTCGTGATTGAAATTTTCCAATTAAAAAAAACTATTTTTTCAGCGCAATCAGTCAGCAAAAATAAACAATCATTTATATAGTCATCAAGTTTTTTATTTTAACTGCTTATATATTTCAGGTAATTTCCTGAGCATTGCCATTTCTCTCCATTTTTTTGATGCCAGTTCTGCCGGGGCTCCAAAATAAGTCTTACCTCCTTCAAGTGTTTTGTCAACAGCAGAAACTGCAAGTACCACAGCTCCCTTGTGTATCACAATGTCTTTATTTACAACTACCTGTCCCCATAAGATTACATCGTCTTCAATCGTGGTAACCCCGGCAACCAGGACTGCAGATGCAAGCAGGCATCTTTTACCTATATATGTATCATGGCCTATCTGAATATGGTTGTCGAATTTGGTATATTCATCTATGATAGTATCACCTGTTACACCCTTGTCTATGGTACAGAGGGCACCTATTTCAACATGATCCTTAATAATTACCCTGCCACAGGACTCAAATTTCAGGCTTTTGTCTTCTCTTTTCTGAAAGTAAAAACCATCGGCACCAATTACAGAGCCCGAATGTATAATCACATTATCACCGATCAGGGAATGCTCATAAATGCTTACATTGGCATGTATGAGGCAGTTCTTTCCAATTTTTACATTCTCTCCAATGAATACTCCGGGCTGGATCACAGTATTCTCTCCAATATCAGCAGTTTCACTTATCATTTTTTTAGCTTCTTTGAAAGGCCGGAATTTTCTTACCAGCTGCATAAAATCGGAAAAGGGATCATTGGAATAAATAAGTGCTTTACCGGCTGGCGGGTCAAGATTCTTATTAATAAGTATGGTTGTGGCCTTTGAGCTCAAAGCTTTCTCATAATATTTCTCATGATCGACAAAGCTGAGGTCGCCCGGTTCGACCATATGAATTTCATTTAATCCTTTAATGATATGCTGAGGGTCACCTTTAAAGTCTGCTTTTATCATGGCAGCTATATTTTTCAGGTATTCAGGTCTTTGAAGTTTCATGAGCAGATTTTTTGAGTTAATGCAAGCTGAATGAATTTTCTAAGCTAATGTAGCTATTTGTTTTATTTTTTCTTAACAGGAATAAACAATTGGGTATATCCCGCATGGGCTAAGCTGATGATCTCCAGCATGAGTAAGTGCTTTGCTGAATAATTGTGGGGTGGGGTATAGGGTATAGGGTTATAGGGTATAGGGTTATAGGGTATAGTATGGGCCTACTGCTTTGTATAAAGCACTTTCTTTTTCTTATCCTTTATTTTTTCCAACTCATGGTCCAGCTTCTCAGTCTCATTGCTGAGCTTCTTCAAGTCTCTTCTGGCTTCCATCATTTCATGGAAAGGATTAAGGATTTTAAGCACTTTCATTGCCATATCCCACAATTTCATACGATAATAATTATTTTCAGAGCTATAATGAGATCCACATAAAACATCATCAATAATTTACAGACCTATATATTAGCTTTATGTCAGCTTCATAATAACTCTTTATCAATCACAAGATTAACAAACATTTACATGATATCCAAATATGTAGAACTACTATATAGCTATAATCTGTGTTATGCTTAAGTACAATTTAGCTAAACTTTTGCAAATTTAAAAAAGAAAAATAAGCAATTTTTATTGTAAGAGCTACTAATATTTACCTGGACATCATAGGTGTAAGGCTTATAACTTATTGTATGATAGACGAATATATAGATTCAAGAATTGCCGGCCTGATATTCATTTTGTATAATAAGCTATTATTTCTGGTTGGGTAAACCCTGTTTGAGAGAAACACCAGTAATATTTGTTCCTCAGGATCCACCCAGGTAAATGTTCCTGTATAACCGGAATGGCCAAAACTTGATGCGGATACACTGCCAGTAGGGTATTGCTCCTCAGCAGGAAGCTCCCTGTTATTAACTTTAGGCTTATCAAATCCCAGTCCACGTCTGTTATTATTGTCGGGGTACTGGTATGCCGTAAATTCTCTCATGGTCTTTTCCGATATAAACTGCTTGTCGCCATAATAACCCATGTTGAGATACATATCCATAAGTTTAGCCAGGTCAACTGCCTTGCCAAAAAGACCTGCATTTCCTGATACACCTCCCATCATTGCTGCCCCTTCATCATGAACATATCCGTGCAGCTGCATATGCCTGAAAAAGCTATCATACTCGGTAGGTATTATCTGTTGCAGGGGAAAATGGTATGATGGTGTATATGTAAGGCTGTATGCTCCAAGAGGCCTGTATATATTAGTTTTAACATAAGTCTCATAATTACTGCCGCTTAAGTTCTCAATTATCTGAGGATAGAGGTAGAAGCTAAGTCCCGAGTAAACATATTTTTTTTCTTCAGATACAGGAGACCTTTTGATTTCCTTATACATTTTTTTCCTGTAGTTCTTATTCATATATAGGCCGGCCGCCACCGGATCGCAAAATTTCTCAGAAGAATCATGTTTAAATATCCTAGTCTTATAAGTCCCGTTTTTCTTTAATGTTTTTTCCCAGAACTTGATATATGGTATCATTCCTGACTGGTGGGCAAGAATCTCCCTGATGCTCAGTTCTGATTTATTTGAATGTTTAAAATCCGGCCAGTACTTACTTAGCTTATCATCAATATCGATTTTTCCCTCATCAACCAGTCTCATCAGGGCAGGCAGAGTCCCTGTTATCTTTGTTACAGATGCAAAATCGTAAATATCATTTTTATTAACAGGATTTCTGTTTTCATAAGTATGGTAGCCATATGTTTTGTGCAGAACTATTTTTCCATTTCTTGCAACCAGGACCTGGCAGCCCGGGTAGGCCCCTGCATTTAGTCCCAGCATGGCAATTGAGTCTATTGTATTATTAAGTTTTTTTGAATCAAGTCCCACCTCTTCGGGAATGGCAAAGCCAAGCCTGGATAATTCATTTGTTTCCAAACCATATCCTTTAGTATAATTCTTATTAATGTTGAGGGGCAGGCTTCCCCTGGCAGCTATGGCTCCAAAGATTAGCTGTGCTGCCATTTCCTGTGCCAGCCTGCTATCCTCGTAAGTCAATAGTAGTCCGCCGGCTTTATCAATGCCATGTAAATCATTTAAAATGAAGGGCTCTCCAAATATGCTGATTATGGTATTAAGCGAATCCTGTATTATTGACAGGCTGTCGCTTATAAGGCTGTAAACCGGCTGCAAGTTGTGATCTTTACACCCGGAAAGACTTATCCCCGTAATCAGAAGATCGTATCCTTCCAGGGATCTAAGCAGATCTGAGAAATCCTGTGTTTCCGGATCCCAGTCATAATGATCTATACGGCTGTACTTATCAAGCATTTTATAGTAATGAGGCAGTTTATCATCTCCGATTGAGAGGCTGGCTATTCTGCATGTACCAAGGTTTTTTACAGGAATTATACTGCCGTAATTATTTAAAACAGTGATAGACTCTTTTAACAACTTTCTGATAAGTATCCTGGATCCTGTATTGTTCAGATCACTTAATAATTCTTTTTCATTAATCTTTTCCCTCCCGGAAAAGCCAGGAGATGCTTTGGCGGCAAGTGCCTTCCTGCATTGTTTCTCCAATACCTGTCGTGATATTTGTCCACTGAAAACAGCATTTTTTATGCCTGCTATTAGTTTGTTTACATTCTGCGGGGATGATACAAGATAATTTACAGAGGATAATATATGATCAGTTATTTTTTCCGGTTCTTTCACGGCTGCAAGGGAACGGGATAGTGTTGTATCATAGAATATTTTTTCGCTTTGCATAGCCATAATATACAGGCCTTCCTTTTTCTTACTCCAGGTATCGGTGGCTTCTGTAAGACATAATTGTATGCCCAGCCTGCAAAACTTTCTGCCCTGTTCTTTTCCGGCCATGTATATCAGGCTGTCATTTTTTACAGCAGCCATAGTCAGATTCCCTGGCCGGGGGTCAGGATTCATAGCCATAATAAGCGGTATTTTAGACTGGGACTGATAAAAGTCAGATAATACCACCTGCTTTGAAGGAGAGCCCTTGTGGAAAAAGAGTCCGCCTATTTTATTGTTTCTGATTAAGCTTGTCAGCTCTGCTTCATGATTGATATCCCTGTCGGAATAGCTGTCCACAATTATAAGCTGAGAGATCTGTTCTTCAAGCTTAAGTGTCCTGAATACCGAGTCCACCCATTGCATATCAGTCTCCGGGATGTTTTGCTGCGGGTATGAATTAATAAGATGAAAAGCAATAAGGCTGGTGAGTACCAGCCTGCTTAATGTATTCTTTAACATGATAAAGATTTATTTTCGTAATTCCTTTAATACACTTCTAACGGACCCATGCAGTAATAGCAGCCTTTCTGATTCTTTCCTGTCCAGGCCGGTTTCTTCCATTATCATTTTTGTTCCTCTTTCAACCAGTTTGATGTTGGTAAGCTGCATATCTACCATCTTATTGCCCTTAACCTTGCCCAGCTGTATCATTGTACTGGTGGTTATCATATTCAATACAAATTTTTGTGCTGTTCCCGACTTCATTCTTGTACTTCCTGTAACAAATTCCGGTCCCACCACCACTTCAATGGCTATATCAACATTTTTGGCAAGCTCGCTGCCCGGATTATTTGTGATACAGGCAGTAAAAAGGCCATGTTTTTTTGCAGTCTGCACGCCGCCTATTACATAAGGAGTCCTTCCTGAAGCGGCTATTCCCACAACTGAATCATTTGGACCTGGCTGGTATTCTTCCATGTCTTTCCATGCCTGGTCGTAGTCATCTTCGGCTGATTCCACAGCCTTACGTATAGCTTCATCTCCGCCGGCGATCAGTCCTATCACGAGGTCATAAGGGGCTCCGAATGTGGGGGGTATTTCCGATGCATCAAGTATTCCCAGCCTGCCGCTTGTTCCGGCACCGAGATAGAATAGTTTGCCCCCGGCTTTCATGTTTTTAACTATTCTTGAAACTACTTTTTCAATTACCGGAATTTCATTCTTTATTACCAAGGGTACCAGCTGGTCTTCATTATTGATACTTGTAAGCAGCTGCCTTATGGTCATCTTGTCGAGATCGTCATACTTTGAGGAGCCTTCAGTGATATTTATTTTTTTTGTCATACTTATAGCTTATGAGGCATGAATAAAGCGAGTTGATAAAAACAAAAATAGTAAATTTTATATACTATTCAGGTAGTTAATAATTGAAAGAAATGTTAAAAAACTTATCTTTAAAGTTTGATCATGATTAATAAACTTAATATTTATTTCCATGAAAGCAAGTCAGCGCCTCATATCTCTTGATGCATTCAGGGGGCTTACAATAATGTTGATGATAGTGGTAAATACCCCGGGAAGCTGGAAGTATGTTTATCCCCCTTTTCGTCATTCAGAGTGGCATGGTTGTACTCCGACCGATCTGGTATTCCCTTTTTTCCTATTTATTGTGGGGGTTGCCATGTATTATTCTTTCCGTAAATATAATCATAGCCTGAGCACAAATGCTTTTGTCAAGATATTAAAAAGGACGGTATTTATATTTGCAATAGGACTCTTTCTGAATGCTTTTCCTCGTTTCAATTTTGAGCAATTGCGAATAATGGGGGTTTTGCAGCGAATAGCCCTGGCATACGGATTTGCATCTGTACTGGTTTTATTACTGAAAAAATGGGCCAGATGGGTCCTTGCATTCAGCATTTTGTTTGGATACTGGGTTCTGCTTTGGGCCCTGGGTGGTGATGATCCGTATTCGCTTGAGGCAAATTATGTAACAAAGATTGATTTACTTATCCTGGGAGCCCAGCATATATATAAAGGATTTGGAATAGCTTTTGATCCCGAGGGGCTCTTAAGCACATTGCCGGCTATGGTCAATGTAATACTGGGATACCAGATTGGGGAGATTATTGCGGGTGCAGCCAACAAAAAGTTACTTCCGGTGAAACTGTTGATTATTGGAATTGCAGGAATACTGCTTGGCTTATTCTGGAATATTTATTTCCCGATAAACAAGCCTATCTGGACCAGCTCATATGTATTATATACTGTGGGAATAGGATCTTCTTTGCTTGCCTTGTTTGTATGGCTGATCGATATTCATAAATTCAGGAGTTGGGCCCATCCTCTTATAGTATATGGAATGAACCCCTTGTTTATTTACGTGCTTTCCGGATTATGGGCGAGGACACTAATATATATTATACATTTTTCATCAGGAGATGGGACCGTAAATGGATATACCTGGCTATATAATACTATATTTGCCCCCTTGTTTGGCAACATGTTTGGCTCATTTATGTTTGCTGCATTTCACGGTCTATTGTTCTGGTTCATAGGATGGTTGCTATACAGGAAAAAGATATTCATTAAGATATGACAGATGCCGGGAAAAGAGGATTGTTTTTTTAAAATTTCAAAACTCAAAAAAACTATTTAATGCAAAAAGATAAGAAGCAGTTACTTATTGATCTTTTTGAGAGTTGGTCGAAAGAACAGGCTGTCAGGTACCAGGCATTACCTCCATCCGGATCGAACAGGGAGTATTACAGGATAGAGAGTGAGAATAAGGGGGCGATAGCTGTTTTTAATCCCGATTCTAAAGAAAACCGGGCCTTTATTGAGTTTACAAAAACATTTTACAGTAAAGGGCTGCCTGTACCTAAGGTGCTTAAGGAGGACAGGGAGCAGGATATTTACCTGGTGGAGGACCTGGGTAATACTACCCTTTATGCATACCTCACACAGGTCAGGAGTCAGTTTGGATTTAATGAAGACTTAAAGAACATTTACAAGAAGGTTCTTGATAAGCTGGTGATATTCCAGGACAGGGCCGGCAAAGCAATAAATTATGATTATTGTTATCCCAGGGCAAGTTTCGATAAGCAATCCATGATGTGGGACCTTCACTATTTCAAATATTATTTTTTAAAGCTTGCCGGAATTAGTTTTGATGAGCAAAAGCTTGAGGATGACTTTAATATTTTTGCAGAATTCCTGCTGGAGTCTAACAGGGAATTTTTCTTATACCGCGACTTTCAGTCCCGGAATATAATGCTAATGGATGGTGAGCCTTATTTTATTGATTACCAGGGAGGCCGCAAAGGAGCACTTCAGTATGATCTTGCATCTCTGCTTTATGATGCCAAGGCTGATATTCCTGAAGAGGTTCGCGAAGAATTGCTTACATATTATCTCGTGCAGTCCGGGAAAAGCATAAAATTTGATGAAGAAAAGTTTAAGGGCTATTATTATGGCTATGTACTTATCAGGATAATGCAGGCCCTGGGAGCCTATGGATTCAGGGGCTTTTATGAACGCAAGGAGCATTTCCTTCAAAGTATTCCTTATGCAATTAAGAACCTTAAATACCTGTTAACCAAGGAGCTTCCTGTGGATATTCCTCATCTGAAGCAAGCCTGGCTGCAGCTTACAAAATCGAAAAAGCTTGAACAGATAGCCCGGTCGAAAAAAGATCTTACACTGAGGATTAACAGTTTTTCATATAAGAGAGGGATACCCGTTGATGAAACAGGTAATGGCGGAGGATTTGTATTTGATTGCAGGTGGCTTAATAACCCCGGCAGGCATAAGGAGTACAGGGAGCTTACAGGAAAAGACCGCAAGGTCATTGACTTCCTGGATAAACAGGAAGATATGAAGCTTTTTCTTAAGCAGACAAAGAAGCTGGTTGAAAATGCCATTGAGAACTACATAGAAAGGGGATTCGTAAGCCTGATGGTTAGTTATGGCTGTACAGGGGGCAGGCACAGGTCGGTTTATGCTGCAGAATACCTGGCTGCTGAACTCAGGAAAAAATACAGTATTAAGATTGAACTTAAACACAGGGAACAGGAGTTCCTTCAGTAATGTTATAGCATGAAAGCAATGATCTTTGCGGCAGGCAAGGGAACCCGTCTGGGCAGGCTTACCAGTGATACGCCTAAAGCCCTGGTAAAGATCAATGGCATTAGTATGCTGGAAAATGCCATTCGCAAAGTTTCCGGCCATGGTTTTAAAGAGATCATAGTTAATGTTCATCATTTTGCCGGGCAGATCATAGATTTCCTGGAGTCAAAGAATAATTTCGGACTTGATATTAAGATCTCTGACGAGAGGGAATTGCTCCTGGAGACAGGGGGTGCTCTGAAAAAAGCTTCCTGGTTCCTGGAAGGAGAGGAGCCTTTCCTTGTATATAATGTTGATGTGCTTACCGACCTTGACCTTGATGAGCTTATCAAAGCTCATCAGGAATCTTCTTCACTGGCTACAATGGCTGTAAGGCACAGGGATACTGTCCGTTACCTGATTACTGATAAGGAACAAAACCTGATTGGCTGGAGAAATATTAAAACTGGAGATGAGATAATATCGAGACCGGAGAAAAAAGAACATGAGATATTGGCCTATTCGGGAATACAGCTTATAAGTACCGGGATATTTAAGAAGCTTCCCTCAGAAAAGGTCTTTTCCATTATCCCGGCTTACCTCGATCTTGCCGTGACTGAAAAGATAAAGTGCTATATACATGATGATACAAGATGGCTTGATATTGGTAAACCCGGTTCCCTGGACCAGGCAAAGCTGCTTTTCCCTGAAATAGCTAATTCTTAAGACAGTATAATGATTCATTTCTGCGCCCGGACTTAATTATTTCATCAATACTGAATGCAAATAAATATTATTCTGACATTTACAGGGTGACAGGGTTTTGAGATTTTTCTTATTTTGGGCATATTAATACAAGGCTGATTATAAGATGTTAAAGTTTAAAAGAGAAAAAAGCGTTTTTGAAACTATAAAGGATCCTTTCCAGAGGTTTTTTAGGACAGAGGCATCCAGTGGTATACTCTTAATTGTTTTTACATTGATAGCCCTTGTTTGGGCCAACTCTCCATGGGGAAATATCTATACTTCATTATGGGCAAAAAAACTTACAATTGGTTTTGGTGAATTTAATATATCGGAGACACTGGGGCATTGGATAAATGACGGCCTGATGGCTATTTTCTTTTTTGTGGTGGGACTGGAGATTAAACGCGAGATTGTTGCAGGTGAGCTGTCTTCCCTTAAGCAGGCATCGCTTCCAATTGCTGCGGCCATCGGAGGGATGCTTGTTCCGGCACTTATTTTTGTTTTCCTGGTTGGAGACGGGAATGGTAGTGAGGGCTGGGGAGTACCAATGGCAACAGACATAGCTTTTTCTCTTGGCATATTATCTTTACTTGGGAAACGTGTGCCCCTTAGTTTAAAAATATTTCTTACTGCCTTTGCCATAGTTGATGACCTGGGAGCTGTGCTTATAATAGCTATTTTTTATAATTCAGGCATAGTACTGAATGCCCTTTTTATCGCCGGAGCCTTGGTATTTGTACTTCTGCTCCTTAATTATTTCAGGCTGAACGCAATTAGCCTGTATATTTTAATTGGTTTTATTTTGTGGTATTTTTTCCTTGTTTCAGGTGTTCATCCTACCCTGGCAGGTGTTATTCTGGCTTTTCTTATCCCGCAGCACAGGAAAGTAATGGGGGATGAGTTTGTATTGTACATGAGGGAAAATCTTGATGAATTCAAGAAAGATTGTAATGGAGCAATATACTTAAGCAATAAGCAGATGGTTGCTATTGACAAGATGGAAATGCTTACAAAAAAGGTTCAGAGTCCAGTGCAGGAGCTCGAGCATTCACTTCACGGTTTTGTTTCATATTTTGTAATGCCCGTTTTTGCCCTTGCCAATGCCGGAATTATTCTTACATCAGGCGACACAGGCATTTTGAACTCTTTAAGCTATAGCATTCTCCTTGCTCTTGTGCTGGGTAATCTGATTGGTATAAGCCTGGCTTCATGGATAGTCATAAAGACAGGACTGGCATCACTGCCAAAAAATGTAAAATGGATTAACCTTATTGGTATTGCCATGCTTGGAGGTATGGGCTTTACCATGTCCTTATTTATCAGTAACCTGGCATTCAGTGATCCTGAATTGCTAAACCAGGCAAAGATTGGCATACTTATAGGTTCGTTGATAGCAGGTGTCTCCGGCTATCTTATTCTAAGATTTACGCTAAGCAAAGATCACTCCTGAACCAATAAGCTCATCTCCATCATACCAGGCAGCAAACTGTCCCGGTGTTATCCCCCTTTGCAGTTCTTTAAAGATAAGATACAATCCTTTTTTCCTGGCAAATAGTTTTGCCTCCTGCAATGGCTGGCGGTATCTTATCCTGGCCAGTTCTTCACGGCTTTCACCAGGCTTTAACTTCATATCCGGTCTTAGCCAGTGATCTTCACCCCATGGGATAAAAAGACCTTTCCGGTTCAGGGCAGGATGATCATGTCCCTGTCCCACAAAAAGGAGGTTATTGGCTACATCTACATTTATAACGAAGAGGGGCTGGGCTTTACCTCCTATGTTAATACCCTTTCTTTGTCCTACGGTAAAAAAATGCGCACCATTATGCTTCCCGGCAATTACCCCGTCACCGGCAAGGAACTTTGCGGGGACAGACATCTCTTGCAGCAATTGCTCAGATATTTCGTTTTCCGGAAGGCTATCCTCAAATACAGGAACATTTATATCTTTTGGCAGTTCAATTATATCTCCTTTTCTTGCTTTTAGCTTCTGTTGCAGGAATACGGGGAGGTCTACTTTCCCAACGAAACAAATCCCCTGTGAATCTTTCCTGGTGGCAGTAGCCAGTTTTTGAATAGCGGCAACTTTTCTTACTTCCGGCTTCTCGATCTCACCCAGGGGGAATAATGAAATACCAAGTTGCTGCTGTGAAAGCTGGCACAGGAAATAGCTCTGGTCCTTATTTGCATCCAGGCCGGCTAAAAGACGATATACTTTCTTTCCATTGACGATGCATTCTTCTATTCTTGAATAATGACCTGTTGCAACTTTTTCGGCTCCCAGCTTTTTTGCTTCCTTAACGAAGAGGTCGAATTTAACCTCTCTGTTACATAGTACATCGGGGTTTGGAGTCCTTCCCTTTTCATACTCGCTAAACATATAATCAACCACTTTTTCTCTGTATGCCTCGCTCAGATCAACTGTATGAAATGGAATATCCAGTTTCCTGGCAACAAGCTCTGCGAAAGTTACATCTTCGTCCCAGGGGCAGTCGCCTTTCAATACACCTGTTGTGTCATGCCAGTTTTTCATGAACATGGCAATAACTTCATGTCCCTGCAGCTTAAGTAAATAAGCAGCAACACTGCTGTCAACACCACCCGATAGCCCTATAACTACTTTCATAATTCAGCGATTGCCTGTATTCAGCCGACAAAATTACTAAAAGATATGTATTCTCTAAGCCCTGTCAATAGCCTGCTCAAATTGTTCCCTTCCTGATAAGAAGATAAGTATCATGATAAGAATTCCTGCATGAGCCGGAAAGAATTGTAAGAAGAACTAATAAGAAAACTTCTTTATTCATTTTCATTTCAAATTGTGTATTATCTTGCTAAGGATATAATATATTTGTATTTAATTATTGTATTTGTTTGTTTTTACAGTCGTTATGAATTAATATATCTGGAGTTTCATACATGGATCAGGCAGCATTAAGTTCTATCACATACGGCTTATATATTATTTGTTCGGGCAATAAGGATGATCAAAGCGGCTATATTAGCAACACTGTTATGCAGGTAAGCGCCGATCCCGCCAAAATATCTGTTGCCTGCAGTAAAAATAACTATACTGCCGGCTTAATAATAAGAAATAAGGCATTTTCTGTTTCCGTGCTTGAAAAAGACACAAAACCACAACTAATAGGCCTGTTTGGTTTTAAAAGCGGAAGGGATACTGATAAGTTTGCTACGGTAGCCCATTTTTCAGGCAGCACAGGGGTTCCTGTTGTTAGTGAAAATGCAGTTGCATACTTTGAATGTGAGCTGGAGGATAGTAAAGATGTGGGAACACATATGCTGTTTATTGGAAGGATAATTGATGCACGGGTGCTGGATTCCGGCAAGGAGCTTCTCACTTATGCACATTACAGGGAGGCAAGGAAGGGACTGGTACCTAAAAATGCTCCCACACATATTGTTAAGAAGAATTAGCAGAAACATAATACATAAATTAAAAGGGGAAAACAATGAAAAGTATTAAAGGGAGCAAAACAGAGCAGAATTTATTGAAATCTTTTGCCGGTGAGTCTCAGGCCCGCATGAGGTATGACTATTTTAGCAAGCAGGCAAAGAAAGAAGGCCTTGAGCAAATTGCAGCAATCTTTGCTGAGACTGCTTTAAATGAAAAGGAGCATGCCAAGAGGTTCTTTAAATTTCTTGAGGGCGGAATGACAGAGATTACAGCCAGTTATCCAGCAGGTATGATAGGAACAACTATGGAAAACCTCGAGGCTTCGGCTGAAGGAGAAAATGAGGAGTGGACATTACTGTATCCTGAGTTTGCCAGGGTAGCAGATGAGGAGGGATATGCAGATGTGGCTGTTGCTTTCAGAAAAATTGCCGAGGTGGAGAAAGCCCACGAGGAAAGGTACAGAAAGCTTTTTGATAACCTGGATAAAGGAAAAGTATTTGAAAGGGAAGGGAAAGTAGTATGGAAGTGCAGGAATTGCGGTTATCTGCATGAAGGAGCCAAAGCCCCGGAAATATGCCCGGCCTGCCTGCATCCGAAATCATATTTCGAGATACAGGAAGCTAATTATTAACAGACTTTGCCTGTTGATATTTCTGATCCGTTAAACCTTGTCTTTTGTATTTTATGAAGATAAATAAAGAAGGCTATCTGAAGCGACAGCCTTCTTTGATTTTATGCCTTTTAAGATATTTATCTTATTATCTCTATTTCGATGAGTCTTGTTCCCGGGGTGTGATCCATCCTCCTCCAAGAGCCTTGTACAGGTAGAGATAGGCTGAAAGCTGATGACGCCATGCAGAAGTGGCATCAAGCTCGGCACTAAACATGGAACGTTCAGTATCCAATACCTCCAGGTATCCTGCCTGTCCACCATCATATCTGGCCCTTGATAGCTTGGCTGCATTAGTGGCTGCCTCCATCTGCCGTTGCCTGGCTATGGTTTCCCTCGTATAGGTATCCACATCGATCAGGGCATCGTCCACTTCCCTGAAAGCCTGTAGTACCGACTGTTCGTAGCGATAAAGGGCCTGATGTGCTATTTCCTCCTGTATCTCCTTCCTGCGCTTGTATTTTCCCCAGTTAAATATAGGGCCCAGCATACTGCCTCCCGCACTATATATTAGGGCATTACCCTTCGTCAGGGAGATCAGCTCGGAGCTTGCCAGTCCCAGTGCTCCGGTGATGCTAAATGAAGGAAAACGCATAGCCTGAAGCACTCCAATCCGGGCAGTCTCTGCATAGAAAAGCTGTTCGGCCTGTACCGGGTCCGGACGCCGCTGAAGGAGTTCAAAAGGGATTCCTACAGGGATCTCCGGGGGAATTAACTGCTCCCTGAGCCGGGAATAATCAGTACAGCAGTAAAGAGTGCTGCCAATCCAAAAAAAAGATATTTCATCAATCAGCTTATTTGAAATTAAATATATTTAGATCATGAAGTCTTAAATATACACAATTGTTATAGAAATTCATGAAGTGCTAATTAGCTGACATCTCCTGCCTGATAAATTTTGATATTGAGATTTGCAGACAGGCCGGATTATTATGACACATGCCTGAAGATATCCCTGGCAGTAACAATCCACTTCTGTCCGATCTTTTATAAAGCATTGACTTGTATCTTGTTGTATTTGCAATATAATGTATCAGTATGTTATTATTAAATCAATTTTACCGGACTGAAAAAGAAGTCCGGAACTAAATATACCTTAATAATTATTGAGCCAGATATCTTTGCTGATAACGGTCTGTTTATATAATGTATAGCTTTATCACCGACGTATTCGTAACAGATCAATTTGTGTATAGATCGGATTAAATAATAATTCTGCATTTCTGTTTACTGTTTTTTCTGCAAATTAACCGTATTTTTAAGCTAGATTATATTTTTCCCCTAAGGAACCGGTTTTCAAAATTGTTGTTTATTGAAAGATCAAAAACAAGTATTGATGAATTTTAATGGAAAAAGAAAGACAGCTGCAATTGTGGATTTAAGCCGGATCAGGAAGAATCTTGATAATATTAAAGCTATTGCCGGTGAGACAAAAGTATGTGCTGTTGTTAAAGCAGATGCTTATGGTCATGGAGCGCTTGCCGTTTCAAAATATATAGAAAATGCCGGCCTGGCTGATTACTTTGGGGTGGCAACGGTTGAAGAAGGGATAGAGCTTAGAGACGGTGGTATCCGTCTCCCGGTATTATTGCTAGGTATAACATTCAGGGACCAGTTTGAGTTGTCCGTAAAAAATGAGCTTAGTGTTACAGTATGCACTACAGAAGACATTAAGGAACTTAACAGGCTGGCTTTAGCCTGTAAAAAAAGAGTAAAGTTACATCTTGTAATTGATACAGGCATGGGGCGCATAGGTGCTGATCCTGATAGCCTGGCTCCCCTGGCTGAAGAGCTGAATAGTTCAGCAAACATTTATTTTGAAGGGGTTTTCTCACATTTTTCCGATTCGTCAAACATTGAATTCTCTAATGGCCAGATCCAAAGATTTAAGTCAGCAAGCAGCTTTCTTGAAAATGCCACAGGCAGGACTCTTATTAAACATATGGCAAACAGCGGGGCTATTTTAAGTCTTCCTGAATCTCATTTTGATATGCTGCGTCCCGGTATTATTTTATACGGTTACCAGCCCTTTACTGCTTCTGAACCATATAATATCCTTAATCCGGCCATGATGCTCAGGACAGAGATCTCTTTTATCAAGCATGTGAAGAAGGGAACCAGTATTTCATACGGGGTAAACAGCTTTACAGGGGAGGATTGTTATATAGCCACGATCCCGCTTGGTTATGCCGATGGCATATCAAGGTCGCTGTCGAATAAAATGCGGATCAGGATAGGGGATAAGTTCTATAGTCAGATTGGAACAATTACCATGGACCAGATAATGATAAATTTGGGCCTGGATTATTATGAACAAGGGACTGAAGTCTTTATTTTTGATAATGATTTATTTACTGTTGATGATTATGCAGAAATAATGAATACAATTCCTTATGAAGTTACATGTAATATTAGTAAAAGGGTAAGCAGATATTATATTGAATAATACTTGATTAATAAAGCAAAGCAGATATTATATTGAATAATGTTTGATTAATAAATCAGTAATATGATAACAATACCATTATTTGAGGCCTGTGTTGCAGTTGGAGGCAGGTCCAATAAAGAGATATCTCCGATTGATTATGTTTTTGGGGTTAGTCAGAATTCCAAAGAGGTAAAAAAAGGCACTTTGTTCGTTGCCTTGAAAGGAAAGCGGGTTGATGGCCATGATTTTGTAAAGGAAGCTGAAGATGCAGGTGCTGTTGCTGCAGTGGTGGAAAATGAAGTCAGTAATATAAATATACCACAGTTCATAGTCCATTCAACAGTTGAGTCATTGGGCTATTTGGGAAGGATATGGCGGGGACGCCTGAATATACCTCTTGTAGCTGTTACCGGTAGTGTTGGAAAAACATCTACCAAAGATCTTATAGCACATGTACTGCAGCATGGGTTTAAAACCCATAAGAGTCGAAAAAACTTTAATAATCAGCTTGGGGTGCCAATAGAACTGTTGCGTTTGGAAAGAGATCATCAATTTTCGGTTGTTGAGTTTGGGATGAGAGGGATGAACCAGATCAATTACCTTTCCAGGATAGCCAGGCCGTCAATTTCAGTGATCACAAATATTGGCATGTCTCATATTGAGATTTTGAAGAGCAGGGAGAATATTGCAAGGGCTAAACTGGAAATCCTTGAGGGGATGGATAATGGGGGGATGCTGATATTAAACCGTGATGATGATTTTTACGACTTTATTGCTGAAAAGGCAGCTTGTAAAGTTGTTTCTTTTGGAGCAGGTAAAGATGCAGATGTGAGGATAAGTGATATACAATTATGTGAAAATGCACATCCCTCATTCAAACTGAACGGCCTGCCGGTGACAATGGATAATTGTGTTGGCAGGTATTATGCATACAATGCAGCAGTTGCATATATTATCGCCAGGGAAATGGGATTAAAGGATGAAGATATAGCAGGCAGGTTCTCTTCTTTCAGGTCGCCTGAGAAAAGAGGTGTTGTATCATACTTAAAGAATGGTGCACTCTTGCTGGATAGTACATACAGTGCTGCGCCTGACTCTATAAAAGCATCACTTGACACTATTTCTGTATTGACCCAAAGAGGCAGGCGTACCATTGCTGTAATAGGAGAAATGGTAGAGCTGGGTTCGCATAGTGAAGAGGCACATAAGCATATCGGGCATGTGATAGCTGAATTAAAGGCCGGCATTGATCATCTTGTTACGGTTGGTGAATATGCACGGCTTATTGGTGAGGAATCGAAAAACAGGAAATGGAAGCATTTTAAGGATTCTGCAGGGGCTGCTGCCTACCTGCTTGAAATACTTGAGAGCGGGGATGTTATTCTTCTGCAGGGTTCAAACAGCGTAAGCATGGAGACTGTGGTTGATGCCCTGGAAAAGAAATTTGGTGCATACGGAAAGGAATGATTTGGGAGAACTAAAATTATACAGGGCATCGGCCGGTTCTGGAAAAACATTCAGGCTTGCAAGGGACTATGTCCTGCTGATAATAAAAGATCCTGAGCAGTTCAGGCATATTCTTGCAGTTACCTTTACCAATAAGGCTGCAGACGAGATGAAGGCCAGGATATTGCTGAAGTTACATGAGATAAGCAGCAGTGAGGATGAGATTCATTATACCGCTTACCTTGTTGAAAAATCAGGATTAACAGCCAGTAAGGTGAGGGAGATGGCTGGAAGAGCCCTCAAAACCATACTCCACCAGTACTCCGGATTTGCAGTTCAGACAATAGACAGTTTCTTTCAGAAGGTAATAAGGAGTTTCATAAGGGAACTGGGCCTGCCCTATAATTATTCGGTAGAACTTGATCATGAAAGAGTGCTGGAGGAATCTATAGATTCACTTTTACGGGAGGCTGATGATTCGCCGGAGCTTGGAAAGTGGCTTATAAGCTTTGCCCGAATGAAGATAGCTGAAGGCAATTCATGGAACTTTCGTAAGAACCTTCTTGATATGGGCCAGGAGTACTTTACAGAGAAGGTAAAGGCTCAATGGGATAAGCTTAGTTCTTCACTGAGTGAGAGAACTATGCTGGGAAGTTTTAAGGAAGGTATGAACGGCTTGATAGATAAATTCCAAAGCAACATGCAGGAGATGGGTCACAGAGGCCTTGATATATTAGAGCTAAACTCCCTTGAAGCAGATGATTTCAGACAAAAAGGAAAAGGTGTAGGGGGTTTTTTTGAAAAAATAGCAAGTGGAAAGGCCTATGAATTAAACTCATATGTAAGGGCAGCTGTTGAAGATGAGAATATGTGGTTTCCCAAATCCTCGGAATATGCCATTAGTAAGCTGCCTTTAATAAGGGATAGTCTCAGACCCCTGCTGCAGGAGATATCTCTCTATGCCGAACAGAATTTCCGGTCTTATTACACCGCCCGCTTATTAATAAAACAGGTTTATTCACTGGGTGTTTTTTACGATCTGGTTGCTAAGATAAGAGAGTATTCTAAAGAGAGGAACAGCTTTTTAATATCCGAGGCTTCCACATTCCTGTGGAAGATAATAGCTAATAATGATGCTCCTTTTATATATGAGAAGACAGGATCATTTTTCAATCATTTCCTGTTGGATGAGTTCCAGGATACATCAGTGATACAATGGGCCAACTTCAGGCCTCTTATTGAAAATAGTATAGCACAGGGATACAGCAATCTGGTGGTGGGTGACATAAAACAGTCTGTTTACAGGTGGAGGAACAGTGACTGGAAGATCATGGCAGGACTTAAGGCTGAAACCGAGAGTCTTGAGCTTAATTTTAGAAGCTGCAGGAATATAGTTGCTTTCAATAATTCTCTTTTCATGAAAGCCCCTGAAGTTTTGCAGAAGCATTTTAATGCTGATTTTAACAGTAGTCTTTTTGACAGGGACGAGGCCGAAATTATGCAGGGAAGGATAATTGATCTTTACCATGGGCAAGCCCAGGAATCATCAAAACAGGCAGCTGTTGAAGAAGGATATGTGAGTATTAGCTTTATTGAGGGTAAGGAATGGAAGGATGAATCTGCCAGCAGGTTTACCGGCGAAATAGGACACTTGCTGGAGAGGGGGGTGCTTCCGGGAGAAATAGCAGTGCTTGTAAGAGACAGGAAAGACAGCAGGCTGGCAGTGGAGGCACTTATGAAGTTCAGGGAGGGTATGCCTGGCAGTGCATATTCTTCTTTTACCATTGTGTCTAATGATAGTTTGTATCTTCAGAATTCGCCTGCAGTAAGGTTTTTGCTTAGCTTCTTTTCATATTTCCTTAACAGCGAAGACAAAGTTCATCTTGCAGGATTGTATATAGAGCATGAGGACCTGGTATCAGGTTCTGTGGGGATTATGGGCTTTCCCGGCGATTTTGAGGCGCTTGCAGGCAAACTGCTGTCAGATGCAGCTATTAATGAAGAACTGCAAAAGCTAAAAATGGCTTCACTTGCAGAAATGGCTGAAGGAATAATAAGGCTTTACTCTATTGGTAAAGATGGAAGAGACATTGCCTATATACAGGCCTTTATGGATATTATCCTGAAATATTCAAATGATGATTCAGGAGACCTGAGTTCATTCCTGGACTGGTGGGAGAAAGATGGGTATAAGAGCTCGCTAAAACCTGGTGATGACAAATATGCACTCAGGGTATTAACAGTGCATAAGGCCAAGGGTCTGGAGTTTCCTTATCTTTTCATTCCTTTCGCATCATGGAAGATTGATAACTCGCACAGGCCTGTTATCTGGTGCCAATCAGAAGAAAAGCCATTCAGAGACATCCCCTTATTACCGGTTGTTTACTCCTCTACACTGAAGAATTCCCTGTTTGAGGCAGATTACCTTAAAGAGAAGCTGGATGTACTTATAGATAATATTAACCTTTTGTATGTTGCACTTACCCGCTCGGAGAAAGGTTTATGGATATATGGAAAGGAAGAAAAAAAACTCACAAGCGTAGCGGGACTTATTAAAAGGAGTTTACTTAGTGAGCAAAGTCTGCCCGGGAATGGAGATAAACCTTTTGTGCAGTTTTCCGGGCACTGGAATGAAGAAAAAGATTATTGGGAGCTTGGAAGCCTGGATGATCACAGCTATACAGAAAGGCCGGGTGACATTTCATTTAATATAGATAAATATCAGAGCTGGCCGGCAAGGCCGGGCTTAAGGCTGAAGCAGAAAACAGAGGAGCTGTTTAGCGATGAAAAGCTGGAAAAGCTTGATCAGGGCAGGATATTGCACAGGCTGTTTGAGGATATTGTTAGTATGAGAGATATAGATGTGGCAATAGATAGCATTGCATCTTCCGGACGTATTGCACTACGGGAGAGGGATCATTACAGGGAACTTGTTAAAGAACTGACAGGGCATCCTGCGGTTTCGGCCTGGTTTGACGGTAGTATGGAAGAAATAAAAACGGAGGCGGAGATACTTTTACCGGGGGGAGATATGAGACGGCCGGACAGGGTTATGATATCGGGAAATAAGGCCATAGTGATAGATTATAAATTCGGGGAACTCAAGAAGGAGGGATACAGGAAGCAGCTGATGAATTATAAAAAGCTGCTTGAGCAGATGGGCTATAGAAATGTTGAAGCATATATATGGTATGCAATGCTTGGAGAGCTTGAAGCTTTATGATAAAGATCGCAGATAACACTCAGGAGAAGAAAGAATATGAATAAATCAGGCAAACATAGATTTCCATGGGGACATGAGCGAAGGTTCAATGCTTACTCTAATTATTTCAGGTCTTTATTTGGTGAGAGAGTGCAGAAACTTTCGGTGGATGCCGGCTTCACATGTCCCAACAGGGATGGTAGCCTTGCATATGGCGGTTGTAGCTATTGTAACAATGATGCTTTCAATCCTTCTTATTGTACAGCTCAGAAAGGAATAAAGGAGCAGCTTGAACTGGGAATGGAATTTCACCGGAAGAGATACCGCAAGGCAAAAAAGTATCTTGCATATTTCCAGGCGTATTCCAATACCTATGCCCCGCTTGATCATCTGAAAAAACTATATAATGAAGCCCTGGAATTACCCGGCATCATCGGGCTGGTAATAGGGACAAGGCCCGATTGTGTGGATGAGGAGAAACTTGATTATTTCAGAGAGCTGTCTGAGAAAGCCTACCTGATCATTGAATACGGGATTGAATCGTGCTATAACAATACTCTTGAACTTATAAACAGGCAGCACAGCTTTGAGAAGAGTCTTTGGGCCATAGAGGCTACGGCAGCCCGGGGTATAAGAACCGGTGGACATCTGATCTTCGGACTTCCCGGAGAGTCGAGGGATGATATGCTTAAGGAAGCAGAGATATTATCGGCTTTGCCTCTTAACAATGTAAAGTTTCACCAGCTTCAGATAATTAAGGGAACTGAAATGGCTAAGCAATATAAAGAAAACCCAGGTAGTTTTGAGTTGTTTGAATGGGAAGAATACAGGGAATTTATTATTGATTTTATAGAGAGGCTGAACCCGGCATTTATTGTAGAAAGGGTGAGTGGGGAGGCTCCTCCGAAATTTATTGCCGGTCCGAGGTGGGACCTGAAACGCAGCGACAATGTTCTTGAATTGTTTGAGAAAAGGCTTGAAGAGAGGAATAGCTGGCAGGGAAAAAAATACATTGAGGGGAAAAAATAAATATGCCGGCATTAAAAGATTTTTTACAAAAATTAGTATAAGTACTTTATAAATAGATGAATCCAGGCAGTACATATAGCTTTCTTGAAGATGTTGCCCGTGACATATATTCCAGGGAGAAGGACCGCCTACCGGAATGCTGGCTTGTCTTTCCCGGGCACAGGGCAAAGCTGTTTTTTATGAAACAGCTGTCTTCCTTAATAGATAAACCTGTATGGGCACCTCATTCAATAACTGTCAGTGAGATGATGATGAAGCTGTCGGGATACCGGCCTGCAGATCCCCTGCAGTTGATATTTAGCCTCTACAGGATATATTGCCAGGAGGCTGAGAACCCGGAAAGCTTTGATGAATTTATGTTATTCGGGGAAGTCTTGCTGAATGATTTTGGTGATGTTGACAAGAATATGGTAGATGCTGCAGATCTGTTCAGGAACCTTGAATCGATGAAAGCCATAGATGATGATTTTAGTTACCTGGAACCGGAACAGATAGAGCTTATACGATCTTTCTGGGATAGTTTTCAAATATCCAGGGAATCTGATGAGAAGAATGAGTTCA
Source organism: Bacteroidales bacterium (assembly GCA_029932855.1). Lineage (GTDB taxonomy): Bacteria > Bacteroidota > Bacteroidia > Bacteroidales > VadinHA17 > JAYEGO01. Next base: position 59,585 of record JAOZPG010000011.1, on the reverse strand, counting down.
GAGAGATATGGGGCATTATGCACAAGCTTTACAGCAGGTTCAGGAAGATGCTCGACAAGTCGGGTTCGGTTTATGAGGGACTGGCATACAGGAAAGCCTGTGAGCGTATGGAGGAAGATACAGAACCGGGGTTCAGGATGGCCTATTTTATCGGTTTCAATGCTTTGACAATAAGTGAGAAAAGGATACTGTCAAAGTTGTACGGATCGGGCAGGGCTGGTTTTTACTGGGATTATGACAGTTCATACATAGATGACAGGCAGCATGAGGCCGGTTTTTTTATACGGGAGAACCTGAGATTATTTCCTGACCTCAGGACTGAACACCCTGCCTGCCGTTTTACAGCTAAAAAGACTATTGAGGTGATTTCTGCCCCCGGGCGCACGGCACAGGCAAAGATTATGGGAATGAAACTGGAACAATGGAAGCAGGCAGGGATAAGTAAGGGAAGTGACACTGCTGTTGTCCTTCCGGATGAAGATATTTTGTCTGTTGTTATGAATTCCGTACCCGGCGAATATGAGGACATAAATATTACTATGGGACTCCCTCTGAAGAATACACCCGTTTATGGCCTGGTTGAAAGCCTTATAGATCTGCAGCAGGGATTGAAGGAATCGGGCAAAGACGGAGAATTGTTGTTTTATAATAAAGATGTACTAAAAATACTGGGTCACCAGTATATACTGGCATGCGGAGGGGAGGAGATGATGAATATAAGGAAGGAGATGCTGAGACGTAACCTGATTTTTCCCATGGCTTCATTCCTCATAAGGGATGAACTGAGCAGCATGATATTTACCAGGGCTGAAGGAGCAGAGGCCCTGTCAGATTACCTGAGGGCCATACTGCATAAGATTGTGATGCTTAACAGGGAAGGGGGAGGATTTGAATTGCAGGCAGAGTATATTTTTCAGGTTTATATTGCTTCAGGCAGGTTATCGGACCTGGTAAAAGAGGAAAAAATTTATATCGGACCCACTATTTTCAGGAAGCTTCTTAAAAAGATAATAAGACATATAAGTGTGCCCTTTTCCGGTGAGCCATTGAAGGGACTGCAGATAATGGGGATACTTGAAGCAAGGGCACTGGATTTTAATAACTTGTTGATACTTTCTATGAATGAGGGTTCATTCCCGGGCAGTTCAGCAGGGAATTCTGTTATTCCATATAAGCTCAGGAAAGGATTTGGCCTGCCTACAACAGAGTACCGCGACCGTATCTATGCATATTATTTTTACAGGTTGATACAAAGAGCAAAGAATGTTACTTTAATATATTCTACTGCTGATGATGGATTTAAAACGGGGGAGAAGAGCCGTTTTATCTATCAGTTAAAATACCTTTCAGATATTAAGCTTACAGAGAGGAACCTGGTGTATTCCCCTGCAAGGATGGAGGCCAGGAGTATTGTTGTTCAGAAGGGAAAGACCGAAATGGCTGTGCTTAAGAAATACCTTGAGGGAGGAGACAGGCGTTTTTCACCTTCCGCACTGAACTCTTATATGGATTGTTCACTGAAGTTTTATTTCAGGTATGTTGCAGGGATAGGAGAGACGGATGAGATCAGCGAGGAGATAGATCCCATTCTTTTTGGAAATATTATACATGATGTACTCAATAATATTTACAAAGCTTATATCGGTTCAGGCAAACTGCTGAGTGCTGATGATATTAAGGCTTTTATGAAGGACAAGGCAAGGATAAGAAGTTTATTGGATGATTCTTTTCGGCGTATATGGCTGAAAGAAAAAGGGGTACGCAAGAAACAGGAAGATAAGACTAACATTATAATAAAGGAAGTAATAATAAGCTATATACAAAATATCTTAAAGCATGATGCCCTGATTGCTCCATTGCAGATAAAAGGGCTTGAAACTTTATTTGAGCGGAGTATAGACTTTAATGGAGGGAGAGCGGGCCTAAAAGGTATTGTTGACAGGATTGATATACAGGATGGGAGGACAAGGATCATTGATTATAAAAGCGGATCGGCCGGAAAAGATTTTGTATTGCTAACAGAACTGTTTGAGAGAGGCAAGAGCAAGAGAAAAAAAGAGATATTCCAGACTTTTTTATACTGTTGGTTGTATTTGGCAGATGCAGATAAGGAGATAATTGTACCCGGTATTTATAATATCCGGGATATGCACTTAAGGGAATTTTCATCAGCCATAAGCATGGATAAGAAAAAGCTTGGTGACTTTTTACCATTGCAGGATGAGTTTGTGGATGAGCTTAAAAAACTTATGGAAGAGATATATAATACAGATATCCCTTTTAGCCAGGCAGCGGACAGGGATATCTGCAAGTATTGCAGCTATAACAAAATATGTTCCAGGGAGGAGATAGATTAGCCATTTTATATATATTTACCTTATGATTTCATACTACAGGAAATTAAAAGTTAAAATTATAAATAAGGAGTTTGTTTCGGAAGGGGGGATACTATATCCTAGGACTGCCATTGTTACATTTCTTGATGATGAAGACATAACAAGTTCGGAGGAAACCCTGGGCTGTCCGGATATTGAGGATATCTATAAAACAATAAACAGGGGAGAGGAGCTAGTCCTTGACCATTGCTATATATCTGATTTTTCACTTGGCAATTATCGTAAATTTTATAAGCTGGAGGAAAAATCTACTGTGATACTTAATGGTTTTTCATCCAGTGATTCAGTGTTTGACAGTAAAACGGAGACTGATTTTTCTTTTGCTCTTTTTAAAAAAGGAGGGGTCAGCTTTGAAGGCAGCCAGTTTGTTAACGGAAGGGTTAACTTCAATTCTGCTCACTTTGAAGACGGAGATGTGAATTTCTCGGGCCTTTTTTTCAGAGAAGGTGATGTTGATTTCTCAAATGTGCGTTTTGGAAAAGGGGAGGTTAACTTCCGGAATTCGGTGTTTGGCAATGGGAAGAAAGATTTTCAGTATGCAGATTTTGGTGAAGGATTAAGCTCATTTGCCAATACTGAATTTAATTTTGGGGAACTGTCATTTATCAATGCAGATTTTGGAGATGGACCGGTAAGCTTTAAAATAGCTCGTATTCTTGGGGGAAAGGTGGATTTTCATTTTGCAAAATTTGGTGAAGGCGATATCTCTTTTGAGCGTACAGAGTTTGGTGATAGCAGGGTGGACTTCAGGACAGTTGAGTTTGGGGATGGAAGGATCAACTTTAACAGGTCTGTCTTTGGCAAGGGGGATATTAGTTTTGAGGCAAGCCAGATAAGCTCGGGAAGATGTTCAATGAAGAGGGTGAGTTTTGGTGAGGGGAACAAGAATTTTGAGCTCCTTGAATTTGATAATTCAGAACTCAGGCTTGAGAACTCAGACTTTGGTAGTGGCAATCTCAGTTTCTATAATTCAAGATTGAAAAGACTGTGTTTAAGTTCATGTCACCTGGATCATTATCTCGATTTAAGACTGGCATCCTGTGAATATGTTAACCTGTCCAATACTATTGCCCGTGACATAATTGACATGCAACCATTCGATTTTGATATTAAGATGGATATATTAAATCTCACAGGCATGAGGTTGCTGGGCAAGATATTTATTGACTGGAAAAGAAACAAAGTAAAAGATCTGATAAACAGGCAGGAAGAAACTAATATCAGGCAGAAATCCGAACAATTCAGGCTCCTGAAAGAGAATTATATGATAACAGGTAAATATGAATATGAGGATCTGGCTTATGTTGAGTTTAAGAGGACTGAAGCAATTGCAGATGTTGAAGAGGCAGTAAAACAAAATTCATTGAACAGGCTGTGGGTATGGCCAAAGTATGCTTCCCAGTGGCTTATACTTGAAAAGATGGGTAAATATGCAACTGCTCCATTACGTGTTTTACTGAGCATGCTGGTTGCCTATACAGTTTTCTCCCTGCTTTATTATGTGCTGATGATGTTTTCAGGATCCAGTATATATTCTTCAATAGGTGATCCGGATAAGCTGGGACCACTTGCTGTTTCTTTTTATCATAGTGCCATTACTTTTCTTACCATTGGTTATGGAGATTACTATCCTTCTGGTTTTATAAGAGTTTTGTCTGGTATTGAGGGTTTTACCGGTCTTTTTATGATGTCATATTTTACAGTGGCTTTCGTAAGGAAGATCTTGCGTTAACTGTCTTATGCATTTATTCTTATGATAATGTTGAATTTTAAATGGAAATGTTATGCCTGTTAAGAAGCTGGGAATTATAATCATACTATTGGTTTTTTCTGTATCCGCAGCACAGTCTCAAATACTTATCAGCCTTTTATTTGGTGATAAGCTGAATAATGAGAAACTGGAATTCGGACTTAATGTAAGCGGGAATTTCACTACCCAGAGCAATATTGAAGGCAGTAAGTTTGGAAGGGGGCTGGCCATTGGACTGTTTTTCGATTTCAAGATGTCTGATCACCTCGTTCTGGCCTCTTCTCTTTTATTCAATTCTCCCAAAGGGGGTACGGGAATTCGGTTTTGATGATTATTTTACTCCCTTACCCGATAGTATTTATTTCGGAGCGAAATCTTTCCGTCGCTTAAGTTACTTTGATCTTCCTGTGGTTTTGCAGTACAGGCCGGTTCCATGGCTGGGGTTTGGCCTGGGATTTCAAGCCAGCCTGATGTTTATGGCTGATGATAGCTTTGAACATGAATATGATAACTGGGATATAGCCACCAGAACAGATATAATTGATAATTTCAGAAGGATGGATTTTGCCCTTGTGGGCAGTCTTAATTTTCATTTGCAAGGAGATCCGGGAGTACAAATAAGACTTAATTATGCTCACGGACTGGCAAATATTTATGATCCTTCAATAGAAAGAATCTCTTCTAACCGTACTTTTCAGCTGGGCATAATGATCCCAATAAAGGCAGGAATAGGAAAAAAAGAAAAATAGCATAAAATATTCAGTTATCATCATCTATAAGGCCGGGCCTTAGTTTTCTTGTTCTTTCCAGAGACTGTTCCATTCTCCACTTGTCAATTTCAGCTGCATTACCCGAGAGAAGCACATCCGGAACTTTCCAGTTTCTGAACTCAGCAGGCCGGGTATATACCGGGGGGGCCAACAGGCCATCCTGAAAGGAATCACTCAGGGCAGAGGTCTCATCAGAGATGACTCCCGGAATAAGTCGGACTATTGCATCGCTTATAACTGCAGCTGCAAGTTCACCACCCGACAATACATAATCACCTATGGATATCTCCATGCTTATGATATTTTCCCTGATTCTCTGGTCTATGCCTTTATAATGTCCGCAAAGGATTATGATGTTCTTAAGCAGGGACAGACTATTTGCCGTGCTTTGTGAGAATGGTTTCCCGTCGGGGGATGTATATATTATTTCATCATAATCGCGCTGAGAGCTGAGAAATTCTATGACTTTAACAATTGGTTCTATCTTCATCACCATCCCGGCTTCCCCCCCGAAGGCGTAATCATCAACTGTCTTATATTTATCGGAAGCATAGTCGCGCAGGTTATGTATCACTATCTCTACAAGTCCTTTCTCTTTGGCCCTCTTAATTATTGAATGTTCCAGGGGACTCTTTATCAGTTCGGGGAGTACTGTTATAATATCAATTCTCATCACTTAAACATTTTTTTACAAAGCTAATTACTCTGGCGGATTATTGCCATTAATATCAAGGCTGTCTGGAGATGGGGTCTCCTGGCCATTAATTATTGGAACTCTGTACATGTTAAATCCATTTCTGTTCTTTTTGTTTTCAATTATATCTATTTTCCTTATGTTTTTTTCCAGTTTAGGAAACCAGACCTTGAATTCCAGGTACTTATTATAAGAATCTATCTTTATGCTTTTGGGACAAATGCTTATCTGTTTAGCCATGATCATAAAATGGGGGTCGTTCATGCCTGCAGGTGTAATGTAGAATGCCTTATCCAGGCATATAATTGTTTCTTCTTCCGGCTGAAAGAAAAAGTCAATTATTGTATAATTTTCGGTTATCTCCAGCCATTTTACAGAAAGTCCTTTAACATCCTGTTTCTCAGCTATGGGATAATATGTTACCTGTCCTTCTGCCGGCAGGGCCGGAAGGAGCAGGATAAAAACCCGGATGCAGACGGATAGTATTTTTGATATCATAATACAGGACTAAGCTTTATTGGCTTGCAAACTCAGGTTTGGTTTATAGATTTTATTTGTGGTTAATAAAGCAATAACAAAAGTTTCATAAATACAAGTTAAACAAATTATAAGCAAAAAACCCTTTCACAAACTTGCAAAAGGGTTTCCTTAATTTCTTTAACAGCTGTAAACTAGTATTTATCACCAAGCCAGGGCAGGCTTTTTTGAATATACTATTTATAACCGGAACTAAGCTTTAAGCTATTCTTGATAAAAGATCGTTTTTCACAAGCTTAGTGTGAATAAGATTGTTTTTTTATAATGAATAGCAGAATGTTTGTTTTAATTTAATAATTAGAATGCAAGTATCAGTCCAGCGGTAAAATCTCCCTGAACGATAGAAGAGCTTGCACTTACTCCGCCACTGCTGCCGCCTGTTCCGATACCCATCCAAATACCGTTAAAGTACATGGGTACAAGCATTCTTGCCTGCAGCCTGATACCTATCCGTTCAACCGGAAATATTTTTATTCCTCCCCCCAGGCTAAAAGACATTCTCCAAACATCACTTTCATAGCCTATACGGTCGGAAAAAATTGCAACTCCCAGTCCGCCTGTACCAAATGGCCTTATTGCACCATCATACATCAATTCCCTAACAGCGCCTAACTGGAAATACTGTGTTGCAATTTCAGTTGCAACATAAGGAGGATCACCATATTCCCTTACGATAAGGTCAGAAACAAGCCTGTTATACATGAATTCGGCATGCATTCCGGGAGCAACATTATATGATAATGTAAAACCCCAGTTATTCCCGTCGTCGATCTGAAGTTTTCCATTATAGAGGTTTACTTTTCCACCCAGCATCCAGCCCGAATAGGCAGATATCTCAATTCCCTGTTGTGAAAATGTTTTGAGTGGTAATAGCAGGAGGCTAAGAGCCAGGCTTATGAATATTAGTTTTTTCATATTATTGTCTGATTATTTACAGTTTGGTAAAATGGAATCCAAGTCCGAATGCTATATAAGAATATGCTTTTGTACTGCTTGTCTTAAAAGCATGGTCATAACGGGCATACATGTTTATTCCAACATCATAAGACAAGCGGTAAAAGAATCCCAGCTCAGGATACATTCCAAAGTGCCATTTTCTTATCTCATTAGAATAAATACCCATATCCAGCCTTTCGTTTATTTTATAAGTACCCAGTCCCGCTGCAAAATAGGGAGAGAAGTTACTTGATGCATTTAAAACATATCTGGCTCCAAGAGTGATTGGGAAAGCATTGATATACCTGAATTGCGTGCCGGAAACAGATATGAGTCCGTTATCGCTGGTATAAGTATCAAAGTCCATGGCCTGGTAAAAGGTATTCCATGAAAATCTCATGTCAACTGCTATTTTATCAGTCAGGAAGCGGCCCATGTTAAATGTAGCTCCTCTGAAGCTGGTATTTGAGATAAAATCGGCTGTCTCACCCATAGGGACAGAGATATTATATGTCATGTTTGTATAGAATTCCTGTCCGTAAGTATTTATTGAAATAAGCAGTACGCTTAAAGCTATAATTGTTTTTATTCTTTTCATTTCGTTAAAATGTTTCGTTGGTTGATACTGCTATTTTAGTTTGACAGGTAAGGAGACTGCTTAAAACATTGCTCAATACCGTTGTCAATTCTCCATTGCATATTATTTTGGTTGCCGCTAAGCATCCCGTTTATTGTAGCTTGCCATGTAATAGGAAGTTCATTATTGTCTCCCTGGTAGTTAATGCTGTTCTGGTCAATCATTTCAATAAAAAGACTGCCCGTAGAATAAGAATAAGTATATGGATAACCCCATCCATAACCAGGACACCATGGGTAGCCGGGGTAATAACCTCCGCCCCAGCCCCAGCCGGGATACCAGCCCCAATAACCACCGCCACCGGGTATGTAACCAATCCCAGTGTATTCAGATGATGTAATAACAACAGATAAAACAACATCGGCAGAATCAACCAGAACAGAATCGGTAATTATATTACTTTCTAACCTGGTGTATCCGGCAGCTGACATTTGATCTGCTATCTGGTCTAAGATAGGACCATCATAAGCACGACTTATATTATCTTCTTCACCTTCTTCAATAGCATGGATAATAGTGTCGGGCATGAAATAGTTTGAATTGTCAGCAAAGTCAAACTGGTCGTCATACATTGTAAGAATAATGTCTGACTCATTGTAGTATTCTATTCCTCCGGGATAGCAGGAAAAGAATAAAAGCGGGATTGTAATGAAAAGTACATATATAGTGTAACTGATCGTTTTCTTTTGTTTAAGCATATCTGTTAATTAATTTTAATAATTTGTCACAAATTTATAACTATTCTAAATAGCTGCAAAAAAGATTGACTTAATAAACAGTATTTATGATAAGAGTGAATAAAACAAGGTTTAGTATACATTTTTTAGGTATAAGATTAGTATATGGAACTTAAAGACACAGATAAATGATTGACTGTTGTACAATTGACGACATAAAGATTATTTTTGTATCTGATTTATGAAGCAGAATCCTCAAAAAGTGAATAGTTCTCTTACAGGCAGTAAAGTTTATGCAGGCGTGGTATTCAGGAATCTTGTGCTTCACCTGCATCCTGTGAGAATTCCAAAAAAGAGTATAGCCTTTAATCATACATTCGGACTTGGAGGTATGCTGGCCCTGCTTTTTGTATTACAGGCTTTTACAGGTATTCTTTTAAGATTTGTGTACCAGCCATCCCCGGAAAAAGCTTATGATTCAATTCTTTCAATTCAGCAGGATGTATTCATGGGACAGTTTGTGAGGAATATTCACCATACTGCAGGTATGCTGATGGTTGTGCTGGTATTCTTTCACTTGCTCAGGGTAGTATTTACAGAAGCTTATAAACCACCCCGCAGGGGGAACTGGATTATAGGGGTGGTATTACTCTTGCTGGTTATTTTTTCAAATTTCTCCGGTTACCTGCTTCCCTGGGACCAGCTTTCATTCTGGGCGGTAACAGTAGCCACCAGTATGCTTGACTACCTGCCCTTTATAGGAGAAAAGCTGATGCTTGTAATTCGTGGAGGGGAGGATGTTGGCGCAATCACTCTTTTGAATTTTTATAATTTCCATACCGGGATATTTCCCTTAAGCATTGTGATCCTGATGGCATTTCACTTCTGGAAAGTTCGAAAAGCAGGTGGAGTGGTAATCCCTGGTGGGGCAGGAGATAAAGACATTGAAAAGGTGCAAGTATATCCAAATCTTGTTGCTCGTGAATTTGTTGTTGCCCTGGTTTTGCTTGCCCTGATTTTTCTTGTAAGTTCTTTGCGAAATGTCCCATTGCTTGAGAGGGCCAATCCGGCCCTTAGTCCCAACCCTGCCAAGGCTCCCTGGTATTTTATGGGAATCCAGGAGCTGCTTATGCATTTACATCCTTTTTTTGCTGCAATACTTATTCCTTTCTTATTTATTATTTCATTGTTCAGCCTTACTTTTCTCAGGTTCAGGGAAGACAGGGCAGGGATATGGTTTAGTTCGGATAAAGGAAAGAGATTGAGTAAAAAGATTGCCTTAGTTACTCTTTTACTTGTGCCGGTCCTGGTTTTGGCCAGCGAATTGATACCTGACATGGTGGAAGCATCTTCAGGTGTCAGGGCTTTTATTATAAACGGACTGATACCCTTTTTTATGTTCTTGTTCTTAATGGCATTATTTGTATTGTGGCTAAGCAGGAAAGGAAATTACAATATGAATGAGATTGTACAGGGGATATTTGTCTTTATAATAAGCTCATACCTGGTTTTAATGTTTATTGGAATATGGTTTAGAGGAGAAGGGATGGAGTTGTGTTGGCCATGGATGCGTTAGAGTTCATATTAGCTTGTAGCCGGGCTGCAGGGGAGAACATGAAAAAGAAATAATAAAATGGCAAAAAATAAAAATAATGAACAGAAGATCTTTTTTAAATAAGATATGGATATGGATAGGAGTGGTGGCAGGGATTGAGTTCCTGGGACTGTCATTATCCTTCCTGGTCTCGGGAAAGAAGAGGGGAGAGAGGCATAATTCCGACCGGCTGAAGGTGATAGGACGCCTGGAAGATATCAAGCCAGGAGAGGTATATCCTTACAGTAATGGCAGGCTATATCTTGTAAGACATTCCGACGGGGGGATGTTGGCTCTGTCGTTAAAATGTACTCATCTGGGTTGTTCAATCCACTGGAATGAGGATGAGGATAAATTCATTTGTCCATGTCATTCTTCAGAGTTTAACCGTTTTGGAGATGTGTTAAAGCCTCCGGCTCCCCATGCCCTGGATACTTATAAGGTGATTGTAAAAGAAGGTAAGGTAATGGTGGATCTGGATAAAAAGATCAGGCGTAGAAAATTTGAAAAGAGCGACTTAACTTATGCATAACCGGAAGATAACAGCTTTTGTAGCCAGTCTGGTAATTATACTATCCTTTCCCATATATGTGCTAAGGCATTCCCGGGAGGCACAGGAGCGTTTATTGCAGACCAATGATGAGATAGCATATACAGGAACTGAATCATGTACTGAATGCCATAAGCTGGAAAACGACCTGTGGCTGGAGTCGGATCATGCCAGGGCCATGGATACGGCCATAGCCGAAACAGTACTGGGAGATTTTAATAATGCCGGGTTTACAAGTAAGTCCGGAATAACAAGCAGGTTTTATACCAGGGATGGTAAGTACTTTGTCCATACAGCCGGTATAGATGGCAAAATGGATGATTACCAGCTTGCCTATACTTTTGGTTATACTCCCCTGCAACAATACCTCGTTCCCATGGAAAATGGGAGGTTTCAATGTCTTAACCTGGCCTGGAACACGGAAAAAGGGGAGTGGTACGACCTGGTTGATACCATATATTCAGGAATGAATATTCACCCGGACGACTGGCTCTACTGGACCAATAACGCTCAGAACTGGAACGGCATGTGTGCTGACTGTCATTCTACCGACCTGAAGAAAGGTTATGATATAGAAAGTCATGAGTTTCATACTACGTGGTCGGATATTAATGTGGGTTGTGAAGCCTGTCACGGACCCGGGGAAGAACATATAAAATGGGCAAAGCTCCCGGATATTGCAAGGCCCATGGATTCTAATTTCGGACTCATTGTGCAGACAAGCAATATAGAAACTAAGAAATATGTTGAGCAATGTGCACGCTGTCATGCCAGGAGATCTGTACTTGACGATTTTCCCGGTTCATATGATGACATGCTGGATTACTTCATACCGCAGAATATTAGTGAGCCATTCTATCATGTTGACGGACAGATACTTGAGGAAGACTATGTATATGCTTCCTTTTTGCAGAGCAGGATGTATTATAATGATGTCCGTTGTAATGATTGTCATAACGTACACAGCGGGAAGCTGGTGCTGGATGATAATGAGCTTTGCCTGCAGTGCCATAAAAAGGTGGAATATGATACATACCAGCATCATTTTCATAAATATGCCGGTGAGGCCGGTGAGGACCTGGTCTTTGGGGATACTACCTTTTATGTTGGCGAAGGGGCCTTATGTGTGAGTTGTCATATGCCGGGACAGTATTTTATGGGTGTTGATTTTCGCAGGGATCATAGCATGAGAATACCCCGTCCCGATATTAGTCTGAGCAATGGAACTCCTAATGCATGTAACGGATGTCATAAAGATGAATCTGCCGGCTGGGCTGTAGAAAAGATAAATGAGTGGTATGGCAAGAACAGGAAAGTTCATTACGGCAGCATCTTTGCCCGGGCCGGTGAAAATCTGCCTGAAACACTGGATGAACTGATCGATATTGCTCATAGCGACCTGTATGGGACTGTTGTCAGGTCAACGGCTCTTTCGCAGATAGCCTCATACGGCAATGAAAAAAGTCTGGATGCTCTGGAAATGGCTATGAGCGACCAGGAAGCAGTAGTGAGGCATGCAGGAGTGCAATATTATTTTATGATTTCGCAGGATGATTATGCTGCGAAGCTTGGTGAAATGCTTCATGACCCGGTAAGGGCGGTACGCATTGCGGCTGCATTTAAGCTTAGTGCCCTGCCACCTGATGCAATTGAGAAAAGTTATAAGAAAAGCTATAAGCAGGTTATTGAGGAATATATTAAATGCCAGGAATATACTGCTGACTTCCCGGGGGGAAGGCATAACCTGGGCATATATTATGCTAATACAGGAGAGTTTCAGAAAGCTGTTGACAACTACAGCGAGGCTATTCGTATTGACGACCAGTTCTTCCCGGCTAAGATGAACCTTGCGCTCCTTTATAACCAGATGGGAAATAATGCTCAGGCTGAAGCATTGTTACGCGATATTACTGAAAAGCACCCCGATGTGCATGAAGCATATTATTCACTTGCACTACTGCTGGCTGAAATGAATAATTACGAAGAAGCTGCCACCTACCTTGAGATTGCAGGGAATAAAATGCCTGACAGAGCAAGAATATTCTATAATCTTGCTCTTATTAAGCAGTTCCTTAAGGATAATGAGTCGGCTGAAAAAAACCTGCTGAATGCCATTGCACTGGAACCCGGGAATTTAGATTTTCTTTATGCCCTGGCCGACCACTATATTAAGACCGGTGATATAGAAAAAGCAAGGCCATATGCAGAGAAGATACTAAGCATCTATCCGCAAAGCACTAAGGGGCAGGGATTAATGCAATATCTTAATAGTCAGTTTTAATTGCAAATGCAAGACTGTCTCTTCCGGGCTTTTATGGCTATATTTCTAATCCGTTCTCTTGTAAACTCACCTTATGCCAATTACCCATATCGAAGATATGTACATGCTTATATCCGATGTTTAAAAGAAGTGAGGCTGCTTTATTAAAACTGTTGTCAATATCATCAGGATGATGTGCGTCTGAATTTATGGTAACAGGAATATCGTATTTTAAACATTTCTCCAATATCCATTTGCTGGGATAAAATTCCCTGGTAAATCCCTTATAATATCCTCTGGTATTGAGTTCAACGATACAATTTGAATCTGAAATAGCTTTAATCACCTCAGTTACAAGATCCTGGTACCATTTATCTTCTTCGTGAAAATATCTGTTGTGGTGATTTTTCTTCTTAACTATATCCAAGTGTCCAATTATATCAGGTGGATCATTCCTGATCATTGAAATCATTCTGGCGTAATAGGTTCCTACCAGCTTTTTAATGTCATTATTAAAGATCGCTTCAAGTCCTCTGTCAAATTCTTCTTTTGTATCCTCAATACTACAGTTTTCCCCATTTTCAAACTGTCCGACATAATGTATTGAACCTATTATTATGTCTAACTGCCGTTCCCGGAAATTTTCTGGTCCTATAATACCTGGTATATAATCTACTTCTAATCCGGAATAGATTCGGATATATTTACTGTATTTATTTTGCAAATCGCTAATTTCCTTCAGGTACTCATCTAAACTCTCCTTTTTCATATGCCAATATGAATTAAAATCTACCGGAGCGTGACCGGAAAAGCCAATAGCAAACATTTTCTTATTTATAGCTTTTCTTATATAGTCTTCCAGGTGCCCTTCACCATCACAATAATGACTGTGAGTATGAAAATTAGTCCAGTTCATTTAATGCTTCAGTTCAAATTCATCAATTATCCCGCCGTCAGAGTCGTCACCAAATGGATATGCAATATTACATAAGATCAGCGAGGGTTTCAGGAATTACAACATCCTTCTTGAACCACTTGATTCCTTTCTTTTCCCAGAACGGAATATTTAACTTCTTAGTATTACAGATGGATGGATCATCTTTCATTACCTCTTCAATACTCAGATCCCCTTCGTGGGCATACCACTCATTGAGTTCAAGATATGGATGAGGTTCTAATTCCTGGGTAATTATTGCTGATTGTCCGTATATATCAGCACTATAAATTATCAGAAAGAATATTAGCTGAATCAATACTTGTTTCATTATTATTCCATTTTTGCTAATTCTTCTAAAAGGTTAATGTGCATGAATTCTCCTCTTTGTGCAGGGACCTGTCCGGCCATTGCTATCCACAGATCACCGCTAAGAGGTGTCATTACAAGGCTCCAGACAGTGCCGCCGGTATAGGTTACATCCCCTTTTCTATCGCTTTTATAGTATTGAATATTTTTCCCAATAACTTTGTTGTTTGCCCAAATATCAGCAATTGAAGCTGCATCCAGAACATCCCACTCAACGTATTCTTTTCTTTTCATACAGTAGCGGTCGCTTATCAGAGAAGTCATGCTTTCAACAGTAATCTTTCCATAAGTCTCATTAAATATCTCCCTTGTTCTGTCGAAGCGGCCTTTTGTCCACATTGGGATAGTATTTTGCCAGGATTCAATTGAACTAATATCCAGCTTGTAGAATTTTTCCTGTTTAGCAGGCATATTGATCGAACCCTCATAACCTTCCCAGCCAGGATAACAATTGAAATGATTTGTTGTCCAAAGGATGTTTTTTCCTTCTGCAGGATAGCGTAAAGCTAAGGCGTTTGCAGTGGTCTCAATGACAATAGAGTTACCTGCATTTCCGTCGTTTACCTGAAAAATATTTCCGCAGGGCCTTGGATAAACGGTGATAATATTTATAGCATCGTCTATCTCGTCTGTATATTTTAAAATTAAAGCAGTAAGTGCATGCCATCCGGCACCCTTAATTGTTTCTACATCCGATTTACTGATTTGCAGTCCTGTAGTAATTCCTTTTTCATTCATACCTTCTATGCAGGCAAACCAGCCTGGAAATACTGGTGTGAGATAACCATAACCTCCGTCTGTTGGCTTAACAATGAGTAGCAGGGGATTGTTCATCATTTCCTGTGTAGCATACCAATCCATGTTTTTTGCTACTATCATTTTACCATCGGCAGTGGCATCCTTAAAAGCGGCGGCAGACATACAACCTCCCCTTTCGAAATAGGGTTGCCTTATCCCGGCAGGAAGGTCATCCTCAATAGAGCAGGGGCCTTTATGAAGCATCTTGCTGTCATTAATTGTATTCCACATGATAATATCGTCATATGTGAGGTCTGATCCACTATCCTTTAAAGCATCGGCCATACCTTTCATTTCATTCATGAATTCAGTTGGAATATATTGTTCCATTTTTTCTTTACCGAGGAATATCCTTTTTAAACCCAGATCATAATCACCGTCGCCAATGTAAGTGGCAAACATTGTTGTTCCGGTTTTTACTGATTCCTCAATCTCATTTTTTAACATTATACCATATTGATAACCTCTCTCATACCCGGTTCCTTTAAGGTGAAGGACTTTGAGTCCGTTTGCTTTTATTTCATAAAAGCCATCTCCATGAGTTTTTATTATCCCTGTTTTTTCAGGAGGAGCAGCAAACAGGCTGCTTGCTGAAATAAACAAAGAAGCCATAAAACTGCTAATTAGCAATAAAGATGAAAATGAGTGCCTGATTATTTTACTTTTTTTCATAGTGTTTATTTTTAAAGGTTTAATTTCTTTGAAAGTTTTTTATTATGAATGCAGCAGTTGCAGGAAGAATTCATGCTGCCTTAATTATCATTTTTTGTTAATATATTTAAGTACAGAGACTGCAGTACGTTTGCCATTAAAATAACACCACTCAGCACCATGAAAGCCACCACGTATGTTTCCGGCAGCAAACCATCCTGGTTCTGAGAGCTGATTATTCTTATTGATCACAGGAATTCTTGAAAGTACATTGACTTTCAGATCTCCTATTAAGGCCAGTTCGCTGTTTGGAATAAGCTCTCCGCTAATAACTATTCCGTCACAATCAAAATGCTCGCCATTTACCCTGATACCGGTTGCAGATTCTTTTCCTTCTATTTCCATTGTCTTTGCATTAAAACCATGGAAGGACGGATTAGTCCAGAATCTGAAATAAAGTCTTTCATGAATCGGGCATTTAGGATTGCTGGTGTTATCCACTATAATAGCATCAGATGAACCGGCGGCTTTTAGTTTTGCTGCTGCTGCATATGCAATTACATCCGATCCGATTATTAAAGGTTTTTTTATTGGAAGCAAATCATTTTTATCGAAGTTGAGCAACTGTTTTGTGTACATTACCCTTGAGGGTCTGGCACCGGCAAGCCATTTTCTCTCTGCAATATTTTCTTCCCTTGAACCGCTTGCCATTATTATTGCTTCAGCAGAAACACTCAACTTTCCATCTTTTGGATTAACAAAAGTCACAGTCTTTCCTTTTGCATCAATTTCTAAAACCAGGCTATCCAGTTTTACTTCAATATCAGTTTTAGATATTAATTTTTCAAGCCATTTTGCAAAGTCCTGACCAAAAACCGGGTAGGCGCCTCTTGACCATCTCATAAATGTTTTTACTCCACCTTTTTCCCTTTTGTAAAAAGAGGGTATACCGCCAATTTTATCATTGCGGTCAAGTATTAAAACAGATTTAATCCCACTGTTGTATAACTTCATTGCCACACCCACACCGGCGGGACCTGCTCCTATGATAATAGCTTTATAATCTTTATTTGAATTCATTTTTTTGTCTCCCTTGAATTAATTATTTGAAGTTGAAGTGGAAGATATTTCAGTCCCGGGTCCGCGTTTGCTGATTTCGGCCAGCGGTATTTTACAATGGTCTGAAATAATTTTAGCAATAGGTACCATGCAGTCAAATCCCTGGCATCTTCCCATTCCTGCACGGGTTCGGCGTTTTATTGCATCTAAAGTGCGTGGTTTTAAAGGAGAATCAAGTTGACGAATAACATCAGCTTTGGTAATTTGTTCGCAAAAGCATACTATTTTACCATTGTCCGGGTTTTCATCAACCAATTCTTTTATATTATATCCCGGTTTCCACCAGCCGGGCCATTTGTTTTCCGGGCGGCTATCGATTGCATCAGGATCCTCTTCTAAATTCAATCCGAGTTCATCTTGTAATTTACCAATCAGATACCGGGCTAAAGCGGGTGAAGATGTAAAGCCTGTTGAACGAACACCGGCAACCGTTATTATCCCCGGGCTATTGTCATTACACCTAATCCAGTAACTTCCTTGTTTACAGTTGGAACGAACACCGGCAAAGATATTAATTACAGGCTGTTCCTGTAATTTGGGATATAGTTTTGAAGCACCCTCTTTTAATAACTGAAGTTGCTCTGTAGTAGTTTCTGAAATATTTTCATAACTGTGAGGATAATCTTCTGCCGTTGGGCCTGCCAGTAAATTGCCAAAAATAGTTGGAGCTACCAGGACCCCTTTGGTCTTTGCAGTTGGAATAGGTAAGAAAATCCGGTTTATTTCAGATCCACTGTATTTATCAAAGATCAGGAACTGTCCTCGTCGCGGGTTAGTATCAAATTCTTCTCCCCCATAGATCCTGGCCAAATGTTCACTGCCAAGGCCGGCAACATTTACAATTCTTTTTGTTTTTATTTTTTTACCACAGGCCGTAACAAGAGTTTTTATCTTTTCACTTTTATTTTCAATAGCTGTAACTTCAACACCAAGAATAATATCAGTTCCGTTTTGTAGTGCTATTTCTGAAAATGCAGTCGAGGCAGAGAAGGGATCGGCAAGTGACTCCCGCGGCACAAGAACACCCCCTCTGACTTTTTCTGATACATTTGGTTCTATTTCTTTTACCTCTTTTCCACTTAATTTTTGAATATCAGTCACACCATTTTTTATCCCTTTTTCGTAAACTTTATCCAATTGTATTTCCTGCTCTTCATCAATGGCAATAACAATTGCCCCACACTTTCTGAGAGGTATTTTAAGCTTTGCCGCTAGTTCTGGCCATTCTAAAGAGGCTTTTGTTACCAGTTCTGATTCCAGAGTATCAATTGCAGCATCAAAGCCTGTATGTATTATTGCACTACTTCCTTTAGTTGTTCCTTCACCTACATCATAGTTTTTTTCGACTAACAAAACTTTTACTTTGTATTGTGAAAGCTGATAGGCTAATGCAGAACCTACTATGCCTGCCCCAATAATTGCCACGTCATATGGAATATCGCCTAACTGTGATGCATCATGAAATTTTAATGACTCATCGAAATTGTTATCCGGCCAGTTATACAGAAGTTTTCCTGATTTACTCATATTATTATTTTCTATTAGTTCTTGTTATTTATCAACGCTTTTTGGAAGCGCATTCCATTTAGAGATCATTAGCATACTGGCTATTAAAATAGATATTGCCAACATCATAAAAACACCATTCCAGCCCCAGGTTTCCTTAAAAAACCCGGGGATTGTACCTCCTATAATTGCACCTACAGAACCCATACCATTAATTATACCAGATGCTGTTGAAGCTCCTTTACTTGTTCCAAAATCGACTGCAGCAGTAGCACTGACAAGTGAATCCGGCCCATAAAGAAAGAATCCCAGCATAAACAAGAGTCCGGCTGAAACCATACTACTGTGATAAGCACCTGCAATATCATCGAAGAAAAATAACAGAATGGCCAGGAGTATCATTGAAATAGCACTATATGGCATTCGACGTGATTGAAATAACTTATCAGAAGCATATCCGCCAGCCAATACAGACAAAGGACCTGCCAGGAAAAATGCCCCGTTTATAACGGCCGATTCTGCAGCTCCTTTCCCCAGTGATTCACTAATATACAGGGGGCCCCAGAACAGGATTGCATACCGGGTGGGTTTTAAAAAGAAATACATGGAGCCAAGCAGTAAAACCATAGGATTCTTTATAACACCAACAATCAGTTTCCATGATCCTTCAGACACTTTTTCATCGCCATTTTCATCCAGCACTTTAGATACAGGTTCATTATGATACTCCTCAATGCTTGGAAGACCTACATCTTTGGGCTTGTTTTTCTGGATAAAATAAAATAAGATCAAAACAATCAAAAGTATGAGGGCAGGAATAAAAAATGCATATCTCCAATCCAAGAAATATGCTGCAGCAAATCCTGCAATAGGAGCCCCAACCAAACCGCCAATAGTATAATTTGTTGCCCACCATCCCATAACCACACCGCGTTCTTTTAATGAGAACCAGGAAGAGACATTTTTTGTCAGAGGGGCCCATCCTGTAGATTGGCTTAGTCCCTGAATAAGTGAAAAGACACCAAATGCCAGCATAACTGAAGAAACGCCCATTGCAAAGCCGGCAACAATAGATGCTGTTAATCCTCCAAGAACTATTTTCCTGGTTCCAAATTTATCACCAAGTATTCCCCAGACAAACATTCCTACAGCATAACCGATAAGATAGAGGCCATCAATCATACCTATCTGCTCAATAGACAAATCAATGTCAGGATCTCCTGTGATTCCAATTTTGGCAATAGAAAATGAGGCTCGCGTAAGATAAAATCCGGCATAAGCCAGCCATGTTATCCCAAATATTTTATATCTCCATAATTCATATTTTGGATCTTTTTTGAAACTATTGTTTCCCGGTATTAATGTTGGTTCTCCTAACACGTTATTTTTTATTTGGATTATTAATAAATAATTTTGCAATTTCACTCAGTAACAATTCCAGAATGACTAACTGGGATATTCTGGCCTGGCAGGAATAACTTCCCATCATATTCACAGGCACGCCGGTTGTTAATGGAAATTCGGCAATGCTTGCTATTTTTGATTGAGAAGAATTTGTAATGCCAACTGTTGTAGCACCATACTCTTTGGCTTTATCAATTGCTCTTACAATTTCTTCTGTTTCTCCGGAATGTGAAATGCCAACAACTACATCATCCTGTTTTAGAATTGGAATAATATTCTGTATCAGTGAACGGTCTCTGAAAAAATTACTGAAAATTCCAAGGCTGCCAAGTGAATCACAAAATATTTCAGCAACCCCTGCTGAACCACCTATGCCGACAAGTACTACTTTATTGGCTTTATAAATTTTTGATGCAATTAATCCCAGGGTATCAACATTACAATTTTGAAGTGTCGAATCAGTCTGGATAATAAAATTTTGTCTGAATGCTTCTCGCAGATCCTGTGGTTCTTCCTGGCTATTTACATCAATATAGGCTTTTTCCCCAGATCGTAACAGTTCGGGGACCAATGACACTTTAAAGTCTGCAAAACCATGATAACCTAATGAACGACAGAAACGGAGCACAGTTGCATCACTTGTATTACACTTATCTGCAAGTCCCTGCAGGGTTAATACTACTGTTTCATCCATATGTTTCTGAACAAATTCGGCAACACGTTTTTCAGATTTACTTAAGGAGGCAAATAAATTATTGATTAAAAATGTTGGATTTGTTTGTTTCCCGGTCATAATTCCATATTTCGGATAATCAGCCTGTTTAATTCATAAATTAATCAGGATCGGATCTTTGATGAAAATAGTTTTAAATCATTTTGTTGTGAACACTACAAGATAAAAAAATATATGATTAATTTACAACGGAACAAATTAAATGATTATTTGTTGTAATATCAAATAGAATAATTGTTTTTTTTAAAGCGATTTACATTAATATTTTCATCAGGAAACTAAAAAAAGATATTGAACGAAAATGAAAACATATAAAGAGCCATTTCGGGATTAAAGAATCACAGTATGAAGTTTTTCCGGGGAATAGATGCATGCCACTTAAGCGACAGTTTACCATCGTCCAATTCTTCTTTCTATCCGATTTATGCTTCTTGAGTCCTGTTCAGGGAAGAAGTCATAATCAGGGAAGGCTTTCTATCAAGCCTGTTGATAAGCTCTTATTTAATTCCTTGAATAAACTTTACTATCCAGTCGCCAACTTCGGATGTTGAGCGTGGATTATTTCTGTTAATATCTTCGGTTGAATAATTTTCTTCCAGAGATTTTTCAACTGCTTCTTCAATAAGCCTGGCTTCATCTTTTAAATTAAACGCATATTCAAACATCATAGCTGCTGAAAGTATCGTGCCAAGCGGATTGGCGATGTTCTTTCCTGCTGCCTGGGGATAAGATCCATGAATTGGTTCAAAGACCGATGTTGAGCTTCCTATTGAGGCAGATGGCAAGAGTCCCAGCGAGCCGGTTATAACACTTGCCTCGTCGGTAAGTATATCACCGAACATGTTTTCTGTTACCATCACGTCGAAATTGCCGGGTCCCTGTATCAGCTGCATTGCAGCATTATCTACAAACATATATTCAGTCTCCAGGCCATCATATTCCTTTATTATCTCCTGGGCAGTTTCCCTCCACAGCCTGGATGTCTCAAGCACATTGGCCTTGTCAACAACTGTAAGCTTCTTATCCCTTTTCATAGCATAGTCACATGCCAGTCTTACTATCCTGTCAATCTCTTCGCGGGTGTATGTGTTTGTGTCAAAGGCAGTATTTCCATTATCTGTTCTTCCTTTTTCCCCGAAGTATATTCCTCCTGTAAGCTCCCTTATAACCAGTATGTCAACATTTTGCACGAGGTCCTGCCTTATGGGGGACTTGCCAAGTAGTGACTTGAATGTTGTTACAGGCCTGAGGTTTGCATAAAGTCCCAGTTTTTTACGCATGGACAGAAGTCCCTGCTCGGGACGAACTTTTGCTTTTGGGTCATTATCGTATTTAGGATCACCAATGGCCCCAAATAAAACGGCATCAGAGGCTTTGCATATCTCAAATGTTTCATCCGGGAAGGGGTTGCCGGTTTTATCTATGGCGGTGGCACCCACAATGGCATGTGTGAAGTTTACATCGTGTGCGAAATTATCAGCTATGGCCACAACAACTTTCTTTGCCTGTTCAATTATTTCTTTTCCTATCCCGTCGCCCGGGAGTACTGCAATATTTAATTTCATTTTTATTTTTTTCTATTTATATCATTTTCTCTTTCCCTATAGTCTGGATTTCCACGTTTATTTACGCTTAGCCCTCTAATATATTAAGCATTTTTTCGGTTGCCTTTATTGCTGCTTCGGTCTGGTCGGCATCCAGGCCCTTGGTCACAAACTGTTTGTCCTGGAACTGCCAGCTGATCTTTGTCTCCACCAGGGCATCTGTCCGGCCGCCCGGGGGTATGGAAACCCTGTAATCTGTCAATACAGGATGTTCCTTATCGAGGCTGTCATATATCTTCCACAGAGCCTTCATAAATGCATCGTATTGCCCGTCCCCAATAGATGTCTCTTCATACAGTTTCTCGTTTATTTCAAGCTGGATACTTGCAAGAGGCTTCATGCCGGATGATAATGACAGGGAGAAATTCTTTATAAAAACGCTATGTTCCCTGCTATTATTCGCCAGTACATCAGAGATAATATAAGGGAGATCCTCGGTTGTGACATTTTCTTTTTTGTCTCCCAGTTCAATAACTTTTTGAGTTACCTTTTTGAGTGATTCCTGACTTAGGTGCAAGCCCAGCTTTTCAAGGTTTTTGACGATGTTTGCCTTACCTGACAGCTTGCCCATGGCATATTTTCTTTTCCTTCCAAAGCGTTCAGGCAGGAGGTCATTGAAGTAGAGCTTGTTCTTACTGTCTCCATCGGCATGTATTCCGGATGTTTGTGTGAAAACATTATCCCCGATTATAGGTTTATTGGCCGGGATCCTGAGTCCCGAAAATGTCTCGGTAAGGCTGCTTATCTTATTGATCTTAGACTCATTAAGCCCGGTCTTAACACCCAGATGATCGTTCAAAACACCTATAATACTTGAAAGGGGTGCATTCCCTGCTCTTTCACCCAGTCCGTTTACGGTAGTATGTATTCCCCTAACACCTGCTTTTATTGCTGAATATACATTGGCAACAGCCAGGTCGTAATCATTATGGGCATGGAAATCGAAATGAAGACAGGGATAACGATCAACCATCAGTCCTATATACCTGGCAGTCTCCTCCTGGTTAAGTATTCCCAGGGTATCGGGCAGCATATATCGTTTAATGTTTTTTTCCTGCAGGGCATCAACAAGGAAGTAAACATAATCAATCGAATTTTTCATTCCGTTCGACCAGTCTTCGAAATATATATTTACATTGATATTTCTCTTTTCAGCTTCTTCAAGGAGCTTATTGATATCGGCCAGGTGTTCTTCAGGAGTTTTCTTTAGTTGTCCCCTTACATGATTCAGTGAACCTTTTGTCAGCAGGTTTATGGTTTGTCCCCCGGCTCTTTGTATCCAGTCGAGAGAAATATCCCCATCCACAAAACCAAGCACTTCAACATTGTCGGTATAGCCATTCTCTGCAGCCCAGTCCATTATTTTTTTTGTTCCCTCGAACTCACCTTCAGAGACCCTCGCCGAGGCAACCTCAATCCTGTCAACACCCACCTCCTTAAGCAGAAGTGATGCTATATGCAACTTCTCGAGGGGAGAAAAGGAAACCCCCTGGGTTTGCTCTCCGTCGCGAAGTGTTGTATCCATTATCTCTATAGTCATGGTCCCTGGTTTAGAGTTTCTTTTCAAATTCAAGTATCTTCTCTTTCATGCTTAACAGGTAATCAATATCATCATAGCCATTTAGCAGGCATTCTTTTTTATAGTGATTGATATCAAATTTTTCCTTTCTGCCGTTTTTCAGTATAGTGATTTCCTGTTCAGGAAGATCAATCCTTAGCATACACCCGGCATCTTTAGAGTTTTCCATAAAGAGATCTTCAAGGAAGCCGGGAGATACCTGTACCGGTAATAAGCCATTATTAAGGGCATTATTTTTAAAGATGTCTGCAAAAAAGCTGGATACCACAACCTTAAAGCCATAGTCGTATATAGCCCAGGCAGCATGTTCCCTGCTTGACCCGCTTCCGAAATTCCTTCCTGCGACAAGTATGCTTCCGGAATACTTTTTGTTATTTAGAACAAAATCATCTTTTTCCTTTTCATCTTCATCATATCTCCAGTCCATGAACAGCTTCTCGCCAAAGCCTTCACGCACTGTTGCTTTTAAAAACCTGGCAGGAATTATCTGGTCTGTATCGACATTTTCAACCGGCAGTGGCACAAATGCTGATTCAAGTATGTTAAATTTATCAACTGACATTGGCTTTATTGTATTTTGGTATAAGTTTAATTAATAAAATCTGAGGGATCACTGATTTTTCCTGTTATGGCAGCTGCAGCTGCAGTGAGGGGACTTGCAAGCATTGTTCTTGCCCCCGGTCCCTGGCGGCCTTCAAAATTCCTGTTGGAGGTAGAGACCGAATATTTACCTTCCGGTATTTTGTCATCATTCATGGCCAGGCATGCCGAGCAACCGGGCTGCCTGAGCTCAAATCCGGCATCATTGAGTATCTTTTCAAGACCTTCCTCTTTGGCCTGCTTTTCCACAAGCTTTGATCCGGGTACTATCCAGGCGGTTATCCCCTCAGCCTTTTTCTTTCCTTTAACAATTCCGGCAAAGGCTCTTATATCTTCTATCCTTCCATTAGTGCAGCTTCCAAGAAAAACATAATCTACTTTCTTACCTATCATTGATGAGCCGGCTTCAAATCCCATATATGCAAGTGATTTTTCAAAGGAGGCCCTGCTTCCCTCCGGCAGGGATTTGCTGAGAGGAATTTTATCAGTGATCTTTATCCCCATACCGGGATTTGTGCCGTAGGTGATCATGGGAACGATGTCTTCAGCCTTATAATGTAATTCCCTGTCAAACTTTGCGTCATTGTCAGTCTTAAGTTTGCTCCATACCTTCATGGCCTTGTCCCAGTCTGCATTTTTGGGACTGAATTCCCTGCCTTTAACATAATTAAAGGTGGTATCATCAGGTGCAATAAGACCGCCCCGGGCACCCATCTCAATGCTCATATTGCATATGGTCATTCTGGCTTCCATACTGAGTGCCCTTATTGTTGATCCGGCAAATTCAATAAAAAATCCTGTTCCGCCGCTGGCAGATATTTTGGATATTATATACAGGATAATGTCTTTGGAACTAAGTCCTTTGCCCAGTGTACCATCTATGTTTATCCTCATCTTCTTAGGCTTGGGCTGTAGTATGCACTGGCTGGCCATTACCATTTCCACCTCGCTTGTACCAATGCCAAAAGCAATGCTGCCAAAGGCTCCGTGGGTTGAGGTATGGCTGTCACCGCAGACCATTGTCATTCCAGGTTGTGTAATGCCCAGTTCGGGACCAATAACATGTACAATGCCATTCTTAGGATGGCCCAGGCCATAGAGATCAATACCATGTTTCTTACAGTTGTCTGTAAGTTTTTCTACCTGAAGTCTTGAAAGGGAATCCTTAATGGGCAGGTGCTGGTCTTTTGTTGGTATGTTATGATCGGCTGTTGCAATTGTCTTTTCGGGCCTGAATACCTTAAGTCCCCTGTTCTCAATACCCGTAAATGCCTGGGGACTGGTAACCTCGTGAATAAGGTGCCTGTCGATATATAATACATCAGGGCCTTCGGGTATAGAAGATACTACGTGTGAATCCCAGATCTTATCGAATAGTGTTTTTGCAATCATATGTTTTTAATTTTCAGTCCCGGATAATCGATTCAACAATTTAAGATTTTCAGTATTATTTCTTTCCATTTTTGAAAAGACAGCATTTTGAAACAGCATCAATGAAAGCTTCCACCGAGGCTGTGATTATATCTGTATTTGCTGAAAAGCCGTAATACAGGGTCCCCCGGTTTTCTATCTGAACATGAACCTTGCCCAGATCGTCACTTCCCCTTGTTATGGCCTGGATAAGGAACTCTTCAAGGTGAACCTTCCTGTTGATAAGTTGTTTTACGGCTGAAAAGGCAGCGTCTATGGGACCGTTACCCGTTGCAGTTGCTTTCAGTACCTCATTGTTGATCTTTAACTGAACGGTAGCCATAGGTATTACAGACTTACCACTAACAACCTGCAGCAGCTCCAGCTTCATGGCTGATTCTTCATTTTCTGATTTTCCTGCAAGGGCTTTCAGGTCATCGTCTTTTATATCTTTTTTCTTGTCGGCAAGCACCAGGAAATCGTGGTATATCTCTGTTAATTTTTTCTTGTCGAACTTATAGCCCAGTATTTCCAGCCTGTGGTTAAGAGCAGCCCTTCCGCTGCGTGCTGTAAGAACTATTGATGATTCTTTAATTCCTACATCCTTAGGATCAATTATCTCGTAGTTCTCACGATTTTTTAGTACACCATCCTGGTGAATACCTGAAGAGTGTGCAAAAGCATTTCTTCCCACAATAGCTTTATTCGCTTGTACAGGCATACGCATAAGAGTTGAAACAAGACGGCTTGTATGGTGTATTCTCCGGGAGTCGATATCTGTTCTGAAAGGAAGATCTTTATGGCTTTTAAGGCTCATTACAACTTCCTCCAGAGAAGTGTTCCCGGCACGTTCACCTATTCCGTTTATTGTTACTTCTACCTGCCTGGCACCATTTTGTATCCCTGTCAGGGTATTGGCTGTTGCCATACCAAGATCGTTATGGCAGTGAGTGGAGATAACAGCCTTATCTATGTTCTTAACATTTTCCACAAGGTACTTTATTTTCTCTCCAAACTCACTGGGCAGGCAATATCCTGTAGTGTCGGGGATATTTACCACTGTTGCCCCTGCAGCAATAACTGCTTCCACAACGCGGGCCAGATATTCATTCTCTGTCCTCCCTGCATCCTCGGCATAGAATTCCACGTCTTCGACATATTTTTTTGCATACTTCACAGCAGCCTTTGCTCTTTCAATTATCTCATCCCGGTTAGAATTAAGCTTGTAATTAATATGGTAATAGGAGGTTCCTATGCCTGTATGTATCCTTTTTCTCTTTGCATATTGCAGAGCCTGGGCTGCCACATCTATATCATTTTCCACTGCCCTTGTCAATGCACATATAACAGGCTTTGTGACAGCTTTTGAGAGTTCTACCACAGATGAGAAGTCTCCGGGACTTGAAACGGGGAAACCTGCTTCAATAATATCTACTCCCAGCAACTCCAGGGATTTACCAACCTCTATCTTTTCAACCGTGTTCAGCTGGCAACCCGGCACCTGTTCCCCGTCTCTCAGGGTAGTGTCAAATACGAATATCTTATCTTCCATGTTTTGGTATCTAATTGTTTATCTAATACAATAATTTATATGCCGGACTTTGCTGATCATTCCGTCTTTCCCGGCCGGAGTTTCCTAACCTGTGCCCCTGCCTGCCACATTTCGGACTCATGTATCTCGTTCAGTTCGGCTTGCAGCCCGATCCTGTAATCGGGTTTCTTGTTAGCCTCAATGGTTATCTCTGCTTCATTTCCTGAAGCAACGCTCTCGTAGAGATCTTTAAATACCGGTGCAACGGCATCCCTGAACCTGTTTTTCCAGTCCAGAGCACCCCTCTGGGCAGTGGTTGAGCAATTAGCATACATCCAGTCCATGCCATTTTCACCAACAAGAGGTAACAGACTTTGTGTAAGTTCTTCAACAGTCTCATTAAAAGCTTCTGAGGGTGTATGTCCCTTGCTTCTGAGCAGATTGTACTGGGCTTCCATTATACCGGCTATGGCTCCCATAAGTACTCCTCTTTCTCCTGTGAGGTCGCTATAAACTTCTCTTTTAAAATCGGTCTCGAAAAGGTAACCCGAACCAACTCCTATTCCAAGGGCAATAACTCTGTCCCATGCTTTGCCTGTTGCGTCCTGATAAATTGCATAGCTTGAATTCAGGCCCTCACCATTAAGGAATAACCTTCTCAGTGATGTTCCTGATCCTTTTGGCGCTACCAGGATTACATCAACATCATCAGGTGGTATTATGCCGGTTTTTTCGCTATAGGTAATACCGAAGCCATGAGAAAAATACAATGCTTTTCCGCTTGTAAGGTATTTTTTTACTGTAGGCCACATGGCTATCTGACCAGCATCAGAAAGCAGGTACTGTAAAATACTTCCTTTTTCGCATGCTTCTTCAATTTCGAAAAGATCTTTCCCCGGTGTCCAGCCGTCTTTAATGGCTTTTTTCCAGCTGTCGGAATCTTTTCTTTGCCCTACAATTACATTAAATCCGTTGTCTTTCAGGTTTAAAGATTGCCCGGGACCCTGAACACCATAGCCAAGGATTGCTATTGTTTCATCTTTAAGTGTGTTAAGTGCTTTTTGAAGAGGGAATTCATCCCTGGTTACAACATTCTCTTCAACTCCGCCAAAATTAATTCTTGCCATAATTACTTTATTTATTTAAGGTTTTAGAATTCATATTACTGTGTTTACTTTTTTATTTGGTTTTAGGGGCTCCATTTGCTTCATCCAGCTCTTTCAGGTAAGAAGTGAGTTCTTTTAATTGTTTGGTAATGGCAACTCTTCCTGAACGAACAAACTGCAAAACCCCGAAAGGTTCAAGCTTTTTAAGAAGATCTGCTGTTTCATGCTTGTGACCGGTTTTTTCAATAACAACAAAAGAAGGTGTTATTTCAAGAAATCTTGCCGTTGAAGACCTTACTATCTCCTCTACTTTGTTGCTGGCCATAATCTCTGTGGTTTTAACCTTATACAGGGCTATTTCCTGGTAAATGATCTCATTCAGAGTATGTACAAAAACTTTAAGCACATCAACCAGTTTTTCCATTTGCCTGGCTGATTTCTCAACCAGTTCCCTGGAAGTATTTACAACA
This sequence comes from Bacteroidales bacterium, assembly GCA_029932855.1. Lineage (GTDB taxonomy): Bacteria > Bacteroidota > Bacteroidia > Bacteroidales > VadinHA17 > JAYEGO01. The sequence continues at coordinate 30,970 of JAOZPG010000011.1, read as the reverse complement.
ATTGTAAGCTTATGAACTCCTTTAACAGCTGATTCTGAAGCCGTGATACTTTCAATGTTTATTTGTCTGCGGGTAAGTATAATGGTTACCTGGTTAAGCAGTCCTATGGTATGTTCCGAGAAAATAGATATTGTGAATTCTTCTTTCATTCCATTTAATATTAAGTAATTAGTAGAAAGCTAATTAAATATGTTTTATTATTTATTTGTTTTACTGAATGTAATTTCTGAGACCGATGCTCCTGGTTCTATCATAGGAAAAATATTACCTTCTTTTTCAACATGAACTTCAAGCAGGTAGGCCCCTTTATGTTTCAGCATTGTTTCAACGGCTTCATTAAGCTTCTCCCTGTTTTCTACCATATTCCCTTTAATGCCATAGCTTTCGGCTACTTTTATAAAGTCGGGACTCAGCATTGCTGTAGATGCATATCTCTTATCCATAAACATGTCCTGCCACTGCCTTACCATCCCCAGAAAACTGTTATTAAGAATTACCATTTTAACAGGCAGTTTCTCCTGCATGATGGTGCCAAGTTCCTGTATGGTCATCTGAAATCCACCGTCTCCGCTAAATGATACTACAGTGGATCCTGGTTTGCCGATGCTGGCTCCTATAGCTGCAGGCATGCCAAAACCCATTGTTCCCATCCCTCCCGATGTTACAAGCGAGTTTGGCTTGTTGAACTCATAGTACCTGGCACTGGCCATCTGATGTTGTCCCACATCGGTAACAACAATTGCATCGCCATTGGTCTTGTCTGAGATAAGTCTTATTACTTCACCCATCTTTATTCCTCCCTTTTTTGGATAACAATCATTCTCTATAACTGCATTATACTCTGTTTTTTTGCAGTTTTTGAATTCGGCCAGCCAGCTTTTATGTGATTTTCTTTCAATAATAGGACTAAGGGCTCTGAGGGCTTCTTTGGCATCAGCGTGGATCTCCACGTCTACGTCCACATTTTTGTTTATTTCAGCCTTGTCGATCTCAATATGTATAATGCTTGCCTGTTTGGCATATTTATCAAGTTTTCCTGTTACCCGGTCATCAAAACGCATTCCTATTGCAATTATCAGATCGGCTTCATTTGTTTTAACATTGGGCCCGAAGTTGCCGTGCATACCAAGCAAACCTGCGTAAAGAGGGTGACTGACAGGAATGGCTGATAGTCCCAGCAGTGTTGATGCAACAGGAATCCCGGTTTTCTCGGCAAAACTGATAAGCTCTTTTTCTGCTTTAGATATCAATATGCCGTGTCCAGCAAGAATAAGAGGCTTACGGGCATTGTTAATAAGTATTGCAGCCGACTGTATACTGTTGTCATCTATGGGAATGGCAGGATTATAACTTCTTATCTTTGTGCATTTTTTATAATTGAAATCAACTGTTTGCACCTGGGCATCTTTGGTAATGTCTATTAGTACGGGTCCCGGTCTGCCTGCCCTGGCAATATAAAAGGCCCTGGCCATTACTTCAGGTATTTCTTCTGCTGTTGTTACCTGGTAATTCCATTTTGTTATAGGCATGGATATTCCAAGTATATCGGTTTCCTGGAATGCATCAGATCCGATAAGTCCGGAAACAACCTGTGCAGTGATGAATACAACAGGTATAGAATCAAGGTTGGCATTGGCAATCCCTGTTACCAGATTGGTAGCTCCGGGCCCGGATGTGGCAAGACAGACACCAGGCTTGCCTGTAACCTGTGAATATGCCTGGGCTGCATGTGCACCTCCCTGCTCATGCCTTACAAGAATGTGTCTCAGTTCATCATCATAATTCATCAGTTCATCATAGATGGGCATTATTGCTCCGCCGGGATAGCCAAACAGGGTATCTACTCCTTCGGCAATCAAGGACTGAATAAAAGCTTGTGAGCCGGTCATCTTACCGGATGATTTTTTTGTTCTTACATTTTTCAAACTCGACTTATTCATATTTTAATAATTACAGTGCTTAATTTATAGATAATGGTCTCAAATAATTATTCATTTTTTATTAATCAGATAACTCCCTTACTGCACCTTTATCTGCAGAACTTACATTTTGAGCATAGGCCCTAAGCGATTTTGAGATTATTCTTTCCCTGTGTTCAGGTTGAAATGAGAGCTTGCCTTTTGATCTTTCATTTTCAAATCTTAAAGCCAGTTCCTGGTCACTAATACTGACATTTATTATTCTTTTATGCAGGTCTATCTCAATAATATCTCCGTCTTTTACAAGTGCAAGTACCCCTCCGGCAGCTGCTTCAGGGGATATGTGTCCTATTGAAAGGCCCGAAGTGCCTCCGGAGAAGCGCCCGTCAGTTATAAGGGCACATTTTTTATCAAGTTTCCGGGATTTTATATATGATGTGGGGTATAACATTTCCTGCATGCCCGGACCTCCTTTGGGTCCTTCATACCTGATCACTACAACATCACCTTCTTTAACTTTATCACCCAGTATGCCTTCAATTGCTGTCTCCTGGGATTCGAATATTCTTGCCTTTCCTGTAAAAGTGAATACCGAAGGATCAACACCTGCCGTTTTTATAATGCAGCCATCGCTTGCTATATTGCCATAAAGCACGGCCAGGCCTCCATCCCGGGAATAGGCATTTTCAATATTCCTTATACAACCATTAGATCTGTCTGTATCAAGTTTTTCATATACATTGTCCTGTGATCCCAATACAAGGTTCCTGAACAGTCCCGGGGCACTATGATATGTCTCTATTGCTTCATCAGAAACAGTATCGCTCAGGATATCATATTTTTCAATTGTTGTTTTAAGATTCGGGGAGTCAACCCTTTTTACGCTTGTATCAATCAGACCTCCCCTGTTGAGTTCTCCAAGTATGGAAATAACACCTCCTGCACGGTTTACATCCTGAATGTGGTAATCCGAACTGGGTGCAACCTTGCACAGGGTTGGGATTTTTCTTGAGAGGGCATCAATATCTTTCATGCTGAAATCAACTTCTGCCTCTGAGGCTATTGCCAGCAAATGAAGCACTGTATTGGTTGATCCTCCCATTGCAATATCGAGCGACATGGCATTCAGGAATGCCTGGCGGTTTGCGATTGCCCTTGGAAGAACAGATTCATCACCCTGTTCGTAATATCTTTTTGTAATGTCAACTATAAGTTCTGAAGCCTTATCAAAAAGTCTGGACCTGTTGGAATGGGTTGCAATTATTGTCCCATTGCCCGGCAGGGCAAGTCCAAGTGCCTCAGAAAGGCAGTTCATGGAGTTGGCAGTGAACATTCCTGAACAAGAACCGCATGTGGGGCAGGCATTAATCTCAACCTGCTTAAGCTGCTCATCACTAACCTCAGGATCTGCTGCCTGTATCATGGCATCTATCAGATCGAGCTGCTGGCTGCCGATTACCCCGGCTTCCATCGGGCCTCCTGAAACGAAGACAGCAGGAATATTTAATCTCATTGCAGCCATCAGCATACCAGGGGTAATTTTATCACAATTACTAATGCATATCATTGCATCTACTTTATGGGCATTGCATACATACTCAACACTGTCGGCTATAAGATCTCTCGATGGTAATGAGTAAAGCATCCCGTCGTGCCCCATGGCAATACCGTCATCAATAGCAATTGTATTGAATTCGGCAGCGAAAAATCCATGCTCTTCTATCCGTGATTTTATATGCTGGCCAATTTCGTGCAGATGAACATGCCCGGGTACGAATTGAGTAAAGGAATTGACTATGGCAATTATGGGTTTTCCAAAATGTTTTTCCTGCATACCATTTGCTCTCCAAAGACTGCGGGCACCGGCCATATTTCTGCCGCTTGTGGATGTTGAGCTTCGTAATTTAATAGACATTGTATTAAAATTTGTATTAAAAAAAAAGCCTCCTGGTTTCCCGGGAAGCTTTATACTGTTTTCTTTAGGTATATATTATCTCCGGGACTTAATCTTTATATTTAGAATAAGAGCTAAGACCGAGATGAGTAAAATATAATTCCTGAACATTTTTATCTGTTTTTTCAGCCTGTAAAAGTACTAGTAATTTTAAAACAACAAAATTTTGAAGGAATTTTTACAATAATTGTGAATATTTATTGCAGGTTTAATATTTTATTAAGCTCTGTTTTTGTTGCTGCCAGCGGATTTGGATAGTTATTCAGTTTTTTTTTGTTTATAAAAAATTCAGCTAAACAATTTGATTTTTCCCTGCTTTGCGGATTAATTTCTTTTGTTTTTCCGGTATAAATAGTCTGAAATATTTTAATTTTATATTATAGAATATCAGATCATGAAGATTCATATATTATTTGAAGTATTCGGACATTCAATTATGATTACAGGATTTGTTATTCTTGTTATGATGATTATTGAATACCTGAACGTTCAAACTACCGGTGGCTGGAGCAGGGAGCTTAAAGCTTCACCATGGATGCAGGTGATAATAGCTGCTATACTTGGTATTATTCCAGGTTGCCTGGGAACATTCACGGCTGTATCTATGTTTTCCCACAGGCTCATAAATTTTGCGGCCCTTGTAACAGTAATGATAGCAAGTTCAGGAGATGAAGCATTCCTTATGCTGGCCATGATCCCTGATAGTTTTGTAATAATTACTCTCATCTTATTTGGAGTGGCCGTTTTAACGGGATTTATACTGAATTTTATTCCTGCCATTACAAATTTTCAGCCATTTGGGCCACATCACAAGTTCACTCTTCATACAGAGGATGATAAATGTGTCTGTTTTGAAAAATCAGGTATATTACGGAATATCACAAAACCGGGTATTTACAGGATAATATCAATGACTGGAGTTATAGTCCTTATCGGGCTTACTGTAACCGGATTAATAGGACCCGGAAAATGGAACTGGATACGTTATTCTGTCTTGTTTGCATTGGCATTTTCCCTGTTTATCCTTGTAACTGTCCCTGATCATTTCCTGAAGGCCCATATCTGGGATCATGTGATAAGAAAGCATCTTGTTAAGATTTTCCTGTGGAGCTTTGGTACATTGCTTGTTATTCATATACTTGAAAATCAGCTTGATCTGAAACTTTGGGTGGAATCAAACCTACATATAGTATTACTATTGGCTCTGGCAGTTGGTTTAATACCCGAATCGGGTCCCCATATAATGTTTATCTCTCTTTTCACGGCAGGAACAATTCCCCTGAGTGTCCTGGTCGTTAATTCTATTGTTCAGGACGGTCATGGCAGTCTACCCCTCCTGGCTGAATCTAAAAGAAGTTTCTTCCTGATGAAGCTGATAAATGTAATTGTGGGTGCTGTGATAGGCCTGATCGGGATTTCTGCCGGATGGTGATACTCATATCTTAAATATTTTTCTACTGATATAAAAGTTGATTTTCTTTGAGTATTCTCTGTGAATTGTATATTTTCGTAGCTTAAGTAAAAATTGTATATCTAAATGTTCTTAAATCCTGTAAAGCAGGCTGGTTTTGGTTACCTGCAGGCAGGAATAAATGAGTTATAAATATTATGGCTGAAGAAATAGAAAAGGATAAGGGAAAAGATATTGCCGGAGAAGAGAATGCTTCAGTTGCTAATGAAGCTGATTTAACTGGAAAAGAGCTAACAGGCAAGGATACTTCATCCGATAGCCAGTCAAAGGATGTTGTTAAGGATCTGGATGCCGGGGCGCAATCAGAAGATGATGCTCCGGAGAAAAATCAAGCAGAAGGTGTAAATCCTGCAGATGATGCCACGGAGGAAAAACAATCAGTTGATGTGAATCCTGCAGATGATGCCTTAGCTGAAGCTCAACCTGGTGATAGCTCAGAGATACAGGCTGTTGATTATAGCAGTTTTTCAATTGACGACCTTGTTTCAACATTAAACATTCTTGTTGCTGAACGGCCGGTATATGAGATACGGGATAAAATTGAGCAGATAAAAACTAATTTTTACAAAAAGCTGAGGGCAGAGACTGAGAAAGTGAAGAAGAAATTCCTGCATGAGGGTGGTAAGGAAGAGGATTTCATGCATGAACCGGATCCCAGAGAGATGAAAGTTAAAGAGGCACTTAATCAATATAAATCCAAGAAGCAGAAGCACAATAAACTTCTTGAGGAAGAAAAACAGTTAAACCTCGAGGAGAAGTATAAGATTATTGAGGGCATTAAAGGTCTTATTAATAAAGAGGAATCAATAAACAAGACCTTCCAGGAATTCAGGGAATACCAGGAACGATGGCGTTCAACTGGACTGGTACCTCAAAGTAAACTGAAAGATCTTTGGGATAATTATCATCATCATGTTGAGAAGTTTTATGATTATATAAAGATCAATAAAGAACTTCGTGATCTCGATCTGAGGAAAAACATGGAAGTAAAGATGCAATTATGTGAGAAGGCAGAGGCATTGTTATTAAAGGATGATTCTGTTTCTAATTTCAGGATACTGCAGAAATACCATGAAGAATGGAGGGAGGTTGGACCTGTTCATGCTGAGATAAAGGAACAACTTTGGGAGAGATTTAAGCTTGCAACCGCCAAGATTAATAAGAGGCATCAGCAGTATTACGAGGAAATGAAGCAAAGCCTTAAGAAGAACCTTGAGGAAAAAACAAAGCTTTGTGAGGAGGTGGAAAACATCCTGGAGGAAGAAATAGCCAATCATAAGCTATGGGTTGCTAAATCAAAAGTTGTAATAGATATTCAAAAGAAATGGAGAACTATAGGCTTTGCACCTAAGAAGTTTAATAACCAGGTCTATGACAGGTTCAGGAAAGCCTGCGATGCTTTTTTTGATAAGAAGAGAGAGTTTTATACTGAAAATAAAGAATTACAGCAAAATAACCTTCAGTTGAAGACCGATCTGTGTAAACAGGCAGAAGCAATTAAGGATAGCGAGGACTGGAAGAAGACCACAGCCGAACTGATAATGCTTCAAAAGAAATGGAAAGAAATAGGCCCTGTACCCAAGAAGCTATCCGATAAGGTTTGGAAGCAGTTCAGGGGAGCCTGTGATTACTTCTTTGATCGTAAATCTGAGTTCTATTCCACTATAGATCAGAAATATGAAAAGAATCTGAAGGATAAGGAAGAACTGATTGGCAGGATTGAAAATTATAAGCTTGGTGAAGATGCTGATAATAATTTTGATGCCCTGAAAGAGTTTCAAAGACAGTGGGCGGAGATAGGCTATGTTCCTATAAAGCAGAAAGAGGAGATAAATACTAAATACAGGAAAGCTGTTGACGATTTCTTTGACAAACTTGATATAGACGAAGAGAAAAAGAATGTTCTCAGGTACAGAAATAAGCTTGATAATATGAAATCAATCCCCAGAGGCAGGGATAAGCTGAATGTTGAAAGAGAAAAGTTTGTTAACAAACTTAAACAACTTGAAAGTGATATTGCCCTATGGGAGAATAATATCGGGTTTTTTGCCAAATCGAAAAATGCTGAATCAATGATAAAAGAGGTAAGTCTTAAGATTGAGAAAGCAAAGGGAAGTATCAGTCTGCTTGAGGAAAAAATTAAAATGATAGATAAAATAAGTTAAGGAATTTTCAATCTTGAAGTTAAAACAAACCAAATACATATTTGTTACAGGAGGGGTTACTTCTTCGCTTGGAAAAGGAATTATTTCTGCTTCACTGGCCAAGTTATTGCAATCACGTGGATTTAAAGTGACAATTCAAAAGCTTGATCCCTATATTAATATAGATCCGGGGACTCTTAATCCTTATGAGCATGGTGAATGCTATGTTACCGAGGATGGTGCAGAAACAGATCTCGACCTGGGACATTATGAACGTTTTATAGACCTTCCCACATCTAAAGCTAATAATGTTACTACCGGTAAGGTTTACCAGTCTGTAATTAATAAGGAAAGAAAGGGTGACTACCTGGGTAAGACTGTGCAGATAATACCTCATATTACTGATGAAATAAAAAGGAGGATAAGGCTTCTTGCCGAAAAAAATGATTATGATATTGTGATTACAGAAATAGGGGGGACAGTGGGAGATATTGAGTCACTTCCCTATATTGAATCGGTCAGGCAGCTGAAATGGGACCTGGGATCACAGAATTGTCTGGTTATACACCTTACTCTTGTTCCATACCTTGCAGCTACAGGAGAATTGAAGACCAAGCCTACCCAGCACTCTGTGAAGATGTTGCAGGAAAACGGGATACAACCTGATATTCTTGTGCTTAGAACAGAAAGGGAATTATCGGAAGATCTCAGGGCCAAGGTGTCCTTGTTTTGTAATGTTGATAAACAATCAGTGATTGAATCTATTAATGTATCAACAATATACGAGGTTCCAATGGTTATGAAAAAGGAAAAACTTGATGTTGTGACCCTCACAAAATTAGGTATTCCTGTGAAAGAGGAGCCCGAACTCGGTCCATGGAAGGATTTTCTTAATAAGCTGAAATCTCCCAGTAAGGATGTTAAAATTGGCCTGATAGGTAAATATGTTGAACTGCATGATGCATACAAGTCAATCTCGGAGTCATTTATTCATGCCGGGGCAATGAATGAATGCAGGGTAGAACTCGAATATATACATTCTGAATCGATTGATAAAGATAGTGCAGAAGAGAAATTACGTGGACTACAGGGAATACTGGTTGCACCAGGATTTGGCAACCGAGGGCTTGAGGGAAAGATTATTGCTACAAAATATGCAAGGGAGAATAATGTTCCCTTTCTGGGGATATGCCTTGGGATGCAATGTGCTGTTATTGAATTTGCCAGGAATGTGCTTAAGCTTGATGATGCTGACTCTTCAGAGATGAATCCGGATACCCCTTTTCCGGTAATTGACCTTATGGAGGAGCAAAAGGGACTTACAAAAAAAGGTGGAACCATGAGGTTAGGCGCCTACAAATGTGAAGTTAAAGAAAACAGTAAGAGTTATGATGCATACCAGACAGCTATGGTTTCGGAAAGACACAGACACAGATATGAATTTAATAATGAATATCTGGATAAGTTTGAAAAAAACGGAATGCATGCTGTTGGAATAAATCCTGATTCGGAGCTTGTTGAGATCATGGAGATTCCCGGTCATAGATGGTATGTTGGTGTCCAGTTTCATCCCGAATACAGAAGTACTGTTCTTCATCCGCATCCCTTGTTTTCCTCCTTTGTTAAAGCTGCCTCTGAAGTCTGATTAGAAAAAAACTGAGATTTAATTTATTATGGATAGAAATACTCTAATAGGAATATTGCTGATAGGTGTAATCTTTATCGGTTACAGTTATTATAATAACAACAAGCTTGAAAAAGCTTATGATAAAGAGATTAATGTGGCAGATTCATTGTTTGTTGCAGATAACTATACCGAGGCTATACTAGCCTACAGGAAAGCCCAGTCGTACCAGCCGAGGAATCAGTATCCCCAAAAGCAGATTACCGAGATAAACAATATCATGGGCCTGTATGATGATCAGTCATCTGTTGAAGACAGCCTTCAGGGTGATACTTCTTCAGGGCAGGCCGGTTCAGGTGAAACAGGGTCGGAGCTACCTGTGTCGGCAGATGTTAAAATGCAAAATGACAGCGAACTGGAAAGCCGGTATGGAGCATTTTCCGGGGCAGCAAGTGGTGAGGATAAGTTTATTACCATGGAGAATGATCTGGTAAGACTGGTGTTTAGTAATAAGGGAGGCAGGCTGTATTCTGCAGAGTTGAAGGAATATCATACTTATGATACTTTGCCACTTATTCTGTTTGAGGGTGATTCAACGATTTTTGGCTTCCAGTTTTTTACCCGCGATAATCACGCCATTGAAACAAACGAACTTTATTTTACTCCCCTGACTGATAGGGACTATATTCTTGTAGAGGATCAGCCGGGAAGCTTTTCAATGCGGCTGGAAGCGGGAGAGGGGAAATATATTGAGTATACATATAGCCTGAAGCCCGACGCATATATGTTGGATCTGGATTTTAAAGTTGTGGGACTTGAAGATATTATGGCCAGGAATATAAGTTCGCTCGACCTGAGCTGGGAGATATATATGCCTCAGCAGGAGAAAGGAAGAACTAATGAAGATAATTATTCCGGCATTAAATTCAGGTATTTTCAGGATGAGGTAGATGGTTCAAGATCACGGGGAGGGAAAGATGTTGAGGAGTTTGAGATAAGCACAAAAATACAATGGCTTGCTTTTAAAGACCAGTTCTTTTCAAGCGTATTAGTTGCTGATGAACCATTCCTGAATGCATGGACTCAGTCAACCAAGACACCTGAATCGGAACGTTATCTCAGGCATATGCAGGCAAAATTTTCCGTGCCATATAATGATGAGCCTGATGCAGTATATAAGATGCATTTCTACCTTGGACCCAATCATTACAAAACCCTGAAACAATATGATATTGAACTTGAAAAACTTGTATACCTGGGCAATAATATAATAAGAATAATTAATGAATATGTAATAATCCAGCTGTTTGCCTGGCTTAGCAAGTTTATTGGGAATTATGGCTTGATAATCCTTTTGTTAACAGTCATAATTAAAATGTTTCTTTTCCCTTTGACATTCAAATCCTACTTGTCGCAGGCAAAAATGAAGGTGCTTAAACCTCAGATTGATGCCATTAATGAGAAGTTTCCTAAGAAAGAGGATGCAATGAAGAAACAGCAGGCAACAATGGCCCTGTATAAGAAGGCCGGTGTCAGTCCCCTGGGAGGTTGCCTTCCCATGGTACTGCAAATGCCTATACTCTTTGCGATGTTCAGGTTTTTCCCGGGTTCAATAGAACTGAGGCAACAAAGCTTCTTGTGGGCTAAAGACCTGTCAACTTACGATTCTATACTTAAACTTCCATGGGATCTGCCTATGTATGGTGATCATATAAGTTTGTTTACACTGCTAATGACGGTGTCAACCATACTTACTATGAAGATAAACAGTCCTTCACAGGCTGGAAGCTCACAGATGCCCGGTATGAAAGGAATGATGTATATGATGCCCGTAATGTTTATGCTTATACTTAACAATTACTCAGCCGGACTTACCTACTATTATTTCCTTGCTAATCTTATAACATTCGGACAGAATATGTTATCCAAGCAGTTTGTAAATGAAGAGGAGATACTAAAGAAGCTGGAAGCTAACAAGAAAAAGCCTGTGCGGAAATCCAAATGGCAGCAAAGGCTTGAATCCGCAGCCAAACAAAAGGGTTATACTCCCCCCAGGAAGAAAAAATAAGACTTTGCAAAACAAATAGCTCTTAGAGGATATTTTAAGATTTAATGGAAATGCGGGGACAGGCTTCTTTATATAAAGTATTGGATGAGCTGCAAATAGAGTTCTCTTACCATGAACATCCTGCAGTGCCAACAGTTGAGGAGGCGATGAAGTACTGGAAGGGTATGGAAGCCACCAAATGTAAAAATCTTTTTTTTAGGAACCACAAGGGAAATAAGCATTATCTGGTAATTATTGAGCACAGGCAGAAGCTTGCGATCAGGGATCTTGAACAAAGGCTTAAACAGGGAAAGATAAGTTTTGCCTCAGAGAAAAGGCTTGATAAGTACCTGAAGCTGACACCAGGTTCTGTAACTCCATTCGGATTGATAAATGATGATGATAACCATGTTCATGTCTTCCTTGATAAGAATCTCAGGAATAGTAAAAAAATAAGTTTTCACCCCAACATAAATACAGCTTCACTGGTGCTTTCCTATAATGATTTTATTAAGTATATGGACTGGACCGGAAACAGTTACGAGTTTATTGAGCTTTATTGAGTTAAAGGGAACAGTCATAAGCTCTTCTGAGCCTTCCCGGGTTTCTCCTGACTTATTAAGGCCTGGCCATTTTAATAGCTGTTATTGCGGCTTCATCCCCCTTGTTGCCATGTTTTCCTCCTGAACGGTCAATGGCCTGCTGCATTGTGTTTGTTGTTAGCACCCCGAATATGAATGGGATATCATAGCTGAGGTTAAGTTCGGTAAGGCCATAACTTACACTTTGACATATATAGTCGAAATGGGGAGTCTCTCCTTTAACAACACATCCGAGACAAATAATGGCATCCAGCTCATCTTCATTTTCTTCAGCAATTTTTTTTGCTCCGAATGTAAGTTCAAAACTACCTGGCACAAATTTAACCAGGATATCATTTTTTAACACTCCATGTTTTTCCAGGCTGTTCAGGCAGCCTTTCAAAAGTTTCCCGGTAATATTATCATTCCATTCAGAAACCACAACAGCTAATTTCATTCCTGAAGCATCAGGAACTGAATCTTTATCGTAATCCGACAGGTTTTTGAATATAGTGGACATATGCAATAAGTAGTGAAGGCTTAGTTTAACTGAAGCTTTGTTTTTGATATGTACTTATCAATATCCCTGGCTTCTGTGCTGTTAGGATAATCTTTTTTTATGTTTTCGTATAATTCCAGGGCTTTGTTATAATTTCCTTTAGCCTCATAAAGCTGTGCTGCTTTCATAAAGAAGATTGGAGAGGTAAAATCGTTCTTTTTTTGTTGTGCAGCTTTAAGATACATGCTAAGGGCATCTTTTTCCTTGCCCAGCTCATAATAAGCATCACCCATTGCTCCTGTTGCAAGGCATTTAATGTTTTGATCTTTAGAGTCAAAGTCCTTCAGGTATTCGATAGCATTTTCAAACTCACCCAGATGCAGGTAAGATATTCCTGCATAATAACATGACAGGTTTGCCGATTTGGTAATTCCATACTCATCGATGATATCAATAAACCCAGGGTTGTTGCCATCACCATTTAATGCCAGATTGAATGAATCTGCTGCAAAATATTGTTCTGCAACATACATCTGGCTTTGTGCTTCCGTTTCTGCCGGTCCCACTATATATCTTTTATATAGGGTAAATCCAACAACTATAATGGATATAGCCAGAACAATGACCGTAAGGCTTTTCTGGTTTTCTTCAATATATTTTTCAGTGCGGGATAATGCTTGTTCAAATCCTTCAACTCTTTCTTCTGCCTGATCTGTTTTCTTTTTAGCCATTTCTTATTATAATTGAATATGCTATTAATTTTGAAAAGTTCCGCAAACCTACGTAATGTTTATTATAAAAACAATAAAAAAATATAGACAAAATATTGCGGAGATTCAAGATGCAAGTATAACTTTTTAGTTAAAACTATTTTAAAAAACGCTTCCAGGTGATCAGAAGTATAATTTTTACCCGGGTCTGTTATTTAATTTCATTATTATTTCGTTGATATATTGGTTGTTAACTTTATTGAGGTCTGCTCTTTTGGAATGTATAGCCTGATGAGTTTATGGGTATAGTCATTAAGGCCTCTTTCCCATGAGGAGTAATGGTGTCAATTTACCGGTTACCCACTTTTTCTTTATTATTCATACAAGCGGGACGCTGATCAATGATACTTTATCCTTGATCATATAACAATTCATTTCCGGTTAATATCACTTTTCCATATAAAAAGTCTTATTTTTGAAAAGATGTTACAATAATAAAATTTATAGTATTAAGACCAGGGTAGAAAAATGTTCCGGGTGAATTATACTCTGGTTTGTAAAAAAAGATCTTTTGATGTATCTCCAGAAATTATCCCTGTTTAATTTTAAGAACTATACTGAGGCACAGTTTGATTTTTCAAAGAAACTGAATTGTCTGGTAGGAAATAACGGAGTTGGAAAGACCAATCTCCTGGACGCTATTTATTATATGTCCTATACAAAGAGTTATTTTAATCCTGTTGACAGTCAGAATATAAAGCATGAAGAACAATACTTTCTGATAAAAAGTAATTTCTCGGTAGGCGGAAAAGATGACTTGATCACTTGTACGGTACAAAAGAATAAGAATAAAAAATTCAGCAGGAATAAGAAAGATTATAAAAAAATGGCCGATCATATTGGGCTCATACCTGTTGTAATGGTGTCTCCTGCCGATTCGGCCCTGGTTACAGAGGGGAGTGAACAAAGAAGAAAATTTATTGATGGTGTGATATCACAGTATGACAGGAGGTACCTTGATGACCTGATAAGCTATAACAGGGCTCTCAGGCAAAGGAACCAGTTGCTTAAAAATTTTGCCCGGGAGGGAAAATTTAACCAGGCAAGCCTGGAATTATGGGATCAGCAACTAATTGAACCGGCAGGAAGAATATTTGAAAAGAGGCTTGAGTTTGTGACTGAATTGATACCGGGTTTCCAGGCTTATTACAATTCTATTTCGGAGGGGAAGGAGCAGGTAGGACTAAGTTACCGGTCATCACTGCACAGCATTACTATGGATGAGCTTTTAATTGCCAACAGGGAGAAGGACAGGATATTGCAGTACACAAGTGGCGGAATTCATAAAGATGACCTTGATCTCAGACTTGAGGAATATCCAATTAAGAAACTTGGTTCACAGGGTCAGCAAAAAACCTACCTGCTGGCACTGAAGCTGGCTAAGTTCGATTTTATTAAAAAGCAAACCGGTAAAACTCCCGTACTCTTGCTTGATGATATTTTTGATAAGTTTGATGCCGGCAGGGTTAAGCAGATAATTAAGCTTATTTCCAATCCTGACTATGGCCAGATATTTATAAGTGATACACATCAGACAAGGCTTGAGAATATGCTTGGAACACTAGATGTTGATTACAAGGTTTTTCGTATTAACGATTCAGTTTCAGAAATTTCAACAAGTGATCAGGTAAAATAACAAAATGAGAAGAAGTAAAACGCAGGGAATATCGGAAGTAATAAAAGCTTTTATAAAAGAGTCGGGACTTGGCCCGCGGCTGAAGGAGACTGAGCTGATAAACAGCTGGGAGGAAATAGTAGGCACTATGATATCAAGCAGGACTAAGAAGATAGAGATCACTAAGGGAAGAATGACCATCTGGCTTAAGTCTCCGGTTGTAAGGAATGAACTAATGATGCTGAGGGAAAGCCTCAGGAAAAACCTTAATGAAAAAGCCGGAGAGGAAATAATAAAAGAAATAGTTTTAAAATAGACCGGAGCCAGGATCTGGCATTCAGAGCTTTTTACTAATATTTATCCATTTCAGAGAAAAAGAAGTCACTTTCAATTTTTGCATTATCATCGCTGTCTGAACCATGAATAGCATTTTCCTGCAAGGATTCTGCATATTTTGCTCTGATTGTTCCTTTTTCAGCCTTTTTGGGATCGGTATTTCCTATAAGTTTCCTGAAATCTTCAACTGCATTTTCCTTCTCCAGTAAGAAAGCAACAATGGGTCCTGAAGTCATAAATTTAACAAGATCATTGTAAAATGGTCTTTCCTTATGTACAGCATAAAATTTCTTAGCCTGCTCAGTTGTAAGTCTTGTATATTTCATGGCTCTTAACTGAAATCCGGCATTAAGGATATCGTTTATAATACGGCCAATATGCATGTTTTTAACAGCTTTGGGCTTAATCATTGAGAATGTATGTTTTCCGGGCATAGCAGTGATTTTTAGGTTTCCCGAAATTAAGAAAATCTTTGTCATATTTTACTAAAATATTTAAGAAATAAACATCATTTTAATTGTTATTATTTGCTTTATCCCTATTATGAAATCCTAGCAACATATGTTTTCCCGTTTCAAGTTCATTAATAATTTGTGCCACTCTTATTATCTTGTATCTTTGCACTTTCAATGTTATGAGTAAAGAATCAGAAAATCTTCGTCTTATCGCTTCTTTGTTAAAAGATTCTGAAAGGATTGTTCTTTTAAGCCATATGAATCCGGATGGTGATGCTATGGGTTCTTCTCTCGGGCTTTATCATTTCCTTTCAGGCCGGGACAAAGATGTAAGACTGATAGTGCCTAATCACTATGCTGGTTTCCTTCACTGGCTTCCTGGTAATGACAGGGTGCTTGTTTTTAATGATGATAAACAAGCTGCCGGGAAATTTATTGAAGAAGCAGATCTGATAATATCCCTGGATTTTAATGATCTTAAAAGGATAGGGGGTCTGGGGAAGCTTGTGGAGAAAAACAAGACTTCAAAAAAACTAATGATAGATCATCATCCTTACCCGAAAAAGTACAATGATCTTGAACTTTCCTGTACAGATGCGAGTTCAACTGCCGAACTGGTATATGATCTTATCATGAGCATAGATAACAAGGCTTTTGACAATGTAGATATTTCAACTTGTCTTTATACCGGTATTATGACAGATACCGGTTGTTTCAGTTTTAATTCATCCCGGCCGGCTACTTTCAATGCTGTTGCAAAATTGCTTGAGTCGGGGATTGATAAGAATGGGATATTCGACAGGGTTTATAATAATTATTCCGCCGGCAGGATGAAGCTTCTTGGATATTGCCTTGATAATAAGATGATTGTTATTCCAGGCTATTCTACTGCTTATATCAGCCTGTCCATGGAAGAAATGAAAGAATATAACTTTAAGACTGGTGATAGTGAGGGTTTTGTAAACTATCCTTTAAGTATAAAGGGTATTAAATTTTCGGTACTCTTTATGGAGAAAACTAATCATATCAAAATGTCATTCAGGTCTAAAGGAGATTTTCCTGCAAATGAATTTGCAGAAAAATATTTCAATGGGGGAGGTCATAAAAATGCAGCCGGCGGTGAGTTTTTAGGTACTCTTGAAGAAAGTATAGATAGGTTTATTTCCTTACTTCCTTTGTATCCTGAATTATTAAATAATAAAGAAGGATAAAATTCCTGGAATAAACAGGCACGGTTTTTGAACATTAAGGCATTCCGGAAGTTCAATATTATTCTGGAGAATTTCCGGGAGATTGATTACGATTAACAAATACTAAATAGTATAAATTTTAAACTATAAAAATGATAATAAAGATCAAACTAAAGAGGCAATTATTGGCTTTTGCTGCATTTATACTGACAATTGCAGTATTTTCTTCATGCATAAAGAACCTGGATGAGGAGAATCTTGCAAGGGAGAAACGTCTTATAGATGAGTATATTAAAGATAATAATATTAGCTCAGAACCGACGAAAAGTGGCATGTATTATATTGAAACACAGGAGGGTACAGGTCAGGCTGTTATTACAGGAGATACAGTATGGGTGAATTTTGAGGCCAGATTCCTTAATGGTACAGTATTACAGGCTTCAGACACAGCCAGGCCTTATTATTTTCAGCAGGGAACGGGTAGTGTAATTGATGGTTTTGATGAAGGTGTTTCTTATATGAAAAGGGGAGGGGAAGCAACATTCATCATTCCATCCTGGCTTGCATATGGTTCCTCGGGTAATTATGGTATTCCAGGATACACTACAATTGTTTATGATGTAAGGCTTCTTGATGATGCATTTTTTGATAATGAGGATGATCTGAATGAGTTTTTGAATGCAAATGGCATAATTACTCAGCCAACATCCACCGGCTTGTATTATATTGAGACTGAAACAGGACTGGGAGATACTGTAATCGTAGGTGACATGGTTAATATTAATTATACGGGGATGCTTCTTGACAGTACTGTTTTTGATAGTTCTGACGATTCAGGTATGCTGAGTTTTCAGTTGGGTTTAGGTAAAGTTATTGATGGAATGGATGAGGGAGTATCATATATGAAAAAGGGAGGCAAGGCAACTCTTATCATCCCGCCTGAACTGGCTTATGGCCTGTCAGGACGCCCTGGTATTCCTCCGAAGTCGTATCTCGTCTTTGATATTGAATTGCTTGATCAGTAAAATGATATAAGAAAAGGGGCTTGAAACAGCCCCTTTTTTATTATAAAAATATTAAGCTTCTAACTATTCCAGGCTTTCATAGTCTTTGAACAGTTTTAGCTTAGCCTGTTCAACTGTTTTTCTGAACTCAGCCCATGGCTCATTATAGAAAGCATTTACTTTGGCCAGGGTCTTGTCTATCACTTCTTCAGCCTGATCCAGCTGCAGAAGCTCTGTAGCATTAAATTCTTCAATGCTATACATTGCTCCCCTGATGCTCCTTATTTTACTTGTTATAACTTCAGGATTCCTGTATATGCCCTGCTTGGTTTCATCATTATACATATTTTTGGTCATATCCTTCAAAGCTTCTTCTATCTTTTTTGTCGATTCCTTTAACTGTTTTGTCGCTTCATCATCTTTATCAGGTGTAAGTTTTTTAATCGCAGCGATTGTTTCCTTACTTTCTTTTACTCTGTCATAGGCCTTTGTAAGTAGTTCCAGCTTGTCAATGATCCCTGCCATTTTCTCCTTATTCTTTTTCATGCCTTCAAGTGAATATGGAAGCCGGGGATCTGCCACTATGTTAAGCTTTATCGAATCACATTGATCTTTATAGGTAATCCTTACCGTATATTCTCCTGGAAAGGCATATCCTCCACCACCTCTCTCTTCAGAATCGGCTTTTGGAACTGCTTGCCCTGGCCAGCGAAAACCTTTTCTGTCAAATCTCCAGTATATTCTGTTTACTCCTGTCTTAGGAAGTACACTTAATGTTCTGACAGTATTCCCTCCATTGTCTATTATTTCAACTTTTGCTTTGTCTCCTTTGGGACCGGAACTGTTGTCAGATCTGTTGCCTCCATAAGCACTCATCATAGGCCTTTCTCTTTGTTGCTTGCCTGCGTCTGCATTACCTTCTTTAACAGAAAAGCTTATCATTGCTCCCGTTTTCCGGTTTTCACCCCGGTAATACGATCCGCTTTTTGAGTAATAACCGGGTTCGGGTTTAGCTGTAGCCATATAAGCAACAGGAGGTTCAAAAATATGTATTGCTTCATCCAGCAGACCAGTCCCTTTAGCAGCAATTTCTCTTAAAGGTCTTATATCATCGAGTATCCATACAGATCTTCCGAAAGTCCCGATTATAAGGTCCTGCTCCCTGGGATGAATAACAAGATCCATGGTTGAAACCTGTGGAAATCCTTCTTTCCAGAGTGTCCATTTATTTCCGGCATCTATACTTATATACAGGCCATTCTCAGTACCGAGGAACATTAATCGGGGTTCTACAGGATCCTGTATAAAGGATAAAACATATCCCCATACCTCATCTTTATCAAGCATAGATTCCCAGCTCTTACCGTAGTTCTTTGTATGGTATAAATAAGGTGCATAATCATGCCTCCTGTAATTGTTTATTACAGCAAAAGCTTCTCCTTCATTATATTTTGAGGCATGGATCTGTGGAATCCAGCTTCCTTCAGGAACTCCTTTAAGTGATTTAGAAGTGTTTGTCCAGGTCTTTCCTCCATCCCTGGTGATCTGGATATTTCCGTCATCTGTACTTAACCATATCAATCCTTTTGTTATTGGACTTGGATCTATTGCAAGTATTGTAGTATAGTTTTCTGCTCCTGTAGCATCATATGTAAGGCCTCCGCTTTCAAGTTGTTTCTGTTTTTCAGGATCATTGCTTGTCAGGTCAGGAGATATTATCTCCCAGCTTTCACCTCTGTCAGTGCTTTTGTGCAGATACTGGCTCCCGAAATAAATTGTCTTGTCATCAAAAGGATCGGCAGCAATTGCAGCGTTCCAGTTAAATCTGAGAAATTCCCCCTGGGGATGTACCGGCCTTATGGACTTTGAATAGCCGGTACTAATATCAACCCTGTCCAAATATCCTTGCTGTGACTGGGCATAGCAGTAGCCTGGATCTGATTTATCAGGCATTGCATCAAATCCGTCACCACCTCCAAGCTGTTCCCAGTAAGTGTTGATTATGCCTCCGTTTGTCCAGGTATATGCCGGTCCTCTCCAGGAGCCATTATCCTGAAGTCCACCGTAAACATTATAGGGAAGCTCATTATCAACCCGTATGTGATAGAATTGTCCAAGAGGAAGGTTTTCAACAAACCTCCAGCTCTTTCCGTGGTCTTTTGTGATTGCCAGTCCCCCGTCATTACCATTTATCATATACTTTGGATTATCCGGGTGTATCCACCAGGCATGGTGGTCGGGATGAATTGTCCAGCCCATGAACTGACTAAATGTTTTTCCGCCATCTTCGCTTATGTTTACTCTTGAGTACAAGGTATATACACGATTCTCGTTTAATGGGTCAACATATATTTCTGCATAGTAAAATGGTCTGTCGCCTATATTTTTGTCTGTTGTTTTTTTCCAGTTATAGCCCCCGTCATCAGAGCGATAAAAAGCATTCTTTTTTGATTCTATAAGAGCGTAAACAACTTCGGGATTGCTTTTCGAGATGGCAAGTCCCATTCTTCCCAGTTCTCCCTTTGGCATACCTTCCTTTTCAGTAAGTTTTGTCCAGTTATCACCACCATCAAGTGTATAGTAAAGGCCTGATCCTTCTCCCCCTGATTTGAAGAACCATGGCCATCTTTTGTGTTCCCACATATTTACAAATAGCTTATTGTGATTTGACGGGTCCATTATCATTTCACCAACACCTGACAGATCATTTGTGAATAATATATTTTTCCATGTTTTCCCCCCGTCTGTGGTTTTATAAACACCCCTTTCCTGCTGGCTTCCCCATGGGGATCCTATTGCCCCGACATATACTACATCACTGTTTGTCGGATCAATTATTATCCTGTGGATATGGCGGGTTTCCTCCAGGCCCATAAGTTTCCATGTTTTCCCGGCATCAATTGATTTATAGATACCATAGCCTCCTGAATTACTGTTTCTGGGATTACCCTCACCGGTTCCGGCCCAAACTATATCCGGGGTGTTCTGGTCTATAGCAATAGCACCAATAGAAAGGACTTTTTCTTTATCAAATACCGGCTTCCAGTCAACACCTTCGCTTTCAGATTTCCAAACGCCTCCTGAAGCGGTTCCTATATATATAATCTCAGGATTATTAAGTATAACATCTATGGCTGTAACTCTGCCACTCATTCCGGCGGGACCGATATTTCTGGGTTTCAGATCTTTTAGTTTGCTCATGTCGAGATCCTGGGCAAAGCTGTTGAGACTTAGTGTCAGGGGAATCAACATGTAAAGCAGAAAATTAAGTTTACGCATGATTAGTTAAATTTAATAATATGAATTAATTAGAATGTATGTATCAGGAATATTGTTGGTCTTTTATGAATATTGGGGATACATGCACTCCATTCGATAATGGTTTTTGTCTTAATGAATTCTGTATTCAGACTGATATCACTTGCAATGCATAGCAGGGTACTGTGCTTTGCATTTTCAATTATATCTTCCAGAAGCTTCATGTTCCTGTAAGGGGTTTCCATAAATATCTGTGTCTCCTTGTTTTGCTGTGATCTTTTTTCAAGTTCCCTGATGGCCTTTATTCTTTCATTTTTCTTAACAGGCAGGTAACCGTGGAATGCGAATCTCTGTCCATTCAGTCCCGACGACATCAGTGCCAGGAGAATAGACGAGGGACCGATCAGTGGCACCACATTTATGTTTTTCCTGTGAGCCATCAATACCAGTTCCGATCCGGGATCAGCAACTGCCGGAGCTCCTGCCTCAGATATCAGTCCGGTATCCACACCATTCAGTAGTGGACTGATCATTTTTTCTATCTCGGTACTTTGAGTGTGTTTGTTTAGCTCAAACATTTCAATATTATCGAAATTTTTCTTATAGCCTACAGATCTAAGAAACCTGCGGGCTGTTCTGAGCTTTTCAACAATAAAGCAGTCAAGCGAATTTATTAGTTTGAAATTCTTTTCAGGAAAGACAAAGTCAGGATCATTTTCTCCAAGCATGGAAGGGATGAGATACAGACAGGCCATACTTTTATTAGTTTTTTATAAAGATATAATTTTTATTAGTGTTGCAGGATATGACATACTTGTTATGCGACATATATTTGGTATTTTTACCTGTGAAAAACTTAAGACATTTTGAAGATTACTTTTTTAGGTACAGGTACCTCGCAGGGAATTCCTGTAATAGGATGTAATTGTGATGCATGCCGGTCTGATGATCCGAGGGACAAAAGACTGAGAAGCTCAATCATGATCTGTACGGATAACTATAGATTTGTTATAGATTCCGGTCCCGATTTTAGGTACCAGATGCTTAGGGAAAATGTAAAATCACTTGATGCTATTTTATATACTCACGAGCACAGGGACCATATTGCGGGACTTGATGATATAAGGGCTTTTAACTGGGTTCAGAAAAGGGCAATGGAGTTATATGCTGAACCCAGGGTGTTAAAGGAGATAAAATCCAAATTTTTATACGCTTTTGATAATTCATATCCCGGAGTCCCAAAGCTGAGCCTGCATACTGTCAATGAGCAGGAAATAAAGCTTGGCGATATGAGCATACAGCCTATTAGATTACTTCACTATAATCTTCCTATCCTGGGTTACCGTATTGGTAAGCTTGCATATATAACAGATGCCAGTTTTATTGAAGAAACAGAGAAGAAGAAGCTGGAGGGAACAGAATATTTAATTGTAAATGCCCTGAGAAAGGAGAAACATCCCACACATTTCAACCTGGAAGAAGCATTGCAGCTAATTGATGAAATAAATCCCCGCCAGGCTTTTCTTACTCATATCAGTCACCAGATGGGATTGTATCGTGAATATTCCAGGGAGCTTCCGGCAAACGTAATTCCTGCTTACGACGGACTTAGTTTTAATGTGGATTGATATGATTACGATAGTTATATGTTGGAGAGCATTAAAAATTGAGAGATGATTATAACTCACTGAACTCTTATTTTTAGTAAATTCGTAAGTGGCAATATAAATCTCCAGGCTTGCAATTGTTTTCAGATTTGGACTTAGTTTATTATCCGTAATTATAAAACTTAATAATAATGAATAAAACAGAAGTATTTATAGTATCTGCAGTTAGAACTCCTATAGGCAGTTTTATGGGGAGCTTATCAAAAGTATCTACAACCAAATTAGGTTCTATTGCAATTAAAGAAGCCCTGAAGCGCGCTTCAGTAAATCCCGGGGATGTTGATGAGGTATATATGGGAACAGTACTTCCTGCCAACCTGGGGCAGGCGCCGGCTCGACAGGCATCTTTGTTTGCCGGTATTCCTGATTCGGTTCCCTGTACTACGGTAAATAAAGTATGTGCTTCCGGCATGAAGTCATTAATAATAGGAACACAAACCATACTTGCGGGTGATAATTCCATTGTTGTATGCGGGGGGATGGAAAATATGTCAAATACTCCTTTTTATGTTGAGAAGTACAGGACAGGTAACAAGCTGGGGAATGCTTCATTGATTGACGGGATGATCAAAGACGGGCTTTGGGACGTTTATAATGATTATCATATGGGAAATGCGGCAGAGCTTTGTGCTTCAGAAATGAAAATAAGCAGGAAGGAACAGGATGAATTTGCAATGATGTCGTATAAGAGGTCTGCAGAAGCGACCGAGGAGGGCAGGTTCAGGGAAGAGATCATTCCTGTTGAGATACCACAGAGGAAAGGTGATCCGGTGATTGTGGATAAGGACGAGGAGTATACAAAGACAAATTTCGACAGGATACCGACATTAAGACCTGTATTCCAGAAGGATGGAACAGTTACTGCAGCGAATGCATCAACCATTAACGATGGTGCTGCTGCAATGGTGATAATGAGTGGAGAGAAAATGAAAGAACTGGGACTTAAACCTATTGCCAGGATAGTATCATATGGTGACGGTGCTCAGGCTCCTGAATGGTTTACAACTGCACCGAAACTGGCAATTGAGCAGGCTCTTGACAGGGCTCAGCTTAAGTTTGACGATATTGATTATTTTGAGATCAATGAGGCTTTTGCAGTAGTTATGATTGCTGCTATCAGAGAGATGAACATTGATACGGAAAAACTTAATATTAACGGCGGTGGAGTTTCGCTGGGTCATCCGATTGGTGCCTCCGGTGCAAGGATAACTGTTACCCTTGCTCATGTATTGAAGCAAAAGAAAGCAAAATACGGAATAGCAGCTCTTTGTAATGGAGGTGGAGGGGCTTCTGCTTTAATAATTGAGAATATGCAGTAGTCTGCCAGATCATATTTTAAACTGTTGTTACAGTATTAGGATTCGTTTAATGATTGATTTCCCGGTGTTAATAAAATTACTACCGGGATTTTTCCATTTTACTGTTTGTTTATTTCTCTTTTTTATACTTTTGATTTCTTAAAATATATAATTCAAATTGCGGTAAATATGGGAATGACATTAATAGAAAAGATAATTGCTTCACATTCAGGAAAAAATACTGTGTCTCCGGGAGATATTGTAGATGTTGAGATTGATGCACGAGTGGCTCGCGATTTTGGAGGTCCCAATGTGGTTAAGAACATGAGGGACAATGCCCTTATAGTAAAAGATCCGGAAAAGACTTTTTTTACTTTCGATACGAATCCTACGGGATCTGACCAGAAATATGCTGCAAACCAGCAGGTATGCCGGATATATGCCAGGGAAAACAATATTAAGATATATGATATCAATGCGGGTATAGGTACTCATATCCTAATGGAGCAGGGTATTGTGCCTCCGGGAGGTACAGCCATTTCTACCGATTCGCATGCTAATATACTTGGGGCCATAGGGGCTTTTGGACAGGGAATGGGCGACAGGGATGTGGCTGCTGCGTGGAACAAAGGTTCGGTATGGTTCAAGGTGCCTAAGTCAGTTAAACTCAAGCTGGTTGGCAAAATACCGGAAGAACTGTCTGCTAAGGATATTGTTCTTAACCTCCTGAATAAATTCGGAGCGAACCAGCTGCTGGGTTATTCAGTTGAGCTTTATGGCGAGGAGGTGGATAACTTAAGTCTTGATGACAGGATAACTATCTCTTCAATGGCAACAGAGATGGGAGCGATTGCATTGCTTATTACTCCCAATGAAGAAATAAGACAATATTGTTCAGAGAAAGCAGGCAGGGAAGTGGAGGTGGTCAGAGCTGATGAAGATGCTCTTTATGACCAGATCATTGAAATGGATGTTTCTGAGTTTTCCTACAAGATATCACGACCAGGCAAACCCCATGATACCATTGATCTGAAAAATCTGGACAAGGTGAAGATAGATTCCGGTTTTGTTGGAAGCTGTACCAATGGCAGGATGGAGGATATGAGAGAGGTTGCAAGAATACTGGAGGGGAAGAAAGTTGCACCAGGCGTGGTTTTGAAAATAGTACCGGCCACAACAGCAATATGGGACCAGTGTCTTGATGAGGGGCTTATAAAAATATTCAGGGATGCAGGAGCCCTGGTCTCTAATGCTGGTTGTGCAGGATGTGCTGCGGGCCAGGTTGGACAGAACGGACCCGGAGAGATTACCATTAGCACAGGAAACAGGAACTTCCCCGGGAAACAGGGTAAGGGAGAGGTTTACCTTAGTTCTCCGGCTACGGTTGCCGCTTCAGTGCTTGCAGGATATATTACTGATGAAAATAATATTCCTGATGAGCCCATGTTATTTAAAACCGGCAGTGAAGCTAAGGCTGCAGCAAAGGCTAAAACCAGGAAGACACAGGATGAAGACAAGCCTGTTATCCTGAAGGGCAGGGTATGGTTAATTGATAAAGACAATATAGATACGGATATGATATTTCATAACCGTTATCTGGCAATAACAAAGCAGGAGGAGATGGCTAAGTATACTTTTGATAATCTTGAAGGATATGAGGATTTTGCCAGCAAAGCAGAAGCCGGGGATATTGTTATTGTTGGAAAGAACTTTGGCAGCGGAAGTTCCAGGCAGCAGGCAGTAGATTGTTTTAAGGCACTTGGTGTTCAGGCAATACTGGCAGAATCATTTGGTGCAATTTACGAGAGGAATGCGATAAATGCAGCATTTCCTATCATTAATTATGATAATATTTCCACACTGAGACTTGAAGATGGGGCATTAATAGAACTTGATCTGAAAGAGGGAAAGTTAAAGAACCTTGATAATGACAGGGAAACCAATATCAAGCCATTCTCGGATGTACAGATGGAGATTTATCAGAACGGGGGACTGTTTTAGTGCTTCTGCCTGCCAGCAGTCAGGAAATCTTGAGTATTCCTGCAGGCAGAGTTTTTAGAAGTTGTTTTTTGTTTTTATACTTATAAATAATGAAACCCAGAACGTTTGTTGAGAAGATACTTGATGCAGAAGCCGGAACAATTGTTTTTAGGCAGCCTGACATAATTCTTACTCATGATAATACGGCAAGCATATTTAAGACATTTGAAAAGATGGGTGGAGAAAAGTTTGCTTATCCTGAACGAATGCTTATTGTACTTGATCATAATGCACCACCAACAACTGCTGCTCTCGCATCGCAGTACCAGTCTATTCGCAATCTGGTACGTGAAAACGGAATTGAGATGTTTTACGATGCAGGAAAGGGTATATGCCATCAGATAATGTCGTATCATGCAGAACCGGGCATGCTGATAGTCGGTAGTGACAGTCATACCTGTACGGCAGGGGCATTCAATGCACTTGCTGCAGGGATAGATCGTACTGAGGCGGCAGGAATATGGAAAAGGGGAGAAACATGGTTCAGGGTACCTGAAAGTATTAAAATTACTCTTAAAGGAAAGCTTCAGAAGGGTGTATATGCCAAGGATATATCTTTGTGGATAATAGGAATGATAGGTTCGGCAGGTGCTAATTATATGTCCATTGAATATCATGGAGATGGAGTTAAGACCCTCGGGATATCGGAGAGGATGACCCTGGCTAACCTGGCATCTGAGATGGGGGCCAAGAATGCAGTGTTTCCGACAGATGAGGTGCTGGCTGAGTTTTATGGTGATAAGGAAACAAATGGCGTATGGGCTGACGAGGGAGCTGACTATCACAGGGAAATAAGTATCGATCTTGATAAATTATTTCCACTTGTTGCTGCTCCTCACTATGTTGATAATGTGAAAGCGGTTTCTGAGGTTGAAGGTCTTGAGTTAAATCAGGGACTTATAGGAACCTGTACGAATGGCCGCTATGAGGACCTTGAAATTGCTGCAGATATTCTTGATGGAAAGCAGATAAAGGAGGATTTTCAACTTCTTGTGATACCGGCCTCAAAGAAAATATATATGCAGGCAATGTCATCAGGGGTATTGCAAAAACTGTTGGATTCCGGTGCTAATGTGTTAAGCCCTTCCTGTGGTCCATGCCTGGGTACAGGACAGGGTATACCTGCCGATGGCTATAGGGTAATATCCACAGCAAACAGGAACTTCAAAGGTCGTATGGGAAATAAAGAAGCTGATATTTTCCTTGCTTCACCGGCCTGTGTTGCTTATTCTGCAATTGAAGGCAGGATAACTGATCCACGTGGCATATCGGCGAGAGATAAGTTTCCCTTTGAGCGTCCTGCTCAAACAACAGTTGTAATTCCTGAAACTGAAAACAGGAAGACAGGTGGGATATGGAATTATGCAGATATAAATGACCTGAATACCGACCAGATGTTTGCGGGAAATCTTACATATAAGGTGCTTAGCTCGGATGCTGAAGCTATAATGCCATATCTCTTTGCAGGTTTCGATGAGAAATTCTCAAAGGATGTTGAGGAGGGAGATATAATTATTGCAGGTGAAAATTTTGGTTGTGGTAGTTCGCGGGAACATCCCTCTGTTGGACTTGCACATGCCGGGGTAAAAGCAGTGATTGTTAAGTCTGTAAACAGAATATTCTTCAGGTCGGCAATAAACCAGGGTCTTGTACTGATAGTTCAGCCCGAAGTGGTTGATGACTATAAGCCTGGTGTTGAGGTAGTTATAAACTTCGAGTCGGGAGGAATAATGCTCAACGACAAGGAATATAAATTTGCTGCATTGCCGGAAAAACTGAAAGAGATAATCAGCAAGAAAGGGCTGGTAAACTGGATCAGGCAGGAAGTTTAAAAACAATCAAACATATAAACCGCAAAAGAGGCCAGCCAGTGTTCCCCTTCGTAATTTCCGGATGAGATATAGGGGATGGTAGCCTGTGCATGTTTTGAGGCTGACATAATCAATACTTTTCCTGAGGGATGCGATTCAGGAAGGGCTGATGCTATACGGCTCATGCACCAGGCCCTGCTAAGATTCAGTCCGTCTAAATGAACTATCTTGGGGTCACTCCTGTCAGATACAGCAATAGGATTGATCAGGTTTTCCGGTTTCCCTTCTGCAATACCGGGTAAAAAATTATCAAACCAGCTGACAAAAGCTTCTTGATCAAGTACCCTGCTCATAAGATCTGCTTCCATAAGGCTGGGTGAAAGGAAGTCATCCCCGTCGGGTTCCCATGATGCAGCGCTGTTTTTGTCATTTTCAAAGTAGTTTTTTGCACTTCTTACTATTAAGTCTTCAAATTCAGTTTTTCCAGCTGTTCTGGCATAGTCCAGGGCAAAAGACAGACCGAAAGCCGTATTTGGATGCACTCCTCTTCGTATGGGGAACTCCTGTTTTGGCAGGAATTCCATATATCTTTCCTCAATAGCATCCGCAAGAATTTGCAAATTACTGAGCCAGCTATTTCCTTGTTCATCGTCCCAGTCATATAGCTCCTGGCTAAGTTTAAGCAGCCATGCCCAGCCATAGGTTCTTTCAAATGATTTCCTGGAGGCCTGATTAAGGTAGTTGACCTCAATTGCAATATTTTCTGCAGAAAGATTCTCATCAAGGGCTTTTCTAATTTCTTCAGCTTCAGGCAGTCCGGGAAAAAGTTTGAGAAGCTTTACAAGCATCCAGTGTCCATGAACCGATGAATGCCAGTCGAAACAACCATAAAAAGAGGGATGTAAGGTTTTCGGACTAAGTATCTCTGAATCATCATTCATTACATGTGAGAGTTTATTTGGGTATTCCCGGTGAATACAGTTAAGAGCAATATTTGCAAAATTAGAAGCAGCTTCACGGTTTAATGCTTCTAATTCTGTTGTTTCGGTTCCGGTAATTGCAGGTTGCCCGGTCCCGGATGTTGGGGGATTGCTGTTACATGACAAAAACAAGAAAATTACGCCTGTAAGAAATGCAAATTTGTTCATTTCACTAATTTTTTCCGATTAATAGTTATTTCATCAATTACCAGCTTATAGCTGTTTTTCCGTTTCTTTCAAGATTGCCACTGGCAGGGATATCTGTAGCTGTATCATCTCTGATTTCTTTAAAAATATTCAGCAGGCTGGGAGGTAATGGAATGTCGTCCTCCACTGAAAAACACAAGCCATGGGCCTGGCCGGGACCATGATATGGGTCTTGTCCTATGATTACAACTTTAGTATTATCAAAACTACAGAGATTAAATGCATTGAAAATAAGCCTTCCCGGAGGGAAGATGGTGTGATTTTGATCCTTAACAAAGCTGACAAGATTCCTGAAGTATTCTTTTTCAAACTCCTCACTGAGTCTTGATTTCCAGCTTTTTTCAATATTGACATCCATATATTCGAATAAAAGACTTAAAATCCTTTTTACAAAACAGGTTGCTTCAGCCTATGAACTTTAGTAATTTATCTTATTAGAACACATTATGATCCAACCACCTGTACCTTCTTGCATTTCCGCCAAACCTGAATGTGGCTATAAGCTCATGCGAGCCGTAGGTGTATTTCCTTATACTATTTAGGTTATAATCAAAGGCATATCCAAAGTTCAGGTTCTCAATTTTTAGTCCGGCTTTAATAATTAAAGTATTAATGGTCCTGTATGAGAGACCTGCCCAGTAAGCATTGTTAAAGAAAGCAGTAACGCTAACATCGCTCTGGAAGCTTTTGAACTTATTTGTAGTTTTCAAAAGTAAATAGCCTTTAAGGTAAAAATCCTTGTTTATGTCATAAGTATAACTACCTGTAATGAAATGATGCCTCATCATTTGGTAATCACTTTCTGTCTTTTCACCCAGTTTAATAGCTGACTGGAACATATGGAAGGTAGAGAATCCAATTGTGTAATTATTGGCCGTATAATAAATTCCGAAATTAGCATCCGGAATGAATTTGGTAGGGTCATAAACCATAAAATTAGGATCATTATCATCAGCCATTTTAATTTCACTTTTATTTAATGACCACTGGTAAGCTTCGGCGGATATTCCCAATGATAATTGCGACTCACGAAAAGGAATGTGGTATGCATATGTTAGCTGAAATCCTGTTCTGGAGATCAGGCCGTTCCTGTCGTCATAAACAATACCGCCAAGTCCTACTCTGCTCATTTTAGAAGGTTTCAGGTTTTTCTTCCTGATAGGATTCTTCTTAACAATATAGCTGGAATTCAGCATCCTTGTCTGGAAGCTTGCCGAGTGGGTTTTAGGAGACCTGGCAAGACCAAGCCATTGCTCCCTTGCAGTAAAATTAATTTTCGTGAAACCATCATGCCCTGCAATTGCCGGATTTACCTGGTATTCATTCATAAGGAACTGGCTCTGCAATGCCATCTGCTGGGCAGAGGCAGTATGATAACTGCTTCCTTCCAGTATAATAATAGCTCCAATAATAATTAAGATATTCTTCATATTTGGTATATAATCATTTACATTTTATTGCTCAGTATCTTATTCTATGCTTACCTTATTATGGTAACATAACCAGTTCTTGGCGGGATATTATCATTAAGTTTAATTATATAATGATATGAATCCATTGGTAATGGTTTCCCTTTCCATGTACCATCCCAGTCGTTATTATAACCTCCCTTAGAGTAGAATACACGGGCGCCCCATTTGGAGAATACCTCAATCTCTGCATTGGGGAAGAACTGAATACCGCCAATTTTCCATGTGTCATTCAGTCCGTTACCATCCGGCATAAATCCATTAGGGATCTCAAGACAGTTATCACCAGACAATGAGATGTGATAAATTTCACTTTCCAGGGTACATCCATTCACATCTGTGATGATCACAGAATAATCACCGGCTTCTGCATTTGAAAGGTTCTGTTCACTATCTCCGTTCGACCACATGTAGCTATATGGAACAGTACCTCCACTTACTTCAATTATAACCGATCCGTCATTTTCACCCGGACATGAAGCCGGTGTTATGCTATAATTACTGATTGATATAGCTTCAGGATCGACCACTGTTGCATTTATATCTGAAGTACATCCGTTAGCATCCATAACTGTAATTATATGATCTCCTCCTGCAAGGCCATTAAATACTGCAGGATCCTGGAATGGTC
>JAOZPG010000034.1 GCA_029932855.1 Bacteroidales bacterium | reverse complement strand
CAATGTCTCCCGGCCGTATGGAGGAATGCGGAAGAGCACTGGCTGAAGCAATTCAGAAATTGTCAGTTAAATACCAGTGGGAATGGGGGAGGGATTACGCAATTATTGTTACAACCGATGCTGTTCATTATGGTAACGAGGACTGGGGCGGCAAGGATTATGCATTTTTAGGATGTGATGATAATGGCAATAAGAAAGCCCGGGATTATGAGATGGAGATTATTACATCCACGCTGCAGGGAAAACTCAATACAGATAAGATAAGGAAATTCAGTGATTATACCCTTGATCCTGAAGATTACAGGCTTTATAAATGGACCTGGTGCGGGCGTTATTGTGTGCCAACTGCTTTATATACAGGTTTTTATCTTGACCCCGATAAGGCATTAAGTGGTGAATTCATAGGATATGGCACAAGTATCACTTCAGAACATATTCCTGTGGATGACCTTGGTATGGGAACCACTGCCATTGCCACCGGCTGCCACTGGGTAGGCTATGCTGCCATCGGATATCGTTAATATAGATTCAGGACTGGAAAAGATTAGATATTAAAATTAAAGGAGGAAAAATGCCAAAAAGAAAATTTGATGCAATAATTATCGGCTCCGGTATTGGTGGCCTGTCATGTGCTGCTTCACTGGCAAAGTGTGATTATAAAGTATTGGTCCTGGAGAAGAACCAGGCTCCCGGAGGTTCAATGGGTGCTTTCAGCGAACCAGAGACAGGTAACTGGACCTGGTCGCCGGGAGTGCAATGGATATGCGATTATTCTGAGACCAGTGTCGATAATATGTTGCTGAAGGCTATTACAGACGGGAAGGCATCTTTCTCTCCGCTGGACCATGAATGCCAGGTTAAATATTTTCCCGACCTGGATTATCAATTCACTTTTCTTAATGATAAGAGCAAATTGCTGGAGAAGCTGAAGTCTGAGTTTCCCGGTGAAAATCAGAAAATCGATCGTTACTTCAGATACCTGGATATTCTGGAGAAAAAATCAGGAATGTTCTCACTTCCAAAGATGTACCCACCCGCAATTGCCAGGCTAATGTTCTGGATATCAAGAAAAATCGGGATACTTCCCCATATGGATAAATCTGTTACAGAAGTTATCGATTCTGTTATAAAAATAAAAGATGTTAAACTGAAAGCCATATTATTGTCATTCTCACACTATTTCGGGATAGCACTTGACGAGACGCCTTTTCCTTTCTATGCCTATGCTCAGAATATGCAATTCAAAGGGATGTTTTTCCCTGACGGGGGAGGACAGGCACTGGTAGATGCCCTGATCATTTCAATTGAACGAAAAGGAGGGGAGGTTCGGGCGGCATCAGCAGTGCAAAGTATAGTATTCAAAGATAATAAGGCAGTTGGAGTAGAAACAAAAGATGAGAGCCCTATTTATGCAGATACAATTGTAAGTTCCATAGGAATTAAAGAGACACTGTCCAGGCTTATTCCGGAACAGGAAAGACCGGCCCGCCTGCTTAAAGCCCTTGCAAAGCACAGATCTGTCCCTTCATTCCTGCTTTTATTGATTGGATTTGAAGGTGATATGTCATCATTTAATATCAAAAAAACCGCCTACAAAACAATAATTGGTGATCCTTCCCTGATGTCCCGGGACCCAACCGAAAAAGGATGGATATGTGATGACCTTACAATCTCATTCCCTTCGGTTCTGGACAAAGAACACAGGAACACAAACTATCATACGGCTGAAATTCATCATGAGACAAGCTATGATTATTTTGAAAAATTTGAAGGAAAGCAGGATAGCGATGAATATAAACAGGTGACCGGGCAGATAACAAAGTATTATCTTAATCAACTGGATGATAAGTTTCCCGGGATAATAAAGCATGTCAAATATTCCAGATTGATTACCCCCCTGGACGTTAAAAACTTCACTCACCACGATAAAGGCTCAGTCTTTGGTCTTGACATTTTAAAAGCAGATAATCCGGAATTATCACCCAGGTCAGGAATAAAGAACCTGTTCTTTACAGGTGAAGATATTTTCTCTCATGGCCTGACACCCTTAAATGGTGTAATAACGGCCAGTGTTATTACAGGAAAGAACCTGATAAAAAGGTTCAAAAAGATCTGAGAGAACAGGAGATATAAGGGATTTTAAAGCGCCCTGGGGCAGGATTTAATGTAAAATTATATCGTGTAGGTTTTAGCCGGATTATTAGCTTAGAAGCAGGCAGAATGATTCTGGCGGCTGTTTAACATCAAGGTTTAATGGTACAGATGTTGCTTTTTGCAGATTGTTTCATAATGGCTGCGTTATGTAAGGTTAATGGGTGTAGTAATAGAAGTAATAGTTTGCTAAACGGTTTCTTTTCGGATAAATATTTAGTATTTTTAGTAAGCGATTATGAAAAAGCAGGATCAAATAATAATTTATACATCTGAAGATGGTCAAACTCAAATTGATGTTAGGCTTGATGTAGATACTGTTTGGCTTTCGCAAAAACAAATGTCTGAACTATTTGAAAAAGACAGTGATACTATTGGACTTCACTTGAAAAATATTTACAAATCAGAAGAATTAGATGAAGATTCAACTACCGAGAAATACTCGGTAGTTCGTAAGGAGGGAAATAGAAAAGTAAAAAGACAGATTAAGCATTATAATCTTGATGCAATAATATCTGTAGGATATAGGGTTAATTCTAAACGAGGTGTTTTGTTTCGAAAATGGGCTACCCAACAATTAAAAAATTATTTAATTAAAGGATACGCGATAAATCAAAAAAAGCTGGAACGACAAAATGAACAGTTACAGGAATTGAAAGAAACTGTTCTTATCTTGAGTAATACTGTTGATTACAAAGAACTTTCAGATGATGAAAGTACAGGATTGCTAAGAATAATTTCAGATTATTCGTATGCCCTGGATGTTCTTGACCAATATGACTATCAGACTCTAAAAATTACAGATACATCAGGAAAAGAAACTTATCAATTGACCTATAATGAGGCGATAAAGCAAATTGAACTAACAAAAAGAACTTATGGGAATAGCGATTTGTTTGGACACGAAAAAGATGAATCCTTTAAGAGTTCAGTTTCCACAATATATCAATCTTTTGGCGAACAGGATTTATATCCAAGTATTGAAGAAAAAGCAGCCAACCTATTATATTTTGTGGTAAAGAATCATTCATTCACAGATGGAAATAAAAGGATTGCAGCATTTTTGTTTCTGTATTTCCTTGAAAAAAATGGAATCTTATTGAATAATAAAAGAGAGAAAAGAATTGCTGATAATGCCCTTGTGGCATTGACATTAATGATTGCAGTTAGTAAACCGGATGAAAAAGAAACTATGATTAAGGTAATTGTGAACTTAATAAACAGAAAGAATTAGAGAATCGCCGATATAAAACTTATGCGTAAAGCCATTATGCAAATTCACCGAAGCGTTTAGTATTCTATTCATGTAAGGATTCATTAGGGCCTATATAGGAAAAATGTTGCAGGAAGTTTCAGGGAAAATGTTGCGATATAATTATCCAAGAATCTTTTTAACATAAAATCTGTGCTGATATAGGACCGCAAATTAGCTTTAACATAGGACGAACAGCCTGTGGCTGTTTGGGCCAGGTTGTGTGAGAGCTGTACCGATATAGGACAGCTGCGCAGTCGCTATATCTGATTTTATGTTAATTAGCAAGCTAGACAAGATTCTCTGCGTTTGTCCTATAACTTAGTGAGCTTTGGCGAACGGTCTCATGAGCCGCCTTAGGCGGTGAGTAATTAATGCGTTATGCCTGGTGCTGACAGCGAAGCTCGTCAGGATTAATATAGCTTTGGCTATATTTTCTGAATATTTCCTGTTTGCAATACCACACAACCAAAAAACCTGCGCATCAGGCAGGGTAGGAGAAAAGTTCTTTTTTAAAACCTACCAACTCTTCTTTTTCACGCTCGTAACACTCTTTGACCGGAACGAAGTGCCGCCTTCTCCGCCAACGGCGGATATGGCGGCCGAGGGAAGGGAAATGTGTGTGGAGTGAATATTCAATTTAGCCAAGTCAGGAAAATATTTCAAGGATCATTTTTATTTGAAAATCAAACATCTGATTATCTATGACTTATGATTAATTTCTTACTGAATACCTTTCCATCAAATACTAAATGAACAAAATATACTCCATTTTCAAGATTTGAAGTATTTACTACCAGATTACTATCCGAGTTAATTGCATCAAATAAAAGAATGTTTATACTATTATATATTTTGATTTCGTATTCAAAGTTTTCAACAAATTGATACGACACCAAATCATTTAAGTTTATGCTAAATTCAACATAATCGTCTGCTGGATTAGGATTTATTCCTAATGGGTTAATCCCTCCATCACAATCTACATCAACATTTCTTATTGTATAACCGGTTTCACCACAATCATTAATAGCTTTTACTCGTAAGGTAATTCCTCTCCTGGATGGGCAATCCGCAATTAATACTATTTCAGCACCATCCTGAGATACTATTTCACCCCCAGATAATTGCCAAACATACGTTTCCTCTCCCGGGTCACTTGATGCCTATACCATGGCTTCGACTTCACCATAGATGGGCTCAACCGGCACATGAATCTGTACATTACCCGGAGGGCTGCTTACATGCAAATTGGTTTTCTGTCTAGTTGCAATACCTATAATTATATCTTCTCCTTCATCAATATTATCATATTTTGTCGTAACATTAGCAGTTATAGATTCATTATACCCATAGTCTGTTGTTGAGTGAGGTTCTACAGTGATTTGACTTGAGCTGTTTGATACAATATCCAATTTTGAACTTGTTTCCCAGCTAACATCAGTTGTAGAGGTAAGTGGGTTAAATGTATAATTGGTTTGATCACACACCAGGGAAGGACCAGAGATATTATCAACAATTAACTTGTAAAATCTTGGTGTATATTGTGAGAACTTCCATTGACAATTTTCTACGTGATGTTTCATTAAAGGACCGTCACCCCACTTTGAAATAACTGTATCTGAGTCACTGGTTGGAATAGCAGAATGATCTATCTGATTAGTCTGCTGCGAAATCTCATAAACTATTTTTGTTGCTTCGCTTATATTTTGGGTTTCAATGTAACTGGCATTTTCACCTATCCAATATGGTAAAAGTCCATATTCATAATAAGTACTGTCATAAAGCCCGTTTATCCAAACTGCATCTCCACCTTCAATTAAAGTCCATGCGTAGCCATGACAATTATATCTTCTTGAAGAACTCCCAATTAGAATTGCCCCAGCATAATCAGCCAAGAAAGAATCATCAATAGAATCAGCCTCATAAGTAGTATAATCATCACCAATATATTTTACTACATCTTCAACTGGGACATTTCTTGGTGTATAAATAACTGTATCAACGTTTGGTGTAGGTTGGGCCATGCTTAATTCATGCAGAACTAATGAAATCAATATTAATAAAACATATTTAGTTCTCATCTAATTACAATTTAATGGTTTAAATATTCATTAATTGAGGTCCATATTGGTTCATGAGCTGTTTCATATTTAAATGTATCACCCCATTCTATAAAAAATGCTAATCCAGGAACAGTATCAACTTTATCAAGAAAGGGTTGGTATTGCTCAAAATACATAAGCCTTGCAAGCAAATAACATGTAGAATTTGCAGTAATACTCCATGTCAGTGTGTCACTAGCATCAATAATGGGCCATAAATCCCTGGTTTTAATAGCAATGGCGTCTTTTTCAAGTTCTGATAAACTCTTCAAACATTCCTCTCGAGCAAGAAATATCTCCATAAATGTAAGCTTGCCATTAATATATCTCATTACAGCGTATTGATCTTTAATAGAGTCTGCATACGGGATTTCATCGAATTCCATAAATCTATTGTAAACTTTTTTAGGCGCATCTGGTCTTTTTGTTAATTCAATGATTCCATTAAATCCATTTGGCTGTGTTTGAACTATCCACCATGACTTATATGATTGCCAATCAACTATGTATTTTAAATATTTCCAGTTAAAAATTGTTTCAACCAGCCCATGAGTACACATTTGAATCAGTGTATCTTCAGGTATTTGGAAATCATCATAATATTCCGTAGGGTAAGTATAATCATCAACTATTCCTGCCGCTTCTAAAGAGTCACAGTACGCGTTGTCATTTGGGTCGGGGTTAACAGCCTCTTTATTGCAATTTGTTTGTACAAAGCAAATTGCAATTATAAGTAATAGGCTATATGTTTTTACTCGTTTCACTCTAAATATTCTTACTTATGATTTGCCAGCCAATTGTCTGCTAAGTTGATTATTTCCATTTCCAACTCTTGTGATGGCAGTCTGTATGTATCCAAGAAGACATCTAATTCATGATTTCTTGACCTCAGGGCTTCAAGTTCATTCTTTGAGCTAACTGAAAGTGATTTTGCTAGAATACATAGTGGTAACTGATAACTAAATGATGAAAAGATATCCGGATTATTCTTCTTTATATTATAAACCCTATAACTCTCTATGACAAATTCACCTGCAAAGTCATAAGCACTTTCATTTTCCATAATTTCAGAGGACATGATTAATTCTATACGCCAAGCTCTAGCCACTATTTCTCGCTTTTTCTTTTCTGTATAAAGGGGTATATCCTCATTAACAGGAAGGCCTTTATAAATCTTAAGCATTTCAATATCAAGGTTTTCACGAAAGAAAAGTTCCCGGAAACCATTGAAATTTGCTTTTAAATGATCATACCCTTCTTTTAAATTGTCATATAACAGAACTCTATGAAACAGTGGATATTCAATACATAATTCCACCAATCTGCCGGTAGTTAAAGACTTCAGTGTTTCATCAGGTATTTGACAGGCCTTATATTTTTCCTTATCAGTTTTTAGTTTCCTCCATTCTGGTGTTCCTAGTTTGATAGGATAATCCCAATTTCCGAAAGGTTCCTGCCCTGACAATATTGCTAAGGATAAAACTATAAGTAAAACTGCTAAACTTATTTTCTTTGTACTTCTTCTTATCCAATTCATTTTTTCAATTCAAAATATTTCTACATATAACTTATTATTAAATCTGATTCATATAAATTTAGTGAATATTAATAGTGTAATCAAAGTAATTCAAGCAAATTGTTAACTTGAATACTATTTTGCTGGTTCTGCTCCATCTTTCAATCCGCCTCATAAGAATTGCGTTTACCCGGCATGGTATTTCACAGCCGGGTAGAAAACAGGGCAGCAGGGGAGGTGTGGTGGAAATTGTTGCACTTAAAAGCCTAAATAACAGCGAAATAACTAATATTTACTGTTGGTTATTAGATAAAATGCTGTTTGAGGAGCTGTTTCAATATACTTATTACCAATATTATAGATCCTGATCCGCCGAATGGCGGACAGAATTACTGCCCTTATTATGAAATCCGCGACGAGTTCATTTTATCTGTGGCTTGCGGTGCCCGTGGTTTTCAAGAAAAACCCGAAGGGTTCATGAGCACCATTGAAAATAGACACTTTGCGAATAATTTTTATGGTAGCGGTGAATTTTTTTGTTTACTTTTTTACTTGCCCTGACAGTAAAGTCAGGGCTCATGAGATCGCTTCGCTAAGTTGTTTGGGAGACAAAAAAGTAAATCGTAACACATGGGAGTGTTACGAAAACCGGCCGTTTGCGGTGGAGAAGCGTGGGAAAAAACAAGTGTATTGGAAAATAGCATGTGGGAAAGCCTCTTTGAGGGAATTTTACAATACTGTTGTTTGTGGGAGGCAAGAACTTTTGTGTGTGAGCCTTTGATGCTTTAATAGTGTGTAGGGATAAGATCTGTCGTTTAAGGGTATCATAGTGCCTTTTTCAAAAAGGCCGCCGTTAAGTGGCATTTATAGCGCTTAACGAGCGGCTATTTAATATAATGTCGAACCGAAAACCGCGCTAGCGGAATGAGCTCAGCGAAGCTAATTATGGGACAAACAATAAAGGGAAATGATTATTGAATAATGATTAATGGCTAATGAAGAATAATTGATTAATGTATAAGTTCCTGGTTATAATTTATTCTTGATAAATAGCGGAATGATTAAAGATCCTGAAACAAGTTCAGGATGACGACAGCGTACTATTTAATATAATACTAAATTATAGGAAAAATGCAGCGGAAGAATTTTTAGAAATGTTGTAGCAAGATTATCCGCAAATTAGCTTTAACATAAAATCTGTGCCGTTATCGGGACATCCTTCGCTGCGCTCAGGAAGCCCGAGAACTGATTTTATGTTAATCAGCAAGCTGAACGCTAATTTGCTGCGTTTGTCCTATAATTAATGCGTTATGCCCGTCCCGTAGCGCAGCGTATCGGGATTAATATAGCTTAGGTTATATTTCCGAAAAATTCCGCTTGGCGATAAGCTATTCAAGAAATCCTAAACACAAATAGGGTGGGGGAAAAGTTCTTCTTTTTTTTAGTTACCCGCTTCCTTTTTACACTTATGCAACACTCTTTTTGCACAGCACGGTACTCCAGCGGAGCAAAATGTGTGTGGATTTAATTGTGAATGCTTACTGTCTTGAGATTAATTGTCTTTTAATGGCATGTGTTATCAAATGTGGTTAATAAATTGCTTTTGAATGCTTTTTATTGTAATTTGTTTAAGTAATCGAGTATCTCCAACTAGTACATAATACATTCAAATGAAAAAATATCTATTTATTATAGCAAGTTTATTTTTCTTTATAAACTCAATAGCAACACCGCCGGAAGTTTTAATATCCCTTATCACTAATTTTGAAAACAATAATTCATTTCCATGGGTAATTGACGAGAGCAACCCGGATAATATCTGGCAAATAGGGAAATCATACAAAACAGTGTTTGGCTCAGCCTACACTCCTCCAAACGCAATAATGACCGATACGATTAATTTTTATCCAACTAATAATCATTCATCATTTCAGTGTTTAATTACCAAACCCGAAAATGCACAAGAAAATTGCATAAGCATGATCAGGTTGACCTTTCATCATAAAATTGATACTGATACTTTAAAAGATGGAGGATATATTGATATATCATTTGATAAGGGAGAGACCTGGATCAATATAATTGATGACACCAGCTCCACTTCGTTCTGGGCCCTGGGTCAATTCTATGAAAATTCTGATACATTAATTGGTAACAGGAACGGATTTTCGGGTAATAGTACTAATGAATGGATAAGCAGTGGATTTGAGTGGTATGATGAAAATAATGAGCATGCCAGAACAAATGACTCAATTCTGGTTCGATTCAATTTTATCAGCGATGAAATTGATAACGGAAAAGAAGGTTGGATTATCGATAATATCGGTTTAGAAGTTTTTGACTTGTGCAATGTTGGGATAGACAATTTAGTTATTCAGGATGATATATTATTTTACCCAAATCCTGTGGATGGGATTTCGGTTCTTGTACTTCCAGACGACACAAATATTTATACGGTTCATATCTTTGATATTCGAGGAAGAGAGATTCTTAATTGCATTTCAAATGAATCTTTCATAATACACCGCAGTGATTTTGATCCCGGAATTTATTTATACAAGATCAGTAACCCAACAACTCCAATATATACAGGCAAATTTATTGTAAGGTAAACATTATGAAACTATGAAAAGAAACGGACTTTTATTTATGCTTCTTATTGTGATTTCTCAAGTAGGATTATCTCAAAGCATCCAAGACATTTTTAGTAATGAAGAAACAAACTACTTTGAAAAGGTTAAACAAATAGAGAACTACTTAAGCACTTCGGGAACAGTTATTGACAGTGCATTTCTTAAGCGATATTATCGTTGGCGTTATTTTTGGGACTCCCGGGTCGATTCAAATGGAGATCAAGAAGAATACATTAAGGCTTGGCATGAAATTCATGATAATAAAGAGATTAGTCTCAATGAAGAAAGTTCAGGGTTATCATGGGAGTTAGTTGGCCCGTTTGATAGCCTGATCATTGATCAAGATAATTGGATCGGGCGTGTTTCATGTCTTGCAGCAGATCCGAATAATCAGAATATTATATATGCAGGTGCAAATACGGGAGGCCTTTGGAAAACTACAAACCCTCTTGATACAGATCCTTACTGGGAGTGCTTAACTGATGATTATGCAGGGATGGGAGTTACTGATGTGCTTATAGATCCGAATAATTCAGATGTCATCTATATCGTTACAGGTATTCATACAAATGCAAGAATGCACCAGTTGGGTGATTATAAAGGTGATTATAGCTTTGGAGCATATAAAAGCATTGATGGCGGGTTAACATGGAATACATTGCTTGGGCTTGATCCGGAAGATCTGTTGTATTTGAAAAAGATAAAATATGATCCTGAGAACTCAAATATAATGTATATACTTTCCTCGAAAGCAGTATATAAAAGCACTAATGGCGGAATATCCTGGAATAGCAGCAGTGTTCCGCTTCTTAACAATGGAAGTCTAAATGAAATTGTAATTAACCCTTTGAACACAAGTGAGATTTATCTTTCAGGTGATAAGGGGAATATATTTAAATCCACTAATGGCGGGGTTACATGGGATTCAATACCCGATGCAACTTTGGGTAATCCATACAACAGTGTAATTAAAATTGCCTGGCATCCCATAGACAGCTGTATTTATGTACTTTATTGGGATGGTAGTGGATATGGAGGTGTATTAAAGAAATCATATGATAGAGGAAATTCATGGGTATTTGTACGAAATATTGGTGGTGTAGCTGTATGGGTAAATGCTTTGGCAATTTCGCCAAGTGGAATTATCTATGCTGGTGGAATCTGGATATATAAATTGGATGATCAAGGAAATTATAATCCTCAAGATACAATGCATGCAGATATAAGAGATGTCCTCTTCCTTCATGGGGCAAATGATACTGTTGAATATATGGCCACAGACGGAGGAGTAGTAAGGAATACAACAGGGGCGAATAATGGCTGGGTATCGTGTAATGGAGATTTATCCATAAACCAGTTTTACGATATTGGTATTACTGAGCAAGACCCGGTGATATTATTAGCCGGAGCACATGATTGCGGAACATTAAGAAGGAAATCCAGTGGGGTATGGGAACATGTATTAGGAGGTGATGGCAGTACCAGTGCGATACATCCAGGTAATCAATTAATTCAATTTGCATCACTATCTAAGAATTTATATAGGACTGCAGACGATTGGGATCATAAGATTGATTTAGAAATTAATTTTATGCGTTATGATGGGCCTATTACTTTTCACCCGGGAAACCCAAATACTGTTTATGTTGGAGAAGGTCCTATTGGTACAGTTGGGCACGTATTGAAATCCACAACCGGAGGAACAAAGTATAGCTTTTCACAAATAGGTGGCGCTTCCGGTGTGATTTATGATATTGAAGTAAATGAGTCCAATCCAGATGTTATATATTTTTCAAATTTTGACTGGTGGGAAGGAGGTTATTCAGAGTTGCATAAAACAACTAATGGAGGGACAAGCTGGACAAGAATGATTCAGGATACAGAAATTGGTGCACCCATAAATGCAATAGTTACACATCCTGATAACCCGGACTGGGTTTGGATTGCATTTGGCGGGTTAAATGAAAATAATAAGGTTATGTATTCACCCAATGGTGGAACAAGTTGGGTGGATAAAACTCATAACCTGGAAAAGTTACCTGTATGCAGCATGATATATGATGAAGCCAATGAAAGGATAATTATTGGGAACGATATGGGTGTTTATTACCTGAATAACAATTCAACCACCTGGGAGGAACTGGGAGATAGTTTGCCGGAATTAATTGTAACAGATCTGGAATTAAACAAAATTTCTGGTGATCTATTCATTAGTACATATGGCAGAGGAATTTGGAAGCTGCACCTGGATGAATATTGCTATTATGGCCTTGATTTCTCTATTACGGGTCCCTCTTTAGTTTGTACTTCCGGTGCAACCTTTACACTTCATAATCGACCACCGGGAACAACTGTTACCTGGTCTAGTGATTTTGGACTTGGTCCAGTTAGTGGCCAGGGTACTGATAATTATACAGTTCAGGCAATTAGTAATGACTACAGAGCTCCCAGTGCAGTAAAGGCTACAATAACACAAAACGGGAATACATGCGATGATCCTGTTTTGCAAAAGAATGTATGGGTTGGTCGCCCGGGATTGCCTGTTACAACTCCTGACGGAGATCCTCCCATGGAAGTAAT
This sequence comes from Bacteroidales bacterium, assembly GCA_029932855.1. Taxonomy (GTDB): domain Bacteria; phylum Bacteroidota; class Bacteroidia; order Bacteroidales; family VadinHA17; genus JAYEGO01. The sequence continues at coordinate 341 of JAOZPG010000034.1, read as the reverse complement.
TTATGGTCGTTCTTATCTGGTTAGACTATTTCACCCACCTGGTGCCGAACCATCCAGTGGGATTTGGTCAACTGTCGGGAGTATTACTCTTACACATGGAAATACTGGAGGTAGCATTGTGTTTGAAGTTACTGGCTGGGATTTTGGACAGTGGCGTGTAAATACTTCAAACAGTTGCGGAACATCTGATACCTACACAGGGTCAGTGTATATGCCTATGTGGGATTTTACCATGTATCCAAATCCGGCAGATGATTATGTTGAAATTAAGGCAGAGAAGAAGGAGTATGACACAAAAGGAATTGTAAGTGATACCTACGAAGTAAAGATATTAAATACTC
>JAOZPG010000023.1:32116-37140 GCA_029932855.1 Bacteroidales bacterium | reverse complement strand
TTGATAAAAGTTTTAATATTTTTATCGCGTAATAATAATTATAAAGGATATGGAAAAGATGCTATTGCTTGGGGACGAGGCTCTGGCGCAGGCGGCCCTGGATGCCGGACTTTCAGGCTGTTATGCTTATCCGGGAACCCCCTCTACTGAGATAATGGAATATATTCAAAATAGCAGGGAGGCTGCTAAGCGTGATGTACACCGTAGGTGGTCGACAAATGAAAAGACAGCTATGGAGGCTGCCCTTGGGATGTCTTATGCAGGGAAGAGGGCACTGGTGTGCATGAAACATGTGGGACTTAATGTGGCTGCCGATGCTTTTATTAATTCTGCAATTACAGGTGTTAACGGGGGACTGGTGGTTACTGTGGCTGATGATCCTTCCATGCACTCATCGCAGAATGAGCAGGATTCCAGGTTTTATGGAAAGTTTGCAATGATACCTGTGTTTGAACCTTCCAACCAGCAGGAGGTATATGATATGACCAGGGATGCTTTTGATATGTCAGAAAAATATATGGTCCCTGTTATGATGAGGATAACAACCCGTATGGCGCATTCAAGGGCCGGTGTTAAGAGGAAGGCTGTAAGGGAAATGAATTCTCTTAAGCTGCCGGGAGATATGAAGCAGTTTATATTGCTTCCCTCCATTGCCAAAAACAGGTATAAGGGGCTGATTGCCAGCCAGGAGCATTTTATTGAAGAGGCCGAAAAAATGGGCTATAACAGGATTATTAATGGGAAGGATAATAAACTGGGGATAATTGCATGTGGTCTTGCAAATAATTACCTTAATGAAAGCATGAGGGAGCTCAGGCTTGATTACCCGGTGCTTAAGATAACCCAGTATCCCCTGCCGGTTGATATGATAAGAAGTTTTGTTGAACAGAATGAGGAAATAATGGTGCTTGAGGAGGGATATCCAATTGTTGAAGAGTCATTAACGGGCATACTGAGAAGTGAAAAAAAGATACACGGTAGGCTTAATGGGAGCCTCCCCAGGGATGGAGAGCTTAATACGGAATTTGTTTCAGCTGCCCTGGACAATAATCAGCCTGACGAAAAAGAGCTGTCATCTATTGTTGCCAATCGTCCACCTGCACTTTGTCCCGGTTGCGGACATACAGATGTTTACCTTGCACTTAACAAAGCTATGGAGAAATACGGCAAGGGCCGGGTCTTTTCTGATATTGGCTGTTATACGCTTGGGGCCCTTCCGCCTCTTAATGCAATAGATACCTGCGTGGATATGGGTGCATCCGTAACGATGGCGGTTGGTGCCTCTGATGCAGGTCTGGTTCCTTCGGTATCAGTTATCGGGGACTCGACCTTTACTCATTCCGGTATGACGGGTCTGTTAGATGCAGTTAACAAGAATTCGCCTATATGTCTTATAATTTCAGATAACTCCACCACTGCAATGACAGGTGGTCAGGACTCTGCGGGAATGGGTTCTATAGAGGATATATGTAAGGGACTGGGTGTTGATCCTGAACACCTGAGAGTAATAATTCCCCTGAGAAAGAATCATGAGATCAATACTAAAGTTATTGAGGAGGAACTGGAGTATAAAGGATTGTCGGTGATAATTGCACGTAGGGAGTGTGTTCAGCAGGCTGTTAAGATCAAAAAGATAAATGCCAAAGTGGCTGAAAAAACATAATAAGAGAAATGTTTCGATAAGTAGATGCATAATAAGAAGTAAAGTATTAATAAGAAAATAATAATATAAGTCTGACAGGGCGAAGCATTAAAAGAGCATAGCTTTGATAAATAATACAGAATTATGAAAAGTGATATTATACTTGCAGGAGTGGGGGGACAGGGAATCCTTTCGATAGCTGCGGTAATAGGTTTTGCAGCACTTAACAGGAAGTTTAATCTGAAACAATCGGAGGTGCATGGGATGAGCCAGAGGGGAGGTGATGTTCAGTCCAACCTGAGGATATCGGACGAAGAGATATTTTCCGATCTGATACCGAAGGGGACGGCTGATGTGATCATTTCGGTAGAACCGATGGAATCATTAAGGTACATGCCCTGGCTGTCGGATAGTGGTTGGTTGGTGACAAACAGCAAAGCTTTTGAAAATATTCCCGATTATCCTGACATTGATTTGATATATAAGGAAATAAAGAAGATCCCGAATCATATAATTATTGATGCCGACAGTATAGCTTCTGAGATGAAGTCGAGAAAGTCGTCTAATATGGTGGTGCTGGGGGCGGCAATTCCTTATTTGCCAATGGAATGGACCGATTTTGAAACAGGCATAAGAATGCTTTTTGGAAGGAAAGGGGAGGAGATTGTTCAGATGAATATTAATGCCCTCAAAGCCGGACTTAAACACAGTAAGACCTGATAGAAATATGATTAAAACACAGTAGGGCATAAACAAATCAGGGCTTGACTATAATATTGCAGGAGAAGTAGTTAAGAGAAATAAAACTCATATCATATGTTTAGTTTGGCAGACAAAGAACAGATAAAGAAGAAAGGCCTCGATCTGGCAAGGGTGGAAGTACAACTGGATAGTTTCAGGCAAGGCTTCCCTTTCCTTGATATCCTTGCTGCAGCGGGAATTGCTAATGGGATATTATCTTTTAGTGATACAGAAGAAAAGGAACTTATTGACTTATTTGAGAAAAACAGGGATGAGTTCAGGATAATGAAATTTGTACCTGCCTCGGGGGCGGCATCCCGTATGTTCAAATCACTTCTTGAACTGCTGGCCGGAGAAGAGCCAGGGAAAGAGCAGGAAGAGATATTTAATAATATTGAAAGATTTGCCTTCATTGATGACCTGAAAGAGGTGCTTAAAAAGGCTGGTACTGATCTTGACAGCCTGCTGGCAGCCAGTGATATTGTTAGCCTTGCCAGGTATATCCTTAAGGATGAAGGGCTTGCTTACGAGAATCTCCCAAAGGGACTTATTAAGTTTCATTCCTATGCCGGTTCACGGCGTACAGCTATGGAGGAACACCTGGTAGATGGTGCTTCCCTGGTGAGGGACAAGGATGGTATTGTAAATATTCATTTTACCATTTCACCGGAGCATGAAAAATTATTCCTGCTTAAGTTTAATGAGCTGCTGGCTGCATATGAGGATAAGCTGAATGTTAAATACAATATTTCATATTCTTTCCAGAAGCCATCTACAGATACCATTGCGGTTGATATGAATAATAAACCTTTTTATCTGGATGATGGATCTTTGTTTTTCAGGCCTGCCGGACATGGAGCACTGCTTGATAATCTCAATGAACTTGAAGCAGATATTGTTTATGTCAGCAATATAGACAACGTGGCTCCTGACAAGACAAAGGATCTTATAATAAAGAAAAAGAAGCTTCTTGCCGGAGTGCTATTGAAATACGACAGGCAAATATCGGATTACCTTAAAAAACTGGATGAGGGTGCAGATATGAGTGAAGAGCTTGTAAGAGAACTTAAGGATTTTATCAGGCATGAACTCAATATCAGGGATGACAAGCTGGATGATCTTTCGGGAAGTTTGTTTGCAGATTACTGCCACATAAAACTTAACAGGCCCCTGCGTGTTTGCGGTATGGTGAAGAATGAAGGTGAACCGGGAGGGGGGCCATTCTTTGCCAGGAATGCTGACGGCAGTATATCTCTTCAGATAGTGGAATCATCGCAGATAGATGTCAGCAATGAAAAGTACAGGGCTATTGTTAATGAAGCCACACATTTTAATCCTGTAGACCTGGTATGTAAGCTTAGCAATTATAGAGGAGAGAAGTTTAACCTTCCCGGCTTCAGGGATATGAACACTGGTTTTATTTCAACTAAGTCGAAAGAGGGACGGGACCTTAAAGCAATGGAACTGCCGGGTCTGTGGAATGGAGCCATGTCAGACTGGAACACCATCTTTGTGGAAGTGCCTGTTGAAACTTTCAATCCTGTAAAAACATTAAATGATCTTCTCAGGCCACAACATCAGTAGAGTATAGCCTAAAGCAGGAAAACCTGTGACCTATATTATTTGCTGCGCTAATGAATTGCTATGCCCGGCTGGGAAAGGTCGTGCTGTAAAGAAAACAATCAAAGCAGAATCTTAGGGTGGTATCTGATAGCAAGATTGAAGTATACTGCTTTCTATTAAATGGGAAAGTTGAGGTATATCATATTTGTTTGTTGATATATGTCATTAATAATAAGATTATTGGAATAAAATTAGTTACTTGAGACTTTCTATTAAGTAATCATTTATGTGAAATATGCTGTTTGACTGCTATTATCCATAATAAATAACTAAAGATATGAAGAAGGGTTTAATATTGTTACTTATCATATTGTTGTCAGGAACAACTTTTTCACAGGAGAGCTTTCGTTCCGGCATTTTTCTTCATCATTCTACCGGAGCGACGATTTGGGGGCCAAATGGTAGTAATACCAGTGTGCCTGATGAAATAACAAGCTATAATACAACAAATGGTTTTACGGGGGATGAGCAATGTTCGCTAAATGAATCCGGATGGCCAACAGATCCGTGGAATAATGAATGGGAAAGGTGGCACAGGATCTTTGATAATGAGGATTCAAATGCAGATATAAGACCTATTCTTCAATCAAACAAGATAGTAATAATTAAATCATGTTTTCCTTCATCTTCAATGACAGGCTGGGGTGTTCCTTCAGATACATTAAGTCCAACGCAAAAGAGTATATATAATTACAAATGGCATTGGAGAAATTTTGTAAAAATAATGGAGAGTCACCCTGAGAATTTTTTTGTTATCTGGACTAATGCTCCATTGGTAGCTGGTGCAACTAATGATAATGCTGCATTAATGTCACATAGTTTTTGTACATGGGCAAAAGATACACTTGCTAATGGACTTGATCCTGTATACGGAACATTTCCGAAAAATGTATATGTATTTGATTTTTTTCATAAGCTTGTTGGTACAGATTATAAGTTAAAGCCGGAATACGCCTCAAGTTCTTCAGATAGCCATCCAAATTCAGCAGCGACAGAATTGGTTGCGCCTCAATTTGTA
>JAOZPG010000023.1:0-32016 GCA_029932855.1 Bacteroidales bacterium | reverse complement strand
TACCCGGAGTACCGACCCAGACAAGTCCATCGAACAATGCCACAGGAGAATCCCTGACAACGAGTCTGGTATGGGAAGCAGTAAGTGGCGCTACGAGTTATAATGTAGAAGTATCTCCCCAGTCGGATTTTACAACGACCGTAGTCAGCAGCACCGGGACAACAACAAGCTATAGCTTCACCAACGAGCTAACGAACAGCACAAAATATTACTGGCGGGTACGATCAGAGAACGCAGCAGGCGAGAGCAGCTGGTCAGCAGTATGGGATTTTACCACGATAGTTACTACAAATAATATAAATGATAGTGATAAGGAGGAAATTTGTATTTATCCAAATCCTGTAAGCAAGTTTATTAATATAGGTCTCAACAAAGAAATCAACGAAAGAATTAATATTTTAATTTATTCGCAGACAGGACAATTAATCTTAAAAAGGAATTATGAGCTAAACAATGGCTCAGACATTTTTGTTAATATTGGCTCTTTAAAAGCAGGTTTATATATTATAAAGATAATTTCTTCAGACATTGAGTATAAAAGCAGTTTTGTTAAAATGGACTAAAATCCCGTAAAAACGCTTAATGACTTGTTGATGTTTGCATTGAAATCGCTTTATCCTGCAGGCTGGCTTAACTTAGCATTCATATATATGGGGGAGATCCGATTATTAACGCACGGTCTCATTTTCATTGTTGTACTGTACAAAGTCTCTTTGAGATTTCAGGAGGTTGATCACGTATAGTACAAGGTTCTTTGATTCATTTAGAATTTCAAGGTATAACAGGGATGCCTTAGTGCTGATGATCTCCTTTTTGAGGGATTTGATAAGTTTCTTTCTTGCCTGTTTCGTTGTTTCCAGTATTTCTGCCTGCATTTCCAGTACCTCATCAACCGCAGAATAGTCCTTATCCCGGATCACCTCAATGGTTTTATTAAGCAATTTGGAAACATCTTCTCTAATAGTTGAAATGCTTTCAACCTGTTTTTCTGATAAAGGCGGATGGTTATTATCTATATGAGTGAAAATAGGATCTGCAATAAAACTCAGGCAGTGAGCTGTTTCCCTGAGGTAATCCAGTACCTGTACATAGAAATGTCCACCTTCGATAGAGTCTTCTTCAAGCCTTTGTATAGTTTCATGTAAATTGGATTTCAGTCCTTTGGTTTCCGTATTGAGTTTACGAATGTCTTTTTTTACATTCTTGATCTCTTTCCTGTTTTCACTAACAATACTTTCGATAGATTTTCTATACTGAATTAATACATCTTTTAAAACTGCAACAATGTTGGATTCACAGGATGCTGATATGTTCTCAAGGTTAAGTGATTCATTGAGGTTCCCGATATCAACCGGCTTTTTATTATTTTCCCTGTTTTTATGAATGATCTGAGTCCTGTATATAAATAAAACCGTTAGCGCAACCAGGATAACAATTACAACCATGCCTCCAAAATAAACCAGCGTGGCAATTATTGCTGAAACAGTAAAAGCCACCATGGCAGTGAAGAACCATCCTGTAACAACTGTGATCACACCTGATATCCTGTAAACAGCACTTTCTCTTCCCCATGCCCTGTCGGCCAGGGAGGTTCCCATGGCTACCATAAATGTTACATATGTTGTTGAAAGAGGAAGCTTGAAAGAAGTTCCTATAGCGATCAGTATGCTTGCAACAACAAGGTTCACAGATGCTCTTAAAAGGTCAAATGAAACGCCTTTCTCTTCTTTCATCTGTTCATAACTGACGCGGTCAAACCTTCTGTTAACCCAGGTCTGGCCTTTTTGTGGAATAATATATCGGATAGCATTACCAATAGTAATAAACTGCCTGACAAATGCCCTGGACAGATATGTAGATTCAAATCGTTCTGCACCTTCGTCCTGTCTGCTCAGGTCGAGGGTTGTAGCTGTTACAGACCTGGCCTTTCTTGAGACCCAGAGGGTAATTACCATGATAAATCCGGCAATCAGAAGAAAGATAGTCGGGGTTTGTACCGGTTCGCTAAGAGCCCGCATAACAAGTTGTCCGGGTTCATTACCCGAAGCAATGAAGGCTTTATATGATTCAAACCCGGCAAGGGGTACGCCTATGAAGTTTACAAGGTCGTTACCGGCAAAAGCCATGGCAAGTGCAAATGTTCCAATAAGAACAATAAGCTTTAAAATATTTATACGGAATAAACTCATTAGCAACTGCAGGATGATTGTCCAGCCAAGCAGGCTTAGTCCAAGGATAATAAATGATTTGTTGAGTATCCATTCCCTTAATATTTCTCCGTTTGCCATTTCTATAGTGGCAAATGTAGAGCCCCTGATACCCTTAATAAGTATGAAGTAGGTTATAGCAGTTATAGCAAACCCACCCCATATTGCTCCAAAAAACCTGAATGATCTTGTATAATTGAAGGAAAATATAATCCTTGTCATGTATTGTACCAGGGCCCCGATAGTAAAGGCAACTACTACCGAGATCAATATACCAAATATGATTGCAAGTGCCTTGGAGGTATTAATATAATCAGCCAGAGCACCGGCATCTCCATCTGTAGATGCAATTTTAATAAGAGAAACAGCCACAGCAGCCCCCAGCAATTCAAAAACAATGGAAACTGTTGTGGATGTAGGAAGTCCGTATGTGTTAAATACGTCCAGCAGCAATATGTCTGTCATCATAACAGCCAGGAACAGAACCATTATCTCACTGAAATAGAACTGGTCGGGATGAAATATTCCTTTACGTGCTACCTCCATCATTCCTGATGAAAAGGTCGCTCCCACAAGAATACCCAGGGCTGCAACAATCATGATAGTTCTGAAAGGAGCGGCTTTAGAGCCGATAGAAGAATTAAGGAAGTTTACAGCATCATTGCTTACCCCAACTATCAGGTCTGAAATGGCTAAAGCAAATAGTATAATTACAAATACCAGATAGTAGGTTTCCATTGAAAAAATAATTTAATTAAGTTGAAACTTACCCTAATTAATGTTTTTCTTTCAGTGAGTCCGTAAGCTTTGACATTTAATAAAGTATTAAAGAGAGCTCGCAGTCACCAGTGTTTAATAATAGCTTTAAAGTAATATTAAATCTTTCGTATTGAAAAGAGAAAATACAGATTATTTATGAACATGATATAATTGCTCAAAAATGTTCTGTAGCCGGGAGATGGATTAATATATGTTATAGGGAGTAGATTGATTACACTGCTGCCGGGATGGTGTTGTTAATAAGATTTAACAGGGCCGGTATATCAACAGGTTTGCTTACAAAATTTGTTGCCCCGAGCTCCTTGCTGATTTTTTTATTCTCGCTTGTACCCACGGCAGAAATTATTATAACAGGTATCTCTTTTTCAAGCTCCATCTTATTGAAGGTTTTCATAAAATCGAAACCATTCACTTCAGGCATCAGGAGGTCCAGTAGTATGAGATCCGGCTTCATGGACTCAACATATTTAAGTCCCTCTTTTGCACCAAGAGATGTAATCACCTCATAACCTTCACGTTGCAGAAGAGCGTCAAGTAAGACAATATTTGTTGATGAGTCATCAATTACCAGTATCTTTTGTTTATTTGATAGATTCATAAGAAAGTGATTACATTTTATAATTTGGCCTTATGTAACTTAGCATAATATTATTTTCATTCACCTTTGTGATACTAATGAAAATATTATAATGGACGTTTCATGCCTTTTGATTTTATATATAAATTTACGTTTGTTGAGTAATTTTGTTAGATAAGTTTAGATGAGATAGATTATATGATATAGGTGATATAGGTCATCGAAAAACAGGGAGGCAGATCATCTTAATCATTTTTTTATTACTTTTATGTTGTATATTAACACGATTTAATAGTCATGAAAGAAGAATTAGAAAATATACTTGATGATGCATGGTTTTTCCGCTATCTGACCGATAAGCAAAAAGAGCTGATAATTGCCAATTGCAATCTGGTGGAATACCATAACAGGGATGTGCTTTTTAAGCAGAACACCAGGACATCACATCTGATGTTTATTGTGTCGGGCCTGATACGCATATTTAAGGAAGGAAGGAATAATAAAATTCTAAGTCTTAAAACTCTTACCAGTGGTGATTTTGTAAGTTATTATTCGGTATTTGGAGATAGTATCTATAGATATTCTGCTTCTGCGATTGATGAAGTAAAGATACTGATAATTGATTATGCCAGTTTTGTATCGGTACTTCAGGAAAATGGCAATATGGCCATGGCCATGATAAAAAAGATAAGTAAAGATGGGATATATCTTATAGACAGGATGATGAGCCTGTCGCATAAACAGTTACCCGGAAGAATTGCTGAAGTCTTATTATATTTTTCCACAGAGATATATAAAAAAGATGAATTTGATTTTCCTTTAACAAGGCTTGAACTCGCAGAGCTGGCCGGGACGACCAAAGAGAGTTTTATAAGGACCATCAATGAATTCAAGCATGACAAAATTATTGAGCTTGAAGGAAGGCATGTAAGGATAATAAGTATGGATATTGTAAAGATATTAAGTGAGCTGGGATAAAACGATATGAGTTATTATGCCAGGCTAATTTGTGGCTTACGAAGGAGCCAGTTTCATGAAGTATTTTGTTGGGAAATATGTAATTTTCTGTTTCTTTCAGCGTTTTTAGCTATTGAAGGATCATTAACAAAAAGAAATCATATACAGAGCTTAAAGTTCTTGTTTTATTAAATTTTTTTTTCTTGAAATTATTTTAATACATTTATGCTTTGAAGAATATAACAATAAGAATCCTATATTAGGTTTATCCAAACATTTAAATAAAATGAGTAAATCATTCAAAGTTTTTCTGTTCTTTGTAATTCTTGTTTTGATCCTGCCGGTGATAGGCTTGTTTAAATGGACCTTTCAGCATAAGGAAGTAATCAATATGCTGATACTCGACAAAACGGTTCCTGACCTGGAACGCCAGAAACACAGATCTTTTAACTGGATACTTAATCATGATAAATATGTAAAAGCCAATAACAGGAGGTACCTCTATGCCAAGGATTATTTTGGTTTTTTCCCATTAAAGCCGGTGAGAAACAGGCAATATGAAATTAAAAGAATCCGCCTTGCACAAATAATTGAGATGGCTGAAGACTATGACGGGGCATATTTTACAGATACTTATGGTGTTTATTTTAATGATTGGTACCAGGGAATAAATAAAAACAGGAGGTCGCGAAAGATTTACGGTGGTCTCTTAAATAATGACTATCTGCTACTTAAGGAAATGAAAGACAGGGATAAATTGATAATTGCCGAATCGAATGTGTTGGCTTTTCCTACTCCCGATCTTGAAAGAAGCAAGCTTGAAGATCTTCTTGATGTGCACTGGACAGGGTGGCTTGGAAGGTATTATGAATCGCTTGATACAATTGTTAATCCTGATTTTCCTGAATGGATATTGAGACTGTATAACAAACAATACGGTAAAGCCTGGGAATTCACTAAATCAGGTATTGTGCTGGTTCAGTATAACGACAGGGTTGTTGTTCTTGAAAACCAGGAACACCTGGATATGGAAGTACCATATATATATAGCTCAAAAGCAGCTATGGAGAAATATAATGTCCCTTATAAAATAAATTATCCATACTGGTTTGAGATTGTAGAGCCTGGTAATAATATTGAGCTTGCCAGTTTTAAGATACATACCAACTCAGTAGGTGATTCAATATTACTTAATAATTTTATTCCGGATGAGTTCCCGGCAATAATAGGTAGTTCGGGCAGTGCGCCATATTTCTATTTTGCAGGAGACTTTGCAGATAACCAGGTTAAGCCTATACTTGCTTACTTTGATGGTATTGAAAAAATAGCTCCTTACCTTTTTTATTCTGAAAGGCCATCTGACAGGAGAAAGTTTTTCTGGGAATATTACAGGCCGTTGATGAGTAGTATCCTGGAGCAGCATATTCATAATACAGAAGCTGAATAAGTCCTGTAAGGATATTTTTAGTTTAAAGATCCATGCTTTTGGATCTTTTTTTTTGAAGTCCAGGCCTGTTGTCCGGCTGAAATAAAATATTTGGCAGTGAACAAAAATCTGAACATAAGTTTTTTACAGTACAATATTATCTGGGAAGATCCTGTCGCTAATAAAAAGAAGATAGAGATAATGGTGGGTAGTGGAAAGCCTGATTCCAGCCTGTTGATACTTCCTGAAATGTTTACTACCGGTTTTACAATGAATCCCGGGAGACTGGCGGAAAGCATGGATGGAGACAGTGTCAGGTGGATGAGGGAGAAAGCAGGAGACTGGGATGTAGTTGTTGCAGGGAGCCTGGTGATAAGGGAAGGATCTAAGATATATAACCGTTTTATATGGATGACTCCCACAGGAGAGTTCAGCTATTATGATAAGCGCCATCTTTTCAGGATGGGAGAAGAAAACCATCATTATGCATCCGGCAAACAAAAACTGATATGCCGGCTTTCGGGGTGGAGGATAAGGCCTCTTATTTGTTACGACCTGAGATTCCCTGTCTGGGCCCGTAACAGGAATGATTATGACATACTTGTCTACGTGGCAAACTGGCCTGACAGCAGAAGAAATGTATGGTCGTCCCTATTGATTGCCAGGGCCCTTGAGAACCAGTCGTATGTTGTTGGGGTGAACAGGACAGGTAAAGATGCTAATGGGATATCCTACTCGGGTGACAGTGTTATTATTGATCCTCGTGGCAAGATAATAAGCAGTACAAAGGGCAGCGGGGAATCTTTTGAATCTGTCAGCCTCAGCATGGATAAGCTAATTGATTTTCGTAAGAAATTCCCTGCCTGGATGGATGGGGATGACTTTACTATTTTATAAGTGCTTCATACATAATCTGGACAGGATGCAGAGCATTCCTGTGGGTTCCATCCTTTATCTGGTGTCTGCAGCTGGTGCCCGGTGCAGCAATAATAGTTTCGGCAGATGCCTTTCTTACTGCCGGAAAAAGTACCAGCTCACCAACTTTCTGCGACAGTTCGTAGTGTTCTTTTTCATATCCGAATGAACCGGCCATGCCACAGCAACCGGAGGGTATCTCTTCAACAGTATAATTCTCCGGGAAAGAAAGCATTTCTTTTGTAGGAAGCGTTGAGGCAATGGATTTCTGCTGACAATGACCATGAAGCTTAATATGCCTCTTTTCAGTTGTGAACAGTTTCTTGTCAATATTTCCTTTTTTTATCTCAAGGGCCAGGAACTCATCAAGCATGAGTGAGTTTTTTGCAAGTTCTTTCGATTTATCCCTGAGATCTGCATCTACGAGCTCAGGATATTCGTCCCGGAAACTTAGTATTGCCGAAGGTTCTATACCAAGAAGAGGTTTCTCCTCACTGACAATATTAGCAAGCAGACTCACATTTTTAATAGCTATTTTCTTTGCAGATCGTACAAGTCCCTTTGAGAGGAACGTCCTGCCACTCAGGTCGTGTCTGGGTATTGTTACCTTGTATCCAAGCGAAGTCAGTAATTTAATTGCATGTTCGCCAACAACCGTATCATTATAATTTGTGAACTCATCCACAAAGAGATATACCGACCTGTTTCCTTTAACAGTTGAGTTAAGGCTGTCGATATTCTTTCTGGCCCATTTCCTGATTGTATAGGGCCCAAGCAGGGGGATGCTTCTTTCCCTTGCGAAGCCAATGAATCTCTTGAACAGTCCGGATATAAATTTATTTGAGATTACCAGGTTAAAGAGCCAGGGTACAATGCTGCCGAGTTTATTAACTGAAGAGATGTATGCTATCAGCCTTGCCCTTAAAGGAATACCATGGATATCATAATAATGTTGCAGGAACTCTGCCTTAAGCTTTGTCATATCCACATTAGAGGGGCATTCCGATTTACATGCTTTGCATGAGAGGCAAAGGTCCAGTACTTCGTATAGCTCAGGCTGGTCAAAAGGGTTTTTCAGGGAGGTGTTTGACAGTAGTTCCCTAAGGGTGTTGGCCCTTGCACGCGTGCTGTTTTTCTCATCTCGGGTCGCCATGTAGCTTGGGCACATTGTGCCTCCTATGATATGGCTTTTTCTGCAATCTCCCGAACCTGAACACATCTCGGCAGCTCTCACATAACCGCCTGTGGAGGAAAAGTCGAAGATGGTTTCAATCTCCAGGGTTTTCTGGCCCGGCTCATACCTGAGTGAGCTGTTCATTTTCGGGGTATCAACAATTTTTCCCGGATTAAAAATATTGTACGGGTCCCATGCCTTCTTTAATTGTTTAAGCCGCTCGTAATTCTTTTCACCAATTATGACAGGAATAAATTCACCTCTTAAACGGCCGTCACCATGCTCACCGCTCATTGAGCCCCTGTATTTTTTTACCAGCCGGGCTGTTTCAAGAGCTATCTGCCTGAACAGCTCAACATCCCCTTTGTCTTTCAGGTTAAGGACAGGCCTCAGGTGTATCTCGCCACCACCTGCATGTGCATAATAGACACATTCCTTATTATACTTATCAAGTATGGTCCTGAACTCTTTCATGTAGGCAGGCATCTCTTCTACTTTCACTGCCGTATCTTCAATAACAGGTACCGGCTTGGCGTCTCCCTTCATATTTGAAAGAATGCCCAGTCCGGCTTTTCTCAGATTCCATACCCTGTCAATGTCCTCATTTTCAACAATGGGGAAATGATATCCCTGTCCTTTCTCCTTCATTTCTTTTATCAGGGCCTCGGCAATCTCAAGTATTTCTTCCCTGCTTTCTCTTGCAAACTCAGCAATAAGAATAGCTGCCGGCGAGCCTTTAACGAAGAACCTGTTTTTTTTCTGCTCAATGTTGTCCCTGGTAAGCTCAAGAACTGTGCGGTCCATCATCTCCACGGCACCGGGCTTGTATTTAAGTATGGTTAGGTTGCCTTCAAATGATGAATCAAGGCTGTCGAAATGAATACATATAAGTGCTTTGTGCTTAGGGGGAAGAGGTAGCAGGTTTAGTTTTATCTCAGTACTGAAGGCAAGGGTGCCTTCCGAACCGGCAAGCAACTTACACATATTGAATTTATCCCCTCCTTCAGAAAAGGGTTCTGAGAGTGCCAGCAGGTCGAGGACATATCCGGTATTTCTCCTGTTCAGTGCAGGATCGGGAAATTCCTTTGCTATGTCCTCTCTGGCTTTTTCATCTGAGAGCATGCTGTTTATTTCCCTGTATATCTTGTTTTCAAGTGTTTCTCCCTCGCATTTCTTCCTGAACTCATCCTTGCTGATCTCTTTAAAAACTGCCTCTGAACCATCACTTAGGAAAGCTTTTACTTCAAGTGTGTGATCGCGTGTACTGCCATATATTATAGAGTGTGCGCCACATGAATTATTGCCCAGCATTCCTCCCATCATACACCTGTTGGATGTTGATGTTTCGGGAGCAAAGAACAAGCCTTCTTTTTCAAGAATCATATTTAGTTCATCCAGGACCACACCCGGTTCAACCCTTGCCCATCTTTCTTCTGCATTAATTTCCAGTACGCGTGTCATGTATTTCGATACATCGGCAATTATACCTTTTCCTACTACCTGTCCTGCCAGTGAAGTCCCTGCAGTACGTGGTATTAGCGGGAGCTTATTTTTATTACAGAAAAGTATAAGCTGCCTGATATCCTCTTTTGTTTTGGGACGAACTACCGCAAGGGGAGTTTCTTTATATGCAGAAGCATCAGTAGCATAAAGCAGTAACATCCCGGGATCGAGGAAGACCTCACCCTCCAGTATAGTATGCAGGCTTTCTATCTTGGCTTTTATTTCTGCCGGGCTATCATTTTTCAATATCATTTCAAAAAGGATTGAATGGGAAGATGAAATAAGTTAATTATTTTTATGTTTTATTACAAATCAATATAAAGATGTAATTGTCTTAATTGGGTTTGAAGATAATTCATTTTCATCTATTGACAAACATTTAGAATAGTAGTATTGGCTTGCTAAAATGGCAGAAAGCATTAGTTTTATTTATGATAATAGTCATTAAAAAAAATACAAGTTTTCATGAAATTTGCAATGAGCAAAAAAATTATTTAATTACTTGATTTATAATGGATTTAATAGAGACAATAAAAGAAAAAGCAAAACAGGAAAATAAGATAATCGTGCTTCCGGAGAGTTATGAGGAAAGAACTCTCAAAGCAGCAGATATAGCATTGAAAGAAAATTTAGCCAGGATAGTTTTGCTGGGAGAAGAGAAGGAAATAATGGAAGATGCATCCCGTCTGGACCTTAAACACATTTCTGATGCCAGGATAGTAAACCCTCTGGATCATGAAAAGAGAGATGAATATATTGATTTGATGGTAAAGTTGCGTGCACATAAGGGACTGACAAAGGAAGAAGCCGGGGAGCAGATAAAAGATCGCCTGGTACTGGCTACACTGATGATAAAGAACGGAGATGCTGACGGTGAACTGGCCGGAGCAGACAATGCCACAGGTGATGTGTTGCGTCCTGCCTTTCAGTTTGTTGGGACAAAGCCCGGGATAAGCGTGGTGTCGGGAGCATTTATTATGATATTTCCGACCGGGGAATATGGTGAGCAGGGAACATTGCTTTTTGCCGATTGCGCTGTAAATCCCAATCCTGATGCTGCACAGCTGGCTGAGATAGCAATCTCATCCGCACACACTGCAAAGGAAATAGCAGGATTCGAGCCCAGGGTTGCCATGCTGAGCTTTTCGACAATGGGCTCTGCAAAGCATGAACTTGTTGACAAGGTACTTGAAGCAACCGCCAGAGTAAAAGAATCAGAACCCACATTACTTATTGATGGTGAGATGCAGATTGATGCAGCAATTGTTGAAGCTGTTGGTAAGAAGAAAGCCCCCGGCAGCAAGATTGCAGGACAGGCCAATGTACTTGTTTTTCCCGACCTGCAGTCAGGGAATATAGGCTATAAGATTGCTGAGCGTTTTGGGAAAGCCACAGCATTTGGTCCCATATTACAGGGCATAGCTGCTCCGATAAATGATCTTTCACGGGGTACATCAGTTGATAATATTGTAAATATGATAGCTGTAACAGCCCTGCAGGCAGCGGGTATAGAATAGTAATTATAACATCATAAAACCATAGAAATGCTTGAAGTATTAGAAGATTATGGAATGAGTTCCAGGCCCAAAAAGAAGGGACAGTTAAAGAAAGTGGGGCTAATTGGTTGTGGTACCATGGGACAGGAAATAGCACATCTTATAAGCAAATTTGGGATAGATGTGATATTTATTGATATTTCGGAAGAGAGGGTGAGTGAAGTATTCCTTGAGCTGAACCAGGAGCTGGATAATGTGATTGATAAGTGGGGACTTACTGTAAGTGAGAAGAAAGCTATATTATCGAGAATAAAAGGAAGCACGGAATATCATGATATCAGCGATTGTGATATGGTTATAGAGGCTGTGAATACTAAAAAATCGGGAACCAGCCTTGAATTGAGGAAAGATATTTTCAGGAAAATTGAATCAGTGGTTTCCCGTGATTGTGTGATAGTATCCAATACATCTACTCTTATTATTTCAGACCTGGCTTCGGTGCTTGATTACCCCGACCGTGCTGTTGGCCTGCACTTTCTTTCTCCTGCTTCAATAATCAGGATTGTTGAGGTTGTAAAGGGATTACATACTTCGGAATATTCTCTTGAATATGTAAGAAAGTTTGCGAGAATGATGGACAAAAAGGTTATAGAGTTAATTGAAACACCTGGCAATATCAGTACCCGGCTGATCATTCCATTAATAAATGAGGCCTGTGAGATACTTATGGAAGGGGTTGCATCAGCATCCAATGTTGATGAAACAATGAAATTGGGTTTTGGGATGCAGTTCGGGCCCTTGCAGCTTGCCGACAAGATAGGACTTGATAAGATCATCAGGGCTATGGAAAATCTCTATATGGAATTTGGAGATTCCAAGTTCAAGCCCAATCCTATAATAAAACGATTGGCCAGGGCAGGAAAAATAGGTAAAAAAACGGGACATGGATTTTATAAGTATGATAAAGGGAAAATTGTGGCTGAGGCCATCCATTGCCCGCAATTTAAATAGATAATAATATGGATTCAAAGAAACGAACAGTAATAAATTTAATCAATTACTTTACAGAAGGCTTTGATTAATATTTTTAATGTGAGAGCAAGTGTAACGAGCGGTTGCACGAGTTCTTAATTTTTTAATAAATTTATTATTAGCTAATTATAAAAATTTAAACGCGTGAATATACTGGTAATAAACTCAGGTAGCTCATCAATTAAGTATCAGCTTTTAAAGATGCCTGAGGGTGAGGAACTGGTAAAAGGGCTTGTTGATAAGATAGGCCTGCATGGTTCATTTATTAAGAATGAGAGGAGTGATGGTGACAAGGTGAAGCTTGAGGGAGATATCATTGATCACCAGGCAGGCATTGAATATATACTGGGTGTTATTTCCAGTGATAAACATGGCAGTATTAAGAATTTTGAAGAGATTGATGCTGTTGGTCACAGGGTGGTTCACGGTGGAGAGACTTTTCACAGTAGTGTTAAGATCACAGATGAAGTAATAAAAAAAATGGAGGAATGTATTGACCTGGCTCCATTGCATAATCCTCCAAACCTTAAGGGTATTACCGCAATGAAGGAAATACTTCCGGATGTTCCACAGGTTGGTGTTTTCGATACTGCTTTTCACCAGACTATGCCTGCATATTCATTTATGTATGCTATTCCATATTCATTATATTCAAAATATTCAATAAGAAGATATGGTTTTCATGGAACAAGTCACAGGTATGTGTCACAAAGAGCATGCGAAATACTTGGTGTGGATTTTAAAAAGCAAAAGATAATTACATGTCACCTGGGAAACGGGGCTTCGGTTGCTGCCATAAAGAATGGTGTTTCTGTTGATACCTCTATGGGTCTTACCCCTGTTGAGGGACTGATAATGGGGACCAGGTCTGGGGATCTTGATCTGGGTGTACTCACCTATATCATGCGTAAGGAAGAGATTGGCATAACAACAGCCAATACACTTATCAATAAGTTTAGTGGTGTACTAGGTGTTTCGGGGGTATCATCAGATATGAGAGAGGTTGAAGAAGCATCCATGAAAGGTGAGGAGCGAGCTGTTCTTGCAATGGATATGTATAATTACAGGATAAGGAAATATATAGGTGCTTATGCTGCTGCATTGGGAGGGTTGGATATACTTGTCTTTACAGGAGGTGTTGGAGAGAATTCAGAGACTGTCCGAAGGGAAGTATGCAAGGATATGGGTTTTCTTGGAATTGAGATTGATGTAGAAAAGAATAAGCTTAGGGGTAAAGAAGCTTTATTATGTTCGGGAAACTCAAAAGTGAATGTGATGATAGTACCTACAAACGAGGAGCTGGTTATAGCACAGGATACCATGAACCTTATAAATTCCTAAATTATGGAGATCAGGAAGCTGGATGATATGTTCGTTGTGCTGAAAGACAGTCCAAAGAAAAGGCTGGTTGTGGCTTTTGCCAATGATGCTCATTCGGTTATGGCTGTGGCAGAGGCAGTTAAGATGAAACTTGTTGAAGCCAGTCTGGTTGGTGACGAGGATATCATACTGGATGTCTGCAATAAGGAGAATATTGATCCTGCAATGTTTGAGATAATTGACGAGAAAGATGAAATAAAGGCCACGACACTTGCCGTACAACTTATTAATCAGGGCAGGGGTGAGCTTATAATGAAAGGACTGGTAAGCACGGATAAATATATGAGAGCCCTGCTTGATAAGCAAAACGGGCTCTTGCCGGAAGGTGCTGTTTTAAGCCATGTATCAGTATTAGAAGTGCAGAATTATACCAAGCTGCTGATCATTGGAGATGTGGCAATTATTCCACTGCCAGGTATTAAGGAGAAAACAGCCATAGCCAAATATCTTATTAGTACTGCAAAGGCACTGGGAGTAAAAACCCCAAAGCTTGCTTTACTTGCTGCCACAGAACAGGTGCTTCCCGCAATGCCTGCCTGTACAGATGCTGCCCTGCTTGCAAAAATGGGCGAACGGGGCAGTTTTGGTGATGCTGTACTTGATGGTCCCATGGGACTGGATGTTGCAATAGACAGGGAGAGTGCGGAAATAAAGAAGATCAGTTCTGCAGTGGCAGGAAATGCCGATTGTCTTCTTTTTCCTAATATTGAAGCAGGAAATAGTTTTTATAAATATCATACAAAACTTGCGGGTGGTGAACTGGGCGCAGTTGTTGCAGGAGCAAAGGTGCCGGCAATACTTTCATCCAGGGGAGACAGTATAAAAACAAAATTATACTCTATCGCACTGGCAGCCATTTTAGCTTGATAATAGTGATCTATGTCAGATCATCAAAATAATATAAGTCATAATATCCTGGTTATAAATCCGGGCTCTACCTCCACTAAAATAGCGGTTTACTACAATACCAAGGTCAGGTTCCTCGGTTCAATTAAACACAGTCCTGCCGATCTTGAACAGTTTGACAGTGTTATTGAACAGTTTGACTTCAGAAAAGAACTGATACTTCGGACACTTAAAAAAGAAGATATTAATATAAGTGAGCTGACAGCTGTTATTGGCAGAGGAGGAATAATGAAGCCGATAGAGTCGGGGGTTTATGAGGTTAACGACAGTATGCGCGATGATCTCAGGACTATGAGATACGGTGAGCATGCCAGCAGCCTTGGGGGTCTTCTTGCCGATAAGATTTCAGCTGTCAGTCCCGGCTGCAGGGCTTTTATTGCCAATCCCACAACTGTTGATGAACTCCAGGATGTCGCCAGGGTATCAGGCCATCCCTTGCTGGAAAGACTCTCAATATTTCATGCCCTTAACCATAAAATGATTGCGCGCAATCATGCACTTCTTTCGGGAAAGAAGTATGAAGATATGAACCTGATAGTTGCCCACCTGGGTGGAGGAATAACTGTTGGTGCACATATGAAGGGAAGGGTGATAGATGTGAACCAGGGGCTTGACGGGGACGGTCCTTTTGGTCCCGAAAGAAGCGGTAGTCTGCCAATGGGTGCCTTTGCAAAGCTTTGTTATTCAGGTGATTATACTTATGACGAGCTAAGGAAGATGATCACTGGTAAAGGAGGCTATATGGCTTATTTTGGAATAAATGATGCTTATATGCTGGGACTTATGGCAGAGCAGGGAGATAAGAAGGCAGAGCTCATTCAAAATGCCATGGCCTACCAGGTGGCAAAAGAGATAGGAGCCATGAGCACTGTTTTGAAAGGAGTGGTGGATGCAATTCTGATTACAGGGGGAATAGCTCATAACACCCATGTTATAGATTATATTAAGGCCATGGTGGCCCATATTGCAAGAGTAGTGGTATATCCCGGTGAGGACGAGATGAAGGCCCTGGCAATGAATGCTTTGAGAGTACTAATGAATGAGGTTGAAGCAAAAGAATATTAATAGTTAAAAATCAGCTTCGGTAACGGATATAATCCTTCCGTTTTCCTGTCCTGCCTGGTTTATGCTGAAGGAACTTATAAATTCTGCCATCATATCGGGACTTATATCTGTTTTATAGCCGGGAAATGCTATCTCCAGCATTTCTGTCTGAACGGTCCCAGGGGCCAGGCAGTTAAAAGAAATATTTTTTTCACGGTATTCTTCAGCAAGACATTCTGTTAAGATTGCAATGGCTGCTTTTGAAGAGCTGTAGGCCGACAATCCCGGGAACTTCTTGCTTCCTTGCACTCCTCCCATGCTTCCAATATTTATAACATGTGCCCATTTGCTTTTCAGAAGCAGTGGCATAAGGTACTGTATCAGGAAAAAGGGAGATGTGTAATTTGTCTGGAAACTCTTTTCAATAATATCCCTGGTGGTCTCATGAAACAGGGCCTTGCTCAGGTAACCGGCATTATTAACCAGTATATCTATATGTTTAAAGTGTTTACTTACAAAATCAACAAGTACTTTTTTATTATCATTTATCTCTTTTATATCAAAGTTTAAAGGAATCAGTTTTCCCTCTGTGCCCGTTTCACATTCTTCCTGCAGCCTGCTTAATTCATTATTATTGCGGGCGATTGCTATCACCCTGTGTCCCTTGCTGCAATAATTTACTGACAGAGACCTGCCTATTCCCTTGCTGGCACCTGTGACTAATATGTTCATAACAGAGTTTTATTTTTGTAGCTTATTAATCAAAAATAGAAGTTTTATAGAGGAAATATTAATTTTATCCGGAAAAGATAGTCCAATTACCAACATTAATAAGATATTATAAAGCATTGTATTATTTTAGCCTGATAGTTTTTAAAAATAACCGGATATGAATAGCAGGAGATTGCTACTTATTTTGTCTGTCATTCTTTTTTCCGCCTCAGTGGCAAAGGGACAATTTAAAGAGGAAAAACCTCCGCTGCGTGACAGGATGTTTTTCGGAGGGAATTTTTGGATGTCTTTTGGCACTGTGACAGATATTGAGATATCTCCGCTGCTTGGTTTTTTTGTTAGTCCAAGACTGGCTGTGGCAGGAGGTATTAAGTACAGGTTTTACAGGTATAAGAATGATCCTGTATTACCGGATGGAAGCCATATTTACGGTTTTAATGTTTTTACCCGCTATTATATTATCCCCGATATGAGTGAATGGATAAAGGGTCTTAACTTATCTGTTTTTACTCATGCCGAATATGAGGGACTCAGCCTGGATAATTACTATGATGCTACAAGCACAACATATACTCCCGGAAGGTTCTGGATCAACTCGGTGCTGGTAGGAGGTGGTATAAGTCAGAGAATAGGCCAAAGGAGTGCAATAAATCTAATGCTTCTTTATAACCTGAATGAATCGGCAAACTCGCTTGAAAGTAATCCTGTGATAAGAGTGGGTTTTAGTTTCTAAAAATTTTATTTATTATGAAAACAAATTTTCTTTATCCATTTTCCTTATTTTTTATTTCCCTGTTTTTGTTAACAGCATGTAAGAGTTCTCAACAAAATAAAGATCAGCTATTTAATATTATACCTGAGGTAGTAAACAATTCTGAGAGTGCTTTTTATATTCCTGTTAAGAGTTTCCCTGAGAAAAGAGACAGCCTGGCTGTTGGGGTATTTGATTCGGGAACGGGAGGTCTGTCTGTGCTGGATGCTATATATAAGGCTGACAGGTATAATAATACCAGTCATGAAGCCGGAAAAGATGGGATCCCGGATTTTATCTCCGAGAAATTCACTTACCTGGCAGATGATGCCAACATGCCTTATGGCCGGTATGATTCAGAAGGGAAAGCGGACTTTTTAAGGGAGCTTGTTATAAAAGATGTCAATTTCCTGCTTAAGGATAATTATTATAGTTCTCCCGGAGACAGTATAGCCATTATGCAGAAACAGCCTGTAAAGGCTATTGTCATTGCATGTAATACTGCTACCGCATATGGGCTTGAAACTGTACAGGAAGCAGTGGAATACTGGGGACTTGATATAAAGATAATGGGCATTATTGATGCAGGGGCAAAGGAAGTATTGTCAGACATAGAAGATCCTGAAAATCAGCTTATAGCTGTGCTTGCAACCGAAGGGACATGCTCCTCGGGAGGATATCCCAGGTCAATATCACAAAATGCAAATATAATGTTTCCCGGAACAGAGTTTCATGTGATACAGCAGGCAGGTATAGGACTGGCAGGTGCTATTGATGGCGATCTTAATTATATAGATCCTGATGCTACATCAGTGAGAAGCAGTGATGATTACCGTGGACCTGATATTGGACATCCTGATTACCCTGTTGATACCAGCATGTGGAAAGAATATAATTTTGAGAGTTCACAAATCCTGTCTGACGGCAGTCAAAGCGACAGGGAAAACGCTTTGTTGTGCGAGTATGATGAAGCAGGAAATCTTATTCATGTACAGCTAAACTCTGTTAATAATTATATAAAATATATGGTTACCAATCTGTACAGGAATGCCGTAAAAAATTACAGTGATAAAACTATTTCCAGGGTCATCCTCGGATGTACTCATTATCCTTATTTCGAGAAAGAGATAAAAGAACATTTTCTGTATTTAAGGGAGAATGACACTGTAAACGGGAGTTTGGTGGATGAAAATATTAGATTTATAAATCCTTCAGGAGCCCTGGCATCCGAACTATATTGCTACCTGAGAGATAAAGAGCTGTGGGGTGATGACAGTAATGAGAACAGTCGTTTCTACATATCTGTTCCTAATATACTGCTTAAGGAGAATGAAATTGATAAAGATGGAAGGTTCCCTTACGATTATAAATATGGAAGGCAGATAAACAAATCACTTGAATATGTTAAAAGAGTTCCTTTCTCAGATAAATGGATAGCTGAATCTACAAAGGAAAGGATGAGGATAAATATTCCATATACTTATAAAATGATCTATGGAGAAGAAGATCCCCAATAATAAGAGAAAACAATGAATGGATATTTATTTCTGAATTCAGGAATAAATATTCATTAAATGAATAATTTTTTCCAAATTTGAGCTTTTAAAAATAATAATACAAAAATTATGTGGAAACTGTGGCTAAAATTGCCCCTGATATGGAGAATACTAATTGGAATGGCCCTGGGAATGATATGGGGTGTGATAGCAGTACTGATTGGTGCCGAGCATTTTACAAGTGACTGGATAAGTCCCTGGGGGATGATATTTCTTAACCTCCTGAAGCTAATTGCAGTTCCACTGATATTTGTTTCCCTTGTAAAAGGTATTTCCAGCTTAAAGGATATCTCAAAATTATCCAGGATAGGACTTAAAACACTGGCATTATATATTACTACTACTCTCTTTGCTATTGTGGTGGGACTGGTAATGGTAAATATTATAAATCCGGGCAATACCTTTTCTGAGGAGAAAAAGGCAGAATACCTGGCAAAGTATAAAACCACTATCCAGGAGAAGGAGGCGAATGCTGCAAGTCAGAAGGAAGAATCGCCACTGAAGATAATTGTTGACATGGTTCCTGAGAACTTTATAAAAGCTGCTTCTGATAATTCCAAGATGCTGCAGGTTATTTTCTTTGCCATACTCTTTGGAGTAGCCATGGTAAGTATGAAGAGGAAGAAGGTGAGAACGGTACGCAGGTTTTTCAATGGCTTGAACGATATCATCTTACGTATTATTGACCTGATAATGTTATTTGCTCCCTATGGTGTTTTTGCATTGATGGCGGGACTGGTTGTTGATTTTGGGGGTGACCTTGATTTGTTTACCGCCCTTGGTCTTTATGCCCTGACAGTTGTTATTGGCATGTTTACTCTTATCCTTTTTTTCTATCCTCTTCTAATGCGCATTTTCACAGGAGTGAAGGCAAGGGATTTCTTAAAGGCAATATTACCTACCCAGCTGGTGGCTTTTTCAACCAGTTCGAGTGCTGCTACTCTTCCTGTAACCAAAGAGCAGGTTGAAAAGGAGCTTGGTGTTGGGGAGGAGATATCAAGTTTTGTGTTACCAATCGGAGTAACCATCAATATGGATGGTACAAGTGCCTACCAGGCAATTGCTGCAGTCTTTATTGCACAGGTTTTCGGTATTGATCTGACATTCGGACAGTTACTGATGATACTGCTTACAGCATTACTTGCAAGCATAGGTACTCCGGGTGTTCCGGGTGGAAGCATTGTAATGCTTATTATTGTATTGAGCTCTGTAGGCCTTCCTGTTGAGGGACTTGCCCTTATACTTGGTATAGACCGTCCACTTGATATGTTAAGGACGGCTGTTAATGTTACAGGGGATTCAGCTGTTGCTTCTATAGTGGCCAAAACCGAAGGAGCCTTGCATTATCCTCCGAAGAAAGAAGTGGACCTGGATGAAAACGGACTTTCACTGAACTAATACGAGCTTACTTCTTCCTTAACAAAACCGCCTGTTATTCGTATCAGGCTTGTTTCAGATTGTATCAGATTAAATACAGACTTTAGATTTTGCAGGGCTGAGTTAAGGTATATTAGCTGGATATCTCTGTAATTAAATGAGTTAATTGCTCCTGCCCTGAATTTTTCTCCTGCAATATCCAGATTGATGGCTGCGGTTTCAAGACTCTCTTCAGCTACACTTTTTAACGCTTTGAGCACATAATATGAATCATGCAGGTTCAGCAGCTGGTTGTTAAGGCTGTGTTTCATCTGTTCTGTTTCTACAAGAACTATTTTTTCGTTCACCCTTGCTACCTCAAGAGCCCTGTTCCTGTTTCCGCCACTATACAAGTCAAAACTTATTATCAGGTTTCCATAAAGATTCATGTTGTTATTAAATGTGGGAGCTGAACCCAGCCTGTCCATCATAGCCCAGTTATTATTTACTCCTGTTGTCAGGTCTATACCCGGGTAATAATTTCCTTTTTTCAGTTTTATTTCCTCCTGCTGAAGGATAAGATCTGTATATTGATTCTGAAGATTCTTATTATCAGCTATCATTTTATCCGACAGATCGCTGAGCAGGTAGTCATGTTCCTGTACTTCAAATTTATCACTGAACAGCCATTCTCTTGATGATTCTTCACCAATAAGGAAATTCATGTTCCTTATGGCACTTCTTAGCCTTACTTCCTGTTCAAGAAACAGGGCAGTGTCGTTCAGGAAAACATTTTTTGCCTGCAAAACGCTGAAACTGGCAGTCCCTCCAATCTCATAGCGCCTTTGCTCAAAATCATAACGGTCTTTCGATAATGTCATGATCTTCTCAAAAAGCATTAGCTGCTCCTGGTTCAGTAACACATTATAATAAGCCAGTATTACATCCTGTATGCTGTTTTCTACAACTACAGCAGATCTGCCTTTTGCAAGTATCTCAAGTTCTGCAAGTTTGTCTTTAGTGATCTTTACACGAAAACCGTCGAAAAGTGTCCACCGGGTACCCAGGCTTAGGCTAAGGCGATTACTCTGGTAATCAGCTGAATTATTAATATCATAACTGTTATATGAGCCAATGTCGAATCCTATCGTGGGATACCTTCCGGCATTTCCCCAGTTATTGTTTATCCCGGCAATTTTTGCTTCCGACCTGGATATTCGTATCCCGTAATTATGCTCCAGGGATTTCTCCAGTGCCTGTTCCAGTGACAGGGAGTCTTGTCCCCTCAAAATACCAGAGAAGCTGATAATTATTGCGGGGATAATTATGACTCTTGTTAATGTATTGAATCTCATTTATTTAATCTTTAATTGTGCCTGTTCCCTTTTTATTTTTTCATAAGCTTCCTTTTTCCTGAACTGAATAAGGGCAATTTCAACATCCTCTCGTTCAGGCAATACTCCTGTCCATAATTTTCTTGTATATATCCTGAAATCATTTAATAGCATAATAAGTACCGGGAAGAATATAAGTATGAACACTGTACCTATTGCTACGCCATAAGCCAGACTTATAGCCATGGGTATAAGGAACTGTGCCTGTACACTTTTCTCTAGTATGATAGGGAACATGCCAATAGTTGTGGTTATCGTAGTAAGAAGGATAGGTCTTAGTCTTGTCTTACCGGCCTCTATCACTGCTTCTTTCACCTTCTTTCCCTCTATTAAGAGTCCGTCGTACTTAGCAAGAAATACAATTGCATCATTAATGATGACCCCGGTAAGTGCTACTATTCCCCAGAGACTCATGAGCGACAGGGCTTTATCGTGTATTCCATGACCCCAGAATACTCCAAGCATTGACAAGGGGATCATTACTATTATAATAAGGGTCTGATTAAAGCTCTTGAAATGAATTGTTAATACAAGAAGAATAAGTATAAATGCAATTGCAAAGTACTTTAGAACCTTGCTCATAGCCTCATTACTGAATTTTTGCTGGCCCTGGTATGTATAACTGATGCCTGAAAATTGTGAAAGCAGGTCGGGCATGATATCTGTACTTATCTGATCAAGTATTTCCGGAACAGAAGCAAAAGGATCAATAGTTTCAGCTTCCACCCGTATCTCGCGAGAACCCATGTATCTTTTTATTGCAACCGGACCCCTTAACAAATCGTAAGATGCTAGTTCGATAAGCGGATAATCACCTGAAGCGGTCTTTATTTTCATTTTCTCAAGCTGTCCTATGTTTAACCTGTCTGATTGGGGATAACGTACCCATACCCTCAGCTCATCCCTGCCTTCCTGTAACCTTTGTGCCTGATCGCCATAGAAACCTTGGCGTACCTGGCCGGCAACGGAACTTTCATCCATGCCAAGGAAATATGCTTTTGGTTTTAGTTTTAATCGTACTTCCTGCTTTCCAAGGGCGATATTTTCATTTATATCTTTTAATGCAGGCATCTCAGCAAGTCTTTTCATGAGGTATTCCTTTGCTTCTTCCAGCTCAAGGAGGTTTTTTGACATTAAACCTATAGACACAGGTGCGCCCCATCTGTTTCTCCCACCTACTGTGAATTTTCTTGCCTCGGGAACGGGACCGATCTTTTTCCTGAGTATGTTAGCTATCTCATGTCCTGTAATATCATATCCTTCAAGATCTTTAGGAAAGACTTCTATATATCCGGCATGTGCTCCTTTTTCCTGTCCGCTGAAGGAGCTTCCTATATTAGTGCTTACTCTTTCAATAATATCCCCGTCCTCATTGAATTTCTTTTTCAGATCTTCATTTACCATCCATATTGCCTCTTCAAACCTGCCAAGTATTTCACGGGTTTGCTTTTCACCGTTTCCAGGGGTAAATGCTACATTTATCTCAAAGCGGTCGAAATCAACCATAGGGAAAAATGTACTCTTTATATGGCCCCCGAAAAATAGTCCAGCTGTTATTAACATCAATGCTACAGGAATAGCTATAACCGCATGGCGCCAATGTATGAGCCAGTGTAACAGATGATGGTATATATTGTCACGTAGCCACACCATAAAACCTTCAGAGTATTTTTTTATGCCTTTATACCTGGCATCCAGGCTTTTCTGACTGAGTGCCCGGGGACTGGACAGATGTGCAGGTAAGACAAGGAAAGCTTCAATAAGTGAGAAGCTAAGGGCCATTATTACAACAATTGCCATGTCTATCATCATTTCCATTCTTGTTCCTTTAAGAAATAAAAGGGGAGTAAAGGCAATTATTGTAGTAGTTACAGAAGTGAAGACAGCAGGAAGTACTTCAGTAGTACCGTCAATAGCTGCCTGCATAGGTGTTTTGCCACGCTCAAAATGAACATAAATATTTTCTGCTATTACTATTCCATCATCAACAAGTATCCCTATAACCAGTATCATTCCAAACAGAGACATAACATTTATGGTTATACCGTAGAGGTTGGCAACTATGAACATAGCCAGAAAACTGAAAGGAATGCCCCATGCTACCCAGAGTGAAAGACGAATGCTCAGGAAAAGGGACAGGGATATAATGATAAGGGTGATTCCTATCATTCCGTTGTCGGTAAGTATTTTTAAGCGGGAGTGTAAAATATCAAGAAAAGCTCTGGATATGCCCAGTTCAACACCCTGGTTGCGGGCATTGAATTCTTTCATGTAGGCCCTTACATAATCTGTGATCTCCTCCAGATCTTCTTCGGGAAGCTTATCTACTCTTATGGATACAGATGTTTTCCCATTGATCCACGATTTATTGCTTGTTTCGGCGAATTTTTTCTTTACCAGAGCCACATCACTGATGCGTAGGTAAGAACCGTCGGTATTGGCTTTTAATATAATGTTAGCAATTTTGTCGGGGTCTGCACTTCTAGACCTGAGCCTGATAAGCAATTCTTCCTGCTCCGATTTTATCAGTCCCCCTGAAATATCCTGATTGTTACGTAGAATTGCCCTTGAAAGATCATCAAAAGTGAGCTGGTACCTCATAAGCTCTTCTTCTTTTACCTCTACCGATATCTCTGGTTGAGGAAAGCCTGATATGGATATCTGGCTCATTACGCCTGAGTTCATGAAGTCTTCTTCAATTTTCTGTGCATGGTCTTTTAAGGCCATAAGGTTTACAAAAGATTCCTTTGTAGCAGAAAGATAAAGGAAAATTGCCATGGCTCTGGACCTTTGCTTTGCAACAATTGGACTTTCAGCTGCCGAGGGCAGGGAAGAAATGCCGTCAACAGCATTTTTAACTTCCATAAGTATCTCATCAATAGGGTATTCCCCTGTTGTTTCAATTGTTACCATGGCACTGTTCTCAACAGAAGTGGAATTAATTTCTTTAATGCCAATCAGGCCACGTATAGCTTCTTCTATCCTGGAAGTAACACCTTCTTCCATCTCCACTGGTGAAGCACCGGGATAAAATACAGATATACTGATGATTCGGCTTTTTGCTTCAGGGAAGAATGCTTTATGCATGGAAGCATAACTTATTACTCCTGCCACTATTACCACAGCTATGATAATATTGGCATATATAGGATACTCAACAAATTTCTCTATTATTTTTCTCATGACAGGCCCTTATTTTGTCTTGTTAGCTTTTTGTCTCTTTTGTCCTTCCCTGGCTTCCATACCGGAAGCACTTTCCTTAATTTCCACAAGAGTACCTTCAAGAACATTTATAAGAGCCTGTATAACCAGGAACTCTCCTTCATCCAGGCCATTGAATATTAGTGTGCTCTCATTCTTTTTTATAATATTGATATTTCTTTTTTGTAGTCTTCCGTCAACAACAACAAACACTTCATCAGAATTAAATACTGCATTTCTGGGAATCTCCATGGCATTGGGGATTTTCTGACCAGGGAAATGCACTTTCAGATATTCGCCTACAAGTATAGGCGGATCAGTATGATTTTTAACTTTTACAAATACAGATTGAGATTGTGTGTTCTTATCCACAAACTGGCTTTTTCGAATTATCGTTCCAGTCCATTCCTGCTTCCTTAGTTTAGAGCTTACTATTACTTTATCGCCTATGTGTGCCCATTTAGCATTAAATCTTTCCAGTGGTATTTCGAGTTCCATTTCATCGGTACAAATAGCATGAGCTATCTTGTTTCCAGTATTTGCATAAGCTCCGGCCTCCATATAAACATCACTGTAAGTTCCATTAAAGGGGGCTCTTACAGTGTATCTGTCTAGCTGGAGTTCATCTTTCTTAATACTGTAATAATCACTGAGAATATTCCTGCTGGAAAGGAATATCTTCATTTTTTCATCCATTATTTCAGGAAGGGGAGGCAATGATTTATCAATATCCACACTGGAAAAGAATATTTTAAAGTTTTCTTCATGTTCAGGAAAATCAAATCCTATCTCAGGCAGTAAATTTGCAAGGCTGTTCAGGAACTGGCTTTTCTTTGCTTTCAGAGCCAGGGCGGCCTCATCTGTGTATATGGTAAAAAGAATATCTCCTTTAGAAAAGACAGAAGCCTTTTTAAGCGCTATTGCAGATTTAATTATTTTTCCGGATGCTTCTGCAATAATATCAACTTCTTTAACAGAAGATACACGTCCCGGTTCAGAGAGGGGTGATATTATGCTTTTATATTGTACGGTTGCCACCTTAACAAAACGTTTCATCTCACGAGAAGCTTTCACAGGTGGAGCTTCTTTCAGACTGATCAAGTATCTCATAAGACCGTAAGAGAGGCCTATTATGAAAATCAGTGTGACAACTATAACTATCCTTCTGTCTATTTTTTTCATTTTAAATCGGTATGTTATTATATATCTATTGCCCGCCTGTATAATGATAGCTTATAATTTATAGACAATTGGAAATACAATAATATTCCATTTTCCAGCTATTTATCAAAATAAAATTTTTGTAGATAGTTTATTAACAAAAAAGGCTCAAGTCAGGAATAATTATATGAAATAAGATTTAAAATTCAGGATACCGCAATAATACAACGGACTATGAAGAAAATGTATTTCAGCAAAACCAGAAAGGATAATTTATGGGTTGTTTACAGCTAATTACAGGGATTTATCAAAATATAATGGATTTTAACATTGTTTGAGATTTTCGAGAACAGGAGAGCGAATGAGTTAAAGGTTTGGTATTCTGAATCTTAATAGTGGAATTAGTAAGATTCTAGTCCCTTAGAATTCAATATTTTCATTCGGCTGGATTGAGCCACAGTGATTTTTGAGTAAAATGTGTTTAAAAAGAATCCGGAATTACAAAAAAACTTGATTGACAGGATATCTGTGGGAAAACCAGGTAAAATGAGAAAATAGAGTAAAAGTCAGTAGAGTGGGAGAGAATTATGGAATTGGATCAATATTTAAAGATGAAGTTTCATTAAGATATATAATAGGAGAGAGCAAATAATTTTTGTGAATGTTATGACTTAAGCTAAAGATATTTTTACTGCTTTAATATGGTTACATC
The DNA here is from genome assembly GCA_029932855.1 of Bacteroidales bacterium. GTDB lineage: Bacteria > Bacteroidota > Bacteroidia > Bacteroidales > VadinHA17 > JAYEGO01. The sequence continues at coordinate 5,756 of JAOZPG010000023.1, read as the reverse complement.
TGTAACATAAACGGCTGGTAAATGGAAGAATATTACATAAGTTAAAAGAAAATACAGTAATTGTTTACAAATGAACAATACAAATGTAAACAAAATACTATCTCTTGACTGGATCAAGTTATAATACTTAAAACCAGTTAGTTATATAGTTTATATGTACTATTTATTAAAATAATAATTGAATTACATATAAAAATTAGCCGGATTAGGTAGATATTGTAACATAATTGATTAATATCCAGCGAAATAGATAGGATTACATAAATTATTACAATACTTATCAGCTATTTATATGAATTTATCGTCAAATTTAGGATATTAAGTTGTTCCTAACAGGGGCCATGTTCGTTATTCATGCTGTTATACAGGTTTTCTGAGTTTATATCACAGAATAGTACTTTATAATGCCTCTGATTTGATGAATATTGCCTGATGAAGCCATTGTCTGTAAGGTCATGGATACAAGTGTAAACAACATAATGTTACAAATGTATTGATTACAAATGAAAATATTAATTACATTTGTAATATGGAAGATTTTATTAGCAGGTTCAGGTATTTAATTAATAATCTTGAGATAAGTAATTCACGCTTTGCAGATGAATTAGGTGTACAGCGTTCCAGTATTTCACATATAATTTCCGGAAGGAATAAGCCAGGATTTGATTTCATTGAGAAGATTGTTAATACATATCCCCAGGTTAATGCTGATTGGCTTATAACAGGAAGGGGTTCTGTATTTATATCAAATTTTGGCGAAAAGACCGCTAATACTTACAATTCCGGCACTTCGCCTTCGGGAGAAGAGCGTTCCTTTGAGCTTGAGAAGGAAAAGGATGCTGTGATGAGCAGGAATGTGGATACTATTCATGACAAGCATCATGACAAAAGCATTGAGACTGTAATTGTGTTGTACAAGGACGGTAGTTTCAGGGAGTTTTACCATTAAAGGATCTTTAACTTATTTACTTGTTCTTTCCTTTGTTTTTATGGCAGTTTAACTTATTGCCTTATATAAATTAATTATATTTGAAGTCTCTTTGGCAGAGATGTCTGCTAAGCTTGTATAATATGTAATTCAGAGCTTTTTATGACAAAATATATCAGAGACTTTATAATTGAGGATAATATAAGGCTTAACACTGAGTATTTTATTCTGAATATCAGGTCTGAAGAGGCTCTGCCCGATATGTATCCCGGTCAGTTTGTTGAGATTAAAGTTGAAAATACTGATGGTGTTTTTTTGCGGCGTCCTATTTCGATATATGGCATTGACAGGGAAAAACAAACAATAAATCTTCTTATACAGAAAGCCGGAAAGGGCACAACAAAGCTTGCTCAGCATAAGCAGGGTGATAAATTAAATATTATATTTCCACTTGGTAATTCATTTACAGCACCGGAGAGGAAAGGGAAGGTTTTACTGGTTGGCGGCGGAGTTGGAGTAGCTCCTCTTCCTTTTCTTGCAGAATATCTTGTGGATAAAGGTATGGAAGTGGAGTTCCTTCTTGGATTTCGCAACAGCGACCTGCTGGTTGATCTTAAAAACTTCGAAAAATACGGTAAAGTAAATCTTTCCACAGATAACGGGACTGCCGGGGAAAAGGGGACTGTAATGGATAATTCAGTATTGAAAGAGGAATTATTGCCATTTGTAAAAGTATATACCTGTGGTCCGAATATTATGATGAAAGCCGTTGCTGCTTTTGTAGAGGCCAGGGGAATTGAATGTGAGGCATCGCTTGAAAACACCATGGCATGTGGGATTGGGGCATGTCTTTGTTGTATACAGGAAACCATTCACGGGAATGTAAGGGTATGCATTGAGGGTCCTGTTTTTAACACTAAAGAGCTGATATGGTAAATACTGAAGTAAATATAGGCGGTGGTTTGAAGTTCAAGAACCCGGTGTCAACTGCCTCTGGATGTTTCGGATACGGATATGAATATGATGACTTTATTGATGTTGGCCGCCTGGGGGCCATATTTGTTAAAGGTACCACGGGTAGCAAAAGGGAAGGGAATCCTTATCCCCGGATGGCAGAGACTGCTTCCGGAATGCTTAATTCTGTGGGGCTTCAGAATAAAGGTGTTGATCATTTTATAAAAGAGATATATCCCAGGGTCAAAGATTATAACACTCACATCATAGTAAATGTAAGTGGTTCTACTGTTGATGAATACGTGGAAGTGACTGAAAAACTTTCTGATCTTGAGAAGATCCCTGCAATAGAACTTAATATATCCTGTCCGAATGTCAGGGAAGGCGGTATGGTATTCGGTACTCACTGCCCCTCTGCAATGATGGTTACCCGCGAGGTAAGAAAGGCATGGAAAAGAAGTCTTATTGTTAAGCTTTCCCCGAATGTTACTTCAATTCATGAGTTTGCCAAAGCGGTGGAAGGAGAGGGGGCAGATTCCATTTCCCTTATCAATACCCTGCTTGGAATGGCGATAGACGCTAAAACACGCAGGCCTGTGCTGGCCACTGTAACAGGGGGGCTGTCCGGTCCTGCAGTTAAGCCGGTGGCTCTGAGAATGGTATGGCAGGCTTATCATGCTGTAAAGATCCCGATAATAGGCCTTGGTGGAATAATGAATGCCACAGATGCCATAGAGTTTATGCTTGCAGGAGCCACTGCCATACAGCTGGGAACTGCAAATTTTATTGATCCCACTGTTTCAGTTAAGGTTATCGAAGGCATTGAAGCCTATTGCAGGGAGCATGGCATCACAGATGTAAATGAGCTGACAGGAGGAATGATAAGTGATTAATTCCTGCTGAATTTACAGTAGCCATTGGCAGATAAGCGTTTTTACATTATTTCAGCTTCATTTAAGTCCGTTTAAGCAGCCCAATGTCTTTACTAATGTAAATCCCTGTTAACTCTGTAATTATCTCTTAAATCGCTTTATTTGGGCCGGAAGGACTATGTATTTGTGTAATGTGATTATTCGCAAAGCCTCCGGCTTCACTCATGATCACAAAACCAAAAGAATGTGATTACTCGCTTACGCTCGTGAACACAAAAAAACCAAAGACTGTGATTACTCGCTTACGCTCGTGAACACAAAAAAACCCGCTTTGTGCGGGTTTTTTTGTGATTCAGCTCGGTCTCGAACCGAGGACCCCATCCTTAAAAGGGATGTGCTCTACCAACTGAGCTACTGAATCGGACTGATTTTAAAAATCAGGTTGCAAATTTAGTAGTTTCATTTTTATTTTACAAATAAATAAATGCTTAGAATGATTTTTTTCAGGACATGAAAATTATATTAAATTTAAACTTTCAATTTTATTAATTAAATGAAAGATAAAGTAGTAATTATAACAGGGGCCGCTTCGGGTATTGGACTGGCCACAAGCCGTACTTTTCTTGAGAATGGGAGCAGGGTTGTTATGGCTGATATTAACCTGGATGATCTTAACAGGGAGGCAGATATATTTCTTAAAGAGGGGTATGAGGTGCTTGCTGTAAAAACTGACGTAAGCAGCGAGGATGATTGCAAGATGCTTATTGACAAGGCTTTTGACAGATTTTCCAGGATAGATGTTCTTGTGAATAATGCAGGTATCTCCATGAGGTCTTTATTCCATGAGACCGATCTTTCTGTGTTCAGGAAAATAATGGGGGTCAATTTCTGGGGAGCGACTTATTGTTCTTATTATGCAATTCCTCATTTGCTAAAGACAAAAGGATCTATTGTTGGTATCACTTCAGTTGCAGGCAGGCACGGGATGCCCGGTCGTACGGCATATTCTTCATCTAAATTTGCTATTCACGGACTGCTTGAGACAATTCGTATTGAGTATTTGAAAAAAGGGATTCATGTTTGCACTTTTGCACCCGGTTTTACTGCCACAAAAGTAAGGCTTAATGCTCTTACAGGAAATGGTGATATGCAGGGGGCTTCACCCAGGAAAGAGGCAAAAATGGCAAGCCCTGAGCAGGTATCAGTTAAGATATATAAGGCTGTAAAAAGACGCAGGAGAGATGTGGTTCTTAGCTGGGAAGGCAAAGGGACCATGCTGATCAAGCATTTATATATGTCATGGCTGGTTGACAGGGAGTGGTACAGGCAGCTTTCCAAAGAGCCCGGATCACCATTTTAATACTTAATTATTCAAAATATATTTACATTGAACTCAGCCAAAAAACCTATAAAAGGATACACTAACATCAGGGTCCGTTATGCAGAGACCGATACCATGGGTATATTGCATCATGCAGTATACCCTGTATATTTTGAAGAGGGCAGGACTGAACTTATGCGTGATTATAATTTCAGCTATGACGAAATGGAGAAGAAAGGAGTTATTCTTCCGGTATATTCTGTAGAGGTAAAATACCTTAAACCTGCTTATTATGACAACCTACTAAGACTTGAGACCGAGCTTGAAGAGCTGAAGGGGGTAAGAATAAGGTTTGCATATAAATTATTTACTGAAAAGAATGAGTTGATGGCAACAGGTGCGGTAAGCCTGATCTTTACTAATGCTGATAGCTTTAAGCCAATGAGACCGCCCTTATGGTTTAAGGAAATATTTGGTTTGGAATAAGTAGCCCGGGCCATGAGTAAGGGGAAACACAAAGCCAGGAAATACGAGTTTGTCCTACATATCATCACATGTGACACATCTTCATGAACATAGCGTCAATATAAAACATAACAGGGCTTTTGCCATTGGCATTGTTCTGAACTTGATTTTTATTGCCGTAGAAATATTTTATGGACTGAAGGCTAATTCATCAGCTCTTCTTGCCGATGCCGGGCATAACACAAGTGATGTTCTGAGCCTTGTTTTTGCATGGTTAGCAATGTGGCTTGCCTCAAAGAAGCCAGGAGGGAAATATACATATGGTTTCCGTAAAACAACTATCCTGGTTTCCATACTTAATGCGTTTTTACTTTTTGCTGCAATGACAGCTATTAGCTGGGATGCAATAGCTGCAATCAGGAACCCCCGGCCTGTTGAAGGTACACTATTAATGATAGTTGCAGGAATTGGGGTGCTTATCAATACTTTTACTGCTTTGTTATTTATCCGAGGACAAAAAGAAGACCTGAACATTAAGGGAGCTTTTCTGCATATGGCAGCTGATGCAGCTGTCTCATTCGGGGTTGTAATTGCAGGATTGCTTATTATGCTTACCGGTAAACAATGGATAGACCCCTTGATGAGCTTCCTGATTATTACAGTGATACTTCTGGGAACCTGGCGTCTGTTTACAGATTCTATTAAGCTGGCACTTGATGCTGTACCTGATTCCATTAAACTTGAAAAAGTCAAGGATCTCCTGTTATCACAGGAAGGTGTTGAAGACATTCATGATCTGCATATCTGGGCAATGAGTACCACACAGGTAGCTTTAACCGCTCATTTAATAATGCCTGGAAAGCATGATGATAAATTCATTGCCGGTTTACAAAAACAGTTAAAACTGAAATTTGGCATTGAGCATACTACATTCCAGATAGAAAATGAATTTATAGAGGAAAACCGCGAATCTAATTGTTAATATTTCCGCTGTAATAATAATGTTTAAGTATTGTCTTAAACTATTTTAGTGCTTGATAATCAGGCTATTGTTTTTTTTCTTCCCCGGGAAATCCTGTTTATCTTACAATCCCTCAATCATCATTCATCGTTAATCATCTTTCAGGCTTCCAACAAGCCCCATGCTTTCCTGAAGCAGCCTAACCTGTTCCTGAAGCAGCGCCAGTTCAGATCTTTCAGACTTAAGCTGATCGAT
>JAOZPG010000022.1 GCA_029932855.1 Bacteroidales bacterium | reverse complement strand
AAATTTAATAATATCCTAAATAAAGGTACAATTAAAAAACATGACATGTTAATTATTTCACACTTTGTGGTAATAAATCATGCTGCCGGATATTGAAAGAAATAATTGTTTATATTTAGCACAATGTTTGATTTTGGCGACCAGGTAAGCAAGGAAATTAGCAGGCGGAGAGAAATAGTTTTTCTCATCCTTGCCGGAGTTTTTCTTGGCACTTTAGGCATACTGAATATTCTCGGCATCTCCCGTCAGATAGATCTTTCCTTTGATATTTTTGGCAGAACAATTCCTTTTATTGTTTTCGTAGGAGTGCTTCCTTATCCCATTACTTTTCTTTGCACTGATTTTATCAGCGAGCTTTATGGAAAAAAACGTGCAAACATGGTTGTCTGGATTGGACTTATCTTAAATATCTGGGTCTTATTTATTTTATGGATCGGGGGGACTTTGCCTCCTCACCCTGAAATAATGGAAAACGGCTTACCAGCAATAACCGATCCTAATCACACCTTTTTTCAGATCAGGAAATGGACATTCGGAGCAACTATTGCCTCGATGATTGCTTATCTGACAGCACAGTTTGTGGATGTTTCCTTATTTCATTATATCAGAAAACTTACTAAGGGTAAGATGCTATGGTTAAGAAATAATGGATCAACCCTTACAAGTCAAATGGTAGATTCCCTGGCAGTTATTATCATCACTTATTTTTACGCAAATGATGCCATCCATATTCAAATGGGAGAAACAGTTATTCATGGGCTTGTCATACTTATTTTATCAAACTATGTTTACAAAGTTGTCTCTGCCCTATTAGATACCATCCCTTTTTATATTGGGGTAAAATACCTGACACGTTACCTGCAACTGGACCCGGAAAAAGAATTTAAAAAAGAATCATAAGCCCTTATTTATCCTGCCGACAGTATCTGTTTAATAAGCTCCAGGCTGGTATTCAGCGGATCTATCTTTATTTGTGACTTATTGTAGCAGGAAGCCCTTTCTTTAAGCTTAGCCCGGATATAATGTTTTAACTCTTCGGGCTCTTTATTTGCTATAAGGGGTCTTTGTTGTTTAGAATTCTTAAGCCTAAGGAATAACTCATCCTCATGCACATCAAGCAGGAGGGTTTGGCCGGCCTTATTCATTAAGTCTATATTATCCCTGTAACAGGGTGTTCCCCCTCCTGTTGCCAGAACAAAATTATCTGACCTGATAAGCTGCTTAAGCATTTCTCTCTCGATCTTGCGAAACTGATCTTCTCCATCCTGCTCAAATATTCCGGTAATGGTCATGCCGGCCTCTTTTTCAATCTCCCTGTCCAGATCAAGGAACTCAAGTCCCATAATTCCGGCTATCCTCCTTCCCAGCACTGACTTTCCTGCAGCCATAAATCCAATCACAAATATTTTCATGAGAAATATATTTAATAAGCCTTTATCAGCGTATAGCTATATCTCTGGTTAATGCTTATCCTTTATTAAAGATCGAGTGTCATTTGAGAGTTCTCATCGGGATCAATATCCAGTTCAATCTCTTTTCCCCTTTCAACCTTCTGTTCATCTGCTTCCTTACTCTCCTCCACAGATTCTTTCTTTACAACAGGTTCCAGTTCCTCAATATTTGAAACAAAATAGGTTGAAAGTCTTTTCCCCTTGGCCTTATAACTCTTTACCCCAATAAATTCGGCCACTTCAACTATCTCACTTTTCCTGTCTTTATTCTTGCCTCCAAACTTTATTTCAAACCTGGGATACTCCACTTCGGTAATACTTATCATCTTTGAGCCTTCATCTCCGGGGATAAAATACTGCTTCTTATCACTAAAATCAATGACAAATCGTTTTGCATAATAAAATCCCTGGCTGCCATCATAATAAACAACTGAATAAACCTTGCCGGCAGTGAACTTCTCAATTATGAGTATGTCCTCATCAAAATGATTCGCCAGGTCGAAATTAACTGTCTGGAATGTTCCCCTTCTGGTAATTACCAGTATCATGTCATCTGCACTGAACTCCCCCAGTAATTTACCCCGGCCATCAACATTCAGCCGGTACACAGAATCATCAAACCATATTTTCCTGCCACCCAGAGTGGAAACTCCCTTTTCCTTAAGACTTATCTTTTGTACAGCATTCTTGGTAAGTATATTTCCCATAGACTGCCGGCCCTTTATTGCCAGTTCACCGAAATCAAACTCAAGATTTAGATTTTTTAATCTGGGCCGTGGTTTTAAGACCACCTTAATGAGCTCTGCCTCACCATTGGGATTTACACTCATATACAGTATCCTTGAATTATCTGTTCCCTTACTGAGATCATATTCTTTATCCCTGGTAAGTCCCGAAATAGCAACTCTTTTTACCATTATATTACCTCTTCTGCCATCCTGGTAAACTATATTATAAATAGTACGCTTATCATTCTTCTTAAACACATTGGCATATAAAATATCCCTCCCTACAAAAGCCTTATCTGTAAGCCTGGTTATCAAATATTTACCATTCTTCCTGATAACAATTATCTCATCAATATCAGAACAGTCACAAACATATTCATCCTTCTTAAGCGAGCTGCCTATAAATCCTTCTTTCCTGTCAATAAATAACTTCGTGTTTACTGCAACCACCTTGGACGCCACTATGGTATCAAAATTTCTTATCTCAGTCTTCCTCTCCCAGTTCTTACCATATATCTTCTTTATCTGCTTATAATAGTTTATCGTGAACTCAATAATATTCGCCAGGTGGTTTTTTACTTCATCCATTTCAGCTTCAAGACCCTTAATATGCTCATCGGCCTTGTTAACATCGTATTTCGAAATTCTCTTTATTTTTATCTCCGTAAGATGGATAATATCTTCCCGGCTTACCTCCCTTAATAGTTTTTTCTTAAATGGCTCCAGCCCTTTGTCTATTGTTTCAAGCACCGATTCCCATGTCTCACATTCTTCAATATCCCTGTATATCTTCTCCTCTATGAATATTCTTTCAAGTGATGAGAGATGCCATGCTTCTTCCAGCTCCCTGAGTTTTATCTCAAGCTCAAGCTGTAAAAGCTTTTTAGTATTATCAGCCGACTTTATGAGAAGATTGCTAACCCCTGTAAAGAGGGGTTTATCATCCTGGATAATACAGGCATTGGGAGATATTGAAAGTTCGCAATCAGTAAAAGCATAAAGGGCATCTATGGTTTTATCCGGAGAGACCCCACCGGAAAGGCTGATATGTATCTCTACCTTATCGGCAGTATTATCATCTATTCTCCTGATCTTTATCTTTCCCTTGTCATTTGCCCTTATAATAGATTCAATAAGGGAGCCGGTTGATTTACCGTAAGGAAGTTCATCTATCAATAAGGCTTTTTTATCCAGCTTCTTTATTCTTGCCCTAACCTTAACATTTCCGCCTCTGTTTCCGTCATTATATCTTGAAAAATCCGCCATGCCCCCCGAAGGAAAGTCAGGAAATATCTCAAATTCCTTGCCTTTCAGATAGAGTATGGAAGCATCAATAAGTTCATTAAAATTATGGGGCAATATCTTGGAAGACAGTCCCACGGCAATACCCTCTGCACCCAGTGCCAGCAGAAGAGGAAATTTGACAGGCAGGCTAAGTGGTTCCTTGTTCCTTCCATCATAAGAGAGTTTCCACTTAGTTGTCTTGGGATTAAAAAGCACTTCAAGGGCAAACTTAGACAGACGGGCTTCTATATATCTGGGTGCAGCAGCACTGTCTCCGGTTAATATATTTCCCCAGTTACCCTGTGTGTCTATCAGCAATTCTTTCTGGCCCATCTGAACCAGGGCATCTCCAATGGATGCATCCCCGTGGGGATGAAACTGCATTGTCTGGCCTATAACATTTGCAACTTTATTGTAGCGTCCGTCCTCCAGCCTCCTCATTGCATACAAAATCCTGCGCTGCACAGGTTTCAGACCATCATCAATATTTGGTACCGCCCTCTCAAGGATTACATAGGATGCATAATCAAGAAACCAGTCCTTATACATACCCGGAAGATGAGTCACCTTGAACATGTCTTGCCCTGAGGCTTTCTCATCATCAGGAATATCCCCTGCTTGTTCACCCTTATACTCCCCACTAAGCGGATCCTCGTGTATTTCTTCTTTTTTCTTTTTATTATTCTTTTCCATTCCTCTTATCAGTCTATTCTATGCCTCTATCAGGTCTTCTTCCACCCTGAGGTTATCAATAATAAAATCCTGCCTTTCCGGAGTATTTTTCCCCATATAAAATCTCAGAAAATCGCTTATGACATCATCCTTTTTCAATAACACTGGCTCAAGCCGAATTTTTTTGCCAATAAAGTGCTTGAACTCACCGGGACTTATTTCTCCCAGTCCTTTAAACCTGGTGATCTCAGGGTTTTGTCCCAACTTTTGTTTTGCTTTTTCCTTTTCCTCTTCCGAATAGCAATAGATGGTTTTTTTCTTATTACGAACCCTAAATAAGGGTGTTTGCAAAATATACAGATGCCTGCGCTTTACCAGTTCCGGGAAAAACTGCAGAAAGAAGGTTATAAGAAGCAGGCGGATATGCATGCCGTCAACATCAGCATCTGTGGCAATCACAACATTATTATACCTCAGTCCGTCAAGCCCGTCCTCTATGTTCAGGGCAGACTGCAGAAGGTTGAATTCTTCATTTTCGTACACTATCTTCTTGGTAAGGCCAAAAGTATTAAGCGGCTTACCCTTAAGGCTGAATACTGCCTGGGTCTCCACATTCCTTGATTTTGTGATCGACCCGCTGGCAGAGTCTCCCTCGGTAATAAAGATAGTAGTCTCCAGCCTGTTGTTGTCCTTGGTATTATAATGCAAACGACAATCCCTTAATTTCTTGTTATGAAGACTGGCCTTCTTTGCCCTGTCCCTTGCCAGCTTTTTAATACCTGAAATAGCTTTCCTTTCCTTTTCAGAATCAAGTATTTTTTTCAAAAGTATTTCTGCAGTACCTGTATTCATATGCAGATAATCATCAAATTCCTTCTTGAAAAAATCTATTATATGATTTCTTATTGAGGGACCTTTAGGGCCCATATCCCTGGAACCAAGTTTTGTTTTTGTCTGGGATTCAAATATCGGTTCTTCAACTTTAATACTGAATACTGCTATAATAGAAGCCCTGATATCAGATGCATCAAAGTCTTTCTTATAAAACTCCCTCACCGATTTTACGAGTGCTTCCCTGAAGGCCAACAGATGGGTGCCTCCCTGGGTGGTATGCTGACCGTTAACAAAACTATAATATTCCTCACCATATTGATTCCCATGTGTCAGGGCAATCTCAATATCTCCGTTCTTCAGATGAATAGGCTCATAGAGGCCCGGCTGACTCATATTCTCATTTAAAAGATCTAAGAGCCCGTTCTTTGAATAAAACCTGTTCCCGTTAAAATTTATTACCAGTCCCGCATTCAGGTAAACATAATTCCTGATCATTGATTCAACATAATCCATAAGGTAATGATAATTACCAAACAGCTTTTCATCGGGAACAAACTTAACACATACCCCATTCTTCTCGTCTGTGGCCTCAATAGCCCTGTCCTCTTCCAGCTTTCCTCTTGAGAAACTGACAAATTTTCTTTCCCCCTCCCTTATTGATGCAATATCAAAGGATCTCGACAGGGCATTTGCCGCCTTTATACCCACTCCATTCAGGCCAACCGATTTCTTGAACACTTTGGAATCATACTTGGCACCTGTATTCATCTTTGATGATACATCTACCAGCTTCCCCAGGGGTATTCCCCTGCCATAATCCCTGATAGTCACCTCTTTATCATGTATGTTAACATCTATGTTTTTGCCAAAACCCATCATAAACTCATCAAGGGAGTTATCTACTACCTCTTTAAGTAAAACATAAATACCATCATCCTGGGATGAGCCGTCTCCAAGTTTCCCTATATACATTCCCGGGCGTTTCCGGATATGCTCCCGCCAGTCGAGGGTTTTAATGCTATCTTCTGAATAGCTAGCTGTCATCTATGATTCCTGATTATTAAAAAATTATTCTGATCGACATAAATTATCGTGCAAATATAAATAAATACAAGATGTCCGGGGGAACAGTTTATTAACAATAGCTTATTTCATGTTAACAATTTAGCTTATGATCCCCATTTTTTTCATAAGGAATGTTGCGTTCATATTCTTAGAATAACCATCCTGAAGCTTATAGTTAAAAATAAGCTGGTCTCCTTTTATTTCTGAATCAAAACACATATTTCCAATCTTAGCACCCGGTTCCGCCTCCATATCACTCAGAGCAAGGTCGTGAGTAGCAATCAGTCCCTTGGTATTAAACTGCGAAAGCCTGCTTATTACTTCCCTGGACCCGTTTGTTTTATCATTTGAATTTGTCCCCTTCAATATCTCATCAAAAAGGAAAAAAACATCTTCATTTTCTTCAACAGTATCGAACAATTGCTTAAGCCTTTTAAGCTCTGAAAAGAAGAATGACTCATTTTCCTGTAATGAATCCGTTGTTCTCATGCTTGTGAAAAGCTTTGATGGAACTGAAGAATAGCTGCCTGCGCAAACAGGAGCACCAGCCTGGAACAAAACTACATTAACCCCTACTGCACGCAGAAAAGTACTTTTCCCCGCCATATTGGGACCGCTAACTATTAGTATCCCCTTTTCTTTATTAAGATGCAGATCATTATCTATCCTTCTCTCTTCCTTTATAAGGGGATGACCCAGCGACTTAAACTCCATACTTTTATCTTCTGAAATCCGTGGAAACGTAAAACCGGGATGATTAAAATGAAATGTTGCCAGGCTTCCCAATGCATCGAATTCAGCCAGTCTTTCCAGCCAGGTAAAAACACTCCCGGCATGTTCCTGTCTCCATCTGTCAAATCTTAGCAGGCAATGAATATCCCAAAGCAGCAAGGCATTAAGCAATAGCCCTACTATCATATTATTCCTTGTATCAAAAGCATCAAGTAATCGCGAAAGCTTATTTATTATTCTACTGGCAGGGAGTTTATCGGAATACAAATCTTCTTTCAGTCTTTTTAGCAGACCGGAGTTGAAGTCTTCAGCTTCAATATGCTCAATAAACTTACTATAACTGCCAAGAGTACGCAGAGAAGCTGAAACATCACGCTGAAAAGACTGAGACTTTTTAAATACCATCCCCACAACCACCAGCGGTACAAGTAGAAATTGCCACACATTTTGTATATCTGTAACATGAAATATGCTCAATACTATCAGTCCGATAGAGAACAGGGGCAGGATATAAGCCAGTAAAGGGAATATCCTGGTCTTAAATACAGGCTCATTATCCCCAAGCCAGTCTTCAAGGATTTTGTTATCAGGCTCATCTTCTTCGAGCTGCAAACAATAAGCCTGCATGTTCTGCAGCCACTCATGGCGTGATGCAAGATCTTTTATTGCTGATTGCCTGTCATAAATATCTTTCTTGCTCTCCAGGAGCCTGGATAAAAACCGGGCCAGGCTACGTTTTCCTATACTGCTGAATGACCTGTTTAAATACTGAAAAATGGAAGCCCTGCCAAAAATATCAAGGTCAAAAATAAATTCATGATCCTTCTCAATAAACTCCTTTCCATCATCAAAACCGAGGTAGTCATAATCGAGGAACTTTATCTCCCTGCTATTTAATTCCAGCATGCTCAGGAAATGCCTCTTTCTTTTACCATACTTTATACTTAAGCTGAGCAGTCCGATAAAAACAATAATAAGCAGCATGAAAGGAATAATCAATATCATCTCCTTGCTGCGGATCAAATAAACAAGTGAAAAAATTAACAGGACAAATACTGCCAGGCGCAGCCAGGCGGTAATTGCCAGCCTTCCGGACTCTTTTTTTACCAGTCCCGCAAACTTTTCTTTCCTTGAATTGTAAAAACTGTATAACTCTTTTCTGTCCATAGTTTTCTTTGCTTAAAACTCCAAAGCCTGTACCTTGTAATAGCTTTGTTTACCACTCTTATAATCTCCTGTCATATCGTAATGCCATATCCAGCTCTCCTGCCTGACAGCATCAGGAAAAACGCAATAAGCAATATCTTTAATACTCTCTTTCCCTGTTTTATCTCTGCTTATCTCCTCTACATCAGCAATCACACATGACCTGCCAGGAGGAAGGGATTCAATATGTGATTGCTGGATGTTCTTCCTAAGTTTCATGATCATATCCTCATCCATGATATTATTCCTTTGCAGATACTCAATAATCAGGCCATCCAGCTGGTCAAGAATATTCAGGGATATAAAATAGTCTGCTTTGATATTTTCAGCAAAGCTTTTATAATCAAGCTCATCAGGTAGTTTTGCTACTTCCTTTTTAGCCTTTTTAAGCCAATTATAAACCTGGAAGGGAATCCCACCCGTAAGTTCATGCTCCAGCAGTTCAACAGATGGGTACTTTTTTAGTTTATGCCTTAACTGACGGGGATGAAAAATATCAACCAGTATTATCTTATGCCCTGTTTCAACAGGCTCCCTGACAGGTACATCCAGTAACCAGCCACTACCCAATATAGCCAGGTCCCCTGCTTTCTTTTGCTTTGCAAAATCCAGAACGAACTTCTTTGACCTGTCAAGGTGTTCCTGCCAGGCTTTTGCATCCCTCAGATACCTGTCCATTATTCCCTGCTGGTCACTATAGTAAGCCATCTTCCTTAAAATCCGCTGATGTTCTCTGCTTATCATTTATTTATCCCGGCTGGTTTACGCATATCATGTAATTCTTTTCCCATTATCTCCCTTAGCCTGTTCATCATTTCTGATGCTTCGGTCTGAATTATCTGCTCAACAGGAACAGGATCGAGAAACCTGATCTGTATCCTGTGCTTTCCCTTGAAGATGAATCCATAGGGAGGCAATGCCTGTCCGGCACCATTGATCATTACCGGTACTATAGCTGTCTCTGTCATTTTTGCCAGCTTAAAGGCTCCTTCCCTGAATCTCCTTAGCTTTTCCGGATCATCCGAACGGGTTCCCTCGGGAAATATCATCAGTGAAGAACCCTGCTGAATTGTCTTTACAGAATCATCCATCATCTGCAGTGTACTGCGCCTGTCTCCCCTCTTAATGGAGATATAACGGTTAGCCCACATATTCCATCCAATAAAGGGTAATCTGAATAATTCTGCTTTTGACACCCACTTAAAGTGCAGGGAAGTGCGGTGTAGCATTATGATATCAAGCGAGGACTGGTGATTGGAGACAAATATATAAACCCCTTTTTTATCTATTTTATCTTGCCCTTCAATTATAAGCTTCCAGTAAGGATTGGTCCAGTAAACCATTGATGCCCAAAAACATGTATACTTATGTAAAAGCCAGAGGCGTTTATCAAACAAAACCGTAAACAACCAGATGAAAAGTGCAGGCGGATATAAGGCCACTATAAGCAACATATAAAAACCCCATACAAGTAACGATCTAAGCCTGTCCATTTATTTCTGTTATCTGATCCTCAAAATTAGTTAAAAACAAAATACCGGCAGGCATAATTATTACACTCAAAAGAATATCCTTGTAACAAATTCCTTATCACTTACATTCTTATTCCAGCTTTTCAAAATTACATCGGGCCTGTGCATTTCCCCCCTAAGAGCAAGTTCTATTGACCTGCATTGCTTGGTTCCAAGGAAATCTCCTGAGATATTAATTCCTCTTATTTCTCCTTTCTCCACCTCCATCACTACCCTGATACTTTTCCCGGCCAGTTCCAGCTGCTTATCAAATTTATAATGTGGAGAATATGAAAATATCCATTCATTGGTTTCATATTTCTCTTTTTTCAGGGTTTCAATTAATAGCTTGTCTTCAGCCGATAAATAATAATCCTTGCTGCCCGGCACCTGCTTCTTATAAATGATCATCACCGCCTTTTCAAACTCTGTAACTGTCATCCCTGGCAGAAGATAGTCAGAAATATTTGTTACCTCAGCCCTGACCGACTTAACAGCCTTATCTGAATATGCGCCCTCTCCTGTCCCGAGAACATCATTTAACTGTTCCAGGTCCGTAGAGAACAGCAGGGTACCATGATGCAGGAGCCTGTTCTTAAATATATGCTCTGCATTACCCGATATTTTCATATCCTTTAATGTAATACTGTTATTTCCTTCAAAGCCGGTTTCAAGTCCCATTACCAGCAATATATCACGTATTGGAGCAGTATGTTTTTTAAAGTCAACAAGCTTCCCCTTAACGCCATGTTTAATAAAGGAAAAATTCAGGTTACCACGATCATGATACACTGTTCCCCCGCCGGAAAGCCGCCTGGCAATCTTTATATTGTTCTTAAAAACATAATCCCAGTTTATTTCAGCCGAAGCATTCTGATGCTTACCGACAATTACAGATGGTTCATTCCTGTATAGCAGGAAAAAATCTTCTGTCTTATTTCTCAGAAGATACTCCTCCATGGCCAGGTTAAAGTAGGGATCCCCGCTATGTGAATGAATGCAGTTCAATGCTGGCTGAATAATTTTATTTTTCCCAGCTGGTATTTATCAAGATAAGTATAAAACCTGGCTAATAGGTATCCCCAAAAAACTCCAAGCAATGCACCGCCGATAATATCACCGGGGTAATGAACACCAAGGTAGATCCTGCTGTATGATACCAGGGCAGCCCAGAGAAAAATAAAATATGTATACCAGCTTTTTCTTATCAGTAAAGCAGAAAACATTGCAATACCAAAACTATTGGCCGCATGCGAGGACACAAAACCAAATTTCCCCCCGCATTTATTATGCACCAGGTGTACAAGTCCTTTTATATCAGGACTGTGACATGGCCTTAACCTTTCAAAAATATTTTTAAACAGCTTCACCGAACTCTGATCGGTAGCTGTTACAAGAAATATTACAAAAAGCACTATTACCAGCACCCTCCATTTCTGCCTAATCCCAAGCCAGATCAATATTAAGAGGTATAAAAGGAGCCAAGATGTTTTTGCACTTATCCACCACATTACCGGATCCATAAAATCGGAATGCAATCCGTTAAGGAACAGGAATAGTGATTTATCAAGGCTATCCAGGAAATCAATCATTGCAAATTTTAATGATTTACATCTTTAACTCATTCCACACCATGTCTTTCAGCCTGGCAAGCCCTTCCCCGCTTATGGATGAGAAATAGCAATATGGAATATCGGGCAGATCTTTACTGATCTCTTCCTTAAGTTCATCATCAAGAAAATCGGACTTGGATATTCCAAGCACCCTCTCTTTATCAAGCATCTCCGGGTTGTATTTCTCAAGCTCACCGAGCAATACCTGGTATTCTTTCTTTATATCATCAGAATCGGATGGCACAATAAAAAGAAGCATGGAATTTCTTTCAATATGCCTTAAAAATCTTAAGCCCAGGCCTTTCCCCTGATGTGCACCTTCAATTATACCAGGTATATCGGCCATTATAAATGATTTGTCATCGTAATAAGAAACAATACCAAGCTGTGGAGTAAGAGTGGTAAAAGCATAATCGGCAATCTTGGGCCTGGCTGCCGATATCCTTGAAAGTAATGTGGATTTTCCTGCATTTGGAAAACCAACAAGTCCGACATCGGCAAGTACCTTTAATTCCATAACAAACCATCCCTCAAGTGCGGGCTCCCCTGGCTGCGCATACATGGGTGTTTGATTTGTTGATGACTTAAAATGATCATTCCCCTGGCCCCCGCGGCCACCACTTAATAATATCACTTCTTCATCATGCTCCATTATTTCAACCAGGGAATTCCCGGTTTCTGCATCTTTAACCAATGTACCCAGCGGTACCTCAATGATCTCATCACTGCCATCAGATCCTTTCTTAAGTGCTCCTGCACCATTTCCCCCTTTGCCTGCTATTATATGCTTCTTATACTTGAGATGTAATAATGTCCACAGCTGCCGGTTCCCTTTTAAGATAATATGACCTCCACGGCCCCCATCACCTCCATCAGGGCCACCTTTAGGGATATACTTCTCCCTGCGGAGATGAGCTGATCCTGCTCCACCCTTCCCCGACCGGCAAAATATTTTTACATAATCAACAAAATTCGACCCGGTCATGATCTTTTATTTGCAGTCGTCCACCACCCTGACTATCCTTCCAAAAATATCATCAACAGAACCCATGCCATCGACAGAAGCATATTTGTTCATCTTCTTATAGAAATCTATCAAAGGCATAGTTTGACTGGTATATACTTCGAGACGTTTTTCAATAACTTCCAGTGTATCATCCGCCCTTCCGGTATCCTTAGCCCTCAGGAGAAGCCTTTTAATTAACTCTTCCTTTTCAACCTCAAGGCTGACCATAATATCCACTCTAAGTCCAAGCTTCTCAAGTTCCTGGTCTAAAGCCCCGGCCTGCTCAACCGTCCTGGGAAAACCATCAAATATAAAACCCGGAGAATCTTTACTCCCTGCCAAACGCCTGGTAAGCATAGCTATAACTTCATGGTCTGGCACCAGGTCTCCTGCATCCATATAGCTCTTTGCTCTCCGGCCCAGCTCTGTGCCTTCAGCTATTTCATTTCTCAGGATATCGCCTGTGGACAGGTGGCTAAGACCATATTTTTTAATTAATTTCTCCGATTGAGTCCCTTTTCCCGAACCGGGAGGACCGAACAGTACAATATTTATCATTTTTTCTTATCTCGTTTAAGTGTCCAGTACATACAGATCTTTAAGATTCCTACCATAACCATCATAATCCAGCCCGTATCCTACAATAAAATCATTTGGTATTTCAATACCAACATAATCGACAGGAATACTGCCCTTGTAAGCATCAGGCTTCATAAACATTGTTGCCACTTTGATCTCTGCAGGCTCATAACCCTGGAGTTGCTTAAAAATATGCTCCAATGTCAGGCCTGTATCAACAATATCCTCAATTATCACCACCGTATGGTCTTTGATATCCTCATTTATCCCTATGAGTCGTTTTACATTTCCGGTGCTTGATGTTCCTTCATAAGAGGCCAGCTTAAGAAAAGTCACCCTGCAATTAATATCAGTTCTTTTAAGAAGATCGGCAGCAAACATAAAGGCTCCGTTTAATATCCCGAGAAAAAAAACATTTTTGTCTTTCAGGTCGGATGACATCTGCCCGGCAAGTTCCTCAATCCTGTCAATTATTTGTTTTTCTTCAATGAAAAGCCTGAATCTTTTATCGAGCAAGCTAAGTGTTTTCATCTATTTAAAATTTTATAATTGCCTGATAATATATTAATTAAAAATTTATAAATTTCTGTAAGCGCTCATCACCCTCACTCTCACATAAACTTGTTTTAATCATAGACTTTTTTGAATATTTGACAAAAAAACAGGTACTCGCTACAATTGTAGCTCGTGAGCTCGTCACTTTATTCCTCGGTTCATGGTCATTTCATTATGCGACATGGCTTTATTTATAGGCCGAAAATACAAATATTTCACTCAAAAGCAGGTACTCCAATAATGTTTTTTGTAAAGGCCTTACTATATTTTAGCTTTAATCAATATACTGCTATCTCTGTAAAAGTTATATTTTTGTCAATACAAGCATAAACTGATAATTAAAATTTAATAGCATGAAAGCTGAGGTAAGTATTATTATGGGTAGCACTTCCGACCTGCCTGTTATGGAACAGGCCGCTAAAGTTCTTGATGAATTGCATATCCCTTTTGAGTTAAATGCATTATCGGCTCATCGTACACCGGATGATGTTGAGAAATTCGCCAGGGCTGCAGCTTCAAAAGGGCTGAAGGTTATTATTGCAGGTGCAGGAATGGCCGCCCATCTGCCCGGTGTTATAGCTGCCATGACATCTATCCCTGTTATTGGCGTACCTATAAAAGCCAGTATGGACGGTTGGGATTCATTACTATCAATCGTACAAATGCCCCCCGGCATACCCGTAGCTACCGTTGGTATAAACGGAGCAAAAAATGCAGGCATACTTGCTGCACAAATGCTGTCTCTGGCTGATCCGGGTCTACAGGAAAAGCTTGCAGTATTTAAGGAAAAGCTTAAAGAAAAAGTGCTTAAGGCAAATCAGGACCTGAGCAAGGTGAAATTTAATTATAAGGTTTAGCCGGAACATTATTCAAGCTATAGCTACATCAGCTGCTTTTCCCCGAAGCAAAACAAATAAATTGTTTTCTTCTTCAAATTATGTAACTTGGGGTTTATTCCAAAAATCAAAGCATGCACCCGAACCTGTTACTACCGAGGAGAAATACCCTGATCGTTTCATTGTTCACATGCCTGTATCTCTCTCCTGTACATGCTGCTGAAAACTACCTGTCCGGTGCAAGGTCTGCCGCAATGGCAAATGCCTCGGTAATGATGGCTGATATCTGGTCGGTATCCCATAACCAGGCGGGACTGGCTTTTCTTAACAATACACAGTTCTCTGTTCATTATGAAAATAAGTTCATAGTTCCCCAATACGGACTTAATGCAGTTGCCCTGGCCATACCAACCAAGTCGGGAACCATGGGCCTGTCATTCTATTATTTTGGCTACCTTAAATACCATGAAACGAAAACAGGACTGAGCTATGGAAGAATGTTTGGTAAGAAGGTCTCGGCCGGGGTGCAACTTAATTATCATTCTATCTATATATCCGAAGAATATGGAAGATCTTCAGCCCTTTCGGTTGAAGGAGGTCTAATGATAAGGCCTGTAAAAAACCTTGTCATAGGAACTCATATATTCAACCCTTCCCGATCGGGATTCAATTCGCCGGAAGGTAAGGAAATATTACCTGTTATCTTCAGGTTTGGCGCCGGTTATACATTTCTTGATATTATCACATTGAACATGGAAACCGAAAAGCAAAGTGACCTCAAGGCTATCTGGAAAATAGGTGCTGAGGTTGAAGCTGTCAATCATCTCTTCCTGAGGGCAGGAATGTCAAGTGATCCTCTTATTAGTACATTCGGACTGGGATATGAAGCAGTGGGAGTAAGAGGCGATCTGGCATTCAGTTTTCACCCCCAACTTGGGTTTACCCCCCACTTCACACTTTCCTATGTTTTTAGATGATAAGCTACGCTTCACGATTTATTAGTACTTCCTTACTTGCTTCATGCATCTTCCTATGCTGTAATAATCTGCTTAGTGCCCAGGACAGCCTGACCCACCGGCAGGCAGCAGGAATGCCCTGGAAACAATCATTTGAAGATATTGCTGAAAGCATTTCTTCAAGGTCTGAAAAAACAATCGACTATACCGGTCTTCTTGAAGAGCTGGAAAGGCTGGAACAAAACCCGGTAAAAATAAATTCCGGAGACATAAATGAAATAAACCGCCTTTTTCTTCTGAGCGAATTCCAGAAACACTCGCTTATTGAGTATATTAAAAAAAATGGCGCTCTGTTATCCTTTGCCGAGTTCAGCTTTATTTACGGCTTCGATAATATAAGCATTGAGTTGATACGCCCTTTTGTAAGCCTGGAAATACCCGAAAAAACAGGAAAGCTCAGGATACAGCATCCTCTTAAAACAGGAAAACATCAGCTATTTATAAGAGGACAAAAGCTTTTAGAAAAAAGGGAGGGATTCATGACTGTAAGTGATTCTGCCCTGCTGGAAAATCCCAACTCAAGATACCTGGGTTCAGCATGGAAAATATATACAAGATATTCATACTCTTACAGGAAAAAGCTCCTGCTGGGATTCACTGCCGAGAAAGATGCCGGAGAAGAATTCTTTAAAGGCAATAATCAAAAAGGCTTTGATTTCTATTCAGGCTTTGTGCAAGTGAATAATGTAGGAAAGATTAAACGCATCATTGTGGGTGATTATGAACCCAGGTTCGGACAGGGACTGAATCTGTGGTCGGGCTTTTCATTTGGCAAATCAACAGAAACCCTGCTGATAGAAAAAAGACAAAGTGGTTTGCGACACTACAGCTCAACAAATGAGAACCGGTTCTTTAGGGGTGTTGCTACAACTATCGCTATAAGGGATCTTGATGTAACTGCATTTTTTTCATCAAAGAAGATAGATGCCAACAGTGGGGAGATTGACAGTCTTGAGCAGGATGAGTCACTGATAACAACATTCCTCGAATCGGGAATACATGGCACGAGGTCACAAATACAGGACAAGGATGCGCTGTCGGAAACCATTTACGGAACAAACCTTAGCTATACCAGGAACAGGTTTCACGGGGGATTTACATTGCTCAGCTTTAACTATTCCCCTGCAATAGCCAAAGGGGAGTATCCCTATGAATTATATGATTTTAACGGGAACTCCGGGACCAGGTTTGGAACTGATTATAAATACAGCTTTAAAAAAGCCAGTCTCTTTGGAGAGGTCTCATATTTTCCAGGCAGGGGATGGGCCGTAATACAGGGAGGATTATTCCCCCTCGCAGACCAGCTATCTGTTTCCACCCTCTACAGGTATTACAGCCCGGGCTTTGTTCCGTTCTACAGTAATGCTTTCAGCGAAAATTCCACAATAAAAAACGAAAAAGGATTTTACCTGGGTATTAAGATATTACCTTTTGCCGGCTGGGAATTTACAGGCTATATAGATATGTTCTCTTTCCCCTGGCTGAAATACAGGGTATCTGCTCCCTCACGGGGGATGGAAACTTTTTTCCAGGCAGACTATTCGGTAAACAATTCATTTAATATGTACTGGAGGCTTCAGTATGAAAATAAGGAAGAAGATCTTCCTGCATCATATGAAACAGGAAATCTTGCGGACAGGAAACGCATAAAGGCCAGGTACCATTTAACTTATAAACTATCAGCTAGCTTTGAATTACGAAACAGAGTGGAATGGTCGGGATTCAGGCACAGTAAAATTAAAAGTGAAGGATTTCTTATCTATCAGGATATACTTTACAGGCCACGGTCTCCAAATCTCCCAGATATATCATTCAGGTATGCCATGTTTGACACAGACAGTTATGACTCACGTATATATGCTTACGAGAATGATGTATTGTATGCCTTTTCCATTCCTCCCTACTACGGAAAAGGAATAAGGACTTATCTCCTTCTGCACTCATCACCAACTGAACATCTTGACATCTGGTTGCGGATATCAGGAACTGTTTTTAGCGACAGGCAAGCAATTGGTTCAGGCTTAAATAAGATTGATGGCAATCATATCAGCGAGATAAAACTACAATCCAGGTTCAGGTTCTGAATTTCTGCTATTTTTATCAGCCTTTGTCTCCGGCGCTTTTATATCCCTGACATTTAACTGCAGGCTGGTTTTTCCCCTGAACTCATTTTCCTCTATGGTGTAACAAATATCAAAAGGATGACCTCCTAAGACTATTTCATATGACGGCGACTGATTAAATGCTATTCCCCCGAAGCTTATCCCGTCATCCTGCATCACAACCATCTTAATATGTTCGCCATTAGCACCCACCAGTCTGGTTCCAGGTACAGAGACTACGTTTCGGGACACAAATACAGGAGCCATATTACCAGGACCAAAAGGTTGAAACTGTTTCAAAATACTAACAAAGCCAGCAGTGATATTTTTAAAATCCAGCTCTGCATCTATCTCAACCACAGGGATCAACTGCTCATCACTGATTGTCTCACAAACAATCTTTTCAAAGCAGCTGGCAAATTCCTTCACATTCTCCCTTTTTAGTGTAAGTCCCGCCGCATACATATGTCCTCCGAAGTTTTCAAGCAAATGACTACAGTGCTCCATAGCCTTGTAAAGATCAAAGCCGGGAACAGAACGGGCTGAGCCTGTTGCAAGTCCGTTTGATTCTGTAAGCACTACTGTGGGCCGGAAATATGTTTCTATCAGTCTTGAAGCAACAATGCCAATCACTCCCTTGTGCCAGTCAGGATTAAATATCACCGTAGACTTGCTGTGCATAAGCTGCTGATCTTCAGATATCTTCAATAAAGCATCCCTGGTAATACCCTGGTCTATCTGTCTCCTGTCCTTGTTGTAATTATCTATCTTCATGCTCATCTCATAGGCTTGCTGCTGACTTTTTGCAAGCAAGAGATCAACAGCCTTAGAGCCTGCCTCCATCCTCCCGGCAGCATTGATCCTGGGACCGATCTTGAAAATCACATCTGTAATATCCACAGTACGGTTGGCAATCCCGGCAATCCTGAGTATAGACTTAAGACCTTCACCGGGATTGGTATTCAACTGAACCAGCCCATGGTATGCCAGAACTCTGTTTTCCCCCACAATAGGCACTATATCCGAAGCAATGCTCACTGCCACAAGTTCCAGCAAAGGAATAAGCTCACTGAAATCAATACTGTTAAGCCTGGCATAGGCCTGTACCAGCTTAAAGCCAACCCCGCAACCTGATAATTCTTTAAAAGGATAATTACAATCGGGCCGCTTAGGATCAAGTACAGCTATCGCATCCGGCAATTTATCTCCAGGCACATGATGATCGCAAATAATAAAATCAATACCCTGTTTCTTCCCATAGTCTACCATTTCAACGGCTTTTATACCACAATCCAGAGTAATGATCAGGGAATAATTATTGCTCCTGGCATAATCTACACCTTTTGCTGAAACGCCATAACCCTCGGTATAACGATCCGGAATATAATAACCCAGGTTATTGTAATACCTGCTAAAAAATGAATATACCAGTGCCACAGAGGTGGTACCGTCAACATCATAATCTCCATAAACAAGTATTCTCTCATTCCTGGCTATAGCCGACATAATACGATCAACCGCCTGGGTCATATCTTCCATATCGAAAGGATTGTGAAGGTACTCCAGTCGCGGTCTGAAAAATTTACCAACCGCCTCCGAGCTACCCAATCCCCTCTGTACCAACAAACTGGCCGTTAACTCGTCCAGCTTTAAGGATTCCTTAAGAACAGCTACTTTTTCAGCATCTCCCGCTTCCTTTATTATCCATCTTTTTCCCATCTTTCTAAATATTTTCTTTCAGACTCACATCAAATACTTTGGAGATCTTATGTTTAAGCAGTCCTTTTACCTCTTCAAGTGAAGGAGGACTCTTTATTTCCTTATCCATGGAAGTTACTCCTTTATCGGTAAAACCACAAGGATTAATATAAGAGAAATAATCAAGATCTGATCTTACATTAAGTGCAAAACCATGCATACTTACCAGCCTGCTGACCCTTACACCAATAGCGCATATTTTCCTGACTTTCTCAGGATCATCCTTATCAAGCCATACCCCTGTGGCTCCCTCAAGCCTTCCGCATCTTATATTAAACTCGTTCAATGTCTGTATAATGGCCTCTTCAAGAAGCCATATATATTTTTTAACTCCCAATCTCATTTTTTCAAGATCAAAAACAGGGTATCCCACCAGCTGCCCCGGCCCGTGATAGGTAATATCGCCCCCGCGGTTTATCCTATAAAAATCAGCGCCTATCTCTTTCAGTTTATCATCATTCAGTAATAAATTATCCTGCAACCCGCTTCTGCCTATAGTATATACATGCGGATGTTCACAAAAAATAAGGTGCCCGGTATTGCCATTATCAGTATTGGAGCTAAGCTTATTCTTCACCACTTCCCCAAGCAGGCTTTCCTGATAGTCCCATGCTTTCTTGTAATCTACCAGTCCCAGGTCCTCATATATTACTTTCAGCCTGTTCATTTATGAAAGCTCCTTTTTTACATGCTTCTCGGCATGGTATGAAGATCTGACTAAGGGACTACTTTCAACATGGCTGAATCCTTTTTCAAGACCCACTATCCTGTATTTCTCAAACTGGTCGGGATGAACATATTCCTGTACCTGCATATGTGATTTTGTTGGAGCAAGATACTGTCCAATAGTCAAAACCTCACAACCAACCATTCGCAGGTCATCCATTGTCTCAAGCACTTCATCTTCCGTCTCACCCAGTCCCAACATAATCCCCGATTTGGTTGTACAGCTTTTAGCCTTCAGGTATTTAAGCACAGCCAGGCTCCTTTCATACTCTGCCCTGCTTCTTATCAGGGGACTAATCCTGCGTACTGTTTCCAGGTTATGTGATATCACTTCGGGTCCGGCTTCAATGATCCTGTCAAGATTTTCTTCTTTCCCGTCAAAATCCGGTATAAGTGTTTCCATTGTCACTCCCGGAACTTTTTCCTTAATCGTACTTATGACTTCAGCCCAGAACGAGGAGCCTCCATCATCCAGGTCATCACGGTCAACCGAAGTAATTACAGCATGCTTAAGCTTCATGATACGAATAGCATTAGCCAGCTTCTTTGGCTCATCCTTATCGGGTGGCAAGGGCTTCCCGGTTTTTACGGAACAAAATTTACACGAGCGCGTGCAAACCTCACCAAGTATCATAAATGTTGCCGTTCCTGCATTCCAGCACTCACCAATATTAGGACAATTGCCACTGGTACATATAGTATGTAAACCATTCTTCTCTACAAGGTTCTTAATCTTTGGATAAACATCTCCGGAAGCTCTTTCCATCCTGAACCATAAAGGCAGTCTGTTAATTTTTCTTTTTGTATCTTGATTTTCCGGCATTTTCTCAGCTATCTTTGTGGGTCATGCAAAGGTAGGGAATATGTTCAACTTTTTCCCTTCACACAACTGCGAAAAATCTATAAATACTATCTTTGCAAGAAATATTAATATGAGCAGCACAACATACAGCGAGCAGGAACAGATAAGAAGGAATTCTCTCGCGGAAATACGTAAACTTGGAATTGATCCATACCCGGCAGCAGAATACCCTGTCAGTAATTACTCTACGGAAATACTGGAGCAATACCAGCCTGATAAAAATAATTTCCTGGAAGTTTCCCTTGCCGGCAGGATAATGAGCAGGAGGATAATGGGTTCGGCATCATTTATTGAACTTGAAGACAGCAAGGGTCGCATACAGGCCTACTTTCGCAGGGATACAATATGCCCGGACGAGGACAAAAGCATGTACAACACAGTTTTTAAAAAGCTGCTTGATATAGGTGACATTATTGGCATAAAAGGAAGTGTATTTAAGACCCAGGTTGGCGAAACATCCGTAAATGTTGAAGAGTTTACAATACTTAGCAAGTCTATCAGGCCCCTTCCCATTGTTAAGGAAAAAGAAGGAAAAACATGGGATGCTTTTACAGATCCCGAGCAAAGATACAGAAACCGCTCTATGGACATGATAGTCAACCCGGAGGTTCGTAAAACATTCCTACAAAGAAGCAAGCTGGTTCTTTCAATGAGGCAGTTCCTGAATGAAAAGGGCTACCTTGAAGTTGAGACTCCTATTCTGCAACCTATCTACGGGGGAGCAGCTGCGCGTCCTTTTAAAACACATCATAATACTCTCGACCAGACACTTTACCTGAGAATAGCTAATGAGCTCTACCTAAAGAGACTGATAGTTGGCGGCTTTGATGGCGTCTATGAATTTGCCAAAGATTTTCGTAATGAGGGAATGGACAGGTTTCATAACCCCGAATTCACCCAGATGGAAATATATGTTACATATAAAGATTATTTCTGGATGATGGATATGTTTGAAGAGATGATTGAGAAAGTAGCTACTGACCTTCATGGAAGCACAAAAGTTAAGGTTGGAAAAAATATTATTGACTTCAAGAGACCATGGACCCGGCTTACAATGTTTGAGGCAATTGAAAAATATGCAGGGGTAGATATCTCGGAAATGAAGGAGAAAGAATTGTTCGATACTGCCAAAAAGCTGGGTGTTGATGTTGATGAGACCATGGGCAAGGGAAAACTTATAGATGAAATATTCGGTGAAACAGCTGAACCAAAACTTATTCAGCCCACCTTTATCACAGACTACCCTGTAGAGATGTCTCCTCTTTCAAAGAAACACAGGAGTAAAGAAGGCCTTGTTGAGCGTTTTGAGGGAATTGTAAACGGCAAAGAATTATGTAATGCTTTCTCTGAGCTTAATGACCCTGTCGATCAGCGTGAACGCTTTGAAGACCAGCTTAAGCTTGGTAAACGCGGAGATGAAGAAGCCATGATTCTGGATGAGGCTTTTTTAAAGGCAATTGAACTGGGCATGCCCCCTACGGCAGGGCTGGGTGTAGGTATTGACCGCCTTGCAATGATGATGACCGACTCACATTCTATCCAGGATGTTTTGTTTTTTCCACAAATGCGACCTGAAAAGAAAGAAGAAGCTGACGGGGATGATAAGTTCGGGGAAGCCGGGGTTCCCACAGAATGGATAGCCCCCCTCAGAGCTCTTGGATATACAACTGTAGCCAGACTCAAAGAACTCGAAAAACCCGGCAAGCTAGCCAATGACCTTAACGGCTACAAGAAAAAGAATAAGCTTGACCTTCCGGGACTGAGCCCGGAGACAGTCGGAGAATGGATAAAGTAATTTGTAAGTCCCGGCATATAAGCTGGTTTCAGTTATCAAATGGTTTTTGTACCTTGCTAAAAATATATGACATTTTAAGTGAGGCTTACGCGCAAATCATACAACATAATTCTTATAAAATATAATAAGCATGAAAAAAGTTAAGCTATCAATTCTGGCAGTCTTTTTACTTGGACTGGCATCGTGTAACAATCAAGATGATTCTGCTATTGTAACAGGAGCCGATCAAACAGGCAGTTATCTGCCTTTACTTGAAGGGAAAAATGTTGCAATGATAATAAACCAAACATCCAGAATAGGGAATCAGCTTAGCCTGGATAGTTTGCATTCTCTGGGTATTAATCTTGTTAAGGTTTTCGGACCGGAACATGGTTTCAGGGGAGGAAATGTCTATGACTCTGTTGATTCTAAAACAGGCGTACCTATCATCTCATTATACAGGACAAAACATAAACCCACTGCAGAAGACCTTGCTGATGTTGATGTCATGATCTTTGACATGCAGGATGTGGGTACACGTTTTTACACTTACCTGGCTACATTACATTATGTTATGGAAGCCTGCGCCGAAAATGATGTTGAGCTAATCGTATTTGACCGGCCCAATCCTAATGATTCATACGTGGACGGTCCGGTTCTTGAAGAAGAGTTCAGATCATTTGTTGGATTAGACCCGGTCCCAATCCTGCATGGATTAACACTGGGTGAATATGCTCATATGCTCAATGGTGAAGGATGGCTCGAAAACAATCTGCAATGTAAACTGAAAGTAATTGAAATGTTGAATTACGAACATGGCAAAGTTTATGAATTACCCATAGCGCCATCTCCCAACCTGAATACACAGCAGTCTGTTTTATTGTATCCTTCTTTATGCTGGTTTGAGGGAACCATTATCAGCCAGGGACGTGGCACAGATCCTTTAATAGCATTTTCTGTGCTGGGTAGCCCCGAACTGGAAGGGAAATACTCTTTCTTCTTCGATGTTGTCAACCCTACGTGGATTTTCAGTGAATTCGATACTGTTCCGGTAAGACATTACGGACTGGATCTGCGGGAATACGATACAGATATCTTTAAAAAGACCGGACGGCTTAATTTAAGCTGGCTGACAGAACTCTATAATGCATACCCCGATAAGGATAAATTCTTTCGCAAAAATTCAAAGGGAAAATACAACTTTGACAGGCTGGCAGGGAACAGCAAACTGAGAAATCAGATCATTGCCGGTAAAACAGAAAAAGAAATTCAGGATAGCTGGGAACCTGCTCTGTCTGATTATAAGAAGATCCGTGAGAAATATTTGCTATATTAAGATAAAGTTCATAAAAGCATAAATAGTAAAAAAAGAAAAACGACCACAGGCGGTTAAACCTGGCATTTCGAAAGAATAAAGTAAGTTACTGCTTTTGACTTATAAGAAAATGCATTAAGGCTGTAGCCCTAATGCATTTTTAAAAAAATTTTTGTTTTGTTGCTTAATCCTTATGGGTTAGAATAAAGCCTTTAAGTATGAAACTAATTATATGGATATCTTAACATCCTCATTCAGCATTCCTATCAGTTCCTGCTTCATTGTATAAAACTGTGTCTTCCTGTTATAAATAATCGCTTTTATCATCTCATCCAAAACCGTATTGATAAATTCAAGTACTTCCTGCCCTTCCCCGTCAGAACATTTACCAAGCTCTTTTAAATAGTCTCTGACTAATAAAATATCATTATAGACTTCAATCTCTTTAAGTTTTGATATCACACTACGTATTTTCTCCAGGAATACTTCGGCCTGTATTCGCTGGTAAGCACTCAGGTCCCCATGAGACACCCTTAGCCTGTAAACATCCAGGATTTGCTTTTTCCTGCTGGCTAACAATTTCAATTCATTCTGAGTCATTTCTATATTCATTATTCTTTCAGTTAATACAATATGATTCCAGTTCAACTATACATCGTTGATTCGCTACTAACAGATTTAACAAAACTTTCTGTCAGGTATAAATAAAACTTCAGTGATCTTACAATCAGGATTTGATATCAAATACTCTTTTCAAGAGTAAATCCTTATTTTTATTTTTTATCTCAAATGGCACAATAATTTTATGGTTTCATCTTTTATTACGATAATAATACAATAAGGTTACCAAATTTTTAAAAACATGGCCTATCGCCTATTATTACTGGTAATTTACCTGTTACCTGTCATTATAATACTCCATAGCTTTGGGCAGAATCTCTTGTAAATGCTTAATATGGTTTGATAGGTCGGGATGGGTTGAAAAGAATTATATTATTTATAATACATTATAACCCAGGTACTATTTATGTGTCTGATATTAAAAATAATTTATGCGATTTTACTATTGTTAAACCACAATTCCAATTGCCAGTATTCAGTCAGATAGAAAGACCTGTGATATTTCAAGATCAATCGGTCTGTACTATAGTATAAAAAACCATATAAGAGCCATGTTTATTATTCCGGAATAATTGTCCTGATAATTATAAATATTTTTCCCTTTCAATTATTTTATTGATATTCATATTTCCGTTTCCATCAAAAATATCATCATGAAAAAATTCTTAAAGCTATTTTCTTACTCCTTGCTTGCAATAATCCTGGCAGGCTTTACCGGATTATATATTTATTATCACAGCTTTTCCGCGGAACAGGATAACATAGAAATAAATAGCGATAATCTTAAATATTTCCATGAATCATATAATAAAAGCCGACAGGCATTTTTAACGGCAGTGCATGAAGCTGGCAGGAAATTCAACAATATTGAACTTAGCGAATTCAGAGTAAGCAGCAATGTTGACACAAACCTTATAATGGATTTGTGCTATATACCTCCACAACAGGATACTAACAGATTGCTGGTGCTTATTTCAGGCACTCATGGCATTGAAGGTTATACCGGAAGTGCAATACAACAAATGTTCCTGAATGATATTCTTAACGAGGAAATAGCTAATGATATGGCTATACTTCTTATCCATGCTTATAATCCCTATGGATTTAAATATTACAGAAAAGCCACTGAATTTAATGTTGATCTGAATAGAAATTGTGGAACTGATAATTCAATATTCGAAAACAAAAATCCTGGTTATGGTGATTTGTATGACCTTCTCTGCCCTGCAGGTAAAGTAAATACAGGCAATCCAAAAAATCAGTTTTTTTATCTGGTCGCTATATGGAATATCCTTAAGGAATCTATGGCAACATTGAGACAGGCTGCCCTTCAGGGGCAATATGAATTCCCTGAAGGCATTTATTACGGAGGGAATGATTTCACTCCTCAAACAAACTATCTGAAAAAAACACTGCCAAAAATATTTGAGCAGTATGATCTGATCTTTGCAGTAGATCTCCATACCGGATACGGTGAATGGGCAAAGCTGCACTTGTTTCCAAATCCTGAAAAAGACGATTATGTACGTACGGCTACTGAATCTCTTTTTGAAGGCTACCATATAGACTGGGGTGACAGTGATGATTTCTATACTATAATGGGAGATCTGTCTAAGTATTTGCAAAAAGTAAATCCACAGGCTCTGACCCTGTGCATGCCTTTTGAATTTGGTACGCTTAATTCTCAGGAAACCTTTGGATCACTGGTGTCTATTCACAGAATGATACTGGAAAACCAGGGATACAATAATGGTTATAAGAACCACAGAAATGAAATTAAGGTAAAAAATGATTTTAAAGAGATGTATTACCCCTCATCAGAAATATGGAGATCGGAAGTAATAAGACAGAGCAGGGAAATGCTGGAACTTTCCATAGGACACTTTAAGGATATAGAGCTTGAAGATTAAGGGCCATATCTTTACGCGACAGCTCACTCAAACAACTGAATATTCCCTCCCGTATGGATAAAAAGTATATCCTCATCTGAAGATATTAATCCTTTTTCCAAATGATCCAGCAGCCCGGCTGCTGCTTTACCTGTATAAACCTCATCAAGAAAGATACCTTCTTTCCTGGCAAACAATTCAATCGCCCTGGCTGCCGCTTCAGTATTTTTCCGGTAAGCTTCACCAATATAATTATCATCGGTAATTATCTTATCCTTCCAGTCGGGAATTTCAGGGATATTTAATAGTTCCAGGGTATCTTTAACTATAGAACCGATTTTCCCCTCCTGGGCTGCAGATGACCTTGACACATTTATTCCTATTATCTTTCCCTCCCATCCACTCAGCAGTTGCCCCACTACCAGCCCCGCCTGTGTTCCTGCCGAACCGGAGGCCAGATAAAGTTTCGAGAAATCTATTCCTTTTTCTCTTTCATATTCCAGTATTTCATTAAAAGCCTGAACATAACCCAATGCCCCAATTGAATTTGAGCCTCCTACCGATAAGAAATAAGGCTTCTTACCCTGCTGCTCCAGCTGTTCAACAATCTCCATGCTTTTTTTATGGAGAAGCTCATCGTCTTCAGTATCTATAATACTGATATCTGCACCTGCAAGTTCATCAAGAAGAAGATTTGCAGTGCTTTTTGCAGACTCATGCCCGGCCAGGACCAGGTAAATATCTATTCCGTTCACAGCTGCAGCCACAGAGCATATCCTGCACCAGTTAGATTGCACGCTGCCATTTGTAACGATACAATCATGTCCATGGTCGAGTGCATCCTTTACCAGGTAGTCAAGTTTCCTGGTCTTGTTACCTCCAAATGCAAAACCGGTAAGATCATCTCTTTTGCAATATATATTCCTCTTATAACTTCTACTTAAATACTCAAGCTTATGCAAAGCCGTGGGAAGGATTGACATATCAAGTTTCCGGAATTTTTTTAGCTTATCTGTTATTTTATCTGTCATTGTATTATTTATTATCTGTCATTGTATTATTAAATTATTATCCGGTCCGGCTTATAGATTAGTAAAAATAAAAAAACCTTCCCAAAACATATCTAAAACAAATACCGGATTGTAATATCTTTAATAAAAAATAACTATTTTATGCAGCCATTATATTCCGGATACGTCTTTCTCTTGATGTTAATAACCCTCAATAAATAAAAATTATGAAAATAAAAGCTCTTTTTTCACTGATACTGGTATTTGCTGTCTGCTCATGTACAAACGGCCAGTTTAGACCAAAGATAACAGGTTCTGGCAATGTAGTAAGTGAAAAACGTGAAGCCGCTTACTTTAATGTTGTTAAGGTAAGTACAGGAATAGATGTTTACCTGAGTCAGGGAGACAATGAAAGTATTGTGCTTGAAGCAGATGATAACCTGCTTAAATATATCAAAACCGAGATTCGTAACAACACACTTAAGATTTACACAGACGCAAATATCCGGAGAGCTAAATCTAAAAAAGTACATGTAACAATTAAAGACCTTAAAAAGATCTCTGTATCCAGTGCAGGAGATGTTTTTGGACAAAACCGATTTACTGCAAAAGAACTTTACCTGTCGGCAAGCAGTGCAGGAGACATAAAACTGGATATTGAAGCAAAGCTTATCGTCTGTGATATCAGCAGTTCGGGGGATATAAGCCTGAAAGGATCGACTGATGAACTCAGTGCTGATCTTAGTAGTGCAGGAGACCTAAATGCTTATGAGCTGAAAAGCCGTGTCGCGACAGTGTCAACCTCAAGTGCCGGAAATGCCAAAATATTTGTAACTGAAGAACTTAATGCCTCGGCCAGCAGTGCAGGGGATATATATTTCATGGGCAATCCGAAAAAAGTTGATGCACATGCATCCAGTGCAGGAGACATACATAAGAAATAAGCTTACTTCATTATAAGCATCCCTTATGCAATAACAGGCTTTCTTATTATTGAGCCTTAGCGGTTTTGTCGCTAAAGTTTTTTTTGTAGATTTATAAAAAAACCAGGCGCAAATGGCTAATAATAAAATTAAGCATAAAAACCACAGGATAAAAAAGAAGGATTACTTCAATGAACTGGAAAAGCTGCAGGTGGAACTGGTTAAGATGCACGACTGGATTAAAGCCAGGGGATTAAAGCTGGTTGTGGTATTTGAAGGCAGGGATGCTGCGGGCAAGGGAGGTGTAATAAAAAGAATACACCAAAGGCTTAATCCACGTATATGTAAAGTTGTCGCCCTTGGGGTGCCTACAGAAAAAGAAAAAAGCCAGTGGTATTTTCAACGTTATGTTCAGCATATGCCTGCTGCCGGCGAACTTGTTTTGTTTGACAGAAGCTGGTATAACAGGGCCGGTGTGGAAAGAGTAATGGGCTTTTGTACAGAAGATGAATACTGGGATTTCCTGCGTTCCTGCCCCCGCTTCGAGGAAATGATCATACACTCAGGTATCATACTGATAAAATACTGGTTCTCTGTAAGTGACGAGGAGCAGGAAGAAAGGTTCCAGAGCAGGATAGATGATCCCCTAAAACGATGGAAAATAAGTAAGATGGACCTGGAGTCGAGATCGAAATGGGCAGAATACTCTAAGGCTAAAGATGAAATGTTTGCTTATACAGACACAAAATTATCACCCTGGTATGTAGTTAACGCCGATGATAAACGCAGTGCAAGGTTAAATTGCATACACCACCTCTTGTCAAAGATCCCTTATGAGACATTGAAACATGAGAAGCTTACACTCCCTCCGATAAAAAAAGAAGGCTATGTCAGGCCACCCATAGCTGAACAAACATTTATTCCGGAGATATATTAACAACGTATCTGCTTAAGCAGTAGTCTATTTCCCCCACTCCATGGTCAGTGTATATGTTGCCCCCCCGGTGGTTTCACCTGGAGTCTCCCATACCATTTTTGTTTCAGTAAGCTCTGCAATTGTCTGCACGGATTCATCATCACTTCCTTTATCCATGGTTAATAATAATCCGCTTGAACTTAGCTCCCAGGAACCGTTATTCGTGGTATCATAAATAAACCATGAATAAGTGGCATCATCATTGAAATCAATAGTTGAAGTTGCCATAAACAATTTTACAAGATTTAATAGATCCTGTGTTGTCTGATCGTCAGTATCTGCAGACATATTAACATATTTCCATGTATGTAAAGTGAGCAATTCTTCATTTGAAAAGCTTTCTTCCTTTTCACATGCCGGCAATGAAAATATCATGAGGAACAGTAAAGCAGGAAAGATAAATTGTAATGCATTTTTCATAATGAAATAATTTTAACATATCATATATTTATAAATATACGAATTTTTAAGTAAAATTCCTGACCGGTATTATTTGATCAACATATTTAATATCTTGCAAAAAAATATTCATTCTCAACTGGAATAAGTATCCCCCGATAAAAATAAAGCTCTAATGAATATCTTCTCAAAAATAATATCACTGGTAAGATCCGGACTGTCAACCGACAGGTATTATATTTCAATGAACCAGGCATTAAAACGCCTGGATGGTGAATATACTATGCTGCACTATCCTTATTACCTTAATGAGAACGACAGTTTCTATGATGCTCAGAAAAATCTTACTGATTATTGCCTTTCCCAGCTACCCGGTCTGAAAGGAAAAAATGTGCTCGAAATAGGATGCGGCAACGGGACACAGGCAATGTATATATCTGATAAATGCTCTCCTTCGAAAATGACCGGCATTGATCTTAATCCTATGAACATAGAGATTGCTAAAAACGAATTAAAAAAGAAAGAAACAAAGAATATATTATTTCAAACAGATGATGCACAAAAGTTATCTACAATAAAGAGTAAATCAATGGATTATGTGATCAATATTGAAAGCGCTTTTCATTATCCTGATAAAGCTTCCTTCCTGAATGAGATTTTCAGGGTGCTAAAGTCAGGAGGAACATTCCTTATAGCAGATATAATGAGCGTCCCCAGGAAAACCAGCTCTTTCAAAAAATACTGGAAAACCAAAATGCACCTCCATCACTGGCCCAGGCACATGTATGAAAATGAAATGTTAAAATCAAAACTTAATGTTTTGCAAGTTACCGACATAACCGGAAATGTGATCCGTGGCTTTGAGCATTATAAAAACTGGCTCAGGAATATGAAGAAGAAAAATTTCATTGAAGGCATTTTACTAAAGATATTTTATACTATAAATGTCAGATTGAATATATATTTATTAAAGTCGCGCCGGCAATACTGTGTAATTGTTGGCGAAAAGACTGATTAATATTAATATCGATAAATACATAATGAAATGAAAGAAATTATTGCTCTATTATTATTCTCCAGTATTTTTATGGGTCCGGCCCGGGCTCAGAAGAAATCTCCTGTAAATAACGGAGATAAACGTATTGAACTATTCAACAAACATATCCGGCAAAAAAAGGAATCGTCATTCTCAGATCTTCACTGGCAGTTTGTTGGTCCGAAAAATATCAGCGGAAGATGTACAGATGTTGAGGTGCTTGCTCCTAAAGGAAAGAATTATACAATTTATGTTGCTGCTGCCTCTGGCGGTGTTTGGAAAACAGAAAATGAAGGTACTACATGGTTCCCCCTGTTTGACCAGCAGGCTTCTACATCGATAGGTGATATTGCTCTCGACCCCGGTAATCCTGAAACCCTGTGGGTAGGTACAGGTGAAGCCAATATATTCAGGAGTTCTCAATCCGGATCAGGGATATACCGAACAGATGACGGCGGAAAAACATGGAAGCATATGGGTCTTTCAAATACACTTACAATATCAAGGATAATAGTCCACCCAGGCAATTCTGATATTGTTTACGTTGCTGCCTCAGGACATGAATGGACAAGAAATAAGGAAAGGGGAGTGTTCAGGACAACAGATGGGGGTAATAGCTGGGAAAAGATTTTGTTCATTGATGATCTTACAGGTGCTATTGACCTTGTTATTGATCCCCTGCAACCTGATGTTCTATATGCAGCTACATGGCAGAGAATAAGGAAGAAATGGAATGATCCAAGGATTGAGCCCGGCTATAATAACAGTGGCATCTGGAAAAGCAGTGATGGAGGTGATAGCTGGAAACAAATAAACAAAGGATTGCCTGAAGCAAAATTCAGGGGCAGGATAGGTATTGATATTGCCAGGTCTAACACAAATGTATTATATGCATTTGTTGATAATTACGAAATAGCCTATGAGAATTACAATTCCGAAGAAACAGATTCTTATGGCCGGCCAAAGGGAGGTGTAATAAAAGGGGCCTGCATTTACCGCTCTGATGATAAAGGGGAAAACTGGACTCCGGTAAGCGGCCAAAATGAAGACATGAAGAAATATATGGAAGATCATTCATCAACTTATGGCTGGGTATTCGGACAAATAAGGGTTGATCCGGGTGATGAAAATACTATATACACTATGGGCCTGGGACTGAATGTTTCAACAGACGGGGGCAAAAATTTTAAGCAGCTTAGCGGAATGCACGGTGATCATCATGGATTATGGATAGACCCTGATAACACTAATTACCTGGTAAATACAAATGACGGAGGAATTTATATTTCATATGACAAAGGGGGAAACTGGAGGTCTTTCACCGACCGCCTGCCCCTTGTACAATTTTTTAATATCGCTTATGACATGGACAAGCCTTTCAGGGTATATGGCTCAATTCAGGATCATTTAAGTTACAGGGGGATAATTGATCTCAGCAGGGGCAAGGATAAAGTAAGGCCTGTTGATTTTGAACCAGCTCCAGGAGGAGAGGGGTGCAGCCACGCTATTGATCCTACCAATCCCGACATTGTTTATTCTGCGATGTTCTATGGGACAATATCACGTAGTGATCTTAGCAAAACCTGGCCTGAAGGATATAAAAATCTCCTGCCTGTAACATTTGCCGATGAAGATAAGCTGAGGGGTCAGTGGGTTGCTCCTTTTATTATTTCTCCTCACAATAATGAGATCATTTATCATGCAATGCAATATGTTTTTCGCTCAGAAAACAGGGGAGACACATGGGAAAGGATTAGTCCGGATCTTACACATAATAATAAAGATAAACTGGGGGATATCCCTTTCCAGACAATTGTTGCTCTTTCTGAATCACCACTGAAATACGGCCTGCTGTATGCAGGGACCGATGACGGCAGGATCCATGTTACTAAAGACGGTGGTATTAGCTGGACTGAAATATCGAAAGGCCTGGCAAAAGACAAATGGATATCAAGGGTGATTGCCTCGAAATATGAGCTTGAAACAGTTTATCTTACCCAGAATGGCAAGAGAGATGATGAATTTGCCGCCTACGTATGGAAATCAACCGATATGGGAAAAACATGGCATGATATTTCATCAGATATCCCTCTTGGCCCTGTAAATGTTATCAGGGAAGACCCTATTGACAGGAACATTCTTTACCTGGGAACTGATGCCGGGGTTTATGTATCTAAAGACAAGGGTGAGAACTGGGAAGTACTGGGAGATCTTCCTTCAACATATGTTCATGATATGATCATACATCCCAGGGATAATGTTATTGTAATTGCCACACATGGACGTGGAATGTGGCTCATGAATGCCGACAGGATAAACGGGGGAAAACATCAAAGAAGCAGATGGTATTAATAAATATAAAGCAAAGTAATATTCATGCAACAATATCTTAACTTACTTGATCATGTTGTAAAAAACGGCATCAAAAAAGAAGACCGGACAGGTACAGGTACCCTTAGCACTTTTGGATACCAGATGCGCTTTAACCTGGAGGAAGGCTTTCCTCTGCTGACAACAAAGAAACTGCATCTCAAATCAATAATATATGAGCTGCTGTGGTTTTTAAAAGGAGACACCAATACAGGCTACCTGAATGACAATGGTGTGAAAATCTGGAATGAATGGGCTGATGATAATGGTGATCTTGGCAATATTTATGGTTTCCAGTGGAGATCATGGCCGGCAGCTGACGGATCTGCTATAGATCAGATTTCAACTGTACTTGAGAGCATAAGGAATAATCCTGATTCAAGAAGACATATTGTTAGCGCATGGAATGTTGGCGACCTGAAAAATATGGCCCTGCCTCCCTGTCATATACTGTTCCAGTTTTATGTGGCTAATGGCAAATTATCCTGCCAGCTGTACCAGAGAAGTGCCGACATTTTCCTGGGAGTCCCCTTCAATATAGCTTCTTATGCCCTGCTGACTGAATTGATGGCACTGGCAAGCGGACTGAAAGCCGGAGAGTTTATTCATACGCTTGGTGATGCACATATTTACCTCAATCATCTTGAGCAGGTTAAAGAACAAATGAATAGGAAGCCATATCCCATCCCGATGATAGTTCTTAATCCTGATAAAAAAAATATCTTTGACTTTGACTACGGTGACATAAGCATTGAAAACTATAAAGCCCATCCTCATATAAAAGGTAAAATATCTGTTTAATAATAACGGAAGCAAAATGATGCATTCCGCGATAAGCTGCACATGATGAAACAAATTTCAATAATAGTTGCTATTGCAGAGAATAATGCCATTGGACTGAACAATGAGCTCTTATGGCATATTCCTGACGATATGAAAAGATTTAAAAGGATAACTACAGGGCACCAGGTGCTTATGGGCAAACGTACTTACCAGTCGCTGCCAATACAACCTCTTCCAAACCGCGAGAATATTGTTCTTACTGACATTAAGGGGGAAATTATTGAGGGCTGTACCATGGCTTATTCTATTAAAGATGCTGTTTCAAAGATTAAGGATGAGTGTTTTATTATCGGAGGAGGAATGGTGTATAAACAATTCCTTGAGATTGCAGATAAGCTGTATATCACTAAAGTAAATAAAAGCTTTGAAGCAGATACATTCTTCCCCGAAATTAATTATGACCAATGGGAACTTATCGAAGAGATAAAACATCCGCAGGAAAGGGAACTGGATTTTAGTTATAGCTATACAACCTACATAAGAAAAAGGAAAGCTGAATAAGTCTAATACGCCGGGATAATCTGACCTTGTTGTGTTGAAAGCCAGCCAGTCTCCAAAATACAAACTGGTATATTACGAAGCTTTAAGAACCTTCAGGTCCATTTTTTCAAGCTTCCGCCTCGCAAAATCTTTGCTGAGATGAAAACTTTTCACAGACTTTGATGGCAGGTCAAACATAGGATCTATCATTATTGCTTCACATATAGACCTTAATCCCCTTGCTCCAAGTTCGAATTCAATTGCTTTATCAACTATATACTGAAGAGTATTTTCATCATACTTAAGCTCTATGCCATCCATTTCAAACAACTTTACATATTGCTTGATAATTGCATTTTTAGGCTCAGTAAGTATACTGCGTAATGTCTTCCTTTCAAGAGGTTGCAGGTAAGTTAGCACAGGCAGGCGACCAACAATTTCAGGTATCAGTCCAAAAGCCCTGAGGTCTTGAGGAGCAACATGTTCCAGCAGTTCCTTCTCAGCAATAGCTTTTCGGTCTTTTGTGGCCTTGAATCCCATCATCTTGGTATTAAGCCTATTAGCTATTTTCTTATCTATTCCGTCAAAAGCCCCGCCACAGATAAATAAAATATTCTTTGTATTTACAGCAATCATTTTCTGTTCAGGATGCTTTCGTCCTCCTTGTGGGGGTACATTTACAATTGATCCTTCAAGAAGTTTAAGAAGCCCCTGCTGAACTCCTTCTCCCGATACATCCCTGGTGATAGACGGATTATCACTCTTCCTGGCTATCTTATCTATTTCATCGATAAAAACTATCCCCTTCTCGGCTGCCTTAACATCATAATCTGCTGCCTGCAACAGCCTGGTAAGAAGGCTCTCAATATCCTCACCCACGTAGCCGGCCTCTGTAAGTACGGTAGCATCAACAATGGTAAATGGTACATGAAGCATCTTGGCAATGGTACGGGCCAGCAGTGTCTTTCCTGTCCCTGTCTCACCAACGAGAATAATATTGGATTTCTCAATCTCAACATCTTCTTCCCCGTTCTTCTGTCTCAGTCTTTTATAATGGTTATAAACGGCAACAGACAAATATTTTTTTGCCACATCCTGCCCTATTACATATTGATCAAGAAAGTTTTTTATTTCACCTGGCTTGAGCAGTTCAATTTCTGAAACATCAAAACTGCTGTTTCCCTGTGTTTCTTCCTGAACTATATTATATGCCTGTTCAATGCAATGATCACAAATATGACCGGATATACCTGCTATCAGCAAATTAGTATCCTTTTTCTCCCTGCCGCAAAATGAGCATCTGTCCATAATTGTTCATCTATAAACCTCCAGCATAAGCCAGATTATAATACAAAGATATAAAATACTTATTTCTTGCCTTTAACAAGTATCTCATCAATCATTCCGTAGTCCCTGGCTTCTTCAGCTGTCATCCAGAAATCGCGATCGGAATCTTTTTGAACCTTTTTTAAATTAGTCCCCGAATGCTCAGAAATAATGCTGTAAAGCTCACTCCTCAGTTTTAGTATTTCCCTGGTTGTTATCTCAAGGTCGGCAGCCGGACCCTGAATGCCACCCATAGGCTGGTGTATCATTATCCTGGAATGTTTAAGAGCCGATCTCTTTCCCTTGGTTCCTGCTGTCAGCAATACTGCACCCATAGATGCAGCCATTCCTGTGCATATCGTTGCAATATCGCAGCTTATATACTGCATAGTATCATAAATGCCCAGTCCGGCATGAACCGACCCCCCGGGAGTATTAAAATATATCTGAATATCCTTGCCCGGTTCAGTTGAATCGAGGTATAATAACTGAGCCTGGATAATATTTGCCACATAATCATCTATTGGAAGACCAAGAAAAATGATCCGGTCCATCATAAGACGTGAAAATACATCCATGGAGGCAACATTCATTTGCCTTTCTTCAATAATTGTAGGGGATATATAACTGTTATAGGCAGAAGTATATTTTTCAAGGCTGATACCCGGGATACCCATATGTCCGTGGGCAAACTTTTTAAAATCATCTTTTGAATTCATAATCTTATTTTTCTTTGTTATGGAAGATAAAATTAAGAAATAATTTTATTTACTACCTTTCTTCTCATACAGCTTATTAAAATCATCGGTCGTTATCTTCTTTTCATCCAGTTTAACAACAGATTTAATATAGGCCATGACCTTATCTTCATAAAGCTTATCGCTTAACTTCTGCTTTTCTTCTTTTTTCTCCAGCATCTCTTTTGCATAATGTTCAAGCTGATCATCAGGCACATTGGTCAGACCATATTGTACAAACTGCATCATGGTAACCTCTTTGGCATAGTTCAGAATATCTTCTTCCGAGACCTTCAAGTCCTGATCTTTAACAATCTCTTCCCTTATCAACTGCCATTCAAGATCGTTCCGGAACAAACTAAAATCCTTATCTATCTCCTCCTTTGAAAATTTTCCCTCATTTGCTTTTACAAGCCATTTATTAAGAAACTCTTCGGGCAGCTTCAACTTCAGCTTCTTAATAAGCATCTCCCTGGCATCGACAGCAAAACGCGCTTCACTTTCTTTCTGAAGGTTTTCAGCTATCTCAGCATCTATCCTGCCCATGAACTCTTCTTCCGTCTTTATTGTGTCTTTACCAAAAGCCTTGTCGAAAAATTCCTGGTTAATATCTGAATCCACAAAACGTTCAATATCATTTATTTCAATCTCAAACTCATCTCCGGTATCTTTAAGCTTTTCCTTGTCAGTCTTTAATATTGATGCCAGCTCAGTATCATTTGGCCAGGCTTTCTTCAAGTCAATAAGCAGCTTTGATCCTTTTATTTGCCCAATGAATTTTTTCTTTATTTCTTCATCCTTAATTACTGAAAGGCTCAGGCTTGTATCATCTGCAATAATACCATTTTCACTCAATTCCCGCACGCTGGCTTTAAGCAGCTCATCTCCTGTTTCTATCTTTTCAACTCCTTTATATGCCCCGAATCTCCTGGTGTAGTTTTCAATATAAGCATCCCTGAGTTTCTTGTCTATCTTGATTGTATAGTAGGGAACCTTGTTATTTTTCGTCAATTCAATCTTAAACTCAGGCGCTAAAGCTATATCAAATGAAAAGTCAAACTCAGTCTGATTATCCCAGTCAATAGGATCATTCCCCTCCTCTGAAGGAAGAGGATCTCCAAGTATCCTAAGCTTTTCATCTACGAAATATTTAGATAATAATTCCGAAATAAGCTTATTCACTTCCTCAACCAAAACAGGCTTCCTGTACATTTTTCGTACCAATCCTATGGGTACCTTGCCAGGCCTGAAACCATCAAGCTTAACCTTGTTCTTATAATCCTTAATAATCTCCTCAACTCTGCTCTCATAATCCTCAGGCACTATTTTCAGGCTGAGAACTGCATTGACCTCATCAATGTCTTTTCTGCTAATATTCATATCTGTTGGGTTTAAGCATTGATAAATACGGCAGGATAGCAGTTTTTTAGCTAAAAGCCCTGCCGTCCTGCCTTTAGTGCGGATGAAGGGACTCGAACCCCCACGCCCGAAGGCACTAGATCCTAAGTCTAGCGCG
>JAOZPG010000001.1:245083-309971 GCA_029932855.1 Bacteroidales bacterium | reverse complement strand
TCTATTTGAATTATGTGAGAGCGCAGCGGCTCAGTTTGTACTCAAACTAAACTTTCTGTAGGTTTGTAGCAAATAGCCGCTAAATGATAGTTGTTTCAACAAAAAGAGAATTATTGACTTTACTTAAACCTGTGTGGAAAGGCGGTAAAAAACTGGGATTTGTTCCTACCATGGGTTCTCTTCATAAAGGACATTTGTCATTAATTGAAAGATCTGTGCGGGAAAACCAGACGACACTTGTAAGTATTTTTGTGAATCCAAGCCAGTTTAATGATAAACAAGACTTGCTAAACTACCCCAGGGAGGATGAAAAGGACAAGAGTATGTTATCACCCATACTCGGGCAGAAAGACATTGTTTTTATGCCCGATGAAAAAGAAATGTATCCTGAACCTGACAATACAAACTTTAATTTCGGTAAACTGGATAAAATACTTGAAGGAGCACACAGGAAAGGACATTTCAATGGTGTTGCCCAGATAGTTAAAAAGCTGTTTGAACTTATAAAAGCAGATAATGCTTATTTTGGAGAAAAAGACCTGCAGCAGCTAATGATAGTAAGAAAACTGGCAATGATGATAAATTGTAAAACATCAGTTATTGCCTGCCCTATTGTACGTGAAAATGATGGCCTGGCCATGAGTTCAAGAAATAAATTGCTGAACAAGGAACAGCGAAAAGAAGCTGCAAAAATATCCGCTGCCTTATTTGAGGCCTACAGCTTACAAGCTAAATACAGTCCTGCAGAATTGAAAAAACTAATCATCAGCAAGCTAGAAACAAATAAGGCTTTGGATCTTGAATATTTTGAAATAGCCGATGGATATGAGCTACAAAGCCTTTCAGACTGGAATGATTCTTCACTTATCTACGCACTTATTGCAGTGAAGATAGGGCCGGTACGACTTATTGACAATTATAAGCTGGTGGATAATAATAATTAGTCATTAATACTTCAGGACTTATAATCATTGGATATTGTAAGAATTTTGATTCTTAATTGTGAAAATAATGCTAATAATTTTCACTATCATATGATAATCTGTAAATTTGTAATGTTATGTTTATAGAAGTAGTCAAATCAAAGATCCATAAGCTTACTGTAACCGGAGCTAATTTACAGTATGTCGGAAGCATTACTATTGATGAATCTCTTATGGAAGCCGCCAATATAATTGAAAATGAAAAGGTCCAGGTTGTTAATCTTAATAACGGAGAACGCCTTGAAACTTATGTTATAAAAGGAGAGAGGGATTCTGGTGATATCTGCCTCAACGGGCCTGCAGCCAGGAAGGCTGCCGTTGGTGATGTTATTATCATTATTTCTTATGCCATGCTGGATTTTACGGAAGCAAAATCCTTTTCACCCCATCTGGTATTTCCCGATACAGCCACTAATAAACTTCTCAAATAACTACCATTGAGAAAAAAACTTATCAGTGCTTTGCAGTTATTATTATTCCTGTCCATTGGGATTGC
Organism: Bacteroidales bacterium; assembly: GCA_029932855.1. GTDB lineage: Bacteria > Bacteroidota > Bacteroidia > Bacteroidales > VadinHA17 > JAYEGO01. The sequence goes on along the minus strand of JAOZPG010000001.1, from coordinate 308,492 downwards.
ATTGTTATACCTGGCTTTCAGGGGAACAGATTTCAGATCATTATGGACAGACCTAAAGCAGGCCCGCTACATATGGGTAATCCTGGCTTTAATTGTAAGTGTATTCAGCCACCTCATCAGGGCTATGAGATGGAAACTCCTTATAGAACCCCTGGGCTATTCTCCATCAACCGGCAATGTTTTTAAAGCAATACTGGTTGGCTACCTGGCAAACCTTGCTGCACCCCGCCTTGGAGAAGTTTCAAGATGTGGCTCTCTTAACCGTACAGACAAGATCCCTGTAGACTCATTGCTGGGAACAGTTATCGTTGAAAGAACCATAGACCTGATCAGCCTGATACTTCTTACCGTCCTGGTCTTCTTCATGGAACTGGATTTATTCGGTAATTTCATTACACAAAACATATATCAGCCATTATCTGAAAAATTCCTTAATTTATTCTCTTCTACCCTCTGGATATGGCTTTTTTTAGGGATACCACTTATGGTATTGTTTTTGGCCTGGCATTACAGGCGAATGTTTTCTAAGTTTAAGTTCTACCAAAAGCTCCGTTCAATTGCAAAAGGCATTTTCAGGGGCATTACTTCAGTATCTAAAATGAAAAAACTTTATGCATTCCTGGGGCATAGCCTTCTAATGTGGCTACTTTACTTCCTCATGACATGGATAATGGTTTTTACCCTCCCGGAGACGTCCATGCTCACTCCGGCTGACGGACTCTTTCTGCTTGTAATAGGATCATATGGCATGGCCGCTCCCGTACAGGGGGGAATAGGAGCATTTCACTGGATAATATCAAGGGGCATAACGATTTTTGATATCCCCTTTGAGAAAGGTCTTGTATATGCCACCATTATTCATGAATCCCAATTGTTGCTAATACTCTTGCTTGGTTCAATATCCTTCGTTTTGGTCGGATTAAACAGGAAAAAAACTTAACTTGCAGCATATAGTAACTAACTTTTTCACCATGGAAAAATACTATTTCATTCAGGAAAAAATATCTGACGTTATAAGCCTGCAATACCAATTATCGGAATACAGGTTCAAAGATCAGAAAATTGTTTTTACCGATGGCTGTTACGATCTGCTTCACAGGGGACACATTAAATTTCTTGCCCAGGCATCAGATCTTGGTGACAAACTGATAGTTGGCATTCATTCCGATTCATCCGCATCCCAGAAGAAAGGCAGGGGAAGGCCTGTCCAGGACCATAAAACCAGAGCCATAATACTGGCTTCATTGCAATTTGTCGACCACGTGATCATCTTTGAAGAAGACACTCCTTTAAAGCTCATACAAATGATACATCCTGATATTCTTGTTAAAGGATCTGACCGCTTAATATATGATACGGCCGGGACTGAACTGGTTCCTTCTAAAGGCGGTAAAATTGTTACCCTGGATGTACTCAAAGGATATTCAGTATCATCATTGTTAGAAAAAATTAAAGCTCTTTAATACATCTTTTTTATAAATAAATGGCAAAAACCAGATCTATTTTTGTATGCCAGAACTGCGGTAATGAGTCTTCGAAATGGATAGGTAAATGCCCGGTATGTCACGAGTGGAACACTTATGTTGAAGAAGTGGTTCAAAAACCCGATCGTTTCAGTTTAAAAGCCGAAACCCGTTCTGTTCCCAGTCCAATTAGCGATATACAAGGCCATGAAAACCAAAGAATATTAACCGGCAGTAAAGAATTTGACAGATTACTGGGAGGAGGCCTTGTACCTGGTTCACTGATATTACTTGGCGGAGAACCGGGCATAGGAAAATCCACCATGGCCCTGCAGGTATTATTGAACATGCCTAAACATAAAAGCCTGTATATTTCAGGGGAAGAAAGCCAACAACAAATAAAGTTAAGGTCGGAACGTATAGGCCAGGATAACTCAAACAGTTATGTTCTTTGTGAAACTAAACTTGAAAATATATTTAATATTCTTGAACAACTAAATCCCGGGCTGCTTATTATTGATTCTATTCAAACCATCTATACCGAAAGGATAGAGTCCTCACCAGGATCCGTATCACAGGTTAGGGAAACAGCCGGACTTTTACTGAAATATTCTAAAGAAACGGGGGTTCCTGTTATTCTTATCGGTCATATAACCAAAGACGGGAGCCTGGCGGGACCGAAAGTCCTGGAGCATATAGTTGACACTGTTCTTTACTTCGAAGGAGACAGGAATCATCTATACAGGATATTAAGGGCTAATAAAAACCGGTTTGGTTCAACTGCCGAACTGGCTATTTATGAAATGAACGACAGAGGCCTGCGTGAGATCGATAACCCCTCAGAATTACTGATATCCCAGTTTGATGAAAATCTGAGTGGCGTATCTATTTCAGCCACCATGGACGGAATACGGCCTTTTTTAATAGAAACACAAGCACTGGTAAGCTCTGCAGTATATGGAACACCTCAGAGATCATCCACAGGATTCGATCTGAGAAGATTGAATATGCTGTTGGCTGTACTTGAAAAAAGGGCCGGCTTCAGGCTGGCCTCAAAAGATGTTTTCTTAAACATTGCCGGCGGAATAAAAGTCAACGATCCTGCTATTGATCTTGCAGTAATAAGTTCTGTATTGTCGTCTAACCTGGACCAACCTGTAAGTAAAAAAAACTGCTTCTCGGCAGAAGTTGGCCTGTCAGGAGAAATTAGACCTGTTTCACGGATAGAGCAAAGAATACTTGAGGCAGATAAACTGGGATTTGAAAAGATCTTTGTTTCAAAATATAATATAAAAAACCTGAAAAAAACGAAATACAATATAGAAATAGTGGAAATAAATAAAATAGAAAAACTTGTAAGAGAATTATTTTAACACCAAAAACATTATCTAAGATGCAAACTAACCATACTATTTCCGGTAAACTGCGATTTATAAAAGCACTGCCTTTGTTTATTAAAAACTTTACTAAGAATACTCTCTCAACCCGGGCAGGGAAAAACTTAATAATAAGCCTGCTACTCAGTTTATTACTGATTTTTCCCGCATGTGATATTCTTAAAGAACTGGAAATTCCCTTTAACGAGCCACTTACAGAGCAGGATATTATTACAGGTCTGAAAGAAGCACTCAGGGTGGGAACAGAAAACGGGGTAAGTTCTTTAAGCCAGGTAGATGCTTATTATGCCAACCCTTTATATAAAATCCCTTTCCCCGAGGATGTTAAATATGTTGAAGAAAAACTCAGGGCTCTGGGTTTTAACAAAATGCTTGATGATTTTATCATAAACATGAACAGGGGAGCAGAAAAAGCCGTTAAGAAAGCCTCTCCGATTTTTCTTAAAGCAATTAAAAGTATGAGCTTCTCCGATGCAAAAAAGATACTTGCCGGAAGTGAGAATGAAGCCACAAACTATTTTCATTCAAAAACATATGACCAACTTAAAAAAGCCTTCAAGCCTGATGTCCAAAATACGCTCGACCAGATTCAGCTTACTGCATACTGGGATGATATTACAACAGCATATAATAAAATACCATTTACCAAAAAAGTTGAAACCGATCTTGCCGAATATGTTACAACTAAGACCGTAGATGGATTATTTATAAAAATATCACAAGAAGAAAAACTGATACGTGAAGATCCCCGGGCCAGGGTAAATGAAATACTGCGTAAAGTATTCGGACAAAATTAATAAATACTTTCGTCCTCTATCTGGTAGGTTTCATTCCCTTCTTCATTCTCCAGTTTCTCACAGTCGAGTTCAAGCTCAAAGCCCAGGGGAGATTCAAAAATATCTTCCTTGTAATAAGCCATACTTGAATCGCTATATATTTTTTGATGGTAAAGACCGAATATGGGAAGAGCCATATTGCTGCCACTGCCAAGATACAGACTTTCAAAATGTATGCTTCGGTCTTCCCAGCCTGTCCATACCCCGGTAACCAGTTTTGGAGTAACACCAATAAACCAACCATCAGACTGGTTTTGTGTGGTGCCTGTTTTACCACCTATTTCATTCATTAACTCATATTTCCATCTTAGCCTTGACCCTGTACCTGCCTGAACAACACCTTCCAATAAGTTTATCATCAAATATGCATTCTCTTCACTTATCGCTTCCTCATAAGCAGGAAAAAACCTGGATATCACATCGCCATTCTTATTTTCTATGGCAGAAACAAAGATCGGTTGCGTATATACACCTTTATTTGCAAATGTCCCAAATGCCCCGGTTAATTCATATAATGAAACTATTGAGGTGCCCAGGAAGAGTGAATAAACAGGATCGATATAACTTCGTACTCCCATTTTCTTTATAAGATTAATAACCGACTTGGGATTGAACTGCTTCATTAACCATGCTGACACATAATTTTCTGAATTAGCAAGCCCCCATTTAAGAGTAACCATTTTACCCCAGTAATCTTTCTTACCCGAACTTGCAGGAGTCCATATCGAATCTCCTATCTGGAATGTCTGGGCAACATTGGGCACCTTGTAGCAAGGCGTAAAACCATCCTGCATCGCCAGGGTATAAAGGAATGGCTTTATTGTACTGCCTGCCTGCCTTTTCTGGGTCATTACCGCATCGAACTTAAAATACCTGAAATCGGGTCCGCCAACATAAGCTTTAACATAACCTGTATGGGGATCAAAACTCATAAGACCTGACCTTAAGAAATTTTTATAATACAATATCGAGTCTCCGGGACTCATAATTGTATCCACTTCCCCCTTCCATGAAAACACTTTCATCTCAACGGGAGTATTAAATACAGTCTTAATTGAATCTTCAGAGACCCCCCTGTTTGAAAGGCTGCGATACCTGTCGGTTCTCTTCATGGTTATTTCAAGAATATTTTTAATTGTCTTTTTATCAATATCGTCAGAATAAGGCGGGTTTTTATAGCTTTTAATATGCTCATTGAATACATTTTGCAGATCAAGCGACAAATGTTCCCTTACTGCCTCCTCGGCATACTTCTGCATTTTCGAATTTATGGTAGTATATATCTTTATCCCGTCCCTGTAAAGGTTATAATTTGTACCATCCGGCTTTTTATTTTTCCGGCACCATCCATACAGAGGGTTATTTTCCCATTCATACAATGCATCTTCGTACTGTTGTTTTGTGTAAAAATATCTTCTTTTGGGCTCCTGCCTGATCATAGTAGTTCTCAGGTATTCCCTGAAATAGGTTGCAAGGCCCACATTATGGTCTTGTACCATAAATTCAGTTTCTATCGGAAGTTGTTTAAGTGAGTCGGCTTCCTCCATGGCCAGAAATCCATATTTCCCCATTTGTGAAAGGACAGTGTTTCTCCTTGCCAACATCCTGTCGTAATTACGCAAAGGATTATACAAAGCCGGGTTCTTAACCATTCCCACCAGCATTGCTGCCTGCTCAATATTCAATGAATCGGGAGTAGTATTGAAATAAACCTGTGAAGCTGATTTTATTCCAACTGCCTGGTACAGGAAATCAAAAACATTGAGATACATTGTTAATATCTCTTCTTTAGAATAACTCTTCTCAAGTTTAACTGCTGTTTGCCATTCCTTGAATTTTACAATCCCAAGGTGAGCTTTTCTTGCTATACCCGACCTGTATCTTGTGGTATCCCTTGGAAACAGGTTCTTAGCCAGTTGCTGGGTTATTGTAGAACCACCACCTGAATGTTCCTGGCCCAGAATGGCTGTTTTTATAAGCACCCTTCCCAAACCTCTCAGGTCAATACCGGAATGCCTGTAAAACCTGATATCTTCAGTAGCAATAAGGGCATTAATTACATAGGGAGATATCTCCTCGTAATCACACCATACCCTGTTCTGAACATAGAACTTACCAAGTAATACACCATCTTCACTAAATACTTCGGCAGCAAGATTATTTTCAGGATTCTCAAGTTCTTCAAAACCCGGCATAGGTCCAAGTTTTTCATTGGATATCAATACAAATAGTGTAACAATAAGGATCACAGGCAGAGAATATAAAAACCAGAATAATATTATAGCTCCTCTGTATTTTTTTTTATCAGGCATCATAAATGGATGTTTAATTGGCTCAAAAATAATAATAATTAAAAATAAATTTTGAACTTACTTTTCTAATTAGCTTTCTTTGTGGTTAGTTTAAAAAATAAATCCGACAAAGCATAATATAATATGGGAGAAAATCTTGTAATTGTTGAATCCCCGGCTAAAGCCAAAACCATAGAAAAAATTCTCGGCAAGGATTTTAATGTTAAGTCGAGTTTTGGTCATATCCGCGACCTGGCAAAAAAAGACCTGGGTGTAGACATTAATAATAAATATCAGCCATCTTATATTGTGCCCGACAGTAAAAAGAAAATTGTTAGTGAGCTTAAATCACTGGCAAAAAAGGCAAAATATGTATGGCTGGCATCAGATGAGGACAGGGAAGGAGAAGCTATTGCCTGGCATCTTTCTGAAGTACTTGGATTAAAGGATGAAAACACTAAACGAATTGTTTTTCATGAAATAACCAGGACTGCAATTGAAGATGCTGTCAAAAATCCCAGGAAGATAAATCATAATGTCGTTCAGGCACAGCAGGCAAGAAGAGTTTTAGACCGGCTCGTTGGATTTGAATTATCACCTCTGTTATGGAAGAAAGTCAAGCCTTCACTTTCTGCAGGAAGAGTTCAATCGGTTGCTGTACGTTTACTTGTTGAAAAGGAACGTGACATTCTGAATTTCAAAACCAGTTCTTCATATAAGATAACTGCCATTTTTTATTTTACCGGCTCCGGGGGCGAAATAATTCAGGTTAATGCCGAGCTGTCGAGGAAACTTAAAAATAATGCGGAAGCACGTATTTTCCTTGAAAAGTGCCACAATGCTTCTTTTGAAGTTTCTTCCGTCACAAGTAAATCCAGCAAACGCTCTCCTGCACCTCCATTTACCACCTCAACCCTGCAACAGGAAGCTGGAAGAAAACTTGGTTTTTCTGTTGCCCAAACTATGGCTGTAGCTCAAAAATTATATGAGGCAGGTAAGATAACATATATGAGAACCGACTCGCTTAGCCTTTCAAGCCTGGCTTTAAATGTCGCCTCCAAGCTAATAAGTGATAAATATGGAAGTAAATATCACCTCTTAAGAAAGTATAAAACAAAATCTAAAGGTGCCCAGGAAGCTCATGAAGCAATACGCCCCACATACCTTGAAAATATGACAGTAGAGGGTCCTGCCACCGAAGTTAAGCTTTACGACCTGATATGGAAACGAACCATAGCCTCACAAATGAGTAATGCAGAAATTGAGAAAACCATAGTTAGCATCTCAGTTTCCAATATGGAGGATGTATTTACGGTAAGCGGCGAAGTGATCAGCTTTGACGGATTCCTGAAGATATATTCTGCATCTGTTGACGAAGAAGACGAAAAAAGTACAAAAATAATTCCCCCTTCACTCAGGGAAGGAAAAAAGCTGGAATACAAGACTATAATGGCTACAGAGAAATATAGCCAGCCACCCTACCGCTATTCTGAAGCAAGCCTGGTAAAGAAAATGGAAGAACTGGGCATAGGCAGACCATCCACCTATGCTCCTACAATTTCAACTATTCAGAACAGGGGTTATGCCGTAAAAGGTCATCAGTCAGGAGAAGAAAGAAAAATTGAAATACTGGAAATGACTGAGGGTACTATTAAGGAGTTTCAAAAAAATGAAAGATATGGATCGGAAAAATCCAAGCTTTTACCAACAGACATTGGGATGGTTGTAAATGATTTCTTAATTGCACATTTTAAAAATATCCTCGATTATAATTTTACAGCCCTTGTTGAAAAAGAATTCGATGAAATAGCATCCGGCAGACTCAATTGGGTAAAAATGATAGATAAATTCTATTCCGGATTTCATCCAATAATAGAAAAAACCCTTAAGGAATCTGAAAAATCTACCGGAGAGCGGGTTTTAGGGAAAGATCCCAAATCGGGTGAAGATATACTGGTTAAGGTGGGTAAATACGGTCCAATTGCCCAGATCGGAAGGGCAGGTAACGACCAAAAGCCCCGCTTTGCAGGATTACGGGAAAATCAGAGAATAGAAACGATAAGCCTTGAAGAAGCGCTTGAGCTCTTTAAGCTCCCAAGAGAAGCAGGAAGTTTTGAAGATGATCCCCTGGTAATCTCAACAGGGAAATATGGACCATATATAAGACATAAAGGAAAATTTTATTCCCTTGGAAAAGAAGATGATCCCTTAAAGATTAGCGAAGAAAGGGCAATTGAGATCATTTTGCTTAAAAGAGAAGCCGATAAAAAGAAGCTCATTAAAACTTTTGCCGAAAAAGAAAACCTCAAGATACTGAATGGTCACTGGGGGCCATATATCAGTTATGAAAAAAAGAATTTTAAGATCCCCAAAAACATAAAACCCGAAGATATGGATCTTGAAAAATGCATGGAGATAATTGAAAAAGCAAAAAATCGTCCTACACATCAGGCAGGTAAAAAATCTTCAAAGAAAAGCACATAATGTTCATTCGTGAAACAATAAAATATTAATCAGGCAATGAACCTTAATGACTATTTTGATCCCGTAAGCCTTAGTAAAACAAATTATAATATAATACTTCCAAAAAAGGAATTTGGAAGGAACATATTTGTTCATACAGAAAATCATAAGATCAATAATATTGAAAATTTTGAGATCGCGCTGATAGGAGTTCCTGAAGACAGGCATTCAGATAACAAAGGAAGCGGGAATGCTCCTGATAAGCTTCGCCTCTTTCTTTATAAATTATATCAGACAGGAAAGAAAAACAGTATTGCTGACCTGGGAAACTTAAAAAAAGGTCCTTCAGCCCAGGACAGTTATTTCGGCTTAAGAGATGTTTTGGTGGAATTGTTCTCAAAAAATGTAATCCCGGTGATTATAGGAGGGTCTCAGGATATTAGCTATGGTGCCCTCCTGGCATATGAAAAAAATCAAAAAACAATTAATCTTGTTAGTATAGACTCAAAGATCGATATAAAGGCAAGTGGAAAAAGCATTAATTCAGGCAATTATCTTCAGCACATAATAAGCCGGAAAACAAAATTTCTATCCAATTTTACCAATATTGGAAACCAGATCCATTATACCGATCCCACGGATATTGAGTTACTCAAGAATTTATTTTATGAAACCATACGGCTGGGTGAGGCCCGGGCAGATTTAAAAAACCTGGAACCGGTTTTCAGGGATGCTGATCTTGTAAGCCTGGATATTAGTGTTGTAAAACAATCCGACGCCCCGGGACATTATCATCCGTCTCCAAATGGCTTTCATGGCGAAGAAATCTGCCAAATAGCCAGATATGCAGGTTTAAGCGACAGGCTTTCTGCATTTATCGTTTCTGAAATAAACCCGAAGTACGATAATAATAATCAAACAGCTCATCTGGGTGCACAAATAATATGGTATTTCATAGAAGCTTACTCGCAAAGATTAATTGAGAAACCCGGTGACCCGGAAACTTTCACAAAATATATTGTTAGTCTTGATTCTATAGAACAGGAGCTGATTTTTTACAAAAGTGAACATACGGATCGCTGGTGGATAGAAGTCCCCTATTTAAAGAAACCCGGAAAAACAGGAAAAGCAACAAGCCTTATTTCATGTTCTTACCAGGACTACCTGAATGCTGGCAAGCAGGAGATTCCCGACAGATGGTGGAGGGCATTTCAAAGGATTAATTAAATTTCTAGTCTTTTTAGTAACAAAATCCCTGTTTCGAAGTATAAAGAAATTGCTGACTTGCTTGTCCTGTATCAGCATATAGCAGGAAATAGATAATTTGTATGAAAGCAATATTTTTGCTTATTTTACGTAAGAACAATTAGGTGTTTTTCAAAAGCTTAGTTTTAGCTATATGAAAAAAATTATTTTCATTGTTTTGGTATCCCTGCTTGCTATAGATCTTCACAGCCAGCAGGATCCTCAATTCAGCCATTTTATGTTTAATAATATGGCTAATAATCCGGGATATGCCGGAAGCAATGATATGGTATGTGCCACTCTTCTGAACAGACAGCAATGGGTAGGTTTTGAGGGAGCTCCTTCCAGTACTATAGCACATATAAATGCTGCCATCAATCCTTTTGGAATAAGCAGCGGGGTGGGATTGATGATAATGACTGACCAGGCTGGCTTTTATAAGAACCTGAATATAACCGGTTCTTATGCATACCGGCTGGACCTGGGTCCGGGTAAACTTGGAATAGGCCTGAGTGTTGGTATGTATAATCAGAGTCTTGAACCCGAATGGTCAATACCTACCAGTGATCAGCATGTTGATCCGGGTGGAGATCCCCTTATTCCTACTAATAATGAAAGTGTATTTGCCTTTGATATGGGTTTTGGCCTCTTTTATAAAACCGATGAACTGCATATAGGATTCTCCAGCACCCACCTTAATCAGCCCGGTTTCAACTATACCAAAGGAAATCCATTCCTTAAAAGGCATTATTATTTTACTGCCGGCTATGATTTTAGTTTAGCAAATCCATTGTTCGAAATACTCCCTTCAATACAGATATTATCGGATGGAGCAACATCAGAAATAGCACTAAATACAAATGTTTTATACAATAAAAAATTCTGGGGTGGCGTTTCCTATAAACTGGGGGCTTCAGTAGCCAGTCTTATTGGAATACAATTATTTAACGGAATCAGGCTTGGTTATGCTTATGAATTCCCCACATCCAATATTATTCAAGGCACAACAGGAAGCCATGAATTTTTAGTAAATTATTGTTTTAGTTTAGGCCTGGACAGGAGTCCTAAGCGTTATAAAAGTATTAGATTTCTATGATTTTTTAAAAAATTTGTATTACTTGCAATATTAAACCTAGATAAGTCATGAAAAAAATATTTATAGTTGGAATTATAACCATATTATTAGCGAGTAGCTGTGGTAACAGCTCATATACGGGTGAGCTCGTTGGTGTCCAGGGACGCAAAAAATGGTTTGAACCCAATCCTTATGGCATGAGATTCATTCCACAGGGAAGCTTCAATATGGGTCCGAGTGACCAGGATGTTGCCTGGTCTATGAATGCCATGAGCAGAACTGTTACTGTGGATGCATTTTGGATGGATGATACCGAGATCACTAATAATGAATATCGTCAGTTTGTTTATTATGTACGCGATTCCATAAAGCGTTACAAACTGGGAGATGCACAGATAGATGGCTTCTTTAAGGTGGATGAAAACGGTGACCCATACGACCCGCCCCGTATTAACTGGGAAACAGAGATTAATCCCAAGGATACTCCTGAGATCACAGATATCCTTGAAGATATGTATTATCCTCCCGAAGAAAGGTTTTTTGGTAGAAAAGAGATTGATACCAGGAAACTTATTTATGCATATTACTGGATAGATATGAAACAGGCTGCCAAACAGTCGAACAGGTATAATTATAAGACTCAGTCTTATGACGGGGAAGCATACAACCAGGACGGAGAAAAAGTTAAAGTAACAGGAAGACAATCATTTATTTTTCACAATAAGATAAACTGTTATCCCGACACTCTTGTCTGGATACGTGATTACACCTTTTCATACAATGAGCCTCAGGCCAGTATGTATTTCTGGCATCCCTCATTTGATGAGTACCCTGTTGTAGGGGTTTCATGGGAACAGGCAAATGCATTCAGCATATGGCGTACGCAATTTTTAAACTCTTACCTCATGTCTCAGGGTGGTACTTTTGTACAGGAATACAGGCTTCCCCTTGAAGCGGAATGGGAATATGCTGCAAGAGGCGGACTTGACTTTTCAATGTATCCATGGGGAGGTTTATATACCAGAAATGACCAGGGTTGTTTCTTAGCCAACTTCAAACCCCTCAGGGGAAGGTACGTTGATGATGGGGCCCTTTATTCAAATGCAGTTGGATCATATGACATGAACGAATTTGGCTTATATGACATGGCTGGAAATGTAGCTGAATGGACAGCCAGTACATTTGATGAATCATCATATGTGTTTACTCATGATATGAATCCTAATTATCAGCATAATGCACGTCCTGATGATCCTATTATAATGAAAAGAAAGGTTATCAGGGGAGGTTCCTGGAAAGATATTGCATATTACCTGCAAACAAGTACACGCACTTATGAATATCAGGATTCTGCAAAATCATATATAGGGTTCAGAAATGTCAGGGCATATATGGGATTAAAGTAAATCTTTAAATAAAAACAGAAATTGTAATCAAATAATCAACCTACTATGAATCTTACTGAAATTGTACAAAGTAGCGGATGGAAAGCATTTATGGCTAAGCTTTACGGCCTGGGGGCTTCCGTTGTAATTATCGGAGCACTTTTTAAAATTCAGCACTGGCCTTTAGCCGGCTTTATGTTAACCCTTGGCCTTTCCACTGAGGCTGTCATTTTCTTTTTCTCAGCTTTTGAACCTTTGCATGAAGAAGTTGACTGGACACTGGTCTATCCTGAACTTGCAGGTTTAACAGATGAAGATGAACTTGAACAATACCACAAGCCTGTTCATGGTAGTTCTTCTGCCCTTGAGAAGTTTGACAGTCTTCTTGAAAATGCACAAATAACACCCGACCTGTTCAGGAAGCTGGGTGACGGACTGAAAACACTGAACACTACCACTGAAAACCTGACTGATATTTCAGATGCAGCAGTAGCCAGTAATAACTATGTTGAAAATGTTCAGAAAGCTGCTGACACAATCAACAGCCACACAGAATCATATGTTGAGTCAACCCAGACCCTGAAAAGCTCAGTGGAAAGACTGTCAGAATCATACGACAAAACAGCTAATCTTATTACCGAGTCAGGTTCAAGTTACCAGAAGTTGTCCCAGTCATTTACTACTATTGAAGACGGCAGTAAATCATATGGCGATCATCTTGAAACAGTAAATAAGAATCTTGCTGCCCTTAATGCAGTTTATGAATTGCAACTGGAAGGTACAAATAAACATTTACAGAATACTGAAGCTCTTTATGATGGCATGCAAAACATGATGGATGATCTTATCAGTTCTGCTGATAATACTAAAAGATATAAGGAAGAAGTTACAAAGCTCAGTGATAATCTTGCTGCTCTTAATACCATTTATGGTAATATGCTTGCAGCAATGAATGTAATGAGCAAATAATTCAGTCTTTCTAAATTAATACCATACAACTATGGCTCACGGAAAAGAAACTCCGAGACAAAAAATGATAGGAATGATGTATTTGGTGCTAACAGCATTGCTGGCACTGAATGTATCAAAAGAAGCTGTCGAAGCATTTAAGAGGGTGGATGAAGGTCTTGTAAAAACCACAGCTAATTTTATGCAAAAGAACAATGTGGTTTATGCCGACTTCGAATCAAAAGCTCTTGCTAACCCTGCCAAAGCCGGACCCTGGGTTAAGGTTGCCCGCTCTGTGAGAGAACGCTCTAATGAACTATACGAATATATTCAATCATTAAAGGTTGAAATTGTTGAAACTGCAGGAGACCTGGATGCTATCGTTGACGGGCATGTTGAAACAGAGAAAATAAAAAGAATAGATGATACTAACATCCCTTCAGAAATACTTATCGGCTCTAACAATAACGGAAAGGCTTTCGATCTTAAGGCTGCAATAATTGATTACAGGGAGTTCCTGCTTGAACAAGTTGGTGAAGGACATCCTAATGTTACAGCAGGTATTGAAAACAGCTTGCTTACCAATGATGTTAAGGAACATGATCAAACAGTATTATGGGAGTATCATAATTTTCATACATTACCCCTTGTTGCTGTTATTACCATACTGTCGAAAATTCAAAACGATGTCAGAAATGCTGAAGCCGATGCTCTTGATTTCTTTTTTAGCCAGATTGGAGCAGCGGATATAAGAGTCAATAAGCTTGTCCCTACTGTAATTGGCTCCAACCATATTACAAGTGGAAGTAATTACGAGGCTAAAGTCTTTATTGCAGCTATGGACTCAACTCAAAAGCCTGAGATACAGGTTGGAAAATATGAGACCATTACAGCTGCAAACGGTTCTAAAGAATACAAAATGATAGGAGATTATGAAACTCTTACCATAGATGAAAGAGGGATGGGAATCTATAAAAAGAAAACCTCAAGCCTTGGGGAAAAGAAATGGGGAGGTCTTATTAAGGTAAAGGCTCCTGATGGATCTAAGATTGCTTATCCCTTTGAAGGAAGTTATATGGTAGCTGCTCCCAACGTGGTTGTTTCACCGACAGCTATGAACGTTTTTTATGTTGGAGTTGATAACCCGGTTAATATTTCAGTTCCCGGAATTGGAGACTCACAGATCAGGGCAAGTATGACAAACGGAAAGATCAGCCGGGGAAAAACCAAACGATTCAGAGGAAATTTCATAGTCAGGCCCAGAAAACCTGGTGTTGAAGCAAAAGTTACTGTTACAGCAAATGTTGGCGGAAAAGCCAAAACCATGGGTTCTGTTAAATTCAGGGTAAAAAATGTGCCTGATCCTGTTGCCAAGGTTGCCGGAAGCAAGGGTGGAGATATATCTAAAGCAATCCTGTCTGCACAAAGGGGCGTTGTAGCTGAACTTGAGAATTTTGATTTTGACCTTTCCTTCAGAGTTACAGGCTTCAGGGTATCTATAACCGATAAAGGATACACCATTGATGAGGATTCAGGCAATAATCTCTTCACATCAGCACAAAAAGCACTGTTAAAAAGACTTAAGCGTAACCAGACTGCTTATATAAGTGAGATCAAGGCTGTTGGTCCGGATGGAAAAACAAGGAAATTGCCTCCTCTGGTTTTTAAAGTCAAGTAATGAATATTAAAGAATAAAGACATGAAGAAAATAATAGGCTTATTTGCCATTCTTTTTATGCTTCTGGTTTTCTATTCACAGGAAACAAAAGCACAACAGGCAAATTGGATATATGAAAAACAAATCGGTCAAAGAGACCCGGCACCATATCCTTTCCTGAGGGAAGCAGATGTTATGTGGGCCAAAAAGATATGGAGGTTAATTGATCTCAGGGAAAAAATGAATCAGCCATTATACTTCCCCACAGAACCCAAAGGTGACTGGAACAGTTTAATAGATGTTATCCTTGGTGAAATTAAATCGGGGACCGTAAATGCTTATGATGGTGATTTGGGCGAAGATATGACCATTCAAACAACCCTTTCAGAGATAGATAAGAAATTTGGTGCTTCTGTAGATACTATTGAAGTTGAAGACCCAAATAATCCCGGAGTATACACCCAGGAAATTACCAGGACTGATGCCAGATCATCCGAAGTGAAACAATATATAGTACAAGAGGTTTGGTATTTTGATAATAAACTGTCTTCATTGCAAGTTAGAATATTGGGACTTTGTCCTATAAGAATCTCCTATAACGATGATACTCAGAATACGGAAAAAAGGAAATTATTCTGGATATCTTATCCTGATTTCAGATCAACCTTTGCAAATCATGAGGCCTATAACAGGAAAAATGACGCACATCGTATTTCCTATGATGATCTGTTCCTGCAGCGAAGATTTGCCAGTTATATTCTTGCCGAATCAAATGTTTATGATAACCGGTCGGTAACAGAGTATGAAACCGGCAGAGGAGCCTTACTTGAATCAGAGAAGATCAAGGAAGCTATTTTCAATATGGAACAGGATCTTTGGGAATATTAGAATTATAAATACTATATCAATAAAAAAACTCCTGTTACATATCAGGAGTTTTTTTTTGCTACAAAATTAATATAAGCTGTATTCTTAAATATATTCTTCGCCTCTTCGCATCTTTACATCATTTACTATTTGCTTTATGGACTGCTCATCCTTTTTCCTGCAAATAAGTAATACCTTTTCAGAATCAACAACAATATAATCCTTCAATCCCTGTACAACCACCACTTTCTGATCCGGAGCATTTAATATACATCCTTTGCTATCATATATCATTATGCTCTTCCCACTTATTGTATTATTATTCTCATCCTTCTCATGATGATCATATAAAGAGCTCCATGTCCCCAGGTCAGACCAGCCAAAGTCAGCAGACAAAACATAAACATTCTCGGCTTTTTCCATTATGCCATAGTCAATGGATATGTTTCTTGACTCATTATATGCTGATCCTATAGCTACAGCCTCACTGTCCGGAGACAAACCTGTCTCCAATTCATTGAATAATGAAGCTACTTCTGCCAGGTGAGTATTAAATGAATCCTGTATCGTTTTCAAAGACCAGATAAACAAGCCCGAATTCCAGTAAAAATCACCGCTTCGTAAAAATGCTTTCGCCAAGCTAAGGTCAGGTTTTTCGGTAAATGTCTTTACCTTCATAAGATCAGGCATCCCTTTTTTAACAGGTTTCTTCATCCCTTGTATATAACCATAGCCCGTTTCCGGCCTGCCTGGTTTAATACCCAGGGTAAGCAAAGCATCATTCTCACTTACAAACTTAAGCCCCTGAATAACTTTCTTAATAAATTCCTTTTCATTTAAAATAATATGATCGGAAGGAGCAACAATAATATTAGCATTTGTATTAACCTGCTTAATCCTGTAATTAGCATAAGCAATACATGGTGCCGTATTCTTTCTTAATGGCTCCAGCATAATCTGGAAATCAGAAAAATCGGGTAACTGCTCTTTAATAATACTTTCATATTCTTTATTTGAAACAATGAATATATTCTCAACAGGACAAATATTCATAAACCTTTGAACAGTATGTTGTAAAAGTGATTTCCCTGTACCCAGGATATCCAGGAATTGTTTTGGCCTGGCAGTACGGCTTAATGGCCAGAACCTGCTGCCAATACCTCCTGCCATAATAACACAGAAATTATTTTTATTCACGCGTTTAAATTTTTATAATTAACTAATAAGATTAATCGAAGTTTGCTGAAAAGTAATCAATTAAATTTATTAATGTTCGTTTCAATATTTATGTTTACTATTTTAATTATACGGATAAATCATTATTTAAGTTTGCTTTAATTATAGGTATATATTCATTCCGAACAAATCAACATAATGGTTAATTTGATTACAAATTGAGCTGCTTATTCACAAGCTGATGTTTCTTATAAGCTCGTCACTTATTATGAAAGTTGTCGCCACACACCCAAGTTTTATTTACTTTAAAAACAAATATATCTCAAAGAAGGGGAAAAAAATTACTAATTTTGTTAAGCAGTAGCAAAAAATGAATATTTTATCACAAATAGGCAGTTATTTCATATTACTATCCAAAGTATTTGCAAAGCCCGAAAAAAAAAGTGTCTATTATAAACAAATTGTTAAGGAAATTCAGTCTTTGGGTATCAATTCCATAGGTATAGTAATAATCATCTCTGCCTTTATGGGTGCTGTTATTACCCTGCAAACTGCTTATAATACTGAAAATCCCTTACTACCGAAATATCTGATTGGACTGGGATGCCGCGACTCTATGATGCTTGAGTTCTCATCCACAATGATAGCCCTTATTCTTGCCGGGAAAGTAGGATCAAATATAGCATCCGAATTAGGAACCATGAGAGTAAGTGAACAAATAGATGCCCTTGAGATCATGGGCGTTAATTCGGCCAGCTATCTCATACTGCCCAAAATTATTGCGGCCCTGTTCTTTAACCCTATTTTAACTGCAATAAGTATCATAGTTGGAGTTACTGGTGGCTGGATAGCAGTTATTGCAACCGGTGTGGTTTCTTCTGAATATTTCATTATTGGTATTCAATATGCTTTCATACCCTATTATATTACATATGCTATGGTCAAAACTGTTTTCTTTGCCTTTATTATAACATCCGTTTCATCTTTTCATGGATATTTCGCATCTGGAGGCTCTATAGAAGTTGGCAGAGCCAGCACAAAAGCAGTGGTATACAGCAGTATTGTCATACTCATATTTAATGTTATCCTCACTCAACTTCTTCTGTCATGATAGAAGCAATAAATATTTCCAAGTCTTTTGGAAAGCTAAAAGTGCTGGATGATGTTTCTGTTAAATTCGATCCCGGGAAAACCAATCTTGTAATAGGACAGAGTGGTTCGGGAAAAACTGTATTGCTTAAAAGTTTAATAGGTCTTATTGATCCTGACCAAGGGAAAATACTCTATGATGATATCGTCTTTAGCGATCTTGCCTTTAAAGAAAAGAAGAAAATACGACAGAAGGTGGGAATGATGTTCCAGGGAGGGGCCTTGTTTGACTCTGCAACGGTAATTGAAAATGTAATGTATCCTTTGGACATGTTTACAACTGACTCTTATGATGAAAAACTTGACAGGGCACACTTTTGCCTGGAGAGGGTAAATATTGAAAATGCCGGTCATCTTTTCCCGGCTGAAATAAGCGGGGGAATGCAAAAAAGAGTAGCACTTGCCCGGGCCATAGCCCTAAACCCGAAATATCTCTTCTGTGATGAACCCAATTCAGGTCTTGATCCTAAAACAGCTATTCTTATTGATGCACTGATACAAGAAATCACCAGGGAATTTAATATTACCACTGTAGTAAATACCCACGATATGAATTCGGTCATGGAAATAGGTGAAAAAGTAGTTTTTATCTTCAAGGGTAAAAAATGCTGGGAAGGAACCAGAAACGAGATACTGGATTCTGATAACCATGACCTTAATGATTTTGTTTTTGCCAACAGCCTTGCCAAACATATAAAGAACAAGACATGATTACTTAACTATAATTTTTTTAAAAAAATGGATAAAAAAGCCGGATTTAATACGAAAATGGTACATGGCGGAATTGATATAGACCAGTTTGGAAGTGCCAATGTACCTATTTACCAAAGTTCAACGTTTGCATTCCGTAGTGCAAAGCAAGGTGCTGACCGCTTTGCCGGAAAGGAAGAAGGATATATTTATACCCGCATTGCCAATCCTACAATTAAAGCACTTGAGAATAATATTGCAGCTCTTGAAAACGGATACGGTGCAATTGCCACCTCCTCTGGAATGGGAGCCGTAACATCTATATATATGGGCATACTGGAGCAGGGCAGCCATATGATAAGTACAGCTTCGGTTTACGGACCATCAAGAGTGATAATGGAAAAATATTTTTCAAAATTTGGTGTGGAATCAAGTTATGTTGATACTTCTTCAATAGAAAACATCATCAGCCATATCAAGCCGAATACCAAAATGCTTTATCTCGAAACCCCTTCAAATCCTACAATGCAGTTGTCAGATATAAAAGCATGTGCACAAATTGCAAAACAACATAATATGATACTGGTGGTGGACAATACTTTTTCAAGCCCTTACCTGCAAAGTCCGCTTGACCTGGGTGCGGATATCTCTTTTCATTCAGTCACAAAGTTTATTAACGGTCATGCCGATATAGTTGGCGGGATAATTATAACTAAGACTGAAGAATTATATAAAAAGGTAAGACCCATGATGGTAAATCTTGGCTTTAACATGGATCCACACCAGGCATATATGGTTCTCAGGGGTGTTAAAACCCTTTCAATAAGAATTGAAAAAGCACAGGAGTCTGCTGCCATAATCGCTTCCTGGTTGGAGAAGCATCCCAAGCTTGAATGGGTAAAATACCCGGGACTAAAATCTCATCCCCAGCATGAACTTGCCAAACAACAGATGAGGGGATTTGGGACAATGATAAGCTTTGGTCTCAAGGGAGGATTAAAAGCCGGCGAGACCCTTATGGATAATATGAAGCTGGCCTTGCTGGCCGTTTCACTTGGTGGGGTAGAAACACTTATCCAGCATCCTGCATCCATGACACACTCTGCCGTCCCCCGCGAAGAAAGAATAAAGGCCGGCATAAGTGACGGACTGGTAAGGTTAGCCGTGGGAATTGAAAATGTTGAGGATCAGCTTGCCGATCTTGAACAGGCGCTTAATAAATGCTGAATATCAGCATCCTCCTGAAGCCACTGTTTTCTTTTTCTTCCTGACAGGCAATACCGGTTCGGCTTTTACGTCCTGCCCGGTAACATCCCCTGATGATGTTTCAGCTGCTATGGCTGCATAATCATATTTGGGGATCTCTACATAATATTCAGGCATCCCGGCCGTATCACCTGTCTCTGCATGGTCTTTAGAGTAATAATCAAATCCACCAAGCAGGATTTTTACATCCGGATAAGCAAGCTGTTTCAAAATCATCCAGGGTGCGTTTGCATCCGTCTGGCTGTTGCCATATATAACTATGGTTACACTGTCTTCAGAATACTTATCAAACTGTTTTAGAGTTGCCTTTGAAAGCAGTTCGGTAAGAGGAATATTTATTGCATTAGGTATATGCCCTTTAATAAATTCATACTGATTCCTGATATCTATAAACACAAAATCAGGATTGCTTTCTTCTGCATAGTAAACAGCTTTCCCGGGCGTTAGCTCTCCATCCTTCATCATTATGCTCTCAACAAGGTCTGCCGGGTTAAGCTTGTATATATGCTCGGGCTTGTGCATAGTTATCAATCCGACAATAATAATTAGTACAAAAGCTATTGCCGTAATTGTTAAGCGCTTTGAATTATTTGCATGAAACATGATCTTAAATAATTGATTTAAAACTTAAAATTCTACTAACACCCCCCCGAAGCCACAGTCTTTTTCTTCTTCCTCATCCTTGGCACCGGCTCAGAAATAACTTCCGCCTCAATACTAATAGTACCTGCACCGAAAAATTGTGATGCTCCCTTTCTAAAGTCATAAAGTGCAAAATCTTCAGAAGGTGCTGACTGAACAGGTTTTTCAGGTTTCAGAATTGTTTCCACCCAATAGTTCAGTCCTCCTTTCATAACATACAAGTTATCTATTCCCTGTCTTGAACATATTACCCATACCTGGTCGGCTGTAATATCTGAATTTGAGAAAAACACTGCATTCACTCCCTCAATATCCAGGTAATCCATCCATTCAGAAAAAATTAGACCATTTGTATCTAATAATTTTTCCAGAGGAATATTTACAGCCCCCGGAAGGGAATAAGATTCATACTGATCGAATGGCCTTGTATCAATAAGGAAAAGCGTAGGATCTGCCTCAATGATCTTTTTTGCAACCTGGTCGGTAGTTACAAACCTGGAAGGATTATTCATAGCGAGGAAAAGCTCCCTGGGTGATCTTTCTTTATTGTGCTGTGTTTCAGGCAGGAATAATGCCCCAAGGCCAAGAGCAAATAATATAAATATCAATACAAAATATGTTTTATTCATGGTATTAGTTTTTACAGATCTGTCTTTTTCTGCTTTGATTGTATTAATGAAGTAAATATAAAAGCCAGAAGGCTGGCTATTACAAACAGAAATGTAAACAGCCCCCTTGAAATCCCTAATGCTTCAGTTACAGTAACAGCTCCCATTTCTCCTCCATAATAGATAGCTTCTATCCATGGGAAAATTGAAGAAAAGATAAATACCCCTATAAGCAATCCCCCTGTAAAAAACAGGGCATCCAACTTACCAATAACTATACCTGTAAAGCTGGTTCCCGGACAGTAACCACCCAGAACAAATCCAAAGCCCATAAGTACTCCGCCAACGATCACCGATTTCATAAAAGTGGGTAAAATAAATATCAGGCTAAGGTCTATCCAGCCCATATAATTGAAATAAACCAGGCCTACCATAGCCACAACCACGGCTGTCATAAATACCCTTAAAACCGTAAAATCATAACCGTAAAATACGCCTGCAATTTTTCTTGAAGATGAAAAACCACTGGCCTCAAGTATATAACCAAAGGCTATGCCAATGACAAGGGCAATTACAAAATTCCATTCCGGATTAATTATTCCCTGTGTTATTAATGGTCCCATAATAAATATTTATATATCGTTTATATTTTAAATCCAGAGCTTCCTGAAAAAGTAAGCAATTAGGTAACCCACACCAAACATCAATAAGAGGGTTAAAAATCCTGCAAGGGCAAAAGTAGCTGTACCACTCATAGCAGCCCCGCTGGAACAGCCCCTTCCAAACTGCGAACCTACACCAAAGAACACACCCCCCAGGGAGGCAAAGATCAGTCTTGTCCTGGCCGTTATATTAGGAGAATGTTCAACTCTGAATTTCTTAATCCTGCCGGCAAATAATCCCGATAAAAAAGCTCCTGCAAAAATACCTATGGTCTCAAATACCAGCCAGTTGTTCATAGGATGATGATCATCGCTCAGGAACTTGCTGTAATAAGCCTGCTTTTCAGCATAAGCCGGAGCAATTTTATCAACAGCAGTAACTACGGTGCTTTTCACAGCTCCGCTTGCCCCAAGCCCCCTGCCTGTTATATAAATTGTTAATAATAACAACAAGCCAAGCATCACCCCTCCCAGATAGGGATTTATGAATTGTTTACTCCTTTCTTCCATGTCTTTTGTTTGCATATTATTGCACTTTAATGTTGCTTAATATAAATATCGTGTAAGCTGTCCTGCTTCAACCATAATAAACCTTAACATCAATCCCCCGAAAAGTATAAGTCCTGCAGGAATAAAAACAGGTACTTTAAATCCTCGTAATTCTAGTACTTCAAGCAGGGCAGGAAAGATAAGGCCCATAATAATTACGAATACCCAGAATGAAACAGTAAACTCCCCTCCAAGGAATAATTGAGCAGCCTGTATCTGCACCTCTGTAGAAGCCAGGAAGCCCATAAACAAATGAATAATAAAGAACAGCTCCACTCCTATCAGTATCAGATCTATCTTACTGAAAAGACTACGTTCGGCATGATCTTTTGACATCCACATAATTGTAGCAGCTCCCGCTGAGAGTCCCGATGTTAAAAATAAGGGACCAAGCAGGGAGGTATTCCATAATGGCCTGGCATTAAATGCCGATAATAATATACCGGTATAAATACCAAGAATCACTGCCAGGAGCATAATTACCCAGGCGATGGGAGTACGGTATTTAATCGCAAGCGCCTCGAAATTCCATAAGATCTTTAACTTCCAGTCCCATTTTGGCACCAGTTCCCTTAAGTATGTAGCACTCCAGATAAAGGCCAGTGGAGTAATGAACATAAGTGTCCAGGCGCCCCATGACATGGGAGATGTAAGCCTAATTGTTGTATATAACTGCCAGAAGTAAAGTTTGTGGGTCAGATCAATGAAAAGAAAAAACAAGCCCACTACAAGGGCAGGAGCTGCAAGAAAAGAAGCCCATTTTACAGCTGTTGGTAATTGCTTTTCTTTTCCCAGTATATAGTATAAACCAGAAAAAAACAATATGCCTGCAGCCAGCCCTCCAAGAAAAAGATAAGTTGGGATTGGCCAGTGCCATACATGTAAGTAAGGATCAATCCCCGGGTTCATTCTGCCACTAATTATCAATTCTTCGTTCATAACAAATTATTTTTTATTGGGATATTGCTTAAACTAAATAATAAACCTGGGGCTTGGTACCTGCTTCAGGTGCCAGCACCTTATACTTACGGGTTGCAAGAGCTTTGGAAACATCAGAATTGGGATTATCCAGATCACCGAAGTACATACAATTTGTAGGACAAACAGAAACACATGCAGGATCCTGCCCCTTTTCAACCCTGTGAATACAAAAAGTACATTTATCAACATGTCCGTCAGGATGTGAATAACGTGCATCATAGGGACATGCCTCAATACAGGCCCCACAGCCAATACATTTTACAGGATCCACAAGCACCACTCCTCCATCAACGATATGACTGGCTCCTGTGGGACAACAACGCACACAAGGAGCATTATCACAATGATTGCATCTTTCCGACCTTATCTCAATCTCAAGCTGGGGATAGCTTCCTGCAACACTTTCCACCACCCAGTCGCGACAATAACCTACAGGTACATTATTCTCTGTTTGACAGGCGACAACACAGTCGCTACAACCGACACATTTCTTTGTGTCTATTGCCATTGCATATCTCATGATCTATCCTCCTTTTTTTCAAGCTCAGTAATAAAAGTCACAAAATTCTCTCTCATGCCGGTACCACCCATAACAGGGTCGATCTTAACATTTGTAATCATTTCCGAATCACTGGCACCTTTTCCATAAGCACGTGTAAGTTTTTTATCAGCATGCCCAAAGCCATGAACCATATAAACCGAATCCCAGCGTATCCTTTCGGTTATCCTTATTTTTACAGGGAAGGAAGTTACAACTCCGTCCTGGTTCTTTAGATACACATACTGATCGTTCTTTAATCCCCAAATACTGGCAACTTTAGGATTCACCCATACATTATTCTCATCCATCAGGTCTGTAAGATTTGGATTATTGGCCGTACGACTGAAAGTATGCATGGGTGCACGTCCGTAATTCAATCTGTAATAACCCGGATCGGGCTCCCTGTGATGAGTATATTTCGGCAATGGATCAAATCCTTCACTTGCAAGCTCGGTGGAATAAAGTTCAATCTTTCCCGTATTTGTATTAAACTCAAAATCCTCTCCGTTCAATGCATACAGATCTTCATATTCCCTGGGGAATTTCTTAATACCTATCTTCTTCATTTCCTCAAGTGATGAACCTACCTTCTTCAACTGCCAGTCAAGATACTCTTCAATATTTTCCCATTTAAAATAATCTTCAAGTCCCAGGCGCGAACCCAGTTCTTTTGCTATCCACCAATTGGGTTTGGAATCGTATTTTGGTTTTACGGCAGGCATTCTTAAAGCAAGATATGGTTCCCTGTGCGGGGAAGCTCTTAATATATCATACCTTTCCAGATAAGTACACTCAGGTAAAATAACATCAGCATAACCCGTGATCTCCATTGGCATGGTATCTATAACAACCAGGAAGTCAAGGTTTTGAATTGCCTCTATTGTTTTTTCCTGTTCAGGTAAAGAAGCAAGCAAATTCGTTCCGTAAACCATCCATGCCTTTATATTGAACTCCATATCAGGATTTGGGATGCTGGAATAACATATTCCTGTAGAAAGCACCTCGTCAACTAATTTATACTGACCGGGAAAAGCATCTTTCCATGTTCTTTTTGGCTTGGGATACCCGGGTGAGGGATAATCAGGCAGGTTTACCTTCTCAGGATTATAAAAGCCTCCCCTTCTGCCCCATGAACCAAGCAATGCATTTAATATGGCAATAGCTCTTGACCTTTGAGTATCATCACCATACCAGGTAACATGTCTTCCGGGGTGAATAATAACTGCTGGTGAGGCAGCTGCCATCTCATGAGCTGTCTTACGAATTACATCCGGTTCAATGGTGGTAATACCATAAGCCCATTCAGGAGTCATGTTCTTAACATGCTGTTTCAGCTGATCTAGTCCATAAGCATATTTTTCAATATAATCTTTATCATACAAGCCTTCATATATAATAACATGTATCCAGGCCAGTAAAAGTGCCATGTCTGTTGCCGGCTTAATAGGAAGCCAGTATTGTGATTTACTGGCCGCAGTTGAAAACCTGGGATCAACAGTAATAATTGTAGCACCTTTATCTATGGCATCCGACATTTCCTGCACCTGCCCATTATGCATATTTTCACCAATATGTGATCCAATAAGCACCAGGCATCTGGTATCACGTATATCTGTTCTTTCAGGAGACAGGACAGTCTCTCCAAATGTAGCAGCAAATCCAACTTCCCTGGGGCCACGACACTGGGCAAATGAAGGAGCTGCAATACTGGTCGTGCCAAATGCTTTAACCAGATGACTCATCATCTTCCCTCCTGAACCATGTGAAAATAATGCAAGGCTTTCCGCACCATGCTCTTCCTTGAGCTTATTAAGTTTCCCGGCCACCAGGTCCAGGGCTTCTTCCCATGAAGCCTCCCTGAACTCCTGTTTTCCATCTTTTTCTACCCTGATAAGAGGCTTCTTCAGGCGGTCCTCATCATGATACATACCAACTCCTCCTGTTCCCCTCGGACACAGCCTTCCCTCACAATGAGGATCCTCGTCATTACCTATTATCTTAACTATCTCCCCATTATCATCGGTATATGTCCATGCTGCACATTTCCAGAAACAAACCTCGCAATAGGTAGGATACCTGTTCTGCAAAACCGGCCTGGCATGCGAAGACTTGAAAAGGCCATTTTCCCCATCACTGGCATTAGCAATCTTTATCGTACTTAAACCCAGTGCAAGCCCACCTGATCCTACCGCGGAAATTTTAATGAAATCTCTTCTTGTTTTCTTCATTTCCTAAATATTTCTTAATACTTAAAAACGCATCAATATTCTCATATATGTTACTGTGAAACTTTTTGAATAGTTTTAATTGGTATTGAAAATATAGAAATTCAGGCAGATAGTGAAAGAAAAAAAATGTTATACAATATATTAAGTGTATCTTACTGTTTATCTGACCTTTAAGCTAGTTATTTATATTAAGATTATATAATAAAAGATCCTGTATTATTTATTTCTGTTTGTAATGGAAAGAAAAAAACTGAGCTCACCAATTGCCTGAGATATCACAACTTGCAGCAAAAAAAGGATTTAGCCTCATCCTTATTAATTGAAACACTTCTTATAAAACTCCAAAAAGCTTTTTTTGTGTTTATTTAGATTAATTACTTTTTAAGAGATATTTACTGCTATTTATATTATTAGTAATGAAATACTTGCCATAATTATATCATTGAATACTATCCTTTTTAAGGGAAAAAGCTATTCTGATATTAAGCTATTATATTGTAGTTTTATGCTTTAAGTAAATGAAAAAAGGACTAAAAATATCACGAAAGGATTTTTTCAGGCTCACGGGACTAATATTGCTATTTCCATTTTATCTTATCTGGCACATTTCTGTAAAAAACCATAAACTCCTGCAAAACCTGAATAAAGAAATAAAAATACCTGCAGATATTTCTGCAGGCATTCATTTTCTTGACCAGGTAATTGTTATAAAAGAAAATGACAGGCTGAGCATTTTTTCTTCAAGATGCACCCACCTGGGATGCAGGATAAAGCATATGGAAAATAATAAACTGATATGCCCCTGTCACGGTTCGGTTTTCGACCTGAACGGCACATGCCTGAAAGGTCCGGCCAAAAAGTCTCTCGAAAGCTATAATTACAGCAGGACCAGTGACGGTAAAAGCATAATCATACAACTGACATAGATGCAACTAAGAAAGACCGGAAATATTAAGAAGCTGATCTTTTTCGACAGCTACGGAATGATGTCCCTGAGCTTCTTCCTTATTGCCCTTGTTTCCGGAATATTTCTTGCCATTCCATTTGATATTGAAAACCCCTACTCCTCAATAGGAAGACTGCTGATAGCCAATCCCTGGGCAAGCCTGTTCAGGAATCTTCACTACTGGAGTGCCCAGTTCTTTCTTGTTCTTGCTGTTTTGCATATCTGGGACTACCTGAAAAAATCAAAAGAGATAAGCCTGCGTAAAGGAGTTTGGTTCAGGCTGGTAATATCCATTCTTTTTATCTTTTTGTTAATGCTTTCGGGCTTTATATTAAAAGCCGATGCCGACAGTATGCAGGCCAGGAGAATACTTGAATCCCTGCTTTCTTCAATACCTGTTTTCGGTGATCTTATCTCATACACTGTACTGGGATCTGAAGGCGACTTTCAGCTCATTTATGTTCACCACCTGGCAACAACAAGCATATTTTTAGTAATAATCATTATAGAACATGCCAAAACGATCTGGGGCAGTTTAAGGACCTTTATAATTCTCCTGGCCTTCACAACTGTTCTTTCAATATTCTTCCAGGCTCCTCTACATAATAATCTCGATCCTGTTATGAAAGGGCCCTGGTATTTTCTCGGCTTACAGGAAATATTACACTGGCTGAGCTACCCGGGCATTTCCTTAATGCTTATTACCGGCATACTAATTCTTATATATTTTCTTCCTTCATTAAGAAACAGGCCGGAACAACTTACAAGAAACCTTATCCTTTATTCATTCTGGGCCTACCTCCTGCTATCGGTAACCGGCAATTTCTTTCGTGGCGAAAACTGGAGATGGCAATGGCCATGGAATGAAGGAATAAACAGGCTGTTTTACAATCCATTTAACCCCCTGTATGCCGGTACGGATAGCTACCGCGACAGCCTTGAAATATCAGGCATCCCTGTTGTACTTGGCAGGGAAGAAGGCTGCCTGGTCTGTCATTCCGGGATGAAAGGATTCTCACCGGCTCATGATCCCGAAGCCATAGGATGTGTATCCTGCCACGGGGGAAATTCTTTCTCACTTAACAAAGTTCATGCCCACAGGAATATGATATTAATACCGGGAAATAATACAGATGCTGCGCGTAGTTGTGGTACCACCGATTGCCACCCCGATATCCCGGTCCGAGTTAAGTCCTCCATGATGTCTTCCTTAAGCGGAATGATCACTGTCGATCGCTTTGTTTTTGGCGAAGCTTTAGACCTAAATGAACTGAGTCATGTTAGCGGACTGGGGCAATCTGCTGCCGACAACCATCTTCGCGATCTCTGTGCCTCCTGCCACCTGGGCAATGAAAAGACCGAAACCGGTCCTGTCACTCAGCTTAGCAGGGGGGGAGGATGTAATGCCTGTCACCTGGATTATTCCGACAGCTCACTAAAAGCACATAATGATTATCACTCAACTAAGCGGCAAAATAATTATTACTTCAATTCTCATCCTTCATTATCAATAAATATAAGTAATGATCACTGCTTTGGATGCCATAGCCGGTCGGGAAGAATATCGACCAATTATGAAGGCTGGCACGAAACACAGCTTGATGAGCATGACAGCCTTTTAGATAACCCTGGCTTCAGGGTACTTGAAGATCATAGAGTATTCATGCGTATGGAAGATGATATTCACCACCGTAAAGGTATGGCCTGCATTGATTGCCATACATCCTATGAATTAATGGGAGACGGAAATATCTACAGGCACAAGGAAGATCAGCTGAAAGTAAGCTGTGAAGATTGTCATACAAAGAATCCCGGAAAAACATTCTTTCCCGGTGAATTCGATTCCGAATCAAAAAAGATCCATGACCTGAGAGCTATTACCGATCAGGCTCATCGCTACCTGTCAGTCCTCAAATCCGGCGACCCCCTGGTAAATACATTTATAAACAATGATTCCCTGTGGCTGTATTCTAAGTTATCCGGGAACTTGCACCCTGTCCTCCCACCTGCAGAAATATGTACCCGGGGAGAAGCCCATGACGACCTGGGCTGCAGTGCATGCCATACATCGTGGGCACCACGCTGCCTTGGCTGTCATACCGAATATGAACCTCATACCACCGGCTATGATATATATGCTAATAAATATACTAAAGGATCCTGGGTTGAATATGCCGGTAAGTATATGGCTATAGCTCCAACCCTGGGAGTGGAATTACACAATAGGAAAAATATTGAAACCGAAAAAGTTCGGGATAAAAATAAATCTGACCGGATAATAAAACCCGCTATACCCGGAATGGTAATGACACTTGATAAAGACATGTATCCAAAAAGATCTGGCGCAAATACTTTTAGCTTTCATCGCCTGTTCTCCCCTGCCGGGCCCCATACTATCCAGGCTGAAGGCAGAAGCTGTAAGTCGTGTCACAATGATCCCGTAACCCTGGGATACGGGGAAGGAAAACTCAGTTTCAATAACGAAAGCAGGAAGTGGAGCTTTACTCCACGCTATGAGTTAAATAAACATGATAATCTGCCGGAAGATGCATGGATACCATTCCTTGGTGAAAGAAGGGCCCAGGTCTCCACACGAAATAACTTCAGGCCTTTTAGCCTCAATGAACAAAAAAGAATACTTACTGTAGGTGTATGTCTTAATTGCCATAATGAGGATTCAGATATCATGATGCGCAGCCTTGATGATTTCCAGGAATTGTTAAAGCAACTTAGTCCTGAATGCAAACTGCCAAAATGGGATAATTAACCAAATCTGCTTATCTCTTCAAGAGCTTCCTTGTCAAGAATGCTGATCACCCCCTTAACATCACTTATTATGCCCTGTTGCTTCAGGCTGTTAATTGTGCGGATAGCACTCATGGTTGACATTGCAGTAAAGTTTGCCAGCTCATTCCTGTTCAATAATATCTTAAAAGAATCACCAACAAATACCTGCTGTGACAAATACAGAAATGCACTTGCTATCCTGCCATGCAATTGCTTATGGGTAAGATTGTACATCTGCTTATAGGCATGAAGGGTACTCCTGTGTGAACGGCGAAGTATACCTAATCCAAAATCTGAATTTTCGGCTATCAGCTTTTGTATATCCTTAACCTCAAAAAGACATAGTTCAGAAGGAACAAGGGTTGATACACTGTATTGATAAGTATTATTATCAAACAGGGAGGAAAGACCTATTAACTGATTCGGACCAAAAATGTTTATGATCAGATCTTCCTTATCGGACTCCCCTTCAATATATAATTTCAAATATCCCTGCCTGATAAATATAATATGCGTAGCAAAAGAACCTTGTTTGGCAACTATCTCCTTCTTGTTATACCTAATATGTACCCTGTGTTCCTGAATAGTCTTGAGCTGTTCTTCCGATAAGTTTTTAAAACAATCGGCCAGGCTCTCACATTGTGTACAATTTTCATCCCTTGTTTTTTTCATTTCATTTATCCCCTCTGATCAAATATCACTCACTATAAAAAAACAAACAGACATAGATCTGTTTTTTTTCATATCTATTTATATTAAAATGCAAATATATCAAATACATTACTAGCAAAAAAATAGCTTCCAAGTCGTTAATTTTGTGCGATTTAAAATATGAATGTAATTATCGGCCCAATAATGACTAATTGCCGGCGTTCTCAAAAGATGATCTCATGAAGAATATAAGTATCACTTTCCTTATTTTAATGATTGTTTGGATACTTCTGAACAATACTCTGCAAATCGACATTCTTATCCCAGGCATAATCATTGCTCTTTTGAGCAGCCTGCTTTTTTGTCGCAAGTGTGAAGTTTTTTCGGATATTAAACTCACACCAAAGGCTTTTGCCTACACACTGGTTTATCTGATAATATTCTTTATCGATCTATATAAGTCAAACATCGACGTCTCACGCCGTGTTCTGTCCCCTTCCCTGCCAATTAATCCGGGGATAGTTGAAGTTAAAACCAGGCTTAAATCAAAATTTGGCCGTATGGTCCTGGCAAATTCAATTACCCTTACTCCAGGAACCCTGACTGTTGAAGTAAAGGATGATTCTTTTTTTATCCATTGGATAGATGTGGAAGATGACGAGATTGAAAATGCAAGTAAAAAGATAGTTGAAAAATTTGAAAAATATCTGGAGGTAATTTATGGTTAATACAATTCTAACAATCGCTATGGCTATTATACTTTTAAGTATAGCCATAAGTATGATACGATTCCTTATTGGCAAAACATCTGTTGACAGGGTTATTGCCTTTGATATTATGACCGTATCTTCTATTGCCCTGATAGCTGTTCTTGCGAAAATGACAGGACGCATAATATACCTGGATATAGCATTGGTATATGGTTTATTAAGCTTCCTGGCGGTTATCATTATTGCTAAATACCTGGAAAAGAGTTTGTAAAAAAATACTTGAAAAAATGGAAATATTTGGTGCAATCATAACCCTTATCGGATCCCTGGTACTGCTTATCGCCTCCATTGGTCTGGTACGTATGCCCGATGTCTATAACCGCCTGCAAGTTGGAACCAAGGCAACAACCCTGGGAACCATTCTTAGCCTGGCAGGCTTAATAGTTATTGTTCCTGCATGGGCAGGTAAACTTGTTTTACTGGTCTTTTTCATTATGATGACCAACCCTGTTTCATCTCATGTTATGGCAAGGGCTGCTTACTATATTAAGATACCCTTTAGCAGTAAAACAAAAGTTGACAAATTAAAACTGAGCAAAAAAGTTCTTAAAACCAAGATAGAAAGTAAATAGTTCTTATTAACAAGATATCTGTTAAAGCTAAAAAAATGAGTTTTTTATTAATAAGTATTGCATTAGGAGTGATTATGCTGGTAGTAACCGGAATAGCTGTTTTTCACAAAAAACTGATAGTAGCCATTATTGCTGCAGGGGTATTAAGCCTTTTTGCATCGGTATTATACCTGCTGCTGGCAGCACCGGATGTGGCAATGACTGAAGCCGCTATCGGAAGCGGCCTGTCAACAATCATTTTCTTTTATGTCCTGAACCGCATCAGAACCACAAATGGGACTGAAGACCAGGAAACAGTTTAATTAAAACATATAAACTCCGATGAGAAAATTATTCATAATTATAATACTGGCTGCTTTCGGATTAATGCTTTATCCATTGATACAAAGCTTCTCAGGCAATGACCATCTATCTGAGCTGGCAACTTATTATGCACAGAAAGAAAATATTGAAAAAGTAAATTCGGTCAACCTGGTTACTGCCATTGTGGTGACTTACAGGGGATTGGATACCCTGGGAGAGGTCACAATCTTATTCTTAACAGCCGCCATAATTGCTTTTTTCCTTAAAGGACCATCCACACTTCGAACACTTCGCCCCAACAGCGAGATATTTATTACTGCAGCCCGGGTACTGGTCCCTATAATGGTAATGTTTGGCGTTTATATATTCATGAACGGCCATTTAAGTCCGGGCGGAGGTTTTCAGGGGGGTGCGGTGATCGCCTCAGCGGTAATCCTTATGTTCCTTGCATTTCCGGATGCCCCCTTTCAGCATAAATTCTTTGGATTCATGGAAAGTATTTCGGGACTTGTATTTGTGGGACTTGCAGCACTGGGAGCACTGATAGGTTCAGGATTCCTGGATAATACCATTCTCCCCCTGGGCACATTCGGTAAATTGCTGAGTGCCGGGGCAATACCGGTGATCTACTCTTTTGTGGGACTGAAAGTAGGAGCTGAGCTGTCTAACATTCTTAACGAATTCAAGTCAGTACAATCAGATAAGTAATCTTCGTAAAAAAGACAAAAAAATGGAATATGTATCATTAACAATCGGTTTTATTGTAATAATCGCCGGACTATGGGCAATTATGACAAACCGGAATATTTTACGGATGATAATCGGGTTCAGTATTTTCGATACAGGACTGCATATTGTTATAGTTTCCCTGGCATATGTTAAGGGAGGAACCGCTCCTATCCTCGATTCAGCAGTAGGAATAAATGAAGCAATAGACAAAATTGTCGATCCGGTTCCTCAGGCCCTGGTACTAACGGCTATAGTAATCGGACTGGGAGTGACTGCCCTTATGCTGGCTTATGCCATGAAGTTGCACAAGGAAAAGAAAAGCCTTGATATAATGAGTTTCAGGGACCTTAAATGGTAAAATAAATTAAGAACTACATTAAAAATTTATTTCATGATTTCACCCATACATATAATAAGCATAGGACTTGGAACTGCCTTTGCCCTGGGCTTTTTAAATAAAAAATCAAATGGCCTGGCTGTTAGCCTTATGCTTGTTGCAATTGCCCTTATGGCTGCTGTATCGTCCTCATGGTTCATTAAGCTTTACCAGGGAGCAGAAGCTATAGAGGTATATACTGCAGGTTTTAAACCTCCATATTCTATTAATTTAAGAATGGGACTGAATGAAGCTCTGCTTAGCAGTCTTATTAATCTTGCAGGTTTTCTCGGAGGCTTGTATATGTTCAAAAACCTTAAAAACACAGGGAAACATGCAATAATGGTCTTTCTTGTGTTTGTAATGGGACTGAATGTAATAATCCTCACCCGGGATGCTTTTAACCTCTTCGTATTCATGGAGGTTGTAAGCATTGCCACCGCAGGCCTGATAATTCTTATCCAGGATGGAAAATCAATACAGGCCGGTTTTAAATATATGATAGCTACAGGCATTATTGCCGGTATTTTTTTGCTGGGAATCATCTTTGCCTATTATTTCAGCGGCAGCCTGAATATAGATGATATAAGCAATTCAAACCTGCTTGCATTTAAAGGAGGAAGCGTTGCTGTATTAATGATCATTGTTTCAGTTGTCCTGGAGCTCAAACCTTTCCCGGCCAATGGCTGGGCCCTTGATGTTTACGAAGCATCCGACCCTGGCATTGCAGCATTAATATCTGCAGCTTCAGCTACGGCCATGTATTTCGTTTTATTTAAGCTAATGCCTATAGCCGACCTTCAATGGTATAAAATCATCTCTACGGCAGGTCTTATTACTTTTGTCGGCTCCAACCTGTTTGGACTGAAGCAAACCGGAGCCAGACGTTTGCTCGGATATTCTTCTATAGGGCAGCTGGGGCTTCTTATGACTATATTGGGACTTAAACCATTCCTGGGTGATAAATTTGAATATATAGCAATTACAATACTGATCTCACATTACCTGGCAAAAGCTGGCTTGTTCTGGATAGCCGGATTACTAAAGAAAGATAAATTAAAAGACTGGGCCTTGCTGCGTAAAAAACCGCTTTTCCTGGTTCTCTTTGGAACATTTGTGTTTTCACTCATAGGCTTCCCTCCATTCCCCTCATTTTTCGGTAAGTGGGAACTGATAATGAGCCTCTCACAACAGGGCTTATATTTTACTCTGGCCATGATACTGACAGGCTCCTTCCTGGAAGGAATCTATCTCTTCCGCTGGCTGGGTTATGCTATAAAAATGGAATCCAATGAATCCTGGACCTTTAAGCTTGAATGGAATAAAGTAATACCACCTGTTTTATTCGGCATACTTGTTTACCTCGCGGGATATTATTCATCCACCTTCGCTGAAAACTTTAATGGATTATATTTCATAGCACTTGCTTTTATCCTTATTATTTATTTACTCGACTTTCTTCCTGCTGCT
This sequence comes from Bacteroidales bacterium, assembly GCA_029932855.1. Taxonomy (GTDB): domain Bacteria; phylum Bacteroidota; class Bacteroidia; order Bacteroidales; family VadinHA17; genus JAYEGO01. Next base: position 273,769 of record JAOZPG010000001.1, on the reverse strand, counting down.
GTAAAAAATATCCTGTCAATATTAAGCCTGGCCTTAGTATCCTGGTACATGCTCCCTGGTTTATACAGCGAGGATATGTTAAGATTTATTTTTACCCTTATCTTCCTTGTGGGGGGCATACTGACATTTATAGCAGGTTTTGCCTACAAGGGAAAACGTGAAGGCTTTTATCCGGTTGCCCTGTTAATGTATGCCGGACTTGCAATTATCATCCGTGCTTCAACAACACTTGAGTTTTTCTTTGGATGGGAACTGATGACAGCAGGATCATACTTTTTAATCATCCGCGGTAAGAAGTCTATGGCTCACGGCTTAAGTTATATGTTATTCTCAATGGCTGGAGCATATGCAATACTTGCAGCCTTCGGACTATCATTTGCAGAAACAGCAAGCATCCAGTTAAGCTCACTGGCAGCTGTAGGCGGAAATATAACTGTAATATTCAGCCTGCTGGCAATTGGATTTATGACAAAAACTGCCTCCCTTGGTTTACATATATGGCTCCCGGGAGCACATGCTGAAGCTGAAAGTGATGTATCTCCTATGGTATCAGCAATATTGCTTAAAGCAGGTGTGTTCGGACTAATGATATTGATGATAGCTATGGGTAATAACCCTGAAGCCACCAGGGTAGCTTATGTGCTGGGATGGCTGGGTGCCCTGACTGCTCTTGTTGGTAACCTGGCAGCAGCATTCCAGGAAGATGCAAAACGCCTGCTTGCCTACTCAAGTATTTCACAGCTGGGCTATATCCTTTTTGCCCTGGCCATGATGTCGCACCTGGGATGGATGACAGCTATGGTGTATTCTATTAACCACTTCCTGTATAAGTCTATCTTATTCCTTACCATAGGTGCTGTAGTGCTGAAAGTCGGTACTCATTATATGTATAAAATGGGAGGGCTTATTAAAAATATGCCCCTGGCCTTTATTGCAGTGTTAATAGGTATTATTGCCCTTGCCGGAGTTCCTCCTTTATCAGGCTTTGCCGGAAAATGGTTGTTTTACAATGCTGTAATAGATAAACACTGGTACTTCCAGGGAGTTATTGTGTTTTTCTCAGGTATAATTGCTTTTCTCTACCTGTTCAAGCTTATTTATTCTGTTTTCCTGGGCCAGCTGAAAGATAACCTGCGCCATGTAAAAGATATTTCCATTTGGTTTGCCATACCAATATATATTCTCATTATCGGCCTGATGATATTTTCAGCCAAACCTGACCTGGTATTGAAACCTCTTGGAGAAATGATATCTGTATGGTATCCCAATGCGGGACTGTCATGGGAAGGAGGCCTGGCAACAGCTCCTTATGGCTACTGGAACGGCACGGGAGTGATGATAACAATAGGAATAATGTTTATGGCATTGCTGGGATGGCTGTTATTGCTGAGCAGTAAAGCAGTAAAGGTTGGACAGTTCAATATAGTGTATTCTGCCGAAGCACCCCAGCGTCCTGAGACAACACATGTCTCTTATAATATTTATGCAGGCTATAATAAAGCTCTGGGCTGGATGGTGGCTCCAAAGATCACCGAATTCTGGGATACAATGAGCGACTGGGCACATTCACTTGCAGAATATGGCCGTAGGTTGTACAGTGGCAATGGCCAGGTATATACAACATACGTGCTTGCTTACATCATAGCCTTTTACTTAATAATGATATTCTAATTAATAAAAAGACGATATAATGGACTTCGATATAAAGAGATTAGGATTTACACTTCTGGGCCTGCTGATAGTTCTCAACTGGGGTCTGCTGATGAGCTCCATCATGAGGAAACTGGGAGCAAGAGTAGCCAAAAGATATGGCATACGCTGGTTCCAGCCCTGGCTTGACCTTGTTAAGAATTACGCATTACGCTCACAGATAAGTCATGGTATAATGTTTTACCTGGGACCTGTATTCAGGATCGGTGGCGGAGTCGGACTCTTCCTTTTCATGCCTATGATCATAGGAAGTGAGCTATGGCTTAATTATTCTTTCCATGGAGACCTTGTATTGTTAATGTATTTCCAGTTTTTCGGAATGCTTGGAATGGCCCTTGGTTCCGGTGAAGGGGGCCATCCATATTCGGCGATAGGTATAAGCCGGGGCCTGTCACAATTCACAACAATTGAAGTCCCCATGACACTGGCAATTATTTCGCTGGCAATTCAATATGATACTCTTTCACTTATTGATATTGTTAAAGCTCAGCAGGGAGGATTTCAGAACTGGACCATGTGGACCAACCCTGTTGCAACAATTGCCGGAATGTTTTCTTTGCTGGGGGCATTAAGTCACTCTCCCTTCAACCTGGTAAAAGCACCTAATGAAATCCCAATTGGTCCCCCCACTGAATATCATTCTACTTTTTTAGGTGTATTGCAAACAAACGCTGCCATTCTTCATGTTGTTGAAGCAGCTCTCTTTATGAACTTGTTTTTCGGTGGTGCAACAAACTGGTTTGAATTTATTTTAAAAACATTCTTTATTTACTTCTGGTCGGTATTTGTTGGAGTAGTATTCCCGCGCTTCCGCATTGAACAATCGGTAGCATGGTTCCTGAAAATACCACTTGTTTTTGGTGTACTTGCTATCATACTATATATGTAACCTGAAACAAAGACCTTATGTGAGCGCAAAATATGAAATGAAGAAAAATTCTTTATAGAAAATGTCAGAAACAAAAAATAATAACAAGTTTGAAAATCCTCACTATGCCAAAAGAGAGGTTACAGGCCCCGACGGTAAACAATTTATCGTTGACCCTATAAAAGATTATTTCAGCGATGAAAGGCCAAAGGTATATGAACCTAACTCTATCCCCGTTGTTGAAAAATTCCTTAACTGGGCCAGGGCAGAATCATTATGGGTTCTTGGTTTTGGTACCGGCTGTGGCAGTATAGAGATACCTCCGTTAATGACTCCCCGTTTCGATGCTTTTCGTTTCGGTATTCAATCAAGGCCAACACCCCGCCAGTCCAATGTTTTCATTATTTCAGGATACCTGGCTGTTAAAACCCTGAAAAGAGTAATTCGCAGTTATGAACAAATGCCAAGCCCAAAATATGTCCTGGCACTTGGAAGCTGCACAATAAACGGAGGAATGTATTTCGACAGTTATAATACAATAAACCGTTTAGATCATTATATTCCTGTAGATGTTTATGTTGCAGGTTGCATGCCTCGTCCGGAAGCATTACTGGCTGCCTTTAACAGACTGAAAGAGCTGATAAAAGAAGGTAAAGGTGAAAAGGCAAATGAGTATGCAGCAAATTTTGACTGGTACAAAGAAAACCAAAAGAAAATAATTAAGGACTGGAATATGCCGGATTATAATTGGTAAAAACTACAGAAGTAAAAACCGGTAAACTGTTAAGTCCGGGACAAACCGAGAAAAACAGGACAATGGCTAAAAAAGGTGAAACTGAGAAAACTAAAATGAAATGAAACAAATGAAACAAGTGCTTGAAAAACTGTCTGCATCATTTGAAATAGAAGATATTGTATATCAGCGTGACGATTTAACTTTCCTCAGTGCAAAAAAGGAAAATCTTATCAATCTAATAACACATTTACGTGATATAGAAGGTTTTTCACATTTTGTACTACTCTCATGTGTTGACTGGATAGAAGACGATAAGTTTCAATTAACATACTTCCTGAATAAGCCTGAAGAGAAATACGACCTTGGAATACGTTGCATGATAGACCGTAAAGAAGCATCAATGGATTCTGCGCATCACCTATGGAAGCAGATAGCCACTTATCAGCGTGAAATAAAAGAAATGTTCGGGGTGGATTTCCCGGGAAGTCCGGGTGTTGATGAACCTTTTATTCTTGAGGGCTGGGACAATATCCCTCCCATGCGCAGGGATTTTGATACCAAGCAGTATTCTGCCGACACATTTTTTCCGCGTGAAAGACCAAAGACAAACGATCCCAAAGAATATATGAAAGAACAAATGCATCCTGGCGAATGGGGAGAATACCGTAAGGAAAAGAAATAAAAAGCGGTAAGAATAATTTTACAAAAAAGAAAGATATGAGTCTTTTAAACATAGAAACAGACAGAAGCAAATATCCTGTAAAAGGTGAAGATGGTAAGCTTCAGATCGACCTGGATTCACATAAGTATGTGAAACTGTGGCAGGGGCCTAACCATCCTGGTGTTACAGGTAACATGGCCCTTGAGCTAACCCTTGCCGGTGACGAGATAGTTGAGTCAAAAACCCATGTTGGCTACCTGCACCGCGGTTTCGAAAAACTTATTGAGCGCCGCCTGTTTGTACAGGGACTGCCTACCAGTATCCGTATGTGTGTGGCTGAGCCCGATTCAAACGAATATGTTTACAGCACATGTGTTGAACAGCTTTCAGGTATAGATATCCCTGAAATGGCAAAATGGATACGTGCCCTGCTACTGGAAATGGCTCGCCTGCAGGCATTGCTGAGAGTTGTTCCGGGACAGGGAGGTACATTTGCGCTGGGACTGGGTGTTCAATGGGGAGTATATATGAGAGAACTTATTCTTGACCGCTTTGAAGAACTTACCGGTGGCAGGGTTTATCATATGTTTATGACCCCGGGAGGAGTCAGGGGTCTGCTGCCCGGTGGTTTTAAGAAGAGAATGGAAGAAAACCTGAAAGAGATAGACCAGTTCGTTATAAATATAGACAACCTGATGTATTCCAACTCGGTGTTTAAGAAACGTGCTATTGATGTGGCAGTGCTTGATCCCTCATGGATTGACAAATACGGTGCTGTGGGTCCGGTTGCCCGGTCTGCAGGATATAACAGGGATGTGCGTAAAGATTATCCTTATTTGATATACGACCAGCTCGATTTCGAACCCAAGGTGATGAATCACTCTGATATTTATAACCGAAGCCGTATTCGATGGTACGATATACAAACTTCTGTTGACCTTATAAGGCAGATCATGGCAAAGATGCCTGAAAAAGGTGATATAAAAGCAGAAACTCCAAACGTTTTGCACTGGCGGATCCCAAAGGGAGAGACTTATGTACGCTCAGAAGCATCACGTGGAGAATATGGACTTTATATGGTTACTGACGGCAGCGATAAACCGCGCAGGATAAACCTAAGAGGACCTTCTTACACTCAGGCGGTTGCCCTACTGCAAGACTTGCTGGTAGGAGCAAATATTGCAGATGTGGCGGCCATTATGGTATCGCTGCAAACCTGTCCTCCTGAAATTGAAAGATAATTACTGATAAGCAAGAAATTGCAAAGGCTGATTAATAAAAAGAAAAGATGAGTTTAAAAGATACATTAATTCCATTCAAGGCCTGGGGAAACCTGGTCAAGAAACCGGTAACCCTTAAAGACCCTATGCGTGAGGGAGCACCCCGTTACAGAGGGTTCCACAAAAACGATGTAGATACCTGTATAGGCTGTGGAAGTTGTGAGGCCATTTGTGAAAATGAAGCTATTGTTATGGTTCCTGCTGAAGGGATAGAAACAAAAGACGGCGATAGCGGACTACGCCCCCTGGTTGACTACGGAAGGTGTTGCTGGTGCGGTTTGTGCGTGGATGTTTGTACAACAGGATCATTAAGCCTTAGCAATGAACATACATGGATATGCGAAGATCCCGAAGAACTAAAATATATACCCGGCATTGATAAAAAGCCTTGGGATGAAAAAGAAGAAGGATGGAAAAAGCCTGTTCCGAATTACCACTTCTACGGACAGGAACGTGTTAGTATGGAAGAGATGGAAGCTGAAGAGAGAGGTGATTCTTTCATTGAATTCGTAAAAGGTTATTCAAAAGAACAGGCACAGAAGGAAGCAGACCGCTGCGTAGAATGCGGCATTTGCGTTGCCACCTGTCCCGCCCATATGGGAATACCGGAATATATCAAGGCAATCCGTAATGATGATATTGAAGAAGGTATGCGTGTCCTTTACGAAACCAACCCCCTTCCTGAGATATGCGGACGTATATGTACTCATAAATGTGAGGATGTATGTTCTGTAGGACATGAAGGCGATCCACTGTCAATACGCTGGCTGAAGCGCTATATTGCCGACCAGGTGCCTTCTGATAAATACAAGGAAATACTGGATACACAGAAAATATATAAAGGCGATAAAAAAATTGCTCTTATTGGTGCAGGACCGGCAAGTTTATCTGCTGCATATTATTTAAGCCTGCTGGGACATAACTGTACCATCTTTGAAAAACTCGATAAGGCAGGCGGTATGATGAGGTACGGGATCCCTGAATATCGTCTTCCATACGACCAGATAGATAAAGACGTAAAATATATTGAATCATTGGGTACTGAAATCATCTATAATACAAATGTGGATGCAGCTAAATTCATGGAGCTGAAAGAAAATTATGATGTAGTTTATGTAGGAACTGGTCTTCACCTGGGACGTTCGACAGCAATTCCCGGTTCTGATCATGAGCATGTATTCCAGTCCATAGACCTGCTGCGTGAAATAACCGAGGGGAAAGAAATAATGGTTCCTGAGAAAGTGGTGGTAATAGGTGGTGGTAATGTTGCCATGGATATTACCAGGTCTATAGCACGACTGCAAAAAATAAAATATGGAAAAGTCGGGGTTATTACTACCTCACTTGAGAAAGAAGAAGTAATGCCCGCCGACAGGGAAGAGGTAGTTGAAGCCAGAGAAGAAGGTTCAATAATAAATCCGGGCTGGGGACCAAAATCAATTGAGATTGAAGATGGTAAGATAAAAGGACTGCATGTAGTAAGATGCTTATCTATATTTGATGAGACAGGTCGTTTTAATCCCAGCCTTGATGAAGATGACAAAAACTTCTTTGAAGCAGATATGATAGTTGAATCTATTGGTCAGGGAATGGATATTTCTTATCTTCCCGAAGAATTAAAAGAAAAGATTGAGTTTGGACCAAGGGGAAGGATAAATGTTGATGATTACTTCCAGACATCACTCGACTGGTTATTTGCCGGTGGTGATATGATACAGGGCCCGGATGTGATACACGGTATAGCCAACGGACATAAGGCAGCAATTGGAATTGATAATTTTTTAAATAAGAAATAATTTATGAAAATTGAAGACATAATAAAAGGAAAAGGAAAAACGCTTTTCACAGTTGATAAATCAACCAAAGCTATTGAAGCAGTAGTAGTTTTGGATGAACATCGTGTTGGAGCCTTAATGGTTGTAGATGAAAAAGGAAATGTTGCCGGGATACTTTCCGAAAGAGATGTTTTGTATAAATGCTACAAAAGCGGATCACATCTTGGAGAGAAAGAAGTTGAAAGCCTGATGACAAAGGTTGAAGATATTATTGTCGGAGAGATAACCGATACTCCAAGACGCCTAATGAATATGATGGTAAGCAAGCATATCAGGCATATCCCAATTATGAAGGATAATAATATTGTTGGTATAGTATCAATAGACGATCTGCTCCAGCTTATCCTTGAGAATTCAGAAGTCGAAAGCCGTAAATTAAACGAATATATTAAAAATCCTTTTGGAGTTCATATTTATGAACAGGGGGGAAAATAAAAATATTCACATCCGGGAGATGCCAAAGTAGAACAAGGCTCATTGGTAAATGAAAAACTGCATTCCTGTTTCCATGTCCCGACATCAGCAGCTAATAGCTTATTATCCTATAAGTTATGCCAGATTTGTTATAATATTCGATTTATATCATTTGTAACAAATATCACAATCCAACTTAATGAATGTCACGCTTTTCCTCAAGATTTTAAGCTAATAATTCCGTATGTTTAATGTGGACCGTTCTTAAAGAACCTGGCTGTACTGGTTAGAAGATTGTAGTACCAGGTTCACAAGAAATAATGATGACACTGCAGATTCATAAGTAAAATCAATAATTATGAATAAAGAAAGCGAAGAAAGCAATACTTGTTCGAAAATGAAAAACTTTTTTGTAAATGCAGGATTTCACAGCATGATTCTCGGAATGGCAGGTGTACTGGCAATTATCATTCTGGGCTTCTTAAGCTGTTGCCTGGGTTTGCCAAAGACAGTATTTTATATTGCTCTTGGGGTTGGGTTGCTGCTGGGAATAATATGGACTGTTCTCTGTATGAAATGTAACTGCAGCAGTCTTCAAAAGGATAAAGAATAATCATACCGGGAAATAATCTTTTTATTTTCCAGTCTCCGACACCTTCTCCAGGTGATCATGGTTTATAATATCAATCTTCCTGCCTTCAATACTTATTTTGAAAACAGGCTGTAATGATTAGCATGTGGCCTTTTTTGTGTCCTGACAAGTTCTTATCTTCGGAATTCACAAACAAGTTTGCAAATTCAAAAAAAATTAAGGCACAGCATGAATAAAGTAAACGCTATTATACTTTGTGGTGGCAAAAGTTCAAGGCTGGGCACAGATAAGGGGCTGCTTAAACTGGATGGTAAAACCCTGGTTCAGTACTCCATAGATACTGTTAAACCCCTTTGTAACGAAATAATTATATGTTCAAACAATCCTGATTACAAAAAATTCGGATACCCTTTTGTTGAAGATATATATACAAACATGGGACCAATAGGAGGGATTCATTCAGGCCTCAATTATTCCGGTACCGGGATTAATTTTATTCTTTCATGTGATATGCCATTTATTAGCTCAGATGCTATCAGTTACATCCTGGCCAATTCAGACAATTTCCCAGCTGTTATTCCCATTCATGATAATAAAAGGCTGGAACCTCTATGTGGTGTTTATTCAAAATCAATGCTTCCTTTAATTGAAAAACAAATTGAAAAGAAAGATCTCAAACTAATGAATCTTATCTCCGCAAGCAGACATTCTGAAATTGAATTCCACACCGGATTAAGTTTTTATCATCCCAGGCTTTTTTTTAATATTAATGATAAGGATAGCCTGGAAACTGCTATACAATTATTAAGCAAAAACCATGATTATAAATAAACATTCCTGAAAACAATTTAAAATTTCATTTAAAAGATCTTATAAAAAAGGTAAATTTATCCAAAAACATAAAAGAATCTTCTCAGTTATAATCCAATAATAAATAAAAACATTACTTATGAAATCAATTATTTCCCTGATCCTTTTTACAGGCCTGTTGTTCGCATCTTGTGGCAATAATCCCTCGAATGAAAAGAAAGAATCAAGCAATGCCTTAAAACAATCAATGGATGAATCTGTAAAGTCAAGCGATCTTGAAAAAGCCAACAATTGTGAAGAGTTTATTGACAAATATGAAAAATGGACAGATAACTACATTAAATTAGTTGAAAAATATATGAAGAACCCAATGGATGCCACGCTTTCTGAAGAGTTTATGAAGATGGCACAGGAAGGGTCTTTATGGATGACCCAGTGGAGTAACGAACTTGTGGACTGCGCCTCTCAGGAAAAATACCAGAAACGATATGATGAGATATCGGAAAGAACCGAAAAAAAACTCGAAGAACTGGGTATTGAATAAAAACCAAACAATTGATTATACCCTGATCCTTCCCGGGACTGATCTCCTGGCAAAGTGGTTATTTATTTAAGACATAAATTATCGAACTGCTTTTATTAAGGCTGATAAGACCCCGGATAAGAGAAACTATTCCTATCAGGCCTCCTCTGATAAGTGGGAATGGTTTATTTCTGTATTTCTCACTCAATATGGAAACATAAACAGCATCCAGTGGCATACTTTTCTTTTTCAGAAGCTTGAAATTATGTTTAAGGGCCAGGCTTTCGAAGGTTTTTGGTGTAAAATGCCATAAATGCCTGGGCACATCCCAGGCTGCCCATTTATCTTTATACATTGCTGCATCAAGGGATAAATGATTTGGTAGTGCAATAAAAGCTTTCCCATCATTTTTAAGCAATGAAAAGATCTTTTTCATATAGCCATTCATATCTTCTACATGCTCCAGCACGTGCCACATGCTTATTGCATCAAAGCTCCTGTCTTCCATCTTAAACAGCTCTCCGGGCTTTTGTGCATCAATCGAAAATTCCCTTTTGCAAAAGGCTCTCCCCTCCTCACTGGGCTCAATAGCTTTTACTTTCCAGCCATGATCCTTCATATGTTTAAGAAAAAACCCGGTTCCGCTTCCAATATCAAGTATGGATCCTGAACTCTCACCTATATATTTCCGGATCAGCCTTCTTTTACTGCCAAGCATAAACTGTCTGGCATAATGATAGGTTTTGTTTACCAGTCCCCGACGGATATCGCTGTGAGAAATGTATTCTTCCGACTTGTAATATTCAGCTATTTCATTTTTATCCGGATGCCCCTGTGTAAAAACAAAACCACATGAATTGCACTTCTGCAGCTCAAAGCTCTCCCCGCTCAGGAAGTAATCCTTTATTTTCATAAAGCCATAAAGCTTTGTACTATTGCAGAGGGGACAGCCCGTATAGTTTATCCTAGTCATTCTTGACAGCTTGCTTAATTGACCTGAAACTTAAAATCCCCAGCAGAAGCAATAAAAAAAGTGAACTGGCCAGTGATACTTTCTCTCCCGTATAATATGCTGCCGGATGAAACTTAAATTCAATCTTATGCTCACCTGCAGGTAATATCATTCCTCTTAAAACGTAATCTGTCCTGAAATGGGGGCTTTCAGCACCATCAATATAGGCTGTCCAGCCTTTATCATAAAATATCTCGGAAAATACTGCAAACTGTTCACTGGCAGACTTATATTCATAAACAAGGTAATTCGGAGCATAAGACTTTAAGCTGATTACAGCTGTTGTATCCTTTTCAGCTACAAAGTTTTTAATAATATCATCGAAGCGCTTATCAACAACAGCCTCCGTGCGGGTATTAATTTCTCCCAGCATCTTTATTTCTTCATCTGCATTTTCCACCACATGAAAGCTGTCAATAAACCAGGCATTACCATATGCATCAGGATTCAGACGTGCCTGTGCCTGATTATCCGGTCCGGGAACAATAAAATACTTAGTATTCAGCATATTTAATACCCCCATATTATTCTGACTAATATAATGAGTTATCAGTTCCTGGTATCTTCGCATCTTGGCTCCATGATATCCTCCGACAGACTTATGATGATAAGAAGTTACTGCATCATTAAAAGTACTTACCGTCAGGTTTAAAACCCTGAAATCAGGATCATTATCCTTTAATATCGCAAGGTTGGCAGGTGCAGGAACAAATGTATTTTTTTGCTCCCTGGGAGTCTCAAAATTATCTTTATTAAGATACCTCCTGTCAACAGGCCACAAATCGGCAATAAACAATATTCCAAGAACAGCTATAAAATATTTTCCCTGCAGCCACCCCCTGAAATATGAGTAAAGAACAATAGCACTAAGGCTTATAAAAATAAAAGAACGAAAAGAATCTTCCTGTAAAAGCTCTTTCCTATCCTGCAACACGGCCTGTAATAACTTTTGTGGCCATCCTGAAGCTATTAACTGCTCATCTACAGGAGCAGAAAAGTTGAATAATAAACCTGGAAACAATGCGAAAAACAGGCTGATACCTCCGCTTATTGCAAATGAATATTTTAGAGCCTTTAAAAAATCATTCCTGCTATAATCTCCTTTAATTATCCTGTCAAGAGCCAGCAGGGCCAGCAACGGTATAGTAATCTGGGCAATAACCAGGGTCATTGAAACTGCCCTGAACTTATTATAGCCCGGGAAATAGTCTATAAAAAAATCTGAAAAAAACATAAGGTTCTTCCCCCAGGCAAGCATAATAGATAAAATGGTAGCACTTACAAGCCACCATTTATACGGGCCCTTAACAAAAAATGCCGCAAAAAAGAACAGGAAAACAACAACAGCTCCAATATAAACCGGTCCTGATACAAAACGTTGTTTCCCCCAATAAGCAAGGGGACTATATTTCACTATCCTGGCTGCATTAGGCACATTATTCCTGCGCAGCTCTTTATATGTTTTCGATTTCAGGTCCAGGCCTCCTGTTGCACCCCCCTTAAAGTTGGGTATCATAAGGTTCAGTGTCTCATCAATTCCATATGAATAATCATTCAGGATATAATCCTTATCCAGCCCTCCTGTCCTGTTTTCCTTTTCAGAACTTAATTCCGTCTTACCTCTTATTGAATCCTTTCCATAATCATAAGTCAGATACAGGCTGGTAATATTTACCCCAATTGAAACTATTACTGCCAGCAACAACAAAGAGACTTTAGTGCTAAATTCCACTATTGTCTTTTCCCTTATAGCATCTGTTAAAAACACAACACCAAATACCAGTATCAGTAACATGGTGTAATAAGTGATCTGCGGATGATTAGCTGATATCTGAATACTAAGCGCTATTGCCGTCACCACGCTCCCCCATAGCTTTTGTCCCCTGAACACCATTACCACCCCCGCTATAACAGGGGCCGCATAAGCCAGTGCATGTGCCTTGGTATTATGTCCCGCAGCAGCAATTATAAAGAAATACGTGGAAAGACCAAAAGCTATCGCTCCCGCAATTCCCAGCCATGGATCCATTCTGAAGCCGATTACCAGAAGAAAATAGAAGCCAAGGAAAGCAAGGAAAACAAAACTGGCAGGAGTTTTTAAACCAAGTGAAACATATTTGTCCAGGTACCTGAACAGGTTAGACTTATAATAAACACTTATTAAATATGCCGGCATTCCTCCAAACATGCTATTTGTCCAAAGTGCCTCTTTACCCGTTTCTTCCCTGTAATCAACTATCTCTTTAGACATTCCCCTGAATTGCATAGAATCATGCTGCCTGAGTTTTTTACCTTCAAGCATAGGGTTCAGATAGCTTAATGTCAGTACCAGAAAGATAATAACAGCTGTAACATGAGGAATAATTTTTTTAAGCGATAACTTTTTCATTTTATTTGATCAATAATTTTATTCCAGTTCCTCGTAATCCACATAATCTCCTTTGTCTTTATTTATAGTTTCGTCCTTATCGGGAACATGATCAATGCTTACTTCACCTTCCTTCCTGGAAGATCTTTGATAATTATCTTCTCCGGGCCTCTTATTTGTATTCGGCGACCTGAACAAGAATGAAAAGATCTTTACCAGGTAATAGGCCAGTAAAAGAAATAATATTATACGGAATAATGCTGCCATTGATCAATAGATACAATTGCTGCGAATTTACTTATTTTTTCCAAGCTGGTAAAAGAATTAAAACCGAAGCCTGACAAATTAATTTATCATAGGCCTGTCTTTGGGACGCTTTGATTTACAACCGAAGATAATATTAAATCCGAACCTGAAATTAAAACTGTCAAAATTAGATGGGATTATAATATCGCTTGAATTTTCAATATCCATTCTTAGTCTCGACAACTTATAATAAATCTTATCTGTTACAAAATAAAACTGGAAAGGGCCTCCCCTGAGGCTAAGTCCCACACCAATATTATTATATATGCTGTTTGTAAGGGAATAACTGAAACTGGTCGTTAGAGCCTTCCCTGCCCTAAGGTTGGCAGAAAATGTCAATGATTCCCATAATTTACCCTTCTCAATTTGTGTCTTCGACAAAAGACCGAAAGAAATATTATCATGCACCTTATAATTTGCCCCAATATAAACCTTGGCCGGTGTATAGGTCTTATATGCATCATGACTGTCTGCAGGATCAAAGGTCACGAGTAAAGTATCTAACAACTCATCCAGAACATCATCCATACTACTGCTGTCATTTACTACAAGCATAGAGCTTATATTAAGCCCCTCAAACTCATAAGAACCTTTTACATTCAGGTTAGAAGATTGCTCTTTCCACAGTATATAACCAAGATCAACAATGCTTGCCGAAACAGAAAACTGCTTATTGATATTATAAACCGCACCTATATCTATCCCAAAGCCCGGATTACTAAAATTTATTATCAATGGCAAAAGATCCGGTTCTTCCATATACATAGAATCAATAGTTCCGGTCTCAGGATCCCGGTAAAAGTCAATATTTCGACTAACATTTATGCTTAGATCGGCATTTAATGTATGTGAAAATAAATTAGATTCGTCGATCTGAAGATTGAGACCATTATTTTTTATAGACACATTAGCGATACCAAACAATATTTTTGCCTTGGCCCCTATCCGCAAATTACCGGAGACTTCCCTTGAAAATCCAAAGCCAAATTCTCTGTACCAGCTGGCACCAAGATTCAGATCAGAAAGATCGACTGAAGAATTCAAAAAATCCACATTCCCTTTAAGTGCCAGCGTAAACATATCTTTGGGGATAGAAACATTAGCATCCAGCCTGTCGGCAATATCCAGGAAAAAATAATTATCTCCCGCAGTAAAACCAAAACTTAAGATACTTTCATATACTTCAGGAGACAACCTGTTCAGGTCTTTAAGCTTATCCAGGAAAATATCTATGTCATAACTTGGATGCAGCGGGGTTATTAAAGAGTCTGAATACTCATTACTCCCACTGAATATCACATCCTCCATCTGAATAAAATTATTATTTAAGCCTGTATAAACCGAGTTAATACCCGGAAATCCAACATAGCCCCTGCAAAGGCCTTCCATTGCCGGGTTAAAAAGCCTTGATTGTGGCACATCAAGGTAATACAAGGTCTGGCTTTGTTGTGAGAATGAAATAGCAGGTATTAGCAATAAGAAAAGAAATATAACTAACTCCCTGCCTTTTCTAATATATTCCTTCTTGTCAGTATTTAAGTTTTTTATCATGCCGATTCTTTTGAAATTCAACATTTTATTTGTCAATGGTCATATTTAAGCCTACTCCTACAGCAAGCCTGAAGTCAATGCTGTAATCTACATAGAATGTTACTCCTTCCGTACCGTTCTCGGTAGTATTAAACCGGGCCTGAACAATAAGGCTGTCTGCATTCTGCAGGTTGGCAAGCATAATAGAATCTAACTCTATCACCACGGGCTCACTCATTTCAGCAGGCTCACTAACCCTTCCGCTTGCATCAACAGCTGCAGCCGGAAACAACTGAGGAACATCTAAAGCAGGATACTCTCCGTTTATCTCATCGTATGGAGTAATTGTAAAACCTATCTCCAGAGGGAAGCCGTTAACAGCTGAGACATAAAGATTAAAATACTCCAGGTCATCCAATCCAAACTCATCAGGATCATCAGTATGAAAAGGATTCTCAATTGTATCTTTCAGCAGCAGGTTATCTGCAATTATTGAAGATGGTATTTCAACATCCAGGTCACCCACAATTGAACTGTTGCTCTTTAAAAAATTATCTCTCGTACCAGTCGGTCCGTCGGGGTTCATCTTTACCTCCCCTGAATATCTGATTGTTTCGGGCCTGAGCTCAATCAGGTCAACAATGGCTGAATTGTCCCTTGTAAAATCTATGCTGCCTTCAACATCCGGATCATTCCTGTCTGCCGGCCGTTCAATATCTGTTACCGGTGCATTTAAATCTACATTATTACCATCTGAATCTTCTCCGTTCAGAAGTATTTCCACCTCGGCAGGAACCCCTATACTATTGGTATAAGGAATGCTTATCCTTGGATTTGTAAATATAAGTGTCCCTGTAATATTTTTAGTAATCTCTTCCATATCCAGGTCTATTGAATCCTGGTCAAGACTAATTATTTCCTGCCCGAAATATCCCTCAACATAAGCTATATTAATATCTGTAATAGTGTATTCACGTAAAAAAGCATGTACAAAATCAAAATCTATCATATTACCTGAAGACTCAATTGCCGCAGAAAAGCTAAGGGGAAGTTTATTATACGGCCTGGCAGGATCAAATGCAAGATCAATGGAAGCTCCGGCAAGTGACCAGCTTGAACTAATAGTCTGCTCTGCAGCCAGTGATGTATCATGCCTGAGGGTTTCACCATTAAGCATGCCGCTTGGAATAATGATGTTGGCTGTTAATTTCTCATGAATGTCAGAATCAAAAGTATAATTAACATTTGCTGAAATAAACTCTATGTCGGTAATTTCCGTGCCCGATTCTACCTCTACGTCTATGGTATCTGTCTCCTCAAAGAATACCTGGTCAATTAATACTGCCGTACCTGAATAGGCAACAACATAATCTGAATTCAGGGATATAACTAACTGGTCAGACAAATATATCGGGACAGTAGCCGGACTACTCCCGGGAGAACTGAAGTCAATAATATCAAAATTAAAATCATTGGTCAGGTTACCACTGATATCATCAATCGACCGGGTTTGGCTTCCTCCTGCAGCTATCGAACTAAAAACGAAATCACTTCCAATCTGACCCGATGCCTGCTTAAGTCTTAATGTAAATGATACCTCCACAGGCAGGTTATTGGTAATTTCAATAGATATCTTTCCACTATCAACTACTACCTGGGTAAAATTTGAAAAAGGCGGCATATCAAAATTTCCGCTATTTGGAGGAGAAACTACCGGAAAGATATCTGTTGTATTATTTTTTGTCACCAGGTCGCTACGCGTTGGAGCATCAAAGTTCAAAGAAATATCATCAAGCGTTAAAAAGCCATTATAACTAAAATTCTCAATAAACACACTCCCCAGCAAAACAGCTTCGGGTACAGGAGGGGTCTGGTCTTCTATATCTACCAGCTCGTTAACATCAAACTGAAATAATGAATCCTG
Organism: Bacteroidales bacterium; assembly: GCA_029932855.1. GTDB lineage: Bacteria > Bacteroidota > Bacteroidia > Bacteroidales > VadinHA17 > JAYEGO01. The sequence continues at coordinate 257,200 of JAOZPG010000001.1, read as the reverse complement.
GTGAAACATCAACTTAATAATACCATCTTCATTTACAACAATAGTATCATCTTTTTCTTCAAAACTATTTCCAAGCGTAAGAATCCCTGTCACAACAGGGAAAACAAAGCGGGGACTCAGTGACATATCTGTCGACAACTTATTAAAATCGTATTCTTCCTTAACACAGGAATTTGAAACTATAAATACTCCCGCCAGAAAGATTATCAAAATATTATTTAAGTATTTCATAATTGCTCGAACTGTAATTAATTAGTAGAGATAACTAATTTACGGAATAATTATATAAAAAGTTATCTTCTCCCCCAACAATCAGGCTGTATTTGCTGCTTGAACTCCTGAATTTCCCTATTGAAAACAATGTTTGTCCTGATAAAGGGAAGTTATTATATAAGTTCCCGTCATTATTAATAAGATAGATTAAACCATCTGTAACAGAAACCACTCCAATCTTAATATCCTTTGCCGAAAATGTATAAAATACCGGCTTATTGCTTATTTCGCTTTTAAACTCATATGAAAATCTCTTTTTGCCATTTGAGTTAAACACTTTTAACTCTCTCCCGTCAAGAAAAATAAACTCAAACTTCCCGTCCCCGTTTATATCCTTATAATCAAAGTAATGATCGGGACTAAATTCCTGAAATGTCCTTTTCTCAATATTCCCTTCCAGGTCAATAAAACATACCGTTCCGTCTGACTGTGTTGTTACAAATTTACTTTCTCCTTTATGTTTTACAAAGAGAATATTCTGTTTTGCCGGTTTTTTTATTGTTTCTTTTACCTCTACCCGGATATTCCCCCTGCGATTAAGTATATAAAATTTATAATCATCTGAAAACACAATATAATCTTTTGTACCGGACCGGAAGTGCCGAACCGGACTCCTGACTATTGACTCTGTTTCGGGAAGGGACCAGCCATTTACAATTTTACCTTCTTTGGTAAATAAATAAACTTTCTTATCAATACCTGTCAGGCAAAACCTGTAATCCTTATTTTTTTCATAATCAAAAATCATGATTCCGTTGCCGGCCTCAGACCTTAGCTTTACCGGGTAGTTCTCAACATTATTCCCATTCCTGTCAATAAGATAAATATAATTAGATGTATTAAATAATATCTGAAGCTTATTATTCCTGTAAAAATCAATCTGGTATATATCACTTATGATTTTTTCAGGTATATTCATTCTCCATAATATCCTTCCGGCTGAATTAATAAGGTAAATATTATTTTTCTCGTCCTGAATAAATATCTCTTTAGCACCGGTATTATGGTTAGTTACAAAAACAGGTTTTGACAGGAGAGTAGCATCTAACATGCTCTCCCACTGAGTTTCAGCTTTCTCCTTGTACTCGGCCTGATATTTCAATGTCAAATTATTATAATACATCATATTCTCAACACTGATCTGGAAACCAATTGCCTGAACCTTCTTCAGTATTTCTTCGTGCTCTGCCAAACCCTTTACATATTCCTCATTTAATATCCTTTGTAAAAGCTCTGTTGACCTTGGCGCATAAGCATAAAACAGGATATTTGACCTTGATGAAAGCGTTTCAAGAAATTCCCTGTAATCAAAATCATTTATCAGGGTTTGCTGTAACAGTTGATAATGAATGAAATTGGAAATTGATCTTATAGAATTCCCGAATATCATATAATCCTCAACAAAACTCATGTAAGTGAAATCGGAATTATTGAAAAAGCCGCCAAACAATAATTCCGGAATATTGGATGAAGGTAATTTATAAACCTGAAAATGTTTTTCCTCATCTATATTTGCTTCATAGATCATATTTTCAAGTGGTATGGATGATGATTTTGAATAATTCTCCAGGAGCTTCAGGATTGCCAGTCTTGCCTGGCTTGCACTGTTAATCTTTAATAAGGCAAAACGATTTTCACTTTCATCTATATTTTTAATGCCTGTATGTGCAAGCACTGCTTCATTCCCAATTAAGGATGAAAACATATCAATAATATCTATCCCCAATAAATCTCTTAGTTTATCTATCTCAAGCTTATAGCCCTGGAATTTATTACCTGATGCCAGGTAGTTTTTTCTCTTTTTAAAAAATTCCTCAAAATCACTTATCCCAAAAGCGATATAGTTAACAGTATTGTCTGGCAGCAGCCTGTCCACCTCAATTTTTTGAGGTGACTGCCCCGCAAATATGTCAAGATAGTTATTTGAAATATTGTTGCTGTATGAAAAGCCATTTAACATTATTTTGTCTTCCCCGGCATGAAAATCAAGTTCAGCCCAGTTGGCAAATGAATTGATGCTTCTCAGCCATTTGTTCATCTCATTGCTCATAAATACCGACAGGAAACGATGAAAATCCTCAAAGCTTACATAAAGATTAGCTGCAGTATTCTTCCCTGCTGTTTTTTTAACATCCAGGAAACCATTCTCAAGCAATATATTATTGTCAAGATCCAGTTGCCTTATAGCACTTTCAACAAGTATTGGTGATGAACTGAAAAGAAAAACCCCCTTGTACAGGGAATATACATACTTAAGCTTCTTTGACTTGTCACTTAATTCAACTATCCTGGTTTTTTGATAATTTCTTATACGAATATTATTGCCAGGACCCGGTATTTCAGATATTACTTTGTTCAGGCCGGAAAAAGTAGTATTCGGAGCAGTATTTAACAAAATAAGCAGCTCCAGATCGTTTTTACCTGTTTGATGAACGCTGCAAAGAAAATTCCTGTCTCCAAAAAGTTTGTAAAACTCATTATCAGATAATAACAATGAATCTATAAAAGCTAGTTTCCTGTCAGCCTTTTTCACCGCTTCCATGCTTTTCAACTGATCCCAGATCATGTTATCTTCTCTTATACGGGAAATAATCTTATTAAAACCTGTTGATTCAATTATTAATGCAGCATCCGGCGGGACAGCTTTATATGGACTTGCCTGTGTTGCAAATCCGGACTTTAAAAAAACATAACCGGCACCAAGTATTCCAAGTAGGATTATTGCCAGTATTATACTCCAGATCTTCCTGCTCATTGAAAAGTAAAACTTTTTAGCTAAGACTTAATGTTCTATGCATCAGCAAATGTAATACCCATAAAGAAATAAAACCATAAAGGCAATGCATACAATCTGTATAAAAGTAAAACTTTTTTATTGAGGAAAACCTAAAAAAACATCAAAAAATGGAATAGTTTTTGCTACAACTTTAACCCGGTTAAAACCTCACACCCATTAAAGCAGGTATGCTGTCATATATATATAAAGTCATATTAACAGTTTTGGTCTTTATGCCTTCTCTTGGGGCTGAAGCACAAGTGATAAGGATCAGTGACAGGACAAGCGGATTACCGGTGGTAAATGTTGCTGTTTTTAACAGGGCTATGAACAGATCGGTAATCACTGACCAGGATGGAAAGGCATCACTTGATATTTTTTCTCCGGTTGATACGGTTTTCTTACAGCATCCCTCCTATAAAAGAATAAGTATATGTATAGCCGATCTGGGAAAAACCGGCTTCCAGGTTTTCCTTGACAGGGATGTAAGACTGCTTAATGAAATAGTTCTTGCCGTGAACCGATGGGAACAGGAAAAAAATGAGGTGCCGAATAAAATAAGTATCCTTTCACGCAGGGATATCGAAATAAATAATCCTCAGACTGCAGCCGATCTGCTGGGAATTGATAATTCAGTGTTTCTTCAAAAGTCACAACTTGGCGGAGGCAGTCCCATGATCAGGGGCTTTGCTGCAAACTCTGTGCTACTGGTAGTTGATGGAGTACGTTTAAATAACGCTATTTACCGCAGCGGCAACCTGCAAAATGTAATCTCACTGGACCCTAATATTATTGAACAGGCTGAGGTAGTATACGGACCAGGTTCAGTTATTTACGGAAGTGATGCCCTGGGAGGCGTTATGGATTTTCATAGCTTATCTCCAAAGCTTTCAACAAGTAATAATATATTTTTTTCAACTACAGCACTCACACGTTTCTCAAGCGCCAATAATGAACGGTTGGGTCACCTCGATATGAATATAGGATTGAAAAAATGGGCTTTCCTGGGGAGTATTAGCTATAGTAGTTATAGCGACCTGCTTATGGGGAGAAAAGGTCCGGATTCTTACCTTAGGAAAGAATATGTTGCAAGGATTGATAACAGGGATACTATCCTGCTTAATAAGAATCCCCTGGTGCAGAAAAGCTCAGGTTACTCACAATTGAACTTAAGCACTAAGATCAGGTTCATGCCACGGGAAAAGGTGAACCTTAATTACAGTTTCCATTATTCCGGCAGCTCGGATATCCCAAGATATGACAGGCTTATACAGTATAAAGATGAACAATTGAAATATGCCGACTGGTATTACGGTCCCCAAAAATGGTTAATGCATTCCCTTAATGGAAATTTTGAAAAGAAAACAGGCTTTTATGATAACTCAAAATTTACAATTGCATACCAGAACTATCAGGAAAGCAGGCACTCCAGAAAACTCCATGAAAATATTCTAAGCCATCGCTTCGAAGAAGTGGATATCTTTTCTGCTAACCTTGATATGAATAAAAAACTTGGGGATTCATTAACCGCTTTCTACGGCCTTGAAGGGATATTTAATAATGTCACATCTGTTGCCAGTGGAGAAAATATAGACAATTTGACATCCCCGTCGTCTGATATTCCGGTTTCAAGCCGGTATCCCGATGGATTGAATCATTATTATTCAATGGCTTTATATTCCATTCTGAAATATAATTTCAATGAAAAATATACACTCAACACGGGACTGAGATATAATTACGTTTACCTGCATTCGACCATTGAAGACAATTCATTTTATAATTTGCCCTTTGATAATATTCTTCTCGATAATGGTGCTTTTAATACTTCCCTGGGACTTGTTTACAGACAGAATGAAAATTCACAATTAAATATCAACCTTGCATCAGGATTCAGGGCCCCGAACATTGATGATGTTGCCAAGATATTTGACTCTGAACCGGGTAATGTGGTTGTTCCTAATGAGAATCTGGAACCTGAATATTCTTATAATATAGACCTGGGCTGGATAAAAAAAACAGGTGATATTGCTGATATTGAGATAACAGCATTTTATACTTTTCTGGAAAATGTAATGCTCAGGCGTGAATTTGATTTTAACGGACAGGATTCTATAATGTATGATGGAGAAATAAGTAAGGTTTATGCGGTAGTTAATGCAGGAAAGGCCAGGATATACGGATTTAACCTTGACATGAAGCTTTATCTGTCATCACTTGTTTCGCTTAAAAGCGACATCACCTTTATTAAAGGAAGGGATAATAAGCAGCTGGCTTTAAGACACGTTCCTCCCATATATGGAGGAATACATCTCTTATTTGAAAAAGAGAAACTTAATGCAAACCTCTCTGTACTATACAACGGAAAGCTTTCAAATAAAAACCTTGCTCCGGAAGAACAATCAAAGTCAGCCATGTATGAACTTGACGACCAGGGAAAACCTTACTCCCCTTCATGGTACACTCTTAACCTGAAAACAGCTTTCCGGCCCAATGAAAAAGTCTCTATTTTCCTTGGCATTGATAATATCCTGAACTATAGGTACAGACCATATTCATCAGGAATAGTTTCTCCGGGTCGCAATTTTTTCTTCTCTCTTAAATATAGTATCTCATAATATTCTTTCCCGGTAATATCTTATAATATACTCACCCGGGATCAGCCTGCTGCATCTTTCAGTCTCCATGGAAATTGATCAACATTAATATTGCCGGGATTTTAGTAACTTAGCTAATATAAGATATAAACGCAGCAGATGATAAGCTTCAATAAATATATTGTTTCCCTTATTTCTGTCATTGCCCTCCTTATTAACCCGGTTCATCTGTCAGGAAGGGATCAGTCATCCTTAAAGCTGATCAAGCCCCACTCTGAATTTTATCTTAATTTTTCAGGTGACAACCAGTATCAGACAACTCTGGAAAAGATCCCCAAGCCTTTGCGCTTACAGGTAGTGGATAAAGACATGAAAGCAGTTGAAGGAGTAATAGTTGGTTTTGAGCTAATATCACAACCCCCGGGATCAGAAGGATTTAGTATCAGTTCTCCTGTATCTGTCTCCGACAGTCTTGGCTATGTAATATGCTATATAAAACTGGGTTCAGAACCCGGAGATTATTATATATCTGCAAGGACAATAAATATAAAAAGCGGGCTCCTGGTTTTTTCTGCCCATGCCCGGGATTCAAAATGGTTGTTTATTTTATTAACTGGACTTATAGGTGGTTTGAGCCTGTTTTTAATGGGTATGCTAATGATGAGTGAGGGACTGAAAAAAGCTGCCGGGGAAAAAATGAGGACCATACTTACAGGCCTGACCAATAACAGGTTTATAGCAGTATTTATGGGGGCACTGGTAACAATGATTATACAAAGCAGCAGTGCAACAACGGTTATGCTGGTTGGATTTGTACAATCGGGCCTGATGAGCTTTGCACAATCGCTTGGTATTATTCTGGGAGCAGATATAGGAACAACCGTAACAGCACAGATCATTGCCTTTAAGCTTAGCGATTACTCATTATGGTTTATTGCAATTGGTTTTGGCTTAAAGCTGTTCTCCAATAACAGGAAATTTAAGAATGCCGGAGACAGCATACTGGGATTTGGGATACTGTTCTTTGGAATTCAAATTATGTCGGAAGCAATGGCCCCCTTAAGAACATACGAGCCATTCATGCAAATTCTGTTGGGACTTGAAAATCCACTGTATGGAATATTAATAGGAGCCGCTCTTACAGCTTTATTCCAGAGCAGCAGTGCTTTTATAGGTATAATAATTATAATATCAAGCCAGGGAATGATAAGCCTGGAAGCTGCGATCTCTCTTTTACTGGGAGCAAATCTGGGCACAGCCATCACAGCCATACTTGCAAGCCTTAAGGCAAACAGGGCTGCCCGTAAGGTTGCCCTGGCACATACTTTATTCAAGATTTTAGGTATATTGATCTTCGTATGGTGGATACCAAAATTTGCAGAGCTTATTCAGCAAATATCTCCTGCAGCAGAGGCAGGATTGTCAAGAATGGAATATATGGCTAAGGTACTTCCCAGGCAAATCGCCAATGCCCATACTATATTTAACCTTTCACTTACAATACTGTTTTTACCGTTTACAAAACAATTTGTCCTTCTGATAGATAAAATACTCCCCGATAAAATACCTGAAGAAAAGTCTGAGATCAAAGTAAAATATCTTGATGAGAATATAATAAATAACCCTGCTCTTGCTCTCTCACTTGCAAAACAAGAGGTTTGCCGGATGGGTGATATGGTGCAGGATATGGCAGATGATATAATTCTACCATTCTTTGTTAAAGACATAGCGGTACTGGAAAATATAAGAAAACAGGAAAAGCAAATTAATTATTTACATGATAAGATAAATTCATACCTGAGAAAGATTACGCGGGAAGATATTAGTGAAGAAAGGGTTAACGAAAGCTTTCAGATCATGTATACTATTAAAGAATTTGAACAAATTGCAGACCTGATATCTAAAAATCTGATCAGCAGGGCATATGACTGGGTTCATAGTTCTCAGGAATTTACTGATGAAGGCAAGAAAGAACTCATGGCTTATCATACAAGCACTCAAAAACAGATCAGACGGGCTATTAATGTTTTTACTGAACTGAATCTTGAGAAAGCTAAAGAAATGAAACAAAAAAACCGGAAATACCGCCAGGTGGCAATTGAACTTGAGAGACAGCATTTTCAGCGTATAAGACAGGAAATAAGCCAGTCTATTGAGAGCAGTGAGATGCACCTGGAACTTATTACCAGTTTCAAAATGATTACCAGCCACGCAACAAATATTGCCAGGATTTTGCTGGAATGGAGTTAACTTCTGGCATGGATTTTGTGCCTTATTAAATACAGGCAATCTTTCGATATACTTGATTAAATTCAAGGCAGCCAGGGATACAATTCCTGGCTTTATTTTTTTTAGAACTTCTTAAACCCGATTATTTCCCTTACTTCTTTTAATGTTTGGGAAGCACTTTGCCTGGCTTTTTCGGCACCCATATTTACTATCCTGCCCAGGTAATCATTATCGGAATATAATTCTTCAAACCTGGTCCTGAGAGGATCTGTAAACTTAATAATATCCTCCGCCAGTTGCTTTTTCAGGTCACCGTACCTGATGGAACAGTTCTTATACTGTTCCTTAAAATAATCAAAAGTCTGAGCTTCCGAAACTACCTGCATAATTGTAAAAAGATTTTTTATCGGCTCTGAGGGGTCCTGGTTCATTTTTGTAGGACCGCTATCTGTAACCGCCTTCATTACTTTTTTCCTTATTACACCGGGAGAATCAGTAAGATAAACAGCGTTACCTTCCGACTTACCCATTTTACCACTTCCGTCCAGTCCCGGTATCTTAACAAGTGTCTCTCCAAAATTATAGGCAGTTGGCTCCGGGAAATAATCAACCTTATACATATTGTTAAAACGCCTGGCAAATTTCCTTGTCATTTCAAGATTCTGCTCCTGGTCCTTGCCCACAGGCACCTTGCTTGCTTTGTGTATAATAATATCCGTAGCCATTAAAACAGGATAGGTTAAGAGTCCTGCATTTACATTATCAGGCTGCAATCTTACCTTGTCTTTAAAAGAAGTTGTTCGCTCAAGCTCCCCTATATAAGAATTCATATTCAACAGGAGGTATAATTCAGGTATTTCGGGAATGTCGCTTTGGAGAAAAACTGTAGCTACCTCAGGGTCTATCCCGCATGCAAGGTATTCGGCAAGAACCTGTTTTACATTTTCATGCAGGTTCTCAGGTGTAGGATGAGTGGTTAAAGAATGATAATCAGCAATGAAAAAATAACAGTGATTTTCATTCTGCATCTTTACAAAATTCTTTAATGCACCAAAATAATTACCTAAATGTAATTTACCGGTCGATCTTATTCCGCTGACTACTGTATCCATTTTCTAAACTTAAATAAATGCCTTTGTTTTAAACACTGCAAAGCTATAAATTGTTAATTAATAATAAAGGAAACAGGATAATGAAGTCTTTATAGAAGACAAAAATTAAAAATCGTACTTTTGTATCACATTATAAATCCAAAAAGATGGAGTCTACCAGGCAGAAAAAAGTTTCAAGATTAATCCAAAAAGAACTATCAATAATTTTTCAGCAAAACGCAAGGAGTTTTTCTAATTTAACAATAATTACGGTTACCGTGGTTCATGTCAGTCCCGACCTGGGCCTGGCAAAAATATATCTTAGCCTTTTTCCTTCAGATAATAAAGATGAACTCCTTGAAAAAATAATCGAGAAGACCAGTTTCCTGAGAAATGAATTATCAAAAAAGATCAGGCACCAGGTAAGATCTATCCCCGAACTGGCATTTTATCTGGATGATTCACTGGATTATGCAGATAATATCGATCAATTATTAAAGAACTCCTGAACTTAAGCTTTTTGTTGCTTGACACTGTAAATGTTCATAACTTTCAATAAATGGCACTATACAGGCATTTAGTCCTGTTAAATAATTTTTATTTTTGCCAGACTTTTGCAAAACACAATTCTAGGGTCCCTGTATTTTAACTGACAGAATAAGCTGCCCATTCAGGCAGAAAGGTGCGGGTTAAAATCCTGCCAGGGACCCTTTTTTTATTAGAATAATAACTAAATTGCAATCTTACTATTGAAGATCCCTCATGGACTTTTCATTATTTATTGCCCGCAGATACTTATTCGCAAAAAAAACACAGAATACTATCAACCTGATATCTGCAATCTCCGTTATTGGTGTTGCAACAGGAACAATGGCACTTATAGTGGTCTTGTCGGTATTCAATGGTTTTGATGCACTTGTACATTCCCTGTTTAATTCTTTTAATCCGGACCTGAAGATCAGTATTGCCGAAGGAAAACGTTTTTCATCGGAATTACCTGAAATATCAATGCTAAGACAAAACAAAGGTGTTTTGTATATCACTGAGGTTATTGAAGAAAATGCACTGCTTAAATACGGAAACAAGCAATATATAGCCACCATAAAAGGAGTAAGTGATGATTTTGTAAAAATGAGTGGTATAGACAGCATGATCATTGATGGTGATTTTATCCTTCAGCAGGGGAATAATGATTATGCCGTCATAGGACAGGGGATTGCCATAAAACTGGCTGTAGGATTAAGTTTTGTCAATCCACTGGTAATTTACGTTCCCAAAAAAAATGCCAGATTAACTATGAACCCTGACAGAGCATTTAACAGAAAGTATGTTTTCCCTTCAGGGATATTTGCCATACAGCAGGATTTTGATCAGAAATATGTAATTGTTCCCATAGATTTTGCAAGAAAACTCCTGGATATCAGCTCAGATATCAGTTTCCTTGAGTTAAAAGTTGATCCGGCCTATGATCCCTTGCAGGTACAGCAGGAAATAAAAACTATTATGGGAGAAAAATTCCTTGTAAAGAACAGGTACGAACAGGAAGAGTTGTTATACAGGATAATGAAAACTGAAAAATGGGCCATATTTTTCATACTTACCTTTATCCTTATTGTTGCTTCATTTAATATTATTGGATCGCTAACCATGCTCATAATTGAAAAAAAGAAAGATATAACTGTTATTAGAAGCATGGGGGCTGATATTAAGCGAATACGAAAAGTATTCCTTTATGAGGGCTGGTTAATCACTTTATCCGGAACTTTGATGGGACTTGCACTCGGCACACTAATATGCTGGGCACAGCAAACTTTTGGTATTATCCGGCTACAGGGAAGCGGATCTTTTGTTATTGATGCTTACCCGGTAAAGATGGTTGCCTCCGACTTTTTTATGGTTTTTGTTACAGTAATGATAATTGGCTACCTGGCATCATGGTATCCCGTTCGTTATATTACACGCAAATTTATTATCCAGGAAAGCTAATAAACCATGAGGCAGATCACCTTGTTCCGGTGATATAAATCACTCTGATTTAATGCAACAGATTTGCTCCAGGGCCTATCTTTATAAGATTAAGCAAGCAAATAAACATATTTTTCGTCTTTTTATTAAATTTGATTTGTAGTTTTATAAAAATATATCCCATCTGAATAATATGCCTTATTAATAAAGGTGAAGCTGGAAATGAAAAAAATAGTAACTGCTATATTTATTTTTCTGATAAGCCTTCTGGGACAGACCGGTTTCAGCCAGATGTCACTAAGCTTTACTGTTGACTCTGCTAGCTGTAATGGTGGTAGCGACGGGAGCATAACCGTTCACGTAGATGGCGGAACCCCTCCGTATATTTACACATGGTCAACCCTTCAGCAATTTTCAACATCCGATACATTTTCAATTATCACAGGACTTAGTGAAAATTTCTACTGGGTGAATGTTGAAGATTCATCCTCTCCCGACCATCTGGTAGTAAGTGCCGGTGTCAACCTTTATGAACCCGATCCTATTGTAATCACAGAAAGTATTACAGATATTCTTTGCTATGCCGGGAATAATGGTGCTATTGATATTTCTGTAAGCGGGGGAAATACACCTTATACTTATTCATGGAGCAATGGTGAAACAACAGAGAATATATCCGGCCTTACCGCCGGAAACTATTCTATACTCATTACAGATGCAAAAGGTTGTACCGGAACAGCTGACTATACTATTAATGAACCTGCGGCTGCCATACTAATTACAGAATCAATAACTAATGTTTCATGTAATGGGGGAAGCGACGGAACAATAAATATTACTGTTTCGGGAGGAACACCTCCATATACATACCTGTGGAGCAATGGCGAAACAACAGAGGATATCTCTGGTCTTATAGCAGGAAACTATTCTGTTACGGTTACTGATGCCAATGCCTGTATAGAGACTGGTGATTATGTTGTTACCGAGCCCGCTGCACCACTATCTGTTACGGGGACAGCCACGGATGCTTTGTGCAATGGAGGTAATGACGGTTCTGTTGATATTACTGTCTCAGGCGGGACACAGCCCTATTCATTTGCATGGAGCAATGGTGAAACAACAGAGGATATTTCCGGCCTTACTGCCGGAAACTATTCTGTTACTATTACTGATGCAAACGCATGCA
>JAOZPG010000001.1:0-244983 GCA_029932855.1 Bacteroidales bacterium | reverse complement strand
AAACAACAGAGGATATTTCCGGCCTTACTGCCGGAAACTATTCTGTTACTATTACCGATGCAAACGCATGTACGCTGGCAAGCGGCAGTTACCTGGTCAATCAGCCTGATGCTCTTGCTGTAAGCGAAATAATAAACAATGTGTCATGCAGCGGCCAGAGCAACGGAGCAATTGATATTACTGTTTCGGGAGGTACAGCTCCATATACATACCTGTGGAGCAATGCTGAAACAACAGAGGATATCTCTGGTCTTATAGCAGGAAACTATTCTGTTACTATCACTGACGCAAAGGGCTGCAGCCTTCCTGCAAACTTTACTGTAAGCCAGCCCGACCCGCTTACTGTTTCCGGACTTATAATTGATGTGCTATGCAATGGAGGTAATAATGGTTCTGTTGATATTACTGTCTCAGGCGGAACTCAGCCCTATTCATTTGTATGGAGCAATGGCGAAACAACAGAGGATATTTCCGGCCTTACTGCCGGAAACTATTCTGTTACTATTACTGATGCAAACGCATGCATACTGCTAAGCCCTGACTTTACTGTTAATGAACCCCTTGCCCCTCTTTCCCTTAGCGAAACAATTGCTCATGTTTCATGTAATGGAGGAAACGACGGACAAATACTTATAAATGCTTCAGGTGGAACTTCTCCATATACTTATTCTATCGACACCGGAGCGAATTACTACGATAACGGAGGCATCTTTAATACTCTTACTGCAGGCAACTACAACCTGGCTGTTAAGGATGCAAATGCCTGCGAATTAGCTGGTGGGGCACAAACAATAACAGAGCCCCCTGCACTTGTCATTTCAGACATAACTACTACTCAGGCTACCTGTAATAATTCCACTGCTGACGGTTCCATTGTAATTACTGCAAACGGAGGCAGCCCCGCATATATATATTCAGTTGACGGAGGTTTAAGCTGGCAGGCTAATGCCGATTTTAATAATCTCCTGGCCGGTTCATACAATATAATGCTGAAAGATGTTAATTCCTGTACTGTCGATTCAGTAATACTGCTTGAAAGTAAATACAAAGTTATAGCAGAAGCCGGTCCGGATCAAAGTATTTGTCCCGGAGAGGGTACTAATTTACAGGGATCCGGAGGCTCTTCATATCAATGGCTCCCTACAAGCGGCTTAAGTGATCCTTCAATAGCCATCCCATTTGCATCACCCACGGAAACAAGCACTTATTACCTGACAGCTTCTGAAGGGGTATGTAGCGATATTGATTCTGTTAAGCTTATTGTATTTGAAGTGCCCCAGGTTGATGCAGGTATGGATACAACTATATATAAAGGATCAACAATAAGATTAGAAGCCAGCCATGGTTTTGATTCTTATCTTTGGGTACCGCTAAACGGACTGGTTTCATCAAATAGCGAAAGACTTGTTGATGCCATGCCCGAGATTACAAGTTTCTACAAAGTGGTGGCAACAACTGCTGATGGCTGTATAAGTACCGATTCCTTAGTGATTTCAGTTATTGAGAATTTTGTAATCCCTTCGGGATTCACACCTAATGGCGATCAGTGGAATAATACCTGGGTAATTGAAAATGCATGGTTATTCCCTGATATTATTGTAAGGATAGTTGACCGCTGGGGACATGAGATTTTCTATTCAAAAGGCTATGGCAACGGAATTGAGTGGGACGGGACAAATAATGGAAAAGAACTTCCCATAGGAACCTATTATTATGTTATTATATTGAATGATGGTGGCAACACGCCTCCTATAACGGGACCGGTAACTATTATAAGGTAGAATGAAAAAGCTGCTTTACATATTAACTATCTTTATTGCAATATCTGGTGAAATACAGGCGCAACAGCTTCCTCACTTCACACAGTACATGTTTAATGATTACGCCCTGAATCCTGCTGTGGCAGGTACTAAAGACCACTATGAGGTAAGAGCTATCAGCAGGTTCCAGTGGGTAGGAATAGTTGATGCACCTCAGACCATAAACCTGAGCATTAACGGTCCGCATACAGAAAAGCCAATGGGCTTTGGGGCATACCTCTACAATGATGTAACGGGACCAACAAGTAAAACAGGCTTATACGGCAGTTATGCCTATAATATTACAATTGTAAATGATATCAGACTTTCTATGGGCTTGTCCTTTGGTTTGCTGCAAAACACAATAGACGGTACAAAAATAACATTGCATGATATTGACGACCCTGTATTGCAGGAAGGTGTTTACTCAACATGGGTCCCCGATGCAAATATAGGCTTTTATATATATGACAAGAACTGGTTTGGAGGATTTTCAACATTCCAGCTGTTAAGCAATAAGCTTAAAATATACGATGAAAAAAGCGGACTAAACAGGCTTAAAAGACATTATTATATAATGGGTGGATACAGATTTGATATTACGCCCGAGTTTTCAGTTGAACCATCATTATTCTTTAAAGGAACTTCTAATGTGCCTCCACAGATAGACCTTAATGCAAAACTCACTTACCAAAAAATGGTGTGGTTAGGCTTTTCATACCGATCGCAGGATGCTGCTTCAGTATTAATTGGTTATGTTCATAACGAAAGGTATTACTTTGGATATGCCTATGATTTCGGCATCTCGGAATTTAAGAATTATAACTCCGGAAGCCACGAGATAATGATAGGACTAAGGTTCAATACAATAAAAAACTAATGCGATTTTTACATATATTCCTTATCCTTGTCCTGATAAATTCCTGCAGCGGCAGGGAAAATAAAATAAAACGCAGGGACATTATCCCCGAAAAAGAGCTGATACAAGTATTGGAAGATATTCACCTGGCAGATGCATTGCTTACCAGTCCTGTCATGCTTAACCAATATCCCGGGAAAGATTCTACAAGTAATTATCAGGACATCCTAAACAATCATGGATACAGTCTTGATGATTTTGATAAGACTCTTCTATATTATTCAGATAAGCCCGAAAAACTTGAAGTGATTTACGAACAACTTATTGATAAGCTAAGCCTGCTTGAAAGCGAGATCAATAATAAAAAATATTTTGACAAAGAAGGTGAAGCAGATAAACCCGAATTATGGAAAATGAAAAATGAATGGCATATGCCTCATGACGGGAAACAGGAAAAAATAGCTTTTGATATTCCTATTGACAAACAGGGGAAATATATTCTTAGAGCACAAATAAAAATGTACAAGGACGATGGCTCCTCAAAACCTGCTGTTACAGCATATTTCTGGTATGACGATGGAACTAAGGAAGGAAAAAAATATTCTTTCTCAAGAAATAATATTGTCAAAAATGGGCAGTGGAGATCTTTTGCTCTCATTCACACAACCCAAGATACACTTATAACACATATCAGGGGCTTTCTGGTAGATCATAACGAACAGAAATCTTCAGACTGGGAAAATCACTTTGATATAAGGGGAGTCTCCTTAAAACTATTGGAGGAGAAAAAATAGCATGAGAAAGATCTCGGCAAATTATATCTTTCCTGTATCAGGTAAAACATTAAAGTACGGAATACTTGTTCTTGATGACCGGAATAAAATTGTTGACCTTATAGACACTGGCGGAAACCTAAGGGAGTCAGCCGGACTGGAATATTATAACGGAATACTTGTCCCCGGTTTTATTAACAGTCATTGTCACCTTGAGTTATCTCATTTACGGGGAAAAGTGGATAAAAAAAAAGGCCTTCCTGCTTTCCTGTCAGATGTTGTAAGCCTGAGAACTGCAGATAAAACAGAAATACTTAAAAATGCAAAGACCGCTCATGCTGAGATGACAGACAATGGTATTGTGGCAGCAGGAGATATATGTAACACTCCCTATAGTTTTGAATTTAAAACATCAGACCGTATTAAATACCATTCCTTCCTTGAAGTCTATGGCCTTGATGAGAAAGAATCAGATAAAGTACTTCAAAAAGCAGAAGAACTATCACTGATTATCGAAACCAAATATCCTCATCCTCATTCTGTCTCACCCCATGCACCATATACTGTCCCCCCGGCATTGTTCAGTAAGCTGGCCCATAGATCTGCAGCTAAATGCATTAGCATACATATGCAGGAAAGCCAGGCAGAAATAGAATTATTCGCTTCAAAAAAAGGAGAATTGTTTAATAGCCTTTCTAAACATGCAGATATGAAGAACTGGGATCCGGGAGAAAGTAATTCCCTGAAATATTCACTGGGCTATATGAAAGATGCCGACCGTATTCTACTTGTTCATAATACTTATTTCAGAGAAGATGATATAAAGATAGCACTTAATCATAAGGAAAAGATATACCTGATATTATGCCCTAATGCAAACATTTATATCGAAAACAGGCTTCCCGACATTGAATTACTAATCAGGTCAGGACTCCCGATAGCAATAGGCAGTGACAGCCTGGCTTCAAATAATAAACTTTCAATCCTGGAGGAAATAAAAACCATTTCTATGTATTATCCCGGTATCAGTCTCACAGAACTTATTAAATGGGCCTGTATAAACGGTGCCAGGGCACTGGGATTTGAAAATAAGCTTGGTAGTTTTGATATTGGCAAGACCCCGGGCGTAAACCTGATAACCAGGCTGGACCTTCACAATCTTAGGCTTACTAAAGAATCAATAGTAAAAAAGCTTGCCTGATCCTCGGGGCGAAAAACCTGATACCTGGCCGGAGAAAAAATGTTCCTTTTCTAATTATGCCCCTTTTCTTTCAGGAAAGCAGTGGCTTCTTTATCATAATTAAGTATATGATTCTCAAACCATTCATATAAGTAGAGGGCCATATCAGAGCAAATATTTTTCTTTCCCTTCTTAAAATCATCCTGGAAACGGGTTACCCTGTCAATAAACTGGTTGTGCAAATCCTGGTGATATTGAAAATTCTGATATTCTTTCAGGTACATTTGCTCCCTTATAAGATAATGCTCCGCATAATATACTAATGAAAAGAAAGCTTCAGAAATATTGTGTCCACAAGATGCTTCATTGTTTATTTCAAGTATCCTGTTAAGTATTTCTACAAATTTCCTGTGATGCTCATCAATAAAACTAATATTAACATTATATTCAGTTTTCCATTCTATGGGTGCTGTAGGAAGATGCATCTGTTTAGTTTTCTTTTTACAAAAGTAACTCAAGCCTGATTTTATACAATGACAATTGTCATAGGCTTAAAAACAGTAAGAGGAATCAAATAAATTGTAATTTTATTCACTGGCAGAAAAAATAATGACCAGGGTTGAGAAAAATATCAGGACCATACTATTCTGTCCCCTCGATTGGGGACTAGGCCATGCCAGCCGTGATATATATTTAATCAGAAAACTCCTGGATACCGGGAAATATAAAATTATTATCGGAGCTGATAATGCTCCATATCATTTACTTAAAGCCGAATTTCCCGGATTGGAATTTATAAGATTACCTTCATTTAATATATCTTATTCAAATACTATTCCCTTTGTCCTGAAAATAGCTTTACAGATACCCGCAATACTTATATGGAAAAACAGGGAACATAAACTCCTGCAAAAACTTATTGACAGCCTGAAAATAGATATGCTTATATCCGACAATCGTTATGGCCTGTGGAATAAGAATATCCCCTCAGTAATAATTAGTCACCAGTTAAATATATTACTTCCCCGGAAAACAAAACTGATCAATAAGTTTATTAACAAAAAAATCAAACAATGGCTGAACCGGTTTGATCAGTGCTGGGTTCCCGACTATAAAGGAAAGTCATCTCTGGCAGGAATATTATCAAACGGTCCGGATTCTCCTGCCAGTACAATGTATATTGGTCCTGTATCCAGATTCCTGCTAAAAGAAGCCAGGTCTGAAAGGCCTCCTTCAAAAAACTATGAAGTACTGGCCATACTTTCCGGTCCAGAACCTCAACGTAGCAAACTGGAAAAAATAATTATCAGAAAATTTCGTAACAAAGATATTTCTGTATTAATAGTCAGGGGGATACCATGGCAAAAGCAGGGGCAGGTCATTTACAACAACATAAGTCTTGTGTCACATCTTGAATCAAGACTTTTATATTCCTACATTAACAATGCAAAATATATCATATGCCGTGCCGGTTACACAACAATAATGGACCTGTCTGTCCTTGGGAAGACTGCTATACTGATTCCCACCCCGGGACAAACAGAGCAGGAATATCTTGCAAAATATCATTTTAACAAAAAGCATTTTTACATGCTTGAGCAGTCAAATCCCGATTTTGAAAAAGCTTTTTCTGAAATTTCAGCTTACCGGCCCATATTTAAAAAGTCTCCCAATTCTTTCCTTGATAGTGATATTTTCAAAGAATAGCTATAAGAAGGGCCGTGGACATAAAACCGCTAATAAAACCTGCAATTACCTGCCACAGGTTATGTTCTCCAAGTAAGAGTCGTGAACTGCCTGTTACTCCTGAGGCTAACAATATAACAGGCAGATAATGCAAGGTTTCTATATTATATTTCAACGAAATAATAAATACGAGTCCTGACAGGGCTCCCATACCAAGCATATGCAATGATATCTTCCAATACCTGCTTATAATTATTGCCTGTAATACAGCCACGGCACCCCCGATTATATACAGATTAATCAGGCTCGGGACATAAAAGCGTTTAAAAAGATAATAGCTAATGGCAAAAAGAAAGAACTGTACAGTCAGGGGAATAATCCTTTCCCTTGAATTCTCCATCCTTATACTTGATATTATTCCTCTCTGCCTGTAAAATGGCAAAAAGCTAATAGGCACTATAACCGAATTGATAAGTACAACAATTAAGACCCATCTTTTTAACTCAGGCGATATCCACCTGGAATACTCAGCAGGGAAATAATTATATAATCTCAGTTCATACAGTATCAACGCCCCATATATACCAACAAGAGCAGGGTGCATTATCCCTGAAAAAACTCTTGCAGCAGTTTTTAATAATCTTACATTATAAGTTTTTTCAGTCAATGTTATAATTCTTTCCTCAGCCTCGCAACAGGGATATTTAGCTGTTCCCGGTATTTCGCCACTGTTCTCCGGGCAATCAAGTAACCCTTTTCCTTTAATATGTTTGCAAGTTTTTCGTCAGTAAGTGGTTTACGTTTATTTTCTTCATTCACGCAGTCTTTAAGAATCTTCTTTATTTCCCTTGTTGAGACCTCTTCTCCTTCTTCTGTCTGCATGCCCTCGGAAAAGAAATATTTTAGAGGATAAATATTAGCAGGAGTCTGAACATACTTGCTGTTTGCCACCCTTGATATTGTTGAAATGTCCAGCTGGGTTTTTTCGGCAATATTCTTGAGTATCATCGGCTTTAGCTTTGTTTCATCTTCATCTTCAAAAAACTCTGACTGATACTCAAGAATCGCACTCATGGTAAGCAGTAGTGTAGTCTGTCTTTGCTTAATTGCGTCTATAAACCATTTCGCTGAATCTAACTTCTGCTTAATAAAACTAACTGTATCTTTTTGGACCTTTGAGTGTCCCTCCTTATTGCTTTTATAGGCTTGCAACATATCTGCATACTGACGGCTAACATGTAGTTCAGGTACATTCTTTGAGTTCAGAAACAATTCTACTACTCCATTTTTATTATCAATTATAAAATCAGGAACTATATGCTGGGTGGTCTTATTAAGGGGATCGCTATATGAGCTCCCGGGCTTGGGATTAAGCTTTACTATCTCATCAATAGCTTCTTTAAGCTCTTTTTCACTAATATTCAGCCTGTCAACAATTTTTTGATAATGTTTTTTTATAAACTCCTGGAAGTGATACTTAATAATCTTCCAGCACAGTTCTATAAGAGGAATATCCCTGTCTTTTCTGTCTATTTGTAACAAGAGACATTCCTGCAGGTCCCTTGCCCCCACACCTGGCGGATCCAGTTCCTGGATGATATTTAGTACTTCAAGCAGTTCTTCCTCTGTAGTATTGATATTCATTGAAAATGCCAGATCATCCACTATATTATCCAGCTCCCGTCTCAGGTATCCGTCATCATCAATATTGCCAAGTAAATATTTGCCAAGTACTTCCTGCTGCTCAGACAACTTTCTTAGTCCAAGCTGCGACTCAAGATGGTCGTGAAATGTGTCTCCAACTGAAAAAGGAATTTCAAGCTTTGTGTCATCAGTGGAACTGTTACGGCTATGAAGCTTATAAGCAGGAACATCTTCGTCATTAATATAATCTGAAAGCGAAAACTCTTCAGGCTCATTATCTATCTCGGCCTCAGAAATATTCTCATCCTGGTCCAATGAAGTATCCTGGTCCTCCCTCCCTTCTTCAAGGACCGGATTTTCTTCAATCTCTTTCTTGATCCTTTGCTCCAGCTCAATCGTAGGCACCTCCAATAGCTTTATCATCTGTATCTGCTGTGGAGACAGTTTTTGTAATAACTTCTGTTGTAAACTCTGTTTTAACACTCTTTTATACTAAAAACCCAAATTTATATTGCATAAGCAAATTAAGAATAATTCTCAAACAATCTTAGATTAAGATTAGAACTCTGCATTTTTAGGAGTTCTTGGAAAAGGGATCACGTCCCTGATATTGCTCATACCCGTAACAAAAAGCACCATCCTCTCAAATCCAAGTCCGAACCCACTATGCGGAACCGTTCCGTATTTTCTCGTTTCAATATACCACCACAGATCTTTATCGGGAATGCCCAGCTCTTTAACTTTGCTCATTAGCTTATCAAGGTCTTCTTCTCGCTGCGAACCACCAATTATTTCCCCGATTCCCGGGAAAAGAACATCCATTGCCCTTACGGTTTTCCCTTCATCATTCTGCTTCATATAAAAAGCTTTTATTTCAGCAGGATAATCGGTAATAATAACCGGTCTCTTAAAATATTGCTCAACCAGGTATCTCTCATGCTCCGACTGTAGATCAAGTCCCCAGTTTACAGGAAACTCAAATTTCTTCTCTGATTTCTTCAATACCTCAATGGCTTCGGTATAACTAATTCTTTTAAAGTCATTCTCCAGAACCGCCTGTAGTTTGTCCAGCAAGCCAGGCTCATACATCTTATTTAAAAACTCCAGGTCATCCCTGCAATGTTCTATCACATAACTTACCAGGTATTTTAGGAATACTTCTGCAAGGTCCATGTTATCTTTAATATCATAGAAAGCCATTTCGGGCTCTATCATCCAGAATTCAGCAAGATGCCTTGGAGTATTTGAGTTTTCAGCCCTGAAGGTAGGCCCGAATGTATATATCTCGGTTAAGGCAAGTGCTCCCAATTCTCCTTCCAGCTGTCCTGATACGGTAAGATTTGTTTCCTTTCCAAAAAAATCTTCCGAAAAATCTACCTGTCCGTCTTCCTGCAAAGGAACTTTGGCAGGATCCAGCACAGATACCCTGAACATCTCACCGGCACCCTCAGCATCCGACCCGGTAATTATCGGGGTATGCAGGTATGTAAAACCATAATCATTAAAAAAATTATGTATGGCATAGGCCAGTGTATGCCTTATTCTGAAAACAGCTCCAAAAGTATTTGTCCTTGGTCGCAAATGTGCTATAGACCGAAGAAACTCCAGTGAATGGCCTTTTTTCTGAAGAGGATAAGTTGCCGGGTCTGCAGGCCCATATACTTCAATTTCCTCTGCCTGTATTTCAAGCTTTTGACCTTTCCCCATCGATTCCACCAGGGTTCCTGCAATACGAACACTGGCACCGGTAGTAACATACTTTAAAACTTCCTCATCGAAACTTGCAGTTTCAGCAACACATTGGATATTATGAATTACAGATCCGTCATTTACTGCAATAAAAGCGATATTCTTATTACCACGCCGTGTGCGAACCCAGCCTTTTACTTCAACTTTTCTTCCTGTTCTTGCTGAAGTCAGCAAATCTTTAATTTTCTCTCTGCCTAACATTATTTGATTATTATAATAAAATAGTTTCCTAAAATTTTTAAAACCTGAAAATATATTCTTAGTCCCTATCCTTAAAAATGAAGCCACTGGCTTATTATTTTCATCCTGAACTTTGCAAAAGTACTAATTTCCTTAAATGACAGCTTGCCTTATTAAGCTATTTTGCCCTCCTGTATACTAAAACAAGAAGATTTTACGTTTTTTTAGTACCTTTATTTTGGGTAATTCCTTTATATCTTTGATATTTATCCCACAATAATGGTCAAACGGAAAAATTTAACTTTATTGAAGTAATCAATATAAAAATGGAAACAAAAAGAAGGTTTATACTTGTCCCCTGGGATAACACCAAAATAGCAGAAAATGCACTTTTGCATGGTATTAAGATAGCCAAAATGGTGGATACCGGTGTTATGTTGTTGCATATCATAAACAATAAGCTAAGCAAAGAGGAAGAATTAAAAATACAGGAAGGACTTGATGAAATTACTAAAAGCTTTGTCAATAAACATAAAGTTCCTATTGAAGCAACTATAATAGAAGGCAGTATATTCTCCGCCATTTCAGATTATGCCAATGACAAAGAAGCCGGCATGGTTGTTATGGGCACACATGGTATGAAAGGTATGCAAAAAATTACAGGCAGCTGGGCCCTGAAAGTAATTGTAGGATCTAAAGTACCATTTATAGTTGTCCAGGAAAAACCTTTAGACTGGGAGAAATACAAGAACATAGTTTTCCCGGTGGATTTCAGGACAGAAAGCAAAGAAAAATTACAGTGGGCAATATATATGGGTAAGTATTTCGATTCAAAAGTACATATCATAAAACAAAAAATCACTGATAAATCCTTGCTCAGAAAGACCAATATCAATTTGAACTTTGCAATAAAATACCTGATACAGAACAATATCGATTATGAGATACATGAACTGCCCAAGTCAGGTAATTTTGCAAAAGACTCACTGGCATTCGGTCAGGATATTAATGCCGACCTTATTCTTGTTACCACAACAAAGAATATAACCATGGCAAACTATGTTCTTGGAGCACAGGAACAATATATTATTGCTAACAGTTCCAGGATTCCTGTTCTTGTTGTTAATCCAATGTCCAGTTTTGCCAAACTGGGACAATTTATGTATGGTTAATTATTAAGCATTATAAATGCACCCCAGTAAAAAGGAGCAGGATAGTTTTTTTTAATTTCATTCCTGGCATATTTTAAGGCCTCGTATTTATTACCGGTAGCCAGCCACCGGCTGTAAAAAGCATCCATCAGTTTCTGACTTACCACATCACTCACCTGCCATAAGGATATTATTAATGATGATGCACCCGCTATCTGGAATGCCCTTTGAAGACCGTATACTCCTTCACCATTTCTTATTTCTCCCAGTCCTGTCTCACAGGCACTTAATACCACAAGATCTGTGTTTTCCAGATCCAGGAATAAGGCCTCGTAAGCATTAAGTATACCATCATCTTCTATCCCTTTTACTGTTTCTCCAATTGACTGTATGGTATTATCTGCCCCGGTAAACAATAAGCCTGACCTTAGGAGAGGATTCTGTAATGCCTGCTCAGGCTCAACACCAAACACTTTTTCTTTACCAACCCTTCGGTCTTCCAAAAAATAACCATGTGTGGCAATATGAAGTAAATATGGCTTCTTCAGCTTCTTTATCTCCCCTTCCAGTGCAGCATCACCAAGCAGGAGCTTTGTTTTCCAGGCCTTTTCAGTAAGATGTGCATTTATTTGTTCTACCTCCTTCCTGGTTCCGGGTAATTCGGGCAAGGGTAGCTTTTTTGCCTTTGACCAATCAAAGCCTTTTGCATAATCAGGATCTCCAAGAAGCAAAGCATTTTTTCTTCCGGGAATACCGGTTAATTGTTTTCTTTTCAGTGAAGGTACCATCTTGGAATTCATAACATAAATAATATCCATTTTATCAGCCAGGAATTTACCCGATTCGTCTTGCAGAGTATTCAGGTTTATCTGGTTATAAATACCGTCCAGTGAAACATATAATTTATCATATTCTTTCGTGGCAGCATCAAGCTCTCCCCAGTAAGCTGCATATTGCCCGGTCTTTTCAAATCCTCTCTGCATATTGTTCCTGTATTCTACAGCATACTCTCCCTCCATCTGCAGTCCCTGGCTGAAAACAATAAGCCGGGGATTCTTATTAACCGTATTATCCAGGATCATAGCTGCATAATTTACACTGCTGTCGCTATGTGAAAAATTAGTATTAGGCAAACGTATAAACTCTACGCAGGCCTCTCCTGCAGAAAGCGAAGCGGAAATATCACTTGTTTTAATTTCATCTTGCAGAAAACCGGTACTGAACACTTTAGACTTTGCCGAAAGCTGTTTTTCCAGTTCATTTGCAGCATATTCAAGCGAATCAACATTTATTTTATCGGCAATTATTTCATCTTTTGTAAGGGTATATACTTGTGAAAGATATTTTTTCAGGTCCACCCACTCAATATATTGCTTTTTCAAAGTCTCATCTTCCCCATTTAATATTTGCTGCTTAAGTTTGCTCGTAGAACTTAGTAATAAAGCCTTGGTGGCAATATGATAGTTATACATATCTGAACTGAGGGAAGCTATCTCGTTATGTGCATCCAGCACAAAATTATAATACCTTATAAACCTTGGATACAGGGTATTCCAGAACTTTGCCTTATCATACTCACTCATAGCCGGAAAATATGTTTTTACCTGGTAAAGGTATTCTTCCATCACTTCTTTAAAGATAGCTGCAGCTTCTGTAATATTTCCTTCCTGCCATTCTGCAACAGCAAGAGTCTCCATACTGGTATTAAGTGAAGGATGGTGTTCTCCTAAAGAGGTTTTTTGAATTTCCAGGGCTTCAAGTACCAGGGGTCTGGCCTGTGAAGCATTATCCTGTGCTAGGTAAAACCTTGCCAGGTCAGTCAGGGAAGAAGCATACACAGGATGGTTTTTCCCAAATTTCTTTTCAAAGATTTTTATTGCTTTTTTTAGCAGATCTTCCACCTCTGCAAGATCGCCTTTCTCCATATACAGGGAAGCAAGATTACGAAGCATAACCGCATAATCGGGGTGACCGGTTCCCATTCTTCTCTTTTTAAGTTGTATTGCGTCAAGGTATATCTCCTCAGCTTTGTCATATTGTTTCTGCAACTGGTATAATAAAGCCAGGTTAACCTTCATCCTGACATAGTTAGGTGATTTTTGTTTTATTGAGCCGGATGCTATATCCAGTGCCTCCAGGAGCACCTTTTCAGCATCTTCATATTTCCCCAGCAGTTGTAAGAGTATAGCCCTGTTGTTTTTCACTATTGCCATGGCAGAACTCTCTGCCCCTTTCGTTTCCCTTGTTATTTCAATGGCCTGCCTGAATAACTCCTCTGATTCATTAAAATGTCCGATATCCTTATTCAATACTGCAAGATTATTTATTGAGGCTCCGTAGCCATTCATATCATTCAGTATATCCTTCTGTATCTGCATTGCCTGCCTTGTAAATTCTTCCGATGCAGCATAACGTCCGGTAGTATGATAAATAAGCCCCAGATTAGCAATAACTCTGGCCCCGGTTACAGTATTGGTTAGCCCGTTATATTCATGGATAAACCTTGCTGTAAGAAATGAAAGCTCGGCAGAATTATATTTCCCTGAGGCATATAAAAGTTCTCCGACATCATTATAGTCTTCAGCTTTTTCTTCCTCCGACTGGTTCTGCATACTTTCGGGACTCACTGCATAGAGTATCCCTTTTTGATATTTCCTGTATTTATCTTCCGACTCAAATATTCCTGAATTATCGCTAAAAGATACAGCATAATTAAAGTCAGTAGGATCATATTCATCTTTCAATTTCTCAAGCTGCTTAATTGTTTCTTCTTTAACGACATCAAGAATATCGTTAACTTTTATATTTTTTATAAGCTCTTTAAACTGTGAAAATGACGGGATACTAATAAAGGCCAGCAGCAAGATAAAGGCTATCCTGGCTTTAATCGCGTGAATAAAAGTTATTTTACGTTCCATAAAAATTATATTACCCCTCCCTGCGGCGGGCCATTTTACTTACAGCAACAACAGCAATAAAGGCAAAAACAAATGACACGAATCTTGCAGATATTGCATTATCCAGCACTGTGATCTCTGTCCAAATAATAGTTACTGCCGAACCGGTTATCATACCTGCAAGTACTCCTTTCCAATGAGTTGGTTTCCATTTTAAAAGCAACAGCAGGGCGGGACCGAATGACGCTCCCAGTCCCGACCAGGCATATGAAACCAGTCCGAATATTAACTCTTTTGAGCTAATAGCCACCACAAAAGCAATAATCCCTATGGCAATTGTTATTATGCGGCTCAAATTCAAGAGGGTTTTTTCAGACACATCCCTGCCAAGAGTTTTATGGTAAAAATCTTCTATAACTGATGAGGTTATAACCAGAAGCTGGCTATCGGCTGTCGACATCATTGCAGCTACAGCCGCAGAAATAAAAATTCCTGCAAGCCATGCCGGCAACATCTCCCCGGCAAGGCTGGGCATTATCTGCTCAATATCATCAAAATAGCCCTGTCCGTACCATGTTAGTCCTATCAATCCAATTATCATTGCCCCGGCAAAAGCAGGAATGGCCCAGGCAATTGCTATCCTGCGGCTTATTTTTATTTTAGAATCCTCTTTTATAGCCATGAAACGCGTAAGCAAATGAGGCTGTCCCATATATCCAAAAAACCAGCTTAATCCCCCCACGATAACACTAACAGCCATCCATCCCCTGGCTCCCCCTGTAAAACTAATGAAGTCCGGATCCATAGCTTTGAGGGATGAGAGCATGGAAATATCCCTTTCCATTAATTCCCACATTCCTACCACAGGGAGGATAACCAGGGCCCCTATCATTAATATTCCCTGTATAAAATCGGTCCAGGCAACAGCTATAAACCCTCCCATCATAGTATAGAACACTATAATGATCGCCCCTATTACTATGCCCCAGAAATGAGCTATACCGAAGGTTACATACAATACTTTGCCTGCCCCGTTAAACTGTGCAGCAAGATAAAAGGTAAAAAAGAAAACAATAATAAGTGCTGCAACAAAACGGATTATATTTTTTCCTTCTCCAAGTTTTTCAGCAAAAAAATCAGGAAGAGTAATTGCCTTCACTCTTTCCGATTCAACACGCAGATCCCGGGCAATAACAAACCAGTAAAAAATTATTCCAAGTACACAGCCCAGGGCTGTCCACATCTCCATAAAACCAAATGCCAGGGCAGCACCGGGCAGACCAAGCAATAACCAGGCAGATTCACCCGATGCTCTTTCAGAAAAAGCCACCACCCAGGGATTCAGCCTGCGTCCGGCCAGGAAAAAATCCTGGTGACTCTTATTTATGCGATAAGTAATAAAACCCACTGCCAGCACAAGGGACAGGTATAAAATAAAACCGATCAGAGTGAAATTCATTTTCCGGAATAATATTGCATTAAGTTATAAAGATAAAGTTTTAAACTATATCTTTAACTTTGCCGTCACACAGAATAATATGGCAATAGAAGTTTCAGAAATATCTAAGTTTTACGGTCACCAGAAAGCCCTGGATAATATATCATTTAAGGTAAATACAGGTGAGATTGTTGGCCTGCTGGGTCCAAACGGTGCCGGTAAGTCAACCCTTATGAAAATCATTACCGGCTATATAGCTCCCAGCCGGGGAAAGGTTTTCATAAACGGTATTAACACCAGTGCCAGTCCGGTTTCAATAAGACAACAAATAGGTTACCTGCCTGAGAATAACCCACTTTACCAGGAAATGTATGTCAGGGAATACCTGGAATTTGTAGGGCGTATATATAAAATAAAAGATAAGCTAAAAAGTCGGATAGAAGAAATAATCGGACTATGCGGACTGGGTCCGGAAATGAGCAAAAAAATAAATGCCTTGTCAAAAGGTTACAGGCAACGGGTGGGACTGGCACAGGCACTGATCCATGATCCTGAAGTCCTGATTCTCGATGAACCCACCTCAGGACTGGATCCCAACCAGATCAAAGATATAAGACAACTTATCTCTTCTGCAGGAAAAAAGAAAACCATTCTTCTTTCAACCCATATTCTGCAGGAGGTTGAAGCTATTTGTGACAGGGTAATAATTATTAATAAAGCCCGGCTTGTTGCAGATGACAGTATGCAGTCTATAGCTGAAAGTGGAAAGTCTCTTGAAGATATTTTTCATGAATTAAGCTCTTAAACATAACTGTCTTTAGATATTTAAATCGTTATGCCGGGAAAAGCTGCATTTCAAAGCCGCTATATTTCTTTTTTGGTTTTTCCTTTGGAAAATATTTACAAAATTAGTTCATTTGTGCACCAAAACCTGGTGGAAGGATTTGGCTGATTGCAACCACCGAAAAAAAATGCTAAAACAGAATTCTTTTTCAACTGTCAGCCTGTCATTCTTTAGTTTTTCTTAACAATTAAACTTGTTTGATATGACATATCTATTTACATCTGAGTCTGTTTCCGAAGGTCATCCCGATAAGGTTGCAGACCAGATATCTGATGCCTTGCTTGATGAATTTTTAAAATTCGATGCTAACTCGAAAGTAGCCTGTGAAACAATGGTAACTACAGGACTGGTTGTTTGTAGTGGGGAAGTAAGAACACTGGGCTATATTGATATTCAAAATATCGCACGCCGGGTTATCCGGGATATTGGCTATACAAAAGCCGAATATAAGTTCGATGCCGATTCATGTGGTATTATTTCTACAATACACGGACAAAGTGATGATATTAATATTGGTGTAAGCAGGGAAAAAGAAGAAGACCAGGGTGCAGGCGACCAGGGAATAATGTTTGGTTATGCAAACAAAGATATGGATAACGGTATGCCCCTGCCCCTTGAACTGAGTCACATCTTGCTGCAGGAGCTTGCCAAAATAAGAAAAAAAGGGAAAGAGATGAAGTACCTGCGTCCTGATTCCA
Source organism: Bacteroidales bacterium (assembly GCA_029932855.1). Classification (GTDB taxonomy): domain Bacteria; phylum Bacteroidota; class Bacteroidia; order Bacteroidales; family VadinHA17; genus JAYEGO01. Next base: position 228,085 of record JAOZPG010000001.1, on the reverse strand, counting down.
AGTCTCAGGTAAGTATAGAATATAACGATAAGCATATTCCCATAGGCATTGATACAATTGTTATTTCTACACAACATGATGAGTTTGTACTGCCTTCAGAAAATACAAAAGAAGCTAAAACAAAGGCCCAGAAAGAAATGCAGGCAATCATTAAGAAAGATATTGAAGAAATACTTATCCCAAGGCTTAAAAAAATAGTGCCAGAACGTATTAGTAAATTATTTAATGGATTCCGCCTCCTGGTCAATCCCACCGGAAATTTTGTGATCGGCGGACCACATGGTGACACAGGACTTACTGGTAGGAAAATCGTTGTGGACACCTACGGAGGTAAGGCTCCTCACGGCGGAGGAGCATTCTCGGGTAAAGATTCATCAAAAGTTGACAGGTCTGCCGCCTATGCCGCAAGGCATATTGCCAATAATCTTATTGCTGCAGGTGTGGCCGATGAGGTACTTGTTCAACTGGCATATGCGATAGGTGTAGCTGAACCGGTAGGAGTATATATAAACACATTTGGAAGCTGCAATACCGGAGACAGATCAGATTCCATTCTCTGCGATGGTGATATAGCTGAAAAGGTTAAACAAATTTTCGACCTCAGGCCCTATGCTATTGTTAAGCGCTTCAATCTTAAGGATCCTATCTTCGAAAAAACTGCAAGCTATGGCCATTTTGGAAGAACCCCATTTAGTGAAGAAGTTGAAGTATATTATGAGGGACCGGGAATCAGGAAAGAAACAGTTAAGGGACAAACAAAATACTTTAAGAAAGTAGAGTATTTTTCATGGGAGAAGCTTGACTATGTAGATGAAATTAAATCTGCCTTCGGACTGAAGTAAAACCATACAAACTAAAAAACAGAATATACTTACAGAAAATATTAAAAATGTTTTCTGGTATTTGCAGGTTAGTGAATATTAACTAACTTTGTACCGTTTATAAACTTAACATGTACACGCCAAGACAAATACAAATAATTGAAAGTTCTATCGAACTAATTGCGGATAAAGGCATTCAGGGTTTTACTATTAAGAATTTATCGAAAAAAATTGGGATTTCCGAACCGGGAATATATCGTCATTTTAAAAATAAAACAGCCATCCTGCTCTCTATTCTGAATAATTTTAAAGAAATGGGCGAAATGATGAACGCCATAATAGTCAACAAAAACAATAAAGTTATTGATAATATTGATTTCATGTTTACAGAAATGCTGGAAATATTCACTGATAAACCGGCTATAGTATCTGTTATTTTTTCTGAAGAGATATTTAATAATGAACCTGTACTAAAAAATAAAATTATTGAAATACAAAATATGTATCAATTAAATATTGAAACTATTGTTGCAAAAGGACAGGCCGATAAGACATTAAGACCGGATATTGACAAATACAGCCTGGCCCTTATTTTAATGGGGGCATTACGTTTACTGGTTAAACGCTGGAAACTAAATAATCATAATTTTAACCTGAGATCTGAAGGGGAAATGCTAATAAACTCTTTTAAAGTATTAATTGAAAAATAATATTTAAATAAAATAATGGAAAAACTTTTAAAAAAACTCTTAAAAATTCCCTGGCTAATCCTGGCTATAACGCTAATACTCAGTGCTTTCTTTTTCATACAAATGAAGAAAAACTCAAGAATGGAAACCAATCTTGATAAGTATATGCCCCAGGATCACCCTGCATTTGTATTCAGTGATAAAGCCGAAGACTGGTTTGGAATAAACGATGGTATTATTGTAGCCATAGAAAACCACAATGGCATTTTCAATTCCGAGACACTCGACACTTTAAAGCAACTGACAAAGCATTTGCAAAAAATGAAGGAGATAGAAAAAGCCGATGTAACATCCCTCTACACTGCCGATAATATTATAGGAAACGAGGATGGAATGGATGTGAGGGCCTTTTATAAATCTGTCCCTGAATCAGCCCGGGAACTGGAAACATTAAAAAAGAATGTTGAAAATAATGATATGATATACGGCCGTTTGGTTTCTACCGACCAGGAAGTAACCATTATTATTGCCGAGATAAAAGACGATGTCTTTACTCCTGAATTTTATAAAAAGATACTTGAGCTTACAGATTCTTACGAAACTGAAGATATAAAAATTCATGTTGCAGGACGTCCGATTGTTGAAGGAACAATGGCCATGTTGGGTCCAAGTGATATGAAAAAGATGGTACCTATAGTATTAATTGTAATCACCCTGGTCCTCTTTTTTATGCTTAGAAGCCTGAAAAGTACATTGCTAACAATGTCTGTGGTGTTTTTTAGTACACTCTGGGCTTTCGGAACAATGGCTATAAGTGGGATCCCCATATATGCAGTCTCTACAATGATCCCCGTAATGCTGATAGCAATTGGTGTCGCAGATGGGATACACCTGTATAGCCATTTGCAATTGTTTTTGCGTAAAAATCCAGGTGCAAGCAAAAAAGAAGCAACTTCAGATATGCTTGGTCATATGTGGAAACCTGTTGTAATGACATCGCTTACTACAGCAATAGGATTTATTTCACTGCTAAGCTCCGAGGTTTACCCAATTAAATATTTTGGGATATTTACCGCTTTTGGCGTTTTTATGGCTATGATATTCTCCCTGGTATTTATTCCTGCCGGTATAATGATTTTCGGTTTGCCAAAAGTCAAAAAGCAAAAAAAGTCATCAGATAATATTGAACATAATATCGCCTATAACTTTGCTGGCAAAATACTGAAATATAAAAGTGCCTCAATTCTTATTAGCTCACTTATTATTATTATTTCAATTGTTGGAATGCAAAAAATATGGATTAACTCCAGCTTCCTTGATAAATTCGAAAAAGACAGCGATATTGTACTTACCGACCAGTTCATTAACCAGCATTTTGGCGGGACAACCACCCTCAACCTTATCCTTGATGCTAATGGGGAAAAAGACACATTCAAAGATCCCGAAGTATTACAGCTGATTGAAAAGATGCAAAATAATGTTGAAAATGAACTGCCTCTTGTTGGGAATTCATTCTCTCTGACCGATTACCTGAACCGAATGAACAAGGTAATGAATGCAGATAAGGAAGAATTCAATACTATTCCTGATGATAAAAAAATGATAGCTCAATATTTATTACTTTATGAAATGTCCGGGGATCCAGAAAATCTGAATAAAGTGGTAAATTATGATTATGAAAAACTTAACGTGACATTTCAGCTAAAAAGTGATAATTCCAAAGCTTTAAATTCTGTCCTTGACATAATCAATTCCTATGAAGATGACTTTAATAATCTTGGAATAAGTGTAAAATATGCAGGAAGTGGTTACAAAGGTCTGGTATTCACTGATCTTATATTAGAGGGCCAGATCATGAGCTTAATATTGTCCCTTATCATCGTCATTATTCTTTTATCATTAATGTTTAAGAATCTCTGGATCGGCTTAATTGGGGCTATACCAATTATTATTACTGCCCTGATCAGTTTTGGAATTATGGGCTTCTTAAATATCCCCTTAAATACAACAACTGCCCTGTTGTCGAGCATTGCAATAGGTATAGGGATTGATTATGCTGTTCATTTTATTGAACAATACAGAAATAATGCAATCAAAAGCAATGACAAATTACTGGTTGCGCAACAAACAATGGCACATTCGGGACGAGCCATCAGCTATAATGCGGTAGTGGTAATTGCCGGTTTCCTGGTCTTATTGTTCTCTGTCTTTCCCCCAAACAGGGAACTGGGAGCATTAGTATCATTAAATATGTTTACCAGTTTTATCGGGACAATAACTATTATGCTTGTTCTACTTAATATTTCAAACATATTTTTAAAAAAATCACAAGAAGTATAAATAATGAAAACAATCAAATTATTAGTTAGCGCAGCATTAATAATAGCAGGTTTTAATGCAAATGCACAATTAACGGGAGAGCAAATTATAGAAAAAACCTATAATCTGCCTACCGGTGAAGATCAAAGCTCAACACTAAAAATGACCTTGACAAACAAACAAGGGAAACAAAGACTAAGAGTGATAAAACAATTTACAAAAGACTTTGGTGAAGTAGAAAAGAAAATTATGTTTTTTCAATCACCGGCAGATATTAAAAACACCTCTTTCATGAACTGGTCTTACAATTCTGACAAAAACGATGATCAGTGGATATATTTACCTGCTTTAAAGAAAATTAAACGAATTTCCAGCGATAGCAGAAGTGATTATTTCATGGGATCGGATTTTACATACGACGACCTTGGCGACAGGAAATTAAATGCCGATATCCATAAACTGTTAAGAACAGAGACCATAAATGGCAAAGATTATTATGTCGTTGAGAGTATATCGAAAGATGAAGATTACATGTATTCCAAAACCATTACATGGATTAGCAAGGATACTTTTATAGGAATAAAGAAGGAGTTCTATGACGAAGATGGTGATTTATTAAAAATACTCAGCATTAATAAAACAGAAGAAGTATCCGGCTTTTTAATTATCACAAATTCAGAAATGAAGAATATTCAAAAAGACCATACTACAACAATCTCGCTTAGTGATATTAAAATCAACAGTGGTATATCCCCTTCAAAATTCACTGAAAGAATGATGACACGGGGAATGTAATCTCAACAATATTTTCCGGGGACACTTATTTTGTTATAAAACGAATCTAAATTTAAATAGATGAGGACAAAAGGAATTCTATTATTAATCATACTCTTAGCCGGAAATCTGTCTATGGCCCAGGGACCCGACATAAATGGTTACGCCCGGACTTATGAAGGTGTTAGGTATAATAATGGAGATTTTGCAATTATTCAGCAAACCTTGAACCTGAACATTGAAAAACGAGGCGATAAAACTGCCTTTAAAGCCAATCCTATGGTATATGTTTACAATGCAGATAGTTTAAATATAGGTCTGCGGGAAATATATATGGATATGTATTTTGATAATTTCGACCTGCGAATTGGGAAACAACAGGTTGTATGGGGAAAAGCCGATGGAGTATTTATTACAGATATCGTTTCTCCTTTGAATTTATCAGAATTCCTTTTGCCGGATTTTGATGAGATCAGAACAGGTGTTATTGCAACAAAATTAAATTATTACATAGGGAACTCTTCCCTTGAGGCCATTTGGATACCACAGTTTACACCTACAATACGACCCAATGAGAATTCTATCTGGTATATGCAGCCTGCTTTTCCCGCACCACCAACATTTAACTGGAGTAAAAGCAGTATAAAACCATCATTGGAGAATAGCGAATTGTTCTTAAAATATTCTGCAATGACCTCTTTTATAGATTTTGAAATAATGGGAGGATATACATGGGATGATAACCCGTCTATGCATATTAAGAAGATAGTAGATATGTCAACAGGGAGCCCGGTACTGACCGGCCTGGAAATTACACCTCAACATCACAGATTAACAGTAGGCGGGGCTTCGTTTAGTGTTGGGATTAAAGGAATTGTTGTACGTGGAGAAGGAGCTTATTATAATGGAAAATATTTCCAGACTGCCGATCCGTTGGCCCAGGATGCACTTGTACAGAAAAACTACCTGAATTATGTTGCAGGAATAGATTTTAATATCGCCAATGTAAAATTTAGCACCCAGTTTATTCAGAAATACATACTGGATCACGAAGATTTGATGGATGAAAATCAAACTCACAATACTGCAACATTCATGGCACGCTACGACCTTATGAGAGAAACTTTACATTTAGAACTATTCTCTTACATAGGCCTGGATGATGAAGATGCATTGATCCGGCCTAAAATAACATACGATTTTGATGACAGTTTCTCCATTCTTCTGGGTGGCAATATTTTTATTGGTGACAGGGCAGGCCAGTTTGGCCAATATCAGGATAATTCCATGATATACACAAAAATCAAAATTAATTTCTAATTACTTATACAGGCATTAAATCATTAACCCGAAAAAGCAATATCACCAGGCCTGACAAAAAGAATTACTTTAATAGTAAAATTCATTAAGTGTAAAGCCTGAAAAGCTCTATATATTGTTCTGTAAGCCTATCCCAGTTATAAGATTCTTTTATTTTCTGAATATTGGCTCTGGCAAATTCTTCTTTTTTCCCAATCTTTTCTGCAATCGACCTGAGATTATCGCTTAAAACATCTTTGTTTGAGAAATAATAGGCATTATCTCCCAACACATGTCTGTTAAAAATATTATCATGTGCAAAAATGAGGCAGGAAGCTGCCATTGCCTCTATCAATGAAGGATTTGTCCCTCCCACAGAATGCCCATGAAAATATGCTTTACAATTTGCTCTTAAAGCATTAAGTATCGTTTTTCGGAAAATGGAACCCGTAAAAATTATTTTATTACAGCTGCCAAATTTTTTCAGCAGGTATTTACCGTATTTTGTGTCTGTGCTCCCAATGACCAGGAAAATATTATCCTGTTCCAGGGCTTTGTAGGCGTCAAGTATCATTTCCACATTATTCTCGGGTTCCAGTCGTGATATTAGCAGGTAATAATTATTGCTTTCCAGTTCAAAACCCAGAATTTTATTAAGCTCTTCATGCTCTGCAATTTTAAGCTTCTCTGTTTCGGCACCAAATGGTATATAGTGAGTATATGCTTTATATCTTTTAATATAGTAATTACCCACTTCAGGATGATCAATAATGTTCCCGTCGGCCAGTTTAATGGCAAGCTTTTCATTCCATTTCAAAAATATTTTTGCAAAAAATCCCCATTTCTGTCTTTGCCATTCCATTCCATCCATATGAATAAGCACAGGGATATGAGCCTTATTCCATGCAAATTTCAGAAAAAGTGCTGATGAATAACCACAGCTGAGAATAATATCTGGTTTAATCTTTATTGCTGATCTTAAACAATGACAATCATATATCAGACTTGATAATGCCGGGCTGAATTTTATTGTTCTTTTTTGCCTGGTAATTTTAACCCCCTTGAATAAGTCCGCATTAAAAGAATGGTCTTCAGGATTAAAAACCCTTACTTCATGTCCGGCTTCTGCCAAACGGACACCAAGCTCCTCGACAAACTGTTCAAATCCCCCATATTCATTTGGGATTCCCCGGGTTCCAATAATTGCTATATGCACAATATCTCTAGATTCTTTCTTTAAAATCCGAAAGTTAACACTAATTACAGCAACAATGCTTTACTAACATTATTCTTTCCCCCTGGTTTTTATATTTTAGCATTAAATTTTCAAGCTAAAACATGGAAAGAAAAAAAGATATCTCAAAAAAGTGGTATGCTGTTTATACAAAATCACGAAATGAAAAGAAAGTTGCAGCAGAATTGGAAGCCAGAGGAATTGAAGTTTATCTCCCATTGCTGAAAACAATAAAACAGTGGAGTGACAGAAAAAAAAAGGTGGAAATTCCACTTTTCAGCAGCTATGTATTTGTCCGCATCATTGATAAAGATTACATGGATGTACTTGAAACAACAGGTGTTGTAAGATTTATTACTTTCCGTAAACAAAAAATCGCCATTCCTGAAACCCAGATACTTGCCGTTAAAGCATTTCTGGAAGAGGATCACCCCGAACTGGAAGGAATACACGAATACTTTCCCGGAGAAAGAGTTGAAGTTGTACGGGGCCCCCTTAGCGGACTAAAGGGGAACCTTACCGAAATTAAAGGGAAACAAAGAGTGCTTGTTGAAATAGAAAGCATAGGACATAAAATAGTACTTAACCTTTCCAAATCAATTCTTTCTAAAATTCATTCTTAAATATTTTTCTGAATCCCAAAAGTTTGTAATCATTTATGTTTTTTCAAACTAAAAAAGAACGAACCTTATGAGCTCTTGCTACGTATGATATTGGTACCTTTAAGCTTTATTTAAACCTGAACATGACAAGCTTTGTAAAAAAGAGAATGCTTTATATACTGATGGACATAGTTCTTGTCTTTCTTGCATTCATCGGGGTAAGCTTTTTAAAGGGTGGCAGCCTAAATACATACTTCTTAAAATATCTTAACTCTTTCTTTATCTTCCTTGGTATATGGCTGATAATTTCATGGTCCTTCAATAAATATTTTTTCAGGGACTACAATAATTTTAAGAAAGCATTTATACCTATTCTTATAAGTAATTTTATTATTACAGGCACTATCAGCCTGCTGATGTATTTCTTCCAGAGCTTCTTTTATTCCAGGACTATTGTATTTGGGACAATAGCTTTAGCAACAGTTCTGGAGATATTGTTTGGTCTTTCTTATCATTTTATCAGGGTAGCAAAAGTAAATGAGAATCCCACAGACCATGAATATATGGCTTTACGGGCTCAAAAAGCAAATGGAAACGGAAAGAACAACAACATTGATCAAGGTCCTTTTAGAAAGTTCCCTGATACAATAAGCAATATAATAAGTGAGGAATGTGGTTATCAGGCTCTTGATTTCTATCAAAGAACCAACTCGTTCCAACAAAATGAGATCTTACTTTTGCATACTATGAGCCTTATTAATCTTAAGGCTCAGGCCAAAGAACACCACAGATCAATTATAAACCTGAAAAGAGTAAATGATATTCGTTACTTAAGTAAGTTCTTTGAGGCAGCAAATGAAAACCTTCCTTTGGGGGGAACCTTTGGCTGTTGTGTTGAAACCAAAGACCTTAGAAAACAAAGGATTTTTAAGAAATTCCCTTTCCTGTTAAATTATTTTTATTATTACTTTCTCGATTTCCCCGTCAAGAGGGTATTCCCAAAGTTTAAAATGACAAGTGGCATATACTTTTTTCTCACAAAAGGCCAAAACAGGGTAATTACCAGGGCTGAAACACTTGGCAGGCTAATATCATGTGGGTTTGAGGTGCAGGATGAAGAATATATAGGGAATCTTTGTTATATAAAAGTGAAAAAAACCGGGGGCCCAAGCTATGATCCCGATCCTTCTTACGGACCCCTGATCAGGTTAAAACGAATAGGAATGAATGGCAATAGTATAAAAGTTTACAAAATGAGGACAATGTATCCTTATGCCGAGTACCTGCAGGATTATATATACAAGAGTTACAAGCTGAAGGATGGCGGTAAGTTTGAAAATGACTTCAGGATCTCAACACAGGGAAAAATAATGCGTAAATTATGGATAGATGAACTTCCAATGTTAATAAATCTGTTTAAAGGAGAGCTGAAAATTATTGGGGTAAGACCTTTGAGCAAACATTATTTTAACCTATACTCACCTGAGCTTCAAAAAGAAAGGGTAAAATGGAAACCGGGATTAATTCCTCCTTTTTATGCCGATATGCCAAAAACCCTTGAAGAGATACAGGAATCAGAAATGAAATATCTTAATTCATATAAGAAACATCCGTTTAAAACAGATTGGAAATATTTCTGGAAAGCTTTTTATAATATCGCCTTCAGAAAAGCCAGGAGTCAATAAACCCCGGGGATGTTAATAGCCAGCTTCCTCATTTTTATATATAGCACATATCTCCCTTATAGAGTTCGCAACAGGAATGAATTTTATCCCCAGTGTTTTTGCTATTTTTTCATTTGAGAATGCCATTTTTTTCTGACTGCTACGTGCAATTTCCCTGCTTATTCTTGGTGCTTTCCTGTTTAGAACAGATGCTATCTTTTCCAGTCTCCAGGCCAGTGAGGTCATATACCTGCCAGCCTTTATACTTGGTGCTTTTACTCCCAGTTCAAGAGCTATCATATTAATTACATCCCTGTAATAGAGATTTTCAGAGTTAAGAATATATCTCTCCCCAAATAACCCCCCGTCCATCAGTCTTATCATAATATCCACAACATCCCTCACATCCACAAAGCCTGTCATACCACCTGTATAGAATCTCTGCCCCCCTGCAAGCTTAGAAAAAAGCATACCACTTCCCCTGCTCCACGAACCATGTCCCAGTATTACCGATGGATTTACAATACAGGCATTAAGCCCTTCGGCCATTCCTTTCCATACTTCCAGTTCAGAATTTAATTTCGACCAGGAATACCATGTGGAACTCCTTGTCCTTTCCCAGAATGAGTTTTCTGTTACCACTCCATTTTCATCCGGCAGTCCCAGGGCAGATACCGAACTTACAAAACAAAATTTCTTAATGTCTTTCTGTAGGCTAAATTCAACTATTGCAGAAGTACCTCCGACATTTACCTCCGTCATCTCCTGCCTTTGCTTTTTATTAAAACTGAGCACTGCGGCTGTGTGATATATTTCTTCAATCTCCCCCGGAAAACCACTAATCTCATTCATATTCCTTATGTCTCCGTCTATCCAGCTAATCTTCTTCAGCAGTTTATCTCCTTCATCTGAATAGTTATGAAATACTTTCCTTATATCATCAAGTAAACTATTATGCCTTTTCAATGCACAAACTTCTTTCCCCTGCTTTAACAAAGAATATATAAGATGAGAGCCTATAAGGCCTGTGCCCCCTGTGACTAAAATCATTTGGCTGAAGTTAAATATTATAAATCATCCCCCGAACTATTCCATATAAGCTTCTTCCCAAAGCCAAGCCTGTTATCGGTATATTTTAATACTGTGGCCTCCACAACCCAAAGAGTGGTTTTCATTAGCATGGCCACGGGAAATCTTTTTAGATAAGCTGTTCTGACCTTCTTTAAAAGCAGCCTGTCCGGCCTTTTTATTTTCCCCCTGAACTGAAGTCCCTTGATCTTACCAACAATACTTGTTTCCAAAACAACCGACCCTGCAACCAGGTCCTGGACCATAATATCCTTTATATGTTTTGTTGATTCATCTGAGGTAAAAACGAAGAGGTTTTTCTCCTTTATATAAACATAAAAGCAATTTGCACACCAGGGCTCATTTTTTGAACAACTTGCCAGTGTTAAAACATGATGTTTATTAATAAACTCAATAATCCTCTCATCAATGCTTTCTTCCTTCATAGTGTCAAAACTAATTAAAATTATGCCTATTTTTGCAGCCCTAATCAAATTATAATATATCATGCCAAAAGCAATAATCACAACTAACAGGGGAGTAATGAATGTTGAGTTCTTTGAAAAAGATGCTCCCGGAACAGTTTCTAATTTTGTAAAACTATCAAAAGAAGGCTTTTATAACGGATTAATATGGCACCGGGTTATACCAAATTTTGTTATCCAGGGAGGTTGTCCCGACGGTACTGGAGCCGGTGGTCCCGGATATACAATTAAATGTGAACTTGATGGAGACAACCAGTATCACGACAGGGGGGTTCTTTCCATGGCCCATGCAGGAAGAGATACGGGTGGCTCACAATTCTTTATATGTCACAGCAGGGAAAATACATCTCATCTTGACCGGCAACATACAGTTTTCGGTAAGGTAACTGAAGGACTGGAAGTAATTGACATGATACAACAAGGCGACAGTATTGATAAGATTGAAATTATTGAAAATTAAGCGAAATAAAGCTTAAGTAGTTCCTTAATCCGATAATTACATATAATATTCATTTAAGATAAATACCATGTTTTCAGGAATTGTGGAAGAAGCAGCTGAAGTTGTTAAGCTCGAGCAGGAACAGGAAAACCTGCATATTACCATGAAATGTTCTTTTGCTGATGAGCTGAAAATAGATCAGAGTATTGCGCATAATGGTGTATGCCTTACTGTTGTTAATAAAGGAGATGGCAGCTATACAGTTACAGCTATCAGGGAAACCCTGGAAAAGTCAAATCTCGGCAAGCTGGAACCCGGGTCAAAAGTAAACCTGGAAAGATCGATGAAGATGGACAGCCTGCTGGATGGCCATCTTGTACAGGGTCATGTCGACCAGACCGCTATATGTACAGATGTAAGTGAGGCAGATGGCAGCTGGTATTATACATTTGAATACCAGCCACTGCAGGAGGATTATATAACTGTTGAAAAAGGCTCGATATCGGTTAATGGTGTAAGCCTGACGGTAGTAAACTCAAAAGATAATTCTTTCCAGGTAGCTATTATACCTTACACCTATGAACTCACCAACTTCCATCAAATAAAGAAAGGAAGCATTGTTAACCTTGAATTTGATATTATTGGAAAATATATTGCACGTATTGTTAAACAACAACTTGCAAAATAGCAGGCATTTGGATATTTGCTAATATTAACAGCTAAGATTATCTTTATTCACTTATTTAAAACAGACTTAGAGCAGTAAAAATCAATGACTAAGAAGTTCCCGGAATATAAAAAATTCGACCTCTCAGAAATAAACAAGGAGGTTCTTGATAAATGGAAAAAAGAAAATACTTTCCAGAAAAGTCTTAACAAGAGAAAAGATGGTGAGAAATTCATTTTCTATGAGGGGCCACCTTCTGCAAATGGCATACCCGGTATTCATCATGTTATGGCCCGGACTATCAAGGATGTATTTTGTCGTTATAAAACCATGGAGGGTCATCTTGTTGAAAGAAAAGCAGGATGGGACACACATGGCCTTCCGGTGGAACTTAGTGTAGAAAAAAAGCTTGGCATTACCAAAGAAGATATCGGGAACAAAATTTCTGTGGAGGAATATAATGATGCCTGCCGCAGGGATGTAATGAAATATACCGACCAGTGGAAAGATCTTACCCAGAAAATGGGATACTGGGTAAATATGGATGATCCCTACATTACTTACGATAACCGTTATATTGAGACCTTATGGTGGTTATTGAAACAGCTGCACATAAAAGATCTTTTATATAAAGATTATACTATCCAGCCTTTTTCACCTGCTGCCGGAACCGGACTAAGTACGCATGAGCTTAACCAGCCGGGCTGCTACAAGGATGTTAAAGACACCACCATGGTAGCCCAGTTTAAAGTTATCCGGAATGAACGCTCTGAATGGCTATATAAAAATACAGACACAGATCTTCATATTCTTGCCTGGACAACCACTCCATGGACACTGCCTTCAAATACTGCCCTGACAGTAGGTGCCGGCATAACATATGTGAAGGTAAAAAGCTTTAATCCCTACAACGGGGAAACTATTACAGTTATCCTGGCCAGGCAGCGTCTTAATGATTTCTTTCCAAAAGAAAACAGCTCTTTAAAAGCTGAAGATTATAAAACCGGGGATAAGAAAATACCATTTGAGATACTTGATGAGTTTAGCGGAAAAAAACTTAAAGATATTGATTATGAACAACTTATTAATTGGGTCAGGCCCGGGAAAGGAGCATTCAAAGTACTTACTGCCGATTTTGTAACAACCGAGGACGGTACAGGAATTGTTCATACTGCTCCCACATTTGGAGCCGATGATTACCGTGTTGCAAAAGAAAATAATGTTCCTGCCCTGACCATACTCGACAGAAATAATATTACACAGCCCCTGGTTGACAGGAAAGGACGCTTTTTCAGGATAGAGGATATGGATCCTGACTTCCTTAAGAAAAATGTGAATACAGATGCATATAAGCAGTTCAGCGGGACTTATGTGAAAAATGAGTACGATAAATCAAAAACAGCTGATGATGCTACAATAGATGTTGATATAGCAGTAATGCTTAAACATGAGGGCAAAGCTTTCAGGATTGAAAAGATGGTTCATAATTATCCGCATTGCTGGCGGACAGATAAACCTGTATTGTATTATCCCCTCGATTCATGGTTCATTAAGACAACAGCATTACGTGACAGGTTGATAGAGCTTAACAATAGCATTAACTGGAAACCAAAAGCCACAGGCAGCGGACGTTTTGGGAAATGGCTTGAGAACCTTGTTGACTGGAACCTGTCGCGCTCGAGATTCTGGGGAACACCACTCCCAATATGGATGACCGAGGATAAGAAAGAGGAGATTTGTATTGGGTCTGTAGCTGAACTTAAAGAAGAGATAGAAAAATCTGTTAAGGCAGGCTTTATGAAAGAAAATCCTCTTGCCTCATATAAAAAAGATGATTATTCGGCAGAGAACTATAAAGATTTTGACCTTCACAGGCCTTTTGTTGATAATATTGTCCTGCTTTCCCCGTCAGGCGAAAAAATGTTCAGGGAACCCACCCTGATCGATGTTTGGTTCGACTCGGGAGCAATGCCTTATGCACAGATGCATTATCCTTTTTCCATCAAAGATCCAGATTTCAGAAATTTCTATCCTGCCGATTTTATTGCCGAGGGAGTAGATCAGACCAGGGGATGGTTCTTTACTCTCCATGCCATAGCAGTAATGCTGTTTGACTCGGTGGCTTTTAAAAATATTATTTCAAACGGACTGGTACTGGATAAAGAAGGAAATAAAATGTCGAAACGTCTCGGCAATGCTGTTGACCCTTTCAAAGCCATTGAGCAATACGGATCTGATCCCTTGCGATGGTATATGATCACAAATGCACAAGCCTGGGATAATCTTAAATTTGATACTTCCGGGGTTGAAGAGGTAAAAAGAAAATTCTTCGGAACCTTATATAATACTTACTCTTTCTTCTCACTCTATGCCAATGTTGATGGAATTAATTGCCTTGAAAAAGAGATAGCTGTTGAAGAAAGACCTGAGATAGACAGATGGATAATCTCTCTGCTAAATTCACTTGTAAAGACAGTAAAAAATCATTACAGGAATTATGAGCCAACCAGGGCCGGAAGGGAAATACAACAATTTGTTACTGAAAACCTGAGTAACTGGTATGTACGGCTTAACAGGAAAAGGTTTTGGGGCGGCGAGCAATCTAAAGATAAGATATCGGCATACCAGACATTATATGAATGTCTGGAAAAAGTGGCAATACTCGCTTCGCCCATTGCACCTTTCTATATGGATAAACTCTTTACAGATCTGAATTCTGTTACAGGGAAAAATGAAAATGAATCGGTACATCTGTGCGATTTCCCAAAATACAATAGCAAACTAATAGATAAAGATCTTGAAGAGAAAATGGAAATTGCCCAAAAGGTATCATCAATGGTCCTGGGCCTGCGCAGAAAGGTAAACCTTAAGGTAAGGCAACCCCTTAACAAGATAATGATTCCACTGACCAAGGACTATATTAAAGAAAAAGTAGAAGCAGTAAGATCACTTATACTTTCAGAGGTAAACGTTAAAGACATAGAATATATGACTGATGCCTCGATGGTGCTGGTAAAAAAGATAAAAGCTAACTTTAAAACCCTGGGTCCCCGATACGGTAAGATGATGAAAACAATAGCTGCAGGTATTACCCGTATGAACCAGGAAGAAATTAACAGTTTCGAGAAAAAAGGAAGTTTCCTGTTAAAACTGGAAGACCAGGAATTAAAACTGGATCTGAATGATGTTGAAATAATTTCAGAGGATATCCCGGGATGGCTGGTTGCAAACGATGGCTCTATTACTCTTGCCCTGGATATTAATATTAGCAGGGAATTAAAAAATGAAGCTATAGCCCGTGAGCTTGTAAACAGGATACAAAATATGAGGAAGGAAAACGGCTTTAGTGTTACCGATAAGATAATCGTCCTGATAAAAGATCATCCCGGTCTTAGACAGGCAATTGATATTCATAAGAACTATATTAGCGGTCAGGTGCTTGCTAATTCAATTAAGCTGGAACAGGATCTTAAGGAAGGGAAAGAAATGGAGCTTGATGAAGATCTTATAACCAGGGTAAAAATTCAAAAATCAATTTAATAAAACTAAAAAAGAACTGTGAACAATTGTTAATAAACAAGCTGTTTTTGTCTATAAGCCAGAAATAGATGTGAGATAGATATTACTCACAGTATTCACAGATTTTTGTTATATTTATATTTTAAACTAAAAAGCTATGGCAGAGAAGACAAGGTATAACGACGAGGAGCTCCAGGAATTTAAAGAGCTTATTCTGAAGAAGATAGAGAAGGCCAAGGCAGATTATGATCTTCTAAAGACAGTTATTTCTCACGAACACAGTAACGATATTGAAGATACATCACCAACCTTTAAAGTGCTGGAGGAAGGTGCTGCAACTTTATCAAAAGAAGAAGCAGGAAAACTGGCTCAGCGTCAATTTAAATTCATTCAGCACCTTGAAGCTGCTTTGATAAGAATTGAGAACAAGACCTACGGCATTTGCAGGGAAACAGGGAAGCTTATTTCCAAAGAAAGGCTAAAAGCGGTTCCCCATGCTACCCTTAGTATAGAAGCAAAACAAAATCAACGATAGCCAGATTATAATCTTATTATAACTGAATGAAACAAACTCCCGTTTTATTCAGTTATCTATTTAGGCCAATTGTTAAATAAAATCATGTCGAAAGCAAATAAATCTGTACTTTTTATTCTAAGCATACTCATCCTGGACCAGGCTTTAAAAATTTGGGTTAAAAGCAATATGTACCTTGGAGAAGAAATAAAGCTCTTAGGAAACTGGTTTATACTTCATTTTATTGAAAATAATGGTATGGCCTTTGGGATGGAGTTTGCCGGGAAAACAGGGAAACTGGTATTAAGTGCTTTCAGGATCCTTGCTATAGGGGGCATAGGGTGGTACCTGGCAGGACTTATCAGGAAAGACTATTCTTGCGGACTTGTACTCAGTATTTCTGCCATACTTGCCGGCGCTCTGGGAAATATGATAGACAGTGCATTTTATGGTATGATTTTTACCGATAGTTACCTGGGTACTGCAAGTCTTTTTTCAGAAGCCGGCGGATATTCATCTTTCCTGCATGGCAAGGTGGTTGATATGTTTTATTTCCCAATTCTCAGGGGCTCATTTCCTGACTTCCTGCCCTGGATTGGAGGAGATAATTTTATCTTCTTCCGGCCTGTTTTTAACCTTGCCGACACATCAATAAGTCTTGGCGTAGCATCAATACTTATTTTTCAGAAACGTTTCTATAAATTATAACAGGTTCTGATCCTGCTTTCCTGGCAGCATTGAAAACAACAGGGAAATAAATAAAATCATGATTTCCTACCTTACTGATAAAGAGCTGAAAAATGCCGTGATCCGGTTTCGGGCTCCTGCATCCCTGTCCGGGAAATACCTTGAAGAGAGAGAAACCATATGGAAACAAGAATTTGAAAAAGCAAATAAATCCGGTAAAAGCATATGGAACGGCACTGTTTACACTATAGAAGAAATGCTACAGCCTGATGAGGAGAAATTATACTTTGTATTTAGTACTTGTGAATATAAAGACATAGTATTCAGGATTAAGAAAGGAAGATCTAATATTATTAAAGAATACGGAATATCTTATCTCCCGAAATATATAACCCTCGATTGTATAACTGTAACCACAGATAATAAATTTGTATTCGGCATTCGCAATAACTCAACAATCTTAGATAGTGGTCATATTGGATTGATTGGAGGGACAGCCAATCAAGACGAAATGGAAATAAACTCTGTAAAAGATCTTACAAAATTTATGATCAAAGAGATTGAGGAAGAAACAATGATACAGGTAATTGAAAAGAACTTGTATTTATTTTCAATTAACCAGTTTAATGCCAAGTATGAGTTTCTTTATATTCTCCTGCTTGATATTGACAGTAATAAGATTAACAACCTCTACAAAGAAGGAGAGTTTGACAAACTCCTTTGTCTAACAGCAGATGAGGTTCATAATTACAATGCGGGCACTCTCGATGCATTCCGTTATTCACGTCTGTATATTGATAAAATATTAAAATAAAGTCCCGGCTGATACCGGGACTTTAGCCATAATAATATTTAATCTGCTTTGCTAAGGAGCTACTTCAACTATGCATAATCCCCTTGACGGCAGCGTAAAATCAATATCAATTTGCCCGCCGGAATAATCAGACAGAACTTTTCTCCCCCTGATATCAATTATATAAATCTTCCCTTCCTCAGGAAGATCATAATCAGCAGTATTAATACTGAATTTTACAGGACATGAATCATCTGATATGCTTGCCATAGCTATTCCTAGCTGCCTGTCATCAGACCTCCACGTAGTTGTAAAAACAATAGGAACCTTCTTCCTGAACCGGGTTACACTGTTCCCTGTTTTCCCTGCGTAAATTGACAAACGAGATATATCTATTTCCTCGCCTGGAATATCTATTTCCGGTGAAGGCATCATCTCGCCATACATCAGATATTTTAATCCCTTGTGCCTGACCTTTGCCAATTCTATCAGGTAGTCAATCTCGTCTTTTCTTTCTGTTGCAAGGAAGCTCCTGTAATTCGCCAGGGTTGGCTGCGTACCCCAGACAAAAGTTCGTGCCTGCTCCATTAAGTACTGTTTATTATAGTCCTCACTCAGCAAGGCTTCAGGATCTTTTGGAGCATATTCTTCGGGCCACAATTCATCATAGGGAGGAACAAGCAAGGAAGAATAATTGCCATACATAATAGCATACTTATGATAAACCATTGGGAAAAAAGGTATAGGTTCCCTGCTTCCCACTCCGGCAAATCTTTCCATACTTACTCTTAAAGTAAGCATAGCATCAAGGTATGGAAGCCATGCTTCGCCTACACCTTCCCCTGCAATTAT
Organism: Bacteroidales bacterium; assembly: GCA_029932855.1. GTDB lineage: Bacteria > Bacteroidota > Bacteroidia > Bacteroidales > VadinHA17 > JAYEGO01. The sequence goes on along the minus strand of JAOZPG010000001.1, from coordinate 209,659 downwards.
AATATTTTTAGTTGCAGTTTTTTTCCTCATCATTTCTGTAAGCTTAGCATAATTAGTGAGCCAGTAATTACCACCCCCTATTGTATGTCCGTGTGTCTTATCATAACACCTGCGACTCATACAGGCCTGGTCCATATATACACCGTTTGTATGATAGGTATTCACCACACTGTCAGATAAAGAGGCGTATTTATTCTTCCAGAAGTCTGTCCCCATACACATATTGGTAAGCGACTTACCCGTAAATATGTTATAAACATGAGAACGAGAGTTCCCGTTTATATCTTTTACCGTATATAAAACAGCATTCTCCTCAGTAAAGCTCTTTGTCTCCGTTCCCCACTGGAAGGCATTCATATATACTATTGCTCTTACATCATTTTCATTGGCTTTTTTCATTGCAGCAACAAATGATTCCTTCCCTTCCCTCGGAGGAACATATTCCGGGAATCCATCATCATAAGAACAGTTATGCCACCAGTGCCAGAAGACACTGACCGGAAGACCTGCCCTGTTTTTCAGGTCAATCGCCGGAGACAATACTTTTTCCGACTTCCCCCTGTTCCATACCCACAATCCTGTTTCCTTAAGCCAGGGTTGCACTTTGTCATTGGCAAGCCTGCTGTTTTTACACCACGACTGGTTCTCACCCCAATCCCTGTAAATAGATGCAGCAGTCATCCAATCACCCTTAAAAGAACCAATTATGGCCTCATAGGCAGGAGCATATGTGTCTGAAGCAGCATCAATAGCAGGATAATTAATAAGTTTATATGTTAAGTTTTGTTTTTCGTCTAATGCAAATAAAAAGCTTTTTGTATAAGCTGCAGTATCATTACACGAGAGATACAGCCCGTATGTATCGGGATCATACAATGCCACTAACTGTAGTGAAAGCGGCCCAGGGTAATCGAACTTATAGCTTGCCTGTTTCCCAACAGATTGTGAAAGGGACTCAGTCTGCATATCCATTAAAGTTTCCCTGGGATTATGAAAGAGCTGTCCCAGCCAGAAAGGAACTGCCATTTCCTCATTACCAATATCCTTAATTCCGTTTATTATAGGGAAGGCAAGCTGGCTTATCTCCATTCCTTTAGTGCCTTCCATGGATATACTCCAATATGACATAGCCTTGTCTTCCTTAAGACCAACTGTTGCCACAATTTTAAGATCTTTATTCCGGGCTAAAGAAAAAGCACTCCATTCCATAACAAGAGTATTGTGTCCCTTCTTTGAATAACTGAAATCCCCGGCAGCACCCATATCTATCTTCTCGGTCCCGGAAGGACTAATAATATCAAATTCCCACAAGGAAGCGGGAATAATATTGGTATCCAGCAGTTCCTGTGAATCCTGAAGATCGCGGAAAAAAAGTAATGATCCTGTCCCGGGGCTAAATCCCATTTCTATCCTTCCGTTGTCAATAGTGATTGTCTTATCAGCCTCATTATTATTGCAGCATGAAAGACTGATCATAAAAAAGATCAACACTGCAAAAATGGAAATCCTGTTTTTAAAATCATGCATTTTTTTATTGATTTATTGTTTTTTATTAAAACCCTGGCAGGTAAAAATTATTATTCAAGTATTAACAAAGCATTGGCTACGGGCCGTTCACCATTTTTGTCGCTGGGATTATTTATCACCCCTTTGTCTTTTGTCCACATTGTTGTTGAGCCTCCTCCATCCAAGTTTATTGCAGCTGTACAGCCAAGATCATACATATACTTTTGTAATTCATAAAGGCTCATACCCATGGCCACTTCCGATCTTCCGTCAACGGCAACAAGAAATATTGAGTCATTTGTAATCCCCACACAGGTCCTGGGATGCCGGTTTCTTGAAAAGGAATAATCAGGCAACTTCTGAAATTCAGAATTACTGATCAGTAATGGTCCCGATATCAATACAAAGTCTTCTCCCTCTGAATCCTCGTAATATTTCTCAGAATTTGCAGGCTCAATCTTAAGATCACCATCACTGTTAAGAATCAGGGTAGCATTAATCACGGTATCTGCTATACCATATTCTAATTCTGCATCCCTGGTTCTTGCAATAACAGAATCAGAGATTTCAAGATAAGTGGCGCTCCCTCCTTCAGCCATATTGAAAAAACCTCCGTTAATAGCAGCAATAGCATTACTACCTGCGGCAAAACGGCTTGTTATTATTAAGCTATCTTCATTATAAGCCAGCTTAATCGTATAACTGCCATTTGAGCTTTTAGGCAATGCCAGCTTATATATGCTCTGAGCACTATTAAACAGGGAGTCAATTGTGATCTGAAGAGAATATATTGATTCCTCCCCGGCTTCTTCTACCTGATCACTCAATTTTTCATTATTACCACAAGCAGTGATTATAATTGAGATTACAACCAGAATGATTTTCCAATTGTATTTCTTTTTCATTTCTATACTTTATTCTAAAGTGTAAATTAAAGAAAAAAAAAGAGGTTGTTGTAGCAACCTCTTTTTTTGTTATTCATCTTTTACCATCCCGGGTTTTGAACCAGGTTTGGATTCAAAGTTAACTGATCGGCCGGTATTGGATAAAGATATTTTTTATCTTCAAACAACTCTCTTCTGTCTGTAGGAGCCGTTGAATAAAGATAACCATTTGCATTGCGTAAAATCTCAATAGTAGATTCATACTTATTATTTGGATCATCTTTTACACCAACGAAAACATTATCTTCATTCAATTTATCAGCTTTATGCCACCTTATAAGATCCCATTTCCTGAAGGGCTCAAGTGCAAGCTCAATTCTTCTTTCCCTTCTTATCTCCCATAAGAGGGCATCCACATCGGCATCTTTGTCATAAGCATCAGCAACACCCATAAGTAAAGGAGCTACACCTGCCCTTGCCCTTATGAGGTTAATTGTATTGTCAAGATCTCCCTGGGATATAGTTCCCAGCTCAAATGCAGCCTCAGCATAGTTAAGAAGTATCTCACCCAGCCTGATAACAGGAGCATCTGTCGTAGCCTGTACTCCCTGTGTAGGCTGCTCCTTAATAAGCTTATATGTAGCATACTTTGATGGAGAATACATAGGAATACCTTTGTTAAACAGGAATATAAGCCTGGTTGTATCAATAATAGCAGGTATCCTTCTGTCCCTGTTTGCTGTTATATCAACAGTAACATCATAAGAAGTATAAGCTGTATAAATAGAATCCGGGGTTGAGAAAACCCATTCTGTATAACCTGCATGAGGGACACCGGGTGCTGAATATATTGGTGTTCCATCAGTCATCAGAAATGAATTTAGAAAATCAAGAGTAAACCCGAAAAAAGGCTCATGAAAAATAAAACTGTGAATAGAGTGTCTCATATTCTCGTTATATTGCTTCACGAGTATGGCTTCGGAATTACCTGTCAGATCTTCACTTGCAAAGAGCTCAGTATAGTTATCGTGCAGACTGAATACACCGGCATCCATTAAAGCCTTTGAAGCATCATAAGAAGCCTGCAATAACTCGGTTGCCTTTCCGGCATCAACATTATGATATTTAAATGTCGTACCTGCCGCAAGGCAAATCCTGGATTTCAGTGCTAAAGCAGTATACATGTTCACCTCAACGGTATTATTTACATCCGGGAGATGAGCAATAGCATAATCCAGATCAGCCACGATACTGTCTACTACAACAATACGTGAATCCCTTGCTTTATACAGGGCGTCTGTATCGGTACTTTCAATCGGCTCATTATAATAAGGAACATCTCCGTATAACCTTACTTTTTCCCAGTAGTATATGGCTCTGAACAATCGTCCGACACCTATATACTTTTCTTGTATGCTGGTAGTAACGGATGCTTTTTTAGCACCCTCAATAAGAACATTTGCTTTACGGATATATCCCCAGTACCAATCGGTCCCTGATGCAGTGGCGGGAACAACATTTGGAAAATCAAATTCCGACCTCTCATCAAGACTCATCACATCATCTGAAAGGGTAGAAAAGAAATGATCTCCTCCAAAGAAACCTCCGTCACCATAACCATAGAATACTCCGTATAAACCAAAAGAGAACGATCTTAGATTCCCCTCACTGGTCCAAAAGTTATCATCAGTGAATTTTGTTTCAGGCTGAATGTCCAGGAAATCTTCACATGAAGTGAAAACTAAAAGGACGGTCAGTATAAATATTATTTTTTTCATAATTCTAAAGTGTTACTTGTAATCCAATTGAAAAACTTCTTGACTGTGGCATGCTGTTACCATAGAAATCATACCAGCTACTTACATTGGAAGTAGTTTCAGGATCTACAGGTATCCATGACCCACTCCATTCCAGAACATTATATGCAGAAAAGTAAACTCTCATTTTTTCAATTTTTACTCTTTCTACTAAATTGTCTGGTAAAGTATATCCCAGAGTCAGCTCCTTAAGACGCAGGTACGCAATATTCTGCAGATATTTTGTCTGAGGAACATAGTTGTTCCTGCCATACATACGCATATAACCATATTTGGTAAGCACACCCAGGTTCTTCTGGTCTGCAAAATAATTTCCATGGTTTGATGCAAAAGGCCTTGGATAAAAGGCATCTGTATTATCCTCTCTCCAGTAGTCTGTCTGATGTTCATATAATACATCATAGTGGTAATTGGCCAGGGCCACATTACCCATTGCCCAGTAGTCTCTCTTACCTACACCCTGCAACAGGGCGCTGAAATCAATACCTTTGAAGCCGGCACCCAATCTCATACTGTACTCATACTTGGGGGTTATATTACCAATTACTTTCATGTCTCCATGATCTTCCAGGGTATATGCACCTTTATTTATTAATCCGTCACCATTCAGATCCACATATTTTACATCTCCGGGGCCAATATTAAATGCCCCTGAATACATATTAGGATCCTGAACAGGAATATCGGCTAATAATGCACCTGTGCCATCAAAATCCTCTGCCTGGAATAGCCTGTCTGTTTCAAATCCCCATATCTCTCCAAGCACTTTGCCTTCATAGTAATCTGATAAAATACCTGATTCGTTACTCCACTTGGTGATCTTGGCAGTAGCATCAGATAACACAAAAGTTGCATATACATTGAAATCATCGCTAAACCTGTGCTTTCCATTAATTGTCAATTCCCATCCCCTTGTCTGCATTTCACCTGCATTTACCCTTGGAACAGAAGCCCCAAAAGTTACAGGTAGCTGGGAACCGGGTCCAAGCATATCTTCATTGGTCCTCTGGTACCAGTCAAAGATAACTTCTATCTTATTGCCAAATAATCCCATGTCAAGACCAAAGTCAAGAGTCTTAATGGTCTCCCATGTCAGTGACGGGGAAACAGCTGCCGGATTACCAAAAGTTTTCTCACGGGCAGAAGCAACTATCCAGTCAGCCTCTGTATCACTTATTGTGGGAATAAAAGCATATTGTCCTACATCCTGGTATCCGATCGATCCCCATGAAGCTCTTAACTTAAGATTGTTAATCCCAATATTTCCCAGGCCTGAAGCAAAATCTTCCTCAGAGATCTTATACCCAGCCGACATTGAAGGGAAGAAAGCAAATCTGTCTCCTGCCGGGAACCTTGAAGAGCCATCCATCCTTCCATTAAATTCAAGCAGGATCTTATTATTAAAATTATAGTTTATCCTTCCAAAGAAACCAAGAACACCCCAGTCCGCTTTTGAATTATTTGTCTCAGGATCACCTGTGGCAAGTGCAAGCTCAGGCATACCCGGATCTAAGAGGAAAGGCCTCTTGGAATATATATATCCATACTCGTTCTTCTCAATGTTTACACCACCCAGAGCGGTGATAGTATGTCCTTCAAAAGAAGTATTTGTATAGTTCGCAAATGCATTGAATGTATACAACTCATTGTTCCTGGTCTCATATGTTGTCTGGTTCCTGGCAGTAGAGGTTGAATAATAAAGAGGATCATATTGGGGGGGATTACCCTGACTCCACCAATTTATTAGTGGCACAGCACCTCCTTTTTCATGGTTTACCTCATTCCAGTGAGAATATGAAAAGTTAGCTGTAAAATTCAAATCCTGGTCTTCCCTTGTAAAAACATCAAATATTGTTTCAACAGTATTTCTTGAATATTCCCTTTCAAGATGGTTCCTGTTTGCTTCCCTGAGAAAACCAATGGGACCAATAAAGCTGGATCCTTCCGGGGCACCATAAACTGTACCGTCAGAAACGCCATAAGGGAAATTAGATATCCACCTGGTAGCATAGAAAAGGTATCCATAAGCACCGGACCTGTAATTGAATGGTTCCTCATATGTTTTCTTGGTATACATTGAACGGAAGTTCACCGTTGCCCAATCACAGATGTCTGCTGAAAGGTTAAGATTTATGTTATGCTTATCCATAGTCTGTGTGTTTACCTTATAAGCACCTTCTTTAGCATTATATGCGTATGACAGGCTGTATTTCACTGTCTCTGAGCCACCGTTAACCGATAAGTTATGTGTTTGAGCAAATGCATCATCCTGAAGCATCTGGCCAAAAACATCCCATGACCTGTATGAATAAAACTGCCCGCCAATTACTTCAAAGTCGCGTCCTTCGACCATTGTCTCATCCGACAGCTTGCTTCCCAGGTATCCATATTCCTCTTCCCATGCAATACTCTTATTTCTCCAGTCAGTACCACCCATACCGAATGCAAAGGGAGATCCTCCGTTATTCCTGTCTTTTGCAACATGAATAGCATCCATCAGGGGGGACATATGTGCATGCTGGATATCCCACATGGGTTTATTAATAGAGAAATTGTTTGAGTAATTTACAACTGTTTTCCCTGCCTGCCCTTCCTTGGTAGTTACAAGTATAACACCAAAGGCAGCCCTGGCTCCGTATATTGAAGATGAAGCAGCATCTTTCAGAACAGAAATATTAGCAATTGCCTCAGGGTTAACATCAGACAATAGCCCTTCCACTCCGTCGATAAGTACCAGAGGGTTACTACTACCATTCACAGAACCGTAACCCCTTAATTTGATATTTGGTTCCTGGTTCAGGTTACCATTAGGATAGATAATTGTAACACCTGATACAACACCCTGCAGGCTTTTACCAACATCAGCCACAGGTTTTGCTTCAAGTGTCTTGGCAACGTCAACAGAAGCAACAGCACCAGTAAGGTTTGCTTTCTTCTGAACGCCATAACCAACCACCACAACTTCTTCAAGTGATTCGCTATCTACAAGCAGTGTAACATTAATTTCAACCGAAGAACCAACCGTAATTTCCTGTGTTATCATTCCAACAAACGAAAACACAAGTATTGCAGCAGGATCATCTGTAGTAATAGTGTAATGACCATCCAGATCAGAGATGGTCCCAAGACTGGTCCCTTTAATACTGATAGTGGCACCAGGTAAAGATTCACCGTTTTCATCAGTAACCGTACCGGTGACAACACCTCCTTGCGCCATCACCTGAACAGCTCCGAAAATCAGTAAAAACAATGCGATTTTACTGGTTAAAAATGCTTTTGAATGCCAAAAGGCCTGAAAAAGCACCTTTAAATGTTTTAGGTTTATTTTCATAGTTATTTAATGTTTAGAGAATAATGAATTTTTTACAATAGGTTTTAAGATTTTTCGTTGTTTTAGGTTTTTTCCATAAGCAATTAATTTAGTGAAAAAGCAATTTACTCAAGTAATGTATAAATAACAATATTTTTTTGACAAAAAATAATCCGATTGGACCATAATAATATTAAGTCTGGACTTTATTTCACAGCAGTCCAGGTAGTTGTGCGGCCAATAAAACGCATTCCCAAAACAAAGCCTTTTATCTCCAGTGCCCCCTCTTTCTCCATCCACATATAACAATCGTATGTCTTGCCGTTCTTGGGATCATAAATTGTTCCGTTATTCCATTCCTTATCCTTACTGTCGTATGAGAATCCTTTTAACAGGTTAAGACCCATTATAGGCCTCTTCTGCAGTTTGGGATCAGGATTATCATCATCAACCTTTGCGGTTCCATCATCTTCATTTGGCTCTTTCAGCCATACTATCTTTCCAAAATACTTACCTCCGTTTTTATAGATCTCAATAATCGTTTCCTTATCATCGGTATACCATTTGCCCAGTACCTTATCGCTAACAGATTGAGAAAATGCAAGAGTGACAATAAAAAGACCCACAATAGTACTTAATGCTTTCATAATTTTTTAGTTTTTAATTCGGCTTTTGTTATAAAAATTTATAAAAAAAAGATTCGAAAATGAAATATCATGATCGATTTGAGATATAAAGATAGTTTTTTCAACGAATTATGAAACTCTAACTACTTTTTATCCACTATACCATAAAACAACATATCCAGTATATCATTTAATCGCGACTCCATCCCCTGATCCCTGTTTTTCCAGAACAACGGAATCTCAAGGCCTTTCATGGCTGTACATATAGCTACAGATGCAAGTTCGGTATTTTCCACCTTAAAGGTCTTATTCCTGGCTCCCTCCCTTAGTATCCGGTCAATTGTTTGTATCTCTTCCCTGTCGTAGCTCTCACGAATTTTCTCAATAAACTCAAAATGCGACAGGTCCTCACTGAATATGGCATTATAATAGTTGGAAAGCTTCCTGAAGCTATTCATTCTTACAAGTATGTAGTTCTTGAGTTTTATCCTGGGATCCTGTGATTTTCCAAGCACCTCGAATAATGAGTTCTTTAAAATATCAGCCTCATGAATAACAACTGCTTCAAATATGTTTTCTTTGCTTGAAAAGTAGTAATATAATGAGCTCTTACCCATTCCAAAAGCCCTGGCAATATCATCCATAGAAGTTTTTCGGTATCCATATCTTGAGAAGATAGAAGAAGCTACTTCAATTATTGCCTTTCTGACTTTTTTCTTGTCTTTCACTCGTTTGAATTTTTATAATTACTGTTCATTAATTAAAAAATCACAAACTGGCGTAAGCCGTTATTCACAACATTAAGTCGCTCATAAGCTCATCACCAGGCTCTCCGGTTGTTACACTTGCTCTCACATTAATAATTTAAACCATATCTGCTTAAAAGTAATTGATTAAATTTATTAATGTTCGTTTCATAATTCCACAATAAACAGATCAAGCTGTTTTTTTGCCAGGTTGGCCCTGGCTATTTCAATATTTACAGAATCTCCCAACTGGTATTGTTTACCGGTCCTTTTTCCCCTCAAGCTGAAATTATCCTCATCAAACTCATAATAATCATCATCCAGGTCACGAATAGGCACCATACCCTCACATTTGTTCTCATCTATCTCAATATAGAGCCCCCATTCGGCAACACCTGATATTATTCCTGAAAAGTGTTCACCTATCTTATCTGCCAGAAATTCAACTTGTTTATATTTTATCGAGGCTCTTTCGGCATTAGATGCTTTTTTCTCCATATCCGAACTGTGCAGGCATGCTTTTTCCAGTTTCTTTTCGCTCATTGATTTTTCGCCATCAATCCTCTCAGCAAGCATCCTGTGAACCATCATATCCGGATACCGGCGTATAGGAGAAGTGAAATGAGTATAATACTTAAATGACAATCCGTAATGCCCTATATTATAAGGTGAATAAACAGCCTTTGCCATAGATCTGACAGCAAGTGTTTCAATAATATTCTGCTCTCTCTTTCCCTGTACATCTTTCAGTATCTTGTTTATTTCCCCCGAAATGTTCTGAACCCCCTGAGTAGTCATTCTGTGTCCGAACCGGGAAGCTATACGTGCAAAAGATTCCAGCTTTTCAGGATCAGGCTTATCATGTATCCTGTAAACAAATGGCCTGGCTTTTTTATGGTCAACGTTTCCCCTTTTCCCTTTTGTAGCAAATAATTCAGCAACTTCTTTATTGGCAAGCAACATAAACTCCTCAACAAGTTGGTTAGATTCCTTATTCTGCTTGAAAAAAACACCCAAAGGGCGTCCCTTTTCATCAATGCGGAATTTCACCTCTGTCCTTTCAAACTCGAATGAGCCTTTCCCGAACCGCTTTTTTCTGAGAGCCTGTGCAAGTTTATGTAGCTGTAATACTTCGGCCTTAAATTCTCCCTTAGCTCCTTCGATCAGTCCCTGTGCCTCGTCATATGTAAAACGCCTGTCTGAATTTATTATGCCCCGGCCAAACCACCTGTCCAGTACCTGTGCATTCTCATCCATCTTAAATACAGCCGAAAAACATAGTTTATCTTCATGTGGGCGTAAAGAACACAAATCATTTGATAAACGTTCAGGCAGCATGGGAACCACCCTGTCAACCAGGTAAACAGATGTTGCCCTTTCGTAGGCTTCCCTGTCGAGCAGGCAATCCTTTTCGATATAATGAGTAACATCTGCAATATGCACTCCCACCTCCCAGTTATTATCCGGCAGCTTCTTTACAGATAGTGCATCATCAAAATCTTTTGCATCTTCCGGGTCTATGGTAAATGTGCAGATCTGCCTGAAATCCCGTCTTTTGTTTACTTCTGCTTTTGAGAACTCTGAAGGTATCTTCTTTGCAGCATCCAATATCTCTTTGGGAAATCTGTAGGGAAGTTCAAACTCAGCAAGTATGGCATGCATTTCCACCTCATGTTCTCCGGGCTTTCCCAGTACTTCCACTACTTCTCCAAAAGGATTCTTAACATTCTCAGGCCAGTCGCATATTTTCACAATAACCTTCTCTCCGTTCTTTGCTCCTTTCAGCTTATCCTGTGATATATAAATATCATAGGGCATTCGTTTTTTTTCTGAAAGCACAAACGCAAAGTTCCCGCTTAGCTGTATAATACCTACAAAGCTTTTCTTTGACCTTTTCAATACCTCAACAACCTCTCCTTCAGGTCTCCTGGCTTTCTTTTGTGCATAGAGAAATACCTTAACCGTATCTCCCTGCAGAGCCCTGTTCAGGTTAACCTGGGCAATAAATATATCTTCACTTAGAGAATCCACCATAACATATGCAGAACCATATGCAGTAAGATCTATCGTCCCTATTACAAAACCGCCTTTTCTTTTAAGTTTGTATTTTCCCCTGTATTGCTCATTGAGATTATCGCTTTCCCTGAGCTCGTCCAGCATTGCAACCACCATCCTCCTTGTACCCGTATCTTTAATATTCAACTTTGCTGATAGTTGTTTATAATTAAAAGTCCTTGTAGGATTATTAGCAAAAACGCCAAGTATCTTCTTCTTTAATTCAGTTTTCTTGTAGCTACTACCTTTATTTATTTTTTGTTTTTTTGACATCTGTTTCTCTTTTGCTTAAAAAATTTGTTTAGCAATTTTCTTAATATTATCAGGCTTTCCCATGGAATAAAAATGTAATACCGGAACGCCTGCCTTAATTAGTTCCCTGGATTGCTGAACAGCCCATTCCACCCCAACTTCCCTCACCTGATTATTATCCTTGCATTTAATAACCTCTCTAACCAGGGGATCGGGTATATCAATACTAAAGGTTTTTGATAAATATTGCAAATGATTATATGCAGAAATGGGCTTAAGCCCGGGAATAATCGGCACTTTTATTCCCGCTTTCCTGCATTTATCAACAAAACTGAAATATTTCACGTTATCGAAAAACATCTGGGTAACAATATAGTCTGCACCCGCATCAACCTTCTTTTTTAAGAAATGTATGTCAGAATCCATATTTGGCGATTCGGAATGTTTCTCAGGATAGCCGGCAACCCCCACAGAAAAGTCAGTAGGCCTTTTGTGTATTAGCTCTTCATCAAGATATATCCCCTTATTCAGGTCCATGATCTGTTTAACAATATCTACAGCATGTTTATGTCCCCCCTCTTCGGGAACAAAGATTTTTGTATCCTCCGGTGCATCCCCCCTTACAGCAAGCACATTATTCATTCCCAGGAAGTTAAGATCAATAAGGGCATTTTCTGTTTCCTCCCTGGTAAAACCACCACATATTATATGGGGCACAACCACCACCTTATATTTATATTTAATAGCTGCTGACAGGGCAACTGTCCCCGGACGTTTCCATATTCTCTTTCTCTCAAGAAGGTTTTCTTTTACCTTCCTGTAAACAAGCTCTTCCTGATGGTATGTAACATTAATATAAGGAGGCTTGAACTCCATCAGGGGATCTATGGTTTCATAAATTGACTCAATATCCTGACCTTTCAGCGGAGGAAGAAGTTCAAATGAAAATAATGTCTTATCTGTATCTTTTAAAAGATCTATTATTTTAACACCCATAATTTTTTTCAGCTATTATAATTTAAATTTGGCTTAAGTATCTTTTCAATATCCGTAATTGTCATCTTCTTCCTTGCGGCATAATCTGTCATCTGGTCTTTCTCAATCCTTCCCACATCGAAATATGCCGAATAAGGATGAGCAAAAACATGAGCACTTACTGAAGCTACCGGGTACATCGAATAGCTTTCCGTTAAACTCATCCCTATACGCTTCTCAACATCCATAATATCGAATACCCTTCTCTTCTCAGAATGATCGGGACATGCAGGATAACCAAATGCTGGCCTGATACCCTGGTAATCTGCTCTCAGTAATTCAACTAGATCAAGCTTCTCATCCACAGCGAATCCCCACAGTTCTTTCCTGATCTTCAGATGCAACCATTCGGCAGCAGCCTCAGCAAGACGGTCGCATAAAGCTTTAAGCATTATCTCGCAATATCCATCATCGTCAGGAAGCACTTTCTTCATAAATTCTTCCATTCCCAGCCCCGCAGTTATAGCAAATAATGCATGATAATCTGCTATACCCGAACCGGCAGGGGCAATATAGTCTGACAGGCAAATATTTGCTTTCCCCTCTTCTCTTTCGGTCTGCTGCCTTAACTGGGGCAACCTTGCAAATTCATTTTTTCTGTCCTCCCCGGTATAAAGAACAATATCATCCCCCTCGGAGTTTGCCGGGAAAATACCCGTTACCGCTTCTACTCTTATGATCTTTTTCTTTATGATTTTCTTAAGCAGTTCTTTCCCTTCTGCAAAAATCTTTTTTGCTGTTTTTCCCCTCTGCGGATGCTCAAGTATTTCCGGAAAATGACCTTTTAATCCCCATACATGAAAGAAAAAAGTCCAGTCAATATATCTGCTTATTTCTTCCAGGTCCCTGACTATTATTTCTTGTATTCCTGTTTGTGCCGGTCTTACCGGTTTATATTTATCCCAGTCGGTCTTAAAACTGTTTCTTCGTGCCTGTTCAATACTTATTATTTTTCTTTTAACTGTCTTATTGCTTTTCCGTAACTGAGAATAATTTTTCTCTGTTTCTGCCAGGAATCCCTTTTTTTGTTTATGCGAAAGCAGCTTTGATATTGCCTGTACACTTTTTGAAGCATCTTTAACATGCACTACTCCCCTGTTATACTCCTTAGATATCTTTACTGCCGTATGTAATACCGATGTAGTAGCTCCTCCAACCAGCAGTGGTATATTAAAGCCTTTTTTATTCATCTCACGGGCAATATTTATCATTTCTTCAAGCGAAGGCGTAATAAGTCCGCTTAAACCTATGATATCAACATCTTGTGCTGCTGCCTCCTTAAGTATCTCTTCGGCCGAAACCATAACTCCCAGATCAATGATCTCATAATTATTACAGGCCAGTACAAGTGCAACAATATTCTTTCCAATATCATGAACATCTCCCTTCACAGTTGCCAGTAAGACTTTTCCTGCCGAAGACGGCAGGCCGGCAGAAGATTTTTCTTTCTCAATATAGGGACTCAAAAAAGTAACCGCTTTTTTCATCACCCTTGCACTTCGTATTACCTGGGGAAGGAACATCTTTCCCTCACCAAAATAATCCCCTACGATATCCATTCCCTGCATCAGGGGTTTTTCAATTATCTCGAGCGAAGAACTATATTTCTCAACTGCCTCCTTCATGTCTTCCTCAATATAGTCGTGATTACCCTTTAGCAGTGAATATTCTATTCTTTTTTCAAGAGGAAAAGCCCTCCACTCTTCCTGTTTCTTCTCTTTATTTGTATCCTGCTGACTTAAGCCCTGTGCATATTCGGTAAGCCTTTCAGTAGCATCGGACCTGCGATTTAATACAACATCCTCCACCATAGTAAGTAGTGGTTTGGGGATATCATCATAAACCGGCAGGTTACCTGCATTTACTATAGCCATATCCAGCCCGGCCTTTATAGAATGATAAAGAAACACTGCATGCATAGCCTCCCTGACAGTATTATTCCCCCTGTAAGAAAAAGAAAGATTACTTATGCCCCCACTCACCCTGACATATTTAAGATTTTTCTTTATCCATCGTGTTGCTTCTATAAAACCAAGAGCATAATTATCATGTTCCTCCATTCCTGTGGCCACGGTCAGCACATTGGGATCGAAAATGATATCCTCAGGTGGAAAGCCTGCCTCAGTCAGAAGACGGTAGGCCCTGGATGTTATTTCTATCCTTCTCTTAATATCTGTTGCCTGCCCCTGTTCATCAAATGCCATTATCACTGCCGCCGCTCCATAGTTCATTATTATTTTGGCCCTTTTTATAAACTCTTCCTCCCCCTCTTTTAATGATATGGAATTAACTATTCCCTTCCCCTGCAGACACTGCAGACCAGCTTCAAGAACTTCCCATTTTGAAGAGTCTATCATTACCGGCACCCTGGCAACCTCCGGATCGGAAGCAATCATCGAAAGGAACTTCACCATTTCTTCCTTGGCATCAAGCATGGGATCATCAAGGTTTACATCAATAATCTGGGCTCCGTTTTCTACCTGTTGCCTGGCAATATGCATGGCTTGTTCATAGTCTTTCTCCCGTATCAACCTTGCAAATTTCCTCGAACCGGCAACATTTGTCCTCTCACCTATATTAATAAAATTACTTCCCGGGAAATGAACCAGGGATTCCAGTCCGCTTAACCTGAGATCTTTATTTACTTTTTTAACTTCCCTCGGCTTTGCCTTTCTTGCAAGCACTGAAAATTTTTTGATATGCTCCGGCGTGGTTCCGCAACATCCTCCAATAATATTTACCTGCCTGTTATCGAGAAAATCCTTAATATAAACACTCATATCCTCAGGACTTTCATCATATTCCCCAAACTGGTTTGGCAGTCCTGCATTGGGATGAACACTTACCGGAAGCCCGGACAGCCGGGATATCTGTTTAACATAAGGCTTCAGCTCCTTTGCCCCCATCGAGCAATTCAGTCCCACGCTGAACACATTGAGTGTTGACACGGAGTTCAGGAATGCCTCAAGGGTTTGTCCCGAAAGGGTTCTTCCACTCGAGTCGCTGAGGGTTCCTGATATCATAACCGGCAAATCAAGATTCCTTTTATCCATCTCCTCTCGAATGGCATATAATCCTGCCTTGGCATTAAGAGTGTCAAAAACCGTTTCCAGTAACAGAATATCCACCCCCCCGTCAATCAGTCCAGCAGCCTGTTCCCCATATGCTTCTTTCAGGTCATTAAAATCCACTTCCCGGTATCCCGGTTCCTCCACCCTTGGGGAGATAGATGCCGTTTTACTTGTGGGGCCCATTGAGCCGGCAACATATTTTGCCTCAGCGGGGTTATTCTTCATATAATCATCCACACTCTGCCTGGCTATTTTCGCAGCAGCTTTGTTCAGGCGATATGCTATATGTTCCAGGTGGTAATCTTTTAAAGATATCCTGTTAGAGTTAAAGCTGTTTGTCTCAATTATATCTGCCCCGGCCTCAAGGTAACTGTCGTGAATACTTCTTATTAGTTCAGGCTTGCTTATCGAAAGCAGGTCGTTGTTTCCCTTTAGCTCGTAGCTATGATCCCTGAACTCATCACCCCTGAAATCTTCCTCTGTAAGACCGTATGCCTGTATTAAGGTGCCCATGGCTCCGTCCAGCACCAATACACGTTCTCTTATTTCCTTATTTATGTCCTTCTTCATTAAACTTGTGATGTTACCGCCAGGAAATATTCTTTTTCTTTCAGCTCTTCCCGCTTATTATAAAGATCTTTAAGATTTGTCACAGCTATTATATAATCATATTCATTATCAGACCATGATTCTGAAACTGATATAAATTTAATCATTACTTTCTTTGAACCGGCAGGAGACCTGAGGTAAACCTCCAACAGATGGTCTTTTGTATAGTCCGGGAAATTTCCTTTCCTGTATTTTTTATATTTGTAAACATGTCCGTTAGATATGGCATCCAGGTCGGTAAAAACTGAGGCCCCCGTTGGATAGCCTCCGGCACCTTTGCCATAAAAAAATTGTTCTCCAAGGAAAACCGACCTGCCAATTATCCCGTTAGACTCATCTTCCACACTATACAGCAGGCTGGATAGTGTGATAAAGTGGGGCATTACCGATAAAACCAGTTTCCCGGACTGATTGATCTCTGCACTGGCTATAAGTTTTATTTTACTCCCCTTTTTCTTTGCAAACCGGATATCCTGCTTTATAATATTACTAATCCCCCAGGTAAATATATCATCAGGGTCAACCGGCAGTCCAAATGCATGCAGGACTAAAATTACCAGCTTATATTTTGAATCAATACCTTCAACATCGAGTGCCGGGTTGGATTCGGCAAATCCTTTTTCGGTAGCTACTTTTAGCGCTTCAGAATACTCCACGCCTGTATTATGCATCTGTGAAAGGATATAATTTGATGAAGCATTTAAGATACCGCCCAGCTGTTTTATGTTTTCGTCGCTATAACTATCTTCAAGATTCCTTATTATAGCTATACCACCACCCACAGAAGCATCATATAAAAATGAAACATTATTATTTTCAGAAATCTTAATAAGCTCTTCCTGCTTCCCGGCTATCATTTTTTTATTGGCACTTATTACATTCTTGCCTGCCCTCATAGCAGATACAACAATATCATAAGCATCATCTGCATCATCTATAAGTTCAATAACCAGGTTTATGTCTTTATCCCTGAGAATGTCATCTTTTTCAAAACACAGCAAGGGAGGCTTAATATCTCTTTTTTTATCCCTGTCCTTCACCACTATCTTAAGCAGCTCAAAGTTCCCCCCGGAATAAGATTTCAGGATATCAATAAATCCCCTGGCAACCGTCCCATAGCCATAAACAGCTATTTTCATTTTATGTCCCTTCCGGCTCATTTTGCTTTCACTATTTATTATTATAAAAATTTCTTATAATAGTTGATATTATCTCTGTCTCAACAAGAAACCCATCATGACCATAGAGAGATTCTATCTCTGTATAGCTTGCTCCCTCAATATTATCAGCAACAAATTTCTGCTCATAAACCGGGAACAGGAGGTCTGAAGAAATGCCTATGGAAAGGGTCTTTGCTTTTATCCTTTTAAGAGCATTCTTCTTTCCACCCCTCCCTCTTCCAACATTATGTGTATCAGCCAGTTCGAGTAAACAATAATAAGAATAGGCATTAAATCGTTTTACCAGTTTTTCACCCTGGTAATTCTGGTATGAAGAAGCTTTGAAATTATCTGTTTTTTCATCGCTTTCCTCAGCCTGTGTCTTATTATATATCCTGTCGTTCCTGTAGCTTAACAGCGCAACCGACCTTGCCGCCTTCATCCCTTTCAGTCCCCCGTCCGGCCTGTCCTCAAAGAAAGAAGCATCTGCTTCAATGGCCAGGCGCTGAGATTCACTAAAGGCTATTCCCCATGGTGCATATGATGCATTTGATGCAATAAATATTAGATTTTCTATCAGCCCGGGGTACATTATTGCATATTCCAGTGCCTGTTGCCCCCCTATTGAACCTCCTGTAAGGGTATGTATCCTCGTAATCCCCAGATGAACTCTTAATAACTCATGTGCTTCCACAAGGTCTCTTATACTGATATCGGGGAAATCACGATAATAAGGCTTTCCGGTCTTTTTATTAATTGATAAGGGTCCTGTTGTTCCGTAACAGGAACCAAGAATATTGGCACATACAATAAACTTGTCTCCCGGATCAAACAGTAATGATTCGCCTATCATGCCCGGCCACCAGTCACGGGCATCTGAGTTGGCAGTAAAGGCATGACATATCCATACCACATTGTCTTTTGCCCGGTTAAGCTTTCCATAACTATGGTATGCTATCTCCAGGCCCGTCAGTTCTTCTCCGCTCTCAAGCCTTAATTCCTTATCATATTTATATATACCGTACGACATTAATCCTCCTTTAATATTAAATTCTTTGTAAAGCCTGGTCAAAATCCTCTATGATATCATCAATATGCTCAAGTCCCACAGATACCCTCATCAATGAAGGCAATACTCCTGAAGCCAGCTGTTCCTTATCAGATAATTGCTGATGCGTTGTAGCAGCAGGCTGGATGATAAGTGTTTTTGCATCACCAATATTTGCCAGGTGGCTTACCAGTTTAAGATCGTCGATTAGCTGAACAGCTTTCTCCTTCCCTCCTGTAAGGTTAAAGGACAAAACTGCCCCTGCACCTTTTACAAAATATTTCTTTGCCAGTTCATGATAAGGATTCCCTTTAAGTCCCGGATAATTAACTCCTTTAACTTTTGGATGTTTCTCCAGCCACATTGCAAGTTTCAGAGTGTTTTCAATATGCCTTTCCATCCTTAAGGACAGAGTTTCCAGTCCCTGTAAAAGCAGGAAAGAATTAAAAGGACTAATGCTGGGACCATAATCTCTTAATGCTTCGACACGGGCTTTAGTAATAAAGGCTATATTGCCATGAGGGGAAGCTTTTCCAAAAGCATCCCAGAACTTCAGTCCATGATAAGATTCCGATGGCTCTGTAAACTGCGGGAACTTACCATTATCCCATGCAAAGTTTCCCCCGTCAGTTATTACCCCTCCGATACTTGTACCATGCCCGCCTATCCATTTTGTTGCCGACTCCACAACAATATTTGCACCATGTTCTATCGGGCGGAATAAAAATCCTGCAGCCCCGAATGTATTATCAACAACCAGGGGAATCTCATATTTGGAAGCAAGCTTTGCAAAGAGCTCAAAGTCGGGTATATTAAACCCCGGGTTCCCAATGCTTTCAATATATATAAGCCTGGTTTTGCTGTCAATAAGTTTCTCAAAGGATGCAATCTCAAGATCTGCAGCAAACCTGGTTTCTATCCCCAGTCTTTTAAATGTTACTTTAAACTGATTAAATGTTCCCCCGTATAGATATGGAGAACTTATAAGATTATCTCCCTGGCCCAACAGGCTTGAAATGGTAATGAACTGGGCTGCATGTCCCGATGCCAGTGCCAGGCTCCCGGCACCACTTTCCAGCGCAGCTATTCTTTTTTCAAAAACCTCAGTTGTAGGGTTCTGTATTCTTGTATAGATATTCCCAAATTCCTTCAGGGCAAAAAGACCGGCTGCATGATCAGCATCCCTGAAAGTATAAGATGTGGTCTGGTATAAAGGTACAGCCCTTGAATTGGTAAGGGGATCAGGTTTGTGTCCTGCATGTATCTGTAATGTTTCAAATTTCTTATTTATATCGCTCATTATTTTGATACTTTTAATTTCTCCTTCCAGGAATAAATTATAATATTCTTTGCTCTCTAATTAAAAAATTCTTTATGTATTCCGCAAACTGCACTGTCCCTTTGTTCCCTGTCAACCACCAGGTAAGTAACTACCTGTGATGCACCTGAACAACTTAGCTGTATATTAATATCCTGTTTTGCAACTGAACTGAATATCCTTGCTGCAACACCATGATTCTCAAGCATACCCTGTCCGACGACTGCAATAAGTGAAATATTATTTATTACCAGCAGTTCATTAATTGCTTTAAGCTCAAGCTTTTTTATAAGCATAAGGGCTTTCTTTTGATCTTTCTTTTGAATGATCAGGTTAATTGCAATCTGGGAGGTAAGGACCGAACTAATATTTATTTTTTCATCATTAAGTATTCCGGAAACTTTGGCCAGTATTCCCGGCTTAATACCAACTGCCGGACCCCTGAGTTTAATTATGCAAAACTCATCTGAGAAAGTAACACTCTTTACAACCCCTTCTTTTACCACCTCATCGGAATTTACTACCGACATCGGCTGAAGTCCGTTAATATTATCAATGTTAAAGATCCTTATGGGAATATGTCCTTCGATAAGTGGTTCTACAGTACGCGGATGAAGTATTTTTGCACCAAAATATGCCAGCTCTGCTGCCTCGGCATAAGTAATCCTGTTGAGCTTCACCGGGGACTTGATGAGTTTGGGGTCGCCACTCATAAAGCCTTTCACGTCCTTCCATATATCAAGAGATTTTGCCTTAATACATTTAGCAACAGATGCAGCAGAATAATCACTTCCACCCCTTCCCAGCACAGATATTTTACCCGAGGGCGTAACGCCGTAAAAGCCGGGAATAACATATATATGATCTTCTGAAAGGCTGTTTTTCACATCTTTGGCACAAGCCCTGAAATCAACAGTGGCATTGCCATACTCTCCATCGGTAACCAGGGGCAGGTCTTCAGGAAATTTCAATTCTGAAAAAACTTTATGTTCTTTAAGCAGCAGATTCAGTAAAACGGCACTTATCCTTTCTCCATATGATAAGATCTCATCTTCAAGAAAATCAGGCAGCTCACGAATATAATGAACTCCCAGCAAGAGTCTTTTCAGTTCCTTCAGCAGGACAGCTGATCCGGAAAATGCTTCAGCTGCAATAGTGTCATCCTTAAAGTTCTCGTTAATTATCTGTTTATTCCTTTCTTCCAGGTCGTATATTATAAGATCAATATCGTTACTATTATTAAAGCCGGCAGATATTTTCGACACCAATAGGTCGGTGATTCCGTAAAAAGCAGACACCACAACAACTATTGGCTGTTTATATGAAATTATGGTTTTTATTACTTTGGCCAGGTCCTGTTTACTCTTAAGGTTGGATCCTCCAAATTTTACTACTATATCGGGCATCTTTATATTTCGTTTTAAAAAGTATATTATTCCTCGGTAAGAACAGAAATTTACTGCCTTCTTACTATATCAACTTCAAAGCTTTCAGCCTGAAGTTTAGCACATGCGCATAGGCATGTGCAGTATTTTTAAGGAAGAAATTCCGAGAACTGTAATTTGCGTTTTCATGATAAATGTGTTTATTTATTATCTCCCGTTGCCGGGATTAGGTTTTAGCACCTTTTTCAGCTTTTTCCGAAATGGTTGCTAGAGGTTCACAGAGCCTAATCTCTCCCCTCTTCTTAATAAATCAAACACTCTTCTATGAAAAGAATATTTGAATAAGAGCTTCCAAAAGTACTCTATTCTTTTAAATTTTCAAAACACAGTATTTAAAAATATAATTACGGGGCCCGGTAAATGCTCTTTTTTATAACTTTATTCCTTTTAGAAATCATAAGCAATTAAGGAATGAACAAGCAATACAAAATATTATTACTGCTGGTACTTTTTATATTCACGGGCGGCAATTTAAAATCTCAGGATGTTTCCCGGTGGCATTTAACAGATGACGGAGGCATAGAATGGCAGCTTAAGAAAAATGATTCACATATGGATCATATTGAAATGAGTGGTTTAAATATTTCTGTTATTGTTCATTATGGCGTACAGCAAGCCGGGCTGAAACAAAGGGTCCAGTTGATTTTTCCCATGCTCAGGACGATACCAAATGATACACATGCCAGCCTGATGCATGAAACAGACAATAACGAACTGACACCTGTTAAGATTAACGGAAAGGCTGTAATTGAAAAACCCACCAGTTTCTTTATTAAAGGCATCTTAAGCTACAGGTCTGAAACTGATGAGGGAATACAGTTCATACATCTTTTATATCCATCTGTGGATAAAGCAATATTTATTGATAAGCTCAGGATAATCAATCCAACAGACCGACCGGTTATTGTTAAACTCCCAAAGATTGATCTTTCCTATGTTACTGAAGCGGATAAAGGAGTTTATGGTTCTTATACCATTAAAACAGTATCAGATAAATACGGGACTTATAAACTTAACAGCCAGGAGTTTTTAGAATATAATCTAATATATTCAGGATGTAAGACAGGAACAGAAGAAATATATATTTCTCCCGATTACGAGCTTAAAAAACGTGAAAAAGTGATAGATGAGATTTTTTCTGACCTGATCTTTGAATCGCCTGACAAGATTATTAACACCAGTTTCTCATTTGCCAAATTAAGAGCAACGGAAAGCATTTATGAAACAAAAGGTGGATTAATGCATGGCCCGGGAGGCGGAAGATATTATGCCGCTATATGGGCAAATGACCAGGCCGAATATGCAAATCCGTTCTTCCCCTTTTTGGGCAACCCCGAAGGAAATGAATCGGCAATAAATTCATTTCGCCTGTTTGCAGAGTATGTTAACCCCGACTACAAGCCTATTCCCAGTTCAATCATTGCAGAAGGAACAGATTTCTGGAACGGGGCAGGAGACAGAGGAGATATGGCAATGATTGCATATGGGGCCAGCCGTTTTGCCCTGGCTTATGGTGATAAAAATACAGCAAGGGACTTATGGCCCTTAATTGAATGGTGCCTTGAATATTCCAGGAGAAAGCTTAATAATAATGGCGTTGTCAGCTCTGACAGTGACGAGCTTGAAGGTCGCTTTCCTGCAGGTAATGCCAACCTGAACACCTCTTCACTGTATTACGATGCTTTGATTTCGGCCGTAATGCTGGGAAGGGAATTAAACATTGAATCATCTGTACTGGAAAAATACAGCAAGCAGGCACAAGAACTGGAAAAATCAATTGAGAAGTTTTTCGGCCATAATGTATCCGGCTATGAAACATACAGATATTACGAGGGTAACAATACTTTAAGGGCATGGATATGTACTCCTCTTACAGTAAATATTTTTACAAGAAGCCAGGGAACTATTGACGCCCTGTTTTCAGATAAACTATGGACCTCCGACGGACTGGCTTCCGAAGCAGGGAATACTACTTTCTGGGACAGGGCCACCTTATATGCTTTAAGAGGAGTATTTGCAGCCGGAGAAACTGAGCGCGCAATGGATTTTTTTAATTATTATTCCAAAAGGCGCCTGCTGGGGGAACATGTCCCATACCCCGTTGAAGCTTATCCCGAAGGGAATCAGAGGCAACTGTCAGCTGAGAGTGCACTCTATTGCAGGGTGGTAACTGAAGGGATATTTGGCATACGACCAACAGGATTAAGTTCTTTTTCCATCAGACCCGAACTAGCTAAAGAATGGGATTCAATGGCACTGAGAAATATTAAATCTTTTAATCAAAACTTTGATATTGAAGTGAAAAGAGAAAAAGAAAACTTGTTGATAAAAGTATTTAACAATAATAAATTATTTTTAGAGACCCTGGCAAAAGCCGGTGAACTAATAGAAGTTCAGTTAAAATAATAGCTGTCCGCTAATAATTATTCTATATATTAATACCTCTCCCTTATGCGCATATTAAGTATTTCCTTGGTCTTATTCTTCTTTCAAATCTGCCTGAATGCACAGGATCTGACTCTTAATTCTCCCGATGGAAGAATAAGTATGCTTGTCAGCATTGACAATCAGGTCTCATTTTCTCTTAGCCTGGATAAAAAAGTAATTGTTGAAAATGCGGTGATAGCCCTGGATATGGGAAAAGACAGAATAGCAGGGAAAAACGCAAAACTCAAGAACAGTACAACTCTTGCTCATAAAGGAGAAATTACCCCTCCTGTCCCTTATAAGGATGCCAGGATAGATGATATATACAATCAGCTAAATTTGAATTTCCGCGACAATTACCAGCTCATCTTCAGGGCTTATAATGATGGAGTGGCATACCGTTTTATTGATAAGAACAAAAAAACCGAAAGAATATTTAATGAAAAACTGACCCTTGGCTTTCCTGCAAACACTTCTTCCTGGTTTCCCAGGGAAGAATCAATGTATTCGCATAATGAACGAATCTATTTAAAACGTTCATTGCCGGAAATAAAGACCGGAGATTTTTGCAGCCTTCCGGTTATGTTTAATACCGGATATGCCAAGCTGCTTTTTACAGAGGCCTCCCTTATTAATTATCCGGGAATGTTTCTTAAAAAAGATGATACTAATTCTCTCACTGCTGTTTTTCCCAAATATGTTATTAAAACCATTCCAAATGAAGAACACTCTCCCGACAGGAACCAGCTTATTGTTGAAGAGGCCGGATATATTGCCAGTGTGCAGGGTGCCAGGTCTTATCCCTGGCGTGTTTTTATGATAAGTGATGATGACAGGCAGTTTGTGGAAAGTAACCTGGTAACAAAGTTATCGGGATTGTCAAAAATAAAGGATACCGGCTGGATAAAGCCCGGCAAGGTAGCATGGGACTGGTATAATGCCAATAATATTTACGGGGTGGATTTTAAGTCAGGCATAAATACTGATACTTATAAGTACTATATAGATTTTGCCTCTGAAAACAATATTGAATATGTTATCCTTGATGAGGGCTGGACCAGGTCAACCACAGAGATCATGGAGGATAATGATCAGATTGATGTGCCCGGACTGATTAAATATGCCGGATCAAAAAATGTTGGAATAATATTATGGGTATTATGGAAACCGCTTAATGAAAATATGAATGAGATATTAAAACTTTACAGTGAATGGGGCGCCAGCGGTATTAAAGTAGATTTTATGCAGAGAAACGACCAGTATATGGTTAAGTCTTATGAACAAATAGCAAAGATTGCAGCAGATTATAAATTGCTTGTTGATTTTCATGGAGCATTTAAGCCTGCAGGGATTGAAAGGCTCTGGCCCAATATACTCAATTATGAAGGTGTGAAAGGGAATGAAAACAATAAGTGGAGCAAGGACATCACACCTGAGCACAACCTTACAATTCCCTTTATCAGGATGGCGGCAGGGCCTATGGATTATACGCCCGGATCAATGATTAACAGCAATAGCAAGAATTTCAGAATAATATTTGAAAGGCCCATGAGTATGGGTACACGATGCCACCAGCTGGCAATGTATATTGTGTATGAAGCCCCTTTGCAAATGATGTGTGAATCACCTTCTGTTTACTACAGGGAACAGGAATCTGTAAATTTTATTTCCAGGATACCCACGATATGGGATGAAACAAAGGTATTGAAGGCAGCAGTATCTGATTATATAATGCTGGCACGAAGAAAAGGTGACAACTGGTATATAGCTGCTATGACAGACGGGGATGAAAGAGATCTTGAATTAAAGCTTTCCTTTCTTCCTGAAGGCAGGAAATACCAAATGACATTGTTTCGGGATGGTCTTAATGCAAACAGGATTGCCATAGATTACAAACGATCGGAAATCACTGTGGATAATAAATATAATAAAATCATTCACCTGGCAAAAGGGGGAGGTTTTGCTTTGATACTGAAAGCTTTTTAAGGCTTTTGGCCTACAGGATCATAATTTTACAGAAGCTATAGGCTTTAGTTAATAGTCTTCGATTATTATTATTAATTTTACAGCTTCTAAGAATCTGCTACATTTCTAATTATCAATGGACAATCAATTGTTTATATACAATTCCCTTACACGGAAGAAAGAAGAGTTTAAAGCTTTAAATCCCCCCCATGTCGGAATGTATGTATGCGGACCTACTGTTTATGGTGAGGCGCACCTGGGTCATGCCCGGCCTGCAATTACTTTCGATATACTGTTTCGTTACCTGCAGCACCTGGGATATAAGGTTAGATATGTGCGAAATATAACCGATGTGGGTCATCTTGAGAATGACCAGGATGAAGGGGAGGATAAGATTTTGAAAAAAGCAAGGCTGGAAAGTCTTGAACCAATGGAGGTTGTTCAGTATTATACAAACAGCTATCACCGTTCTATGCGACAATTGAATGTTCTCGACCCCAGCATAGAGCCTCATGCATCCGGCCATATTATAGAGCAGCAAGCCTTTATAGATAAGATCTTTGAGAATGGCTATGCTTACGAAAAGAACGGCTCGGTTTACTTTGATGTTGAGAAATACAATAAGAAATACAAATACGGTATCCTTTCAGGAAGGGTTCTTGAAGATCTTCAGGCTAATACACGGACACTCGACGGGCAGGATGAAAAGAAAAATCCATTCGACTTTGCACTCTGGAAAAAAGCAAGTCCTCAGCACCTTATGCACTGGCCGTCGAAATGGAGCGAAGGATTTCCGGGCTGGCACCTGGAATGCTCCACTATGGGTACAAAATACCTGGGTGATGAGTTCGATATTCACGGTGGAGGAATGGACCTGCTTTTCCCTCACCATGAGTGTGAAATTGCCCAGTCAACAGCTGCTAACGGAAAGTCTGCCGTAAGATACTGGATGCATAATAACATGATCACTCTCAACGGTCAGAAAATGGGTAAGTCGCTTGGTAATGCTGTCTCACTGGATAATTTCTTTAGTGGCGATCACAAACTGCTGGCACAGCCATATTCAGCCATGACAATAAGGTTTTTCATTCTGCAGGCACACTACCGGGGAACACTCGATTTCTCGAATGAAGCCTTGATATCTGCCGAGAAAGGACTGGAAAGACTGTTCAGGGGAATGGATACACTTGAAAAGATCAGGGCCACACAAGATGGTTATAAGGCTGAACAGCTTAAACAAAAACTTTATAAGGCCCTTAATGATGACCTTAACACGCCTGTGCTTATATCTCATTTGTTTGACGGCTTAAAGCAGATCAACCAGCTTAAAGAGGGAAAGATAAGTATAGATGATAAAAACCTGGAAGAACTGAAAAAGCTGTATCATGATTTTGTAATTAATATCCTTGGTCTTACAAAAGAGAAAAAAGAAGAAGGATCGGGACTTACATCTGAACTTATTGATACAATACTGAGGCTTCGTCTTGAGGCCAAACAGAACAAAGATTTTGAAACATCCGACAGGATAAGGGATGCCTTAAGCGCACTTGGAATAGAAATTAAGGACAAGAAAGATGGTTCTGACTGGGAGATCAGGTAATAGCAAGCCGGGAAGACTGCTTAAATCCTGAAACCCAGGATAACCACATCATCAACCTGTTCCTGCTCTCCTTTCCAGTCCTCAAAAACCTTATCGAGAATTTTCTCCTGTTCATCCATTGGCTTATCATGTATGTCAAGAAGCAGATTCTTGAATGGTTTATACATAAATTTCTTTCCTTTTGGCCCTCCGAACTGGTCGGCAAAACCATCCGAAAAAATATAGAATGTATCTCCTTTTCTGTATTCTATCTCATGCTTCGTAAAATCGGGCATTGTAGGATGTATGGCCACAGGCATCTTATCTCCCCTGATATGTTCAAGCTTACTATTTCTTATAAAATACAAAGGATTATTTGCCCCGGCAAATTGTAGTGTGTTATTTTCCTCATTCATCACACAGACCACCATATCCATCCCGTCCCTTGCCTCTCCTTCCTGTCCCTTTTGCTGCAGTGCCTCTATAACATGATCCCTCAGATTATTCAATATCCCGTCGGCATCATGTATATGGTTCTTATTTACTATCTCATTAAGAAATGATATCCCCAGCATGCTCATGAATGCCCCGGGAACACCATGACCGGTACAATCTGCAGCAACCAGTATAAGCCTGCGATCTATCCTTGTAAACCAGTAAAAGTCGCCACTTACTATATCCCTTGGTTTAAACAGGATAAAATAATCTGCAAGCTCTTGTTTTACCTTTTTCAATGCAGGCAACAATGATCTTTGTATCCTTTCGGCATAATGTATGCTGTCGGTTATCTCTTTCTTCTGAACCCCTATCTGGTCCCGCTGTTCCCTGGCCAGGTCTCTTTGTTTCTGTATCTGCTTATTTGCCTTTTCAAGCTCAATTGTTCTTTCTTTAACCTGTATTTCCAACAAGCGTTTTTGTTTTTGAATTTGTTGTGTTCTGAGCTTATAGATAAGATTTATTATCAATATCAGGACTACTACTGCCAGTATCCTGAACCACCATGTTTCCCAAAAAGGCTTCCTGATTTCGAATGAATAACTCTGTGTATAACTCCATACATTGTCACTGCCTCTGGCCCTGTAAACAAATGAATATTTCCCGGGTGGATTATTATTATAGTAAGCCTTAAATTCGTTACTCCTGCGAATAGGCCTGTAATCATCTTTCATACCTCTCAGGAAAAACTCATATTCTATCGATCTTTCATCAGAAAAGAAAAGACCAGATACCTCGAACACAAAATTATTTTCATTATACCTGAATTTCCTGTCACTGCTGATATCTATCTTTTTACCATTCATCATAATGTTCTCGAGATATACGCGGGGAGAATAAACTTCTTCCTTTTTTACCTTTATATTAAAGTTTGATATACCATGATATGTACCTATCCACAATAAACCGTTTTCATCAATAAATAAACCGTTGGTTGTTATCTCATCACCCGACAATCCTTCTTTTGAGTCAATCTTAAATTCCACCTTATGGTTATCCTTATTAAAATATGCCAGGCCCGAGTTAGTGCCAATCCATAAATGGTTCCTGCTGATGGCCGGAATAATTGTTTTAATAACATTATGATCCTGTTGAAGATCTTTCTGGAAACCAAGCTGTATAAATCTATCATTATCCATGTAGCCAATTCCCCTGTCTGTACCAAGCCATAATATCCCCTCATTCACAAACATAGACCATACCGACCTTTCCAGATCGAGATAAGTGTAAAATTTATTCCCGTTAAACTGAACAAGACCCTTGCTGCTTCCCCCTATAAGCTTACCCTCATACTCAACCATCTGATAAACACTAGCCGTTTGTTTACTTTGATATATCAATGGCTTTGAATTCCTGTCAGGATAATAATATATCACCCCTTTCTTTCCTGTTAATATAAAAAGCTCCCCTTCACTTGAAATAAAAATACTTTCCAGCCCGTCCAGCACCTGCTTCCTGTTTTGTCTTACAAGCTTTAAATTATGAACATTATACTCAAACAGTCCGTCCATTGTTGCTATTAGAATATTCCCGTCCGGCAGCATTTTAACCAGCGACTTACCGCCACTCCCGGGTAATTTGCCGGAAAAGTCTTTAAGCTTTCCCTGGAAATAAAATACTCCATCGTTGGTTCCTATCCATATCCTTCCATAACTGTCCTGGTTTACAGAATATATATAATTGTCAAGCCGCTCGGGATAAAAGTTTCTTAAATTCTTATTGTTTATTATACGTTGCAAGCCACCGGAAAAACCAATCCATAAATTTTCTTCATTATCCTCCCAGTATGAAAGCACGGTATTATTCATCAGGTCTGTTCCCGATTTAAATATCCTTGCCGGCTGATCCATAGATACAAGCTGGTATAAATGTGAATCATTCATAAACCAGATCGATCCCGACTTGCTCTGGCTTATTTTTTTTATTACCGAAAAAGGAATATTAAAGCGGGAATTAAGTGCTTCCCCTTTGCTTCCTTTTATTATTTGCCCGTGCGACACATTGTAAAAACCCGTTGTGGTTGACAACCATACACTGTTTGATTCATCAACAAATACCGTATAACAATGATCATTCAGTATCTTCTCCGGCCTGCTGTTGCCAAGCTGGAAAAACAAGCCTTCATTGGTGGCAAAATATTTCCTTAAACCGGATGTGTCTTGTGATATGGCATTTATATTTTTTGGCAGTTGTGGCAGATCATGACTCACCAGTTTTTGTACCCCTTTGTTATCAAGCATATATATCCCATCGTTACTAAGGAACCATTTGTTATTGGCGTTATCAATAAATATGGAATTAAACGAGATCTCCGGAAAAAGGATATTTGTAATAGAATCATTATTATAAATACTTATTCCCTTTGAAGTGGCAAAATAAATATTGCCCTTTGCATCTTCCTTAATATCTGAAGTAGAGTTGGCACTCATTCCCTTTCTGGTATCAAAGACATTCATGTCGCGGCCATTATAGCGTACCACTCCTGAATTTGTACCAAACCACATATAACCCTTACTATCCTGCAAAATAGAAGAAACATCTTCCTGTGGTAAACCGTCTTCTGCTCCATACAGTATATAAGGGAGGTTTCCTGTCTGAAATTTCTCGTAATAATCTTTTATGAACTCTTCGGGACTAAGAAAAGCCTTGCCTTCCTGAACCCGGTTTAAGGCATTAAGCAATCCCTTGTCTGTTGATTCCTTTATAAAGCGTTCTGTTATTTGTTTCAGCCCGGGCTGGTCTTTTCTAAGTGCCCAATTTACATCCAATCCCCCAAGTGATATTTTTGCTTCCAGTTGTGGATATAAAAATGCATTGTAAATAATCGTATAATCAGCCTTTTTATTTACCACGGCATCAACAAACTCATTTACTTTACCATATATAAGACTGTCAATACCGT
Organism: Bacteroidales bacterium; assembly: GCA_029932855.1. Taxonomy (GTDB): domain Bacteria; phylum Bacteroidota; class Bacteroidia; order Bacteroidales; family VadinHA17; genus JAYEGO01. Next base: position 179,409 of record JAOZPG010000001.1, on the reverse strand, counting down.
TTCTAAGCAACAATTCTTCATATATGGTGGCCTTGCCCGTTATTCCTTTATATTTCTTCAGGTCTTCAATTGAATTAATTTCTGTTTCGGGTCTTGCCAGAACAGAATACTCCGTATGATAAACCGGCACCAGGTCAACTTTTTGTTTTCTCCATTCCAGGGGAGCAATAAGATCGGCTGCAATATCAAAATAATTAAATATCTCCGGTGTATAGGTACTGTCTTTCCGGGTTTTCCTGTTGCTATCTTCCCAGTATTTACTAAACATCGGGATCAGCACATATTCCATTTTTACCCCCAGGTAATCGGCAAATTCTTCTGCCAGGGCATGCATAAACTCCTTTTCAGCCCCCTTGTGATATACAAAATCCCTCTCGCGCAAGGCAATAACTATCTTTCTTGAAGCAAGTATCTCTTTAAGATCCCTTTTAAGAGGCTGGACAGGTGAATGGGGATCTATACTTTCAATAAAAAGCGAATATTTTTCCCCGAATTTTTCTTCAAAAATATTATCCAGCCTGTTATTATTCTCTATGGCTTTAAAAAAATCCTCTACCTCTCCCCCCAGCGAATTCCCCTTTTCTATTGCCCAGGCAGATTTACTTATCTGGTTAACCGGGAAGGCCAGGTCGAACTCCATATTGTTTGATTTTCTGAATGAAAGAGCTTCATCGGCATCCAGTATTATGCCGTCAACCTTTCCTGCCTTCAGCAAGTCTCTTGATTCCTGTGAGCTAGATGTTTCAATTATTTCAATCCCCCCGCCTATCTTCTCATTTATCTGCTTAATATGTATAACATAAGAGGTACCACCCATCATGGCAATTTTCATTCCTTTCATACCTTCCACATCATCGGGTGGATCTGAGTCGGCAGGAACAATCAGCAACTCAGCAGAGATCAGCGTTTCAGCAAAATCAAAAAGTTTCTTTCTCCATTCCAGGATTGTAAATGTACTGCAAATGATATCGGCTTTTTTTAAAGCATCGGGAGTATAATTATAATCAGGATTCGTAGTAAGGTCTTCAGGAGTTATCCCGTTATTGCTAAAAACCTCATCCCAGTCAATTATTACTTCTTCCACTTCCAGGTCGAGAAAATTTGCAAACTCGTAAGCCAGTGGATAATTTATTGTATTAATATCGGCCGGGTCGAAAGCAATTTTCAGCTTCCCGCTTTTCTTTATTTCATCAAGCGGCCTTGAATAAGATAGCTGACAAGATAAAACAAGGAATACCAGGAAAGATATAAAGTTGCGAAATGGTGACATGTTGAAATATTTTAATGAAAATTATTACCACCAGATTATGTTTCCCTCTTGATTTACTGTAAAAATTCTTTCCGGCCTGTCTTTTGTCGGAGTAGTATTTATCAGCCAGTACATGGCTCCCGAGGGGACATCACTAAATACCAGGGGCTTTCCCATAGCTTCTTCCTCTCCCAGGGATATCCATTTGTTATCCCAGTAAAACAATTCATAATTTTCTCCTTCTTTCAAAAATACCTTTTCCACAAAATCTGTCGTTTCCTTTGTAACTTTTCTTGTGGTTGAAATTAATTTCAGCTCTATCCGGTTTATAGTATCAGGCCTGTTTGTTTTAATCTCACCTTCCTGTGTTAAAATAAACTGATCTCCTGCAGGTACGATCTCCTCATTAATAAAAAAAGCAGGAAGATATGCTATGTCTGTTCCCATGTCCGTATATCTTACATTTCCTTTATCATCGATAAAACTCCAGTGAATAGCTTTCCATTCACCCGTATTAAATACACAGATATATGCAAAACGAGTGCTGTCAGGTATTTCCGCGCCTAACTGAAGTTCAACATCCGAAACGGGAACATAATCACGTGTAACATCCACAAGTCCATTCCTGTTTATATATGGAGGAGCTTTTTCCCATTCCTTTTTGATTTCTGCAAGAGACCCTGGTTGAAGCGAAAATGTTTTTCTATAGACTTTTGCCTTGGCCTGGTTTAATTTATATTCACCGGGATTTGCTCCTCCTCCCATAAAGATTACAATTTTACCGTCAGCTCCCAATACTGCATTCCATGCATGATTATTCCCCGATTTTGCCCAGTAAGGAGTAAAATCACTCATTACCGGAACCCCGTTTGCCCTCATTGCATAGATGGCAAGATTGGTCATGTCTTCACATCTACCCATTTTCATTTCCACCATATCGGTAAATCCCAGGTCAGTTGCATGTTCATAAAAGCGCGGATCAAAACTAAACCAGGATCTAATATCGTTATTGATCCATTTACATACTTCAACAGGATCATTTTTATTTACTACTGAATCATTCAGCCAGGAATATTTGTCGATAAAATAATCCCTCCATTCTTCCAGGGGCTCATTTGTACTGCGGTATGGTAGTATATATTCACAAAACTCCTTGAAATTCAAATTTTTCGCCCAGCTATAATTTTTCCAGGCATAAAAGGCTTTATCAATATTATTTATCAGGTAATCAGCAGAAATAATCTCGTAATCATATATTAATTCAACCCTTTGCTGGTGCAGCTTCCCCCGAAATTCAACAATAGAATCCCAGGCCCTTGTCATAGAATTATAGTCTGAGTAATTTAATGTAGAGAAGCCGATAATATTATTATTGGAATCCGAAACTTCAAAACCAGCATAAGTTTTATCTTTCATGTTGGCAATTAAAAAATACGCTGCTTTTAATTTTTCTTCATCCCCCGCAGAAGCATAGTTGTTTATAAACTTCTCCAGTTCTTTCCTGTTATCTCCGGCTTTCTCCATGATTTCTATTACATCTTCAGGAATACCCCTGTTTATATCTGCACAGGATGTTACAAGTAAACTGAGAAAAAACAGTACAATAAATGTTTTCATTGCTATATCTTTATGGTGATTTTCTAACAAATTTAACTCATTATCTTTCTATGTCGAAAAAAAGACAGGAAAATATATATTGTAATGATAGTTTTCGGCTTTCCATGTTTCCCACACGGGAAGTAAAGGTAGCTAATGTGATACTTGGAGGGAACAATCCCCTAAGGGTTCAGTCCATGACCAATACATCAACCAAAGACATTCCCGGGTCAATTGAACAATGCCGGAAAATAGCGGCAGAAGGAGCCGATATTATAAGGCTCACAACAATTGATGTCAAAGAAGCCAGAAGCCTGATTGATATAAAGAAGGGACTTGCTGAAATGAATATTGATATCCCCCTTGTAGCCGATGTTCATTTTAATCCCAGAGTGGCCTATGAAGCAGCATCTGTAGCTGATAAAGTAAGAATAAACCCTGGGAATTTCATTAAATCCGCGGCAGAAAGTACAGATGCCCGACAAGCAATACGCGAAATGCTTATCCCGCTGCTTGAATTATGCAGGGAAAATAATACCGCAATACGAATTGGTGTAAACCATGGATCCCTCTCACAAAGAATGCTTGAGAAATACGGAGATACCCCCAAAGGAATGGTTGAGTCTGCCCTTGAGTATATGGATATTTGTATCGAACAAAATTTTCATGAACTGGTTTTTTCCCTTAAGTCGAGTAATACAATAGTAATGATCCAGGCCAACCGCCTGCTGGTACATGAATTCCTAAAAAGAGGGCTTTCATATCCTATACACCTGGGAGTTACTGAAGCCGGCGAGGGAGAGGATGGAAGAATTAAATCGGCTGTGGGAATCGGGAGCCTGCTGGCTGATGGCATAGGAGACACCCTGAGGGTTTCACTTACTGAAGATCCTGAAAGGGAAATTCCTGTTGGCAAAAAGCTGGCATCATATTTTCAGAAACAGGGCGTTGGAATTGAACTTAAGGAAAAACCTGTTTTCCCCGTAAACCCCTTCGATTATAAAAAAAGACAAACCCGGGATCTGAATTTCATAGGCGGAGATAATAAGCCCGTAGTAATAGCTGAAAGTGCCACCGGAGGAGAGCAGCCTGCAGATTTTCTGTACCTGGCTAATGAACCGTACAGGTTGAGGCTCCCTGGCGGATGTTCCGGGATCGTTGATTCGGCTTCCTGGACCAGGGAACTGGACAATGAAAATATTTTTCCTCTTTTCAGCCCGGCTGATTACAAAAGCTCCTCTGCACGCTCAGGGAAAATAAACTTCCTCCTCTGGAACACAGCTGATAATAATTTTGATGAACTCTATAAAGTAATAAACGACAATAAGCTGGCATTAATTCTTGAGGGTGATAACAGGAATTCCTTTTATGAACAAAGATATGTCCTGTCTCAGCTGATCCTTAAGGGAAACAATGTGCCGGTTATACTTAAAAGATCATTCCCCGCTAATAATGCCGAAGAACTTAGCCTGATCAGCTCTGCAGAACTGGGAGGTCTTTTAATAGACGGGCTGGGTGATGGTATATGGCTGGACAGTAAAGGACTTATTACTCCGGGCCAACAACTGTCCCTTTCTTTCGGGATATTGCAGGCTGCCAGGGTGAGAACTACAAAAACAGAGTATATATCATGCCCCTCATGTGGGAGAACACTTTTTAATATTCAGGAAGTAGCAGCAAAAATACGGGAAAAAACCATTCATCTTAAAGGACTGAAGATAGCTATTATGGGTTGTATAGTAAACGGACCGGGAGAGATGGCTGATGCCGATTATGGTTATGTAGGCTCAGGGCCGGGAAAGATCACCCTTTATCGTAATAAGGAAGTAATAAAGAAAAATATTCCTGCCGGTATTGCGGTGGAGGAACTTGTAAAGCTTATAAAAGAATATGGTGACTGGAAAAAGGACTGAAGCTAAACTGTAAGCCTTATAGCTGCTTATTAGAACTCCTTAAGAAAATCCTGAACTTGTTTCAAATCACCATTTTCCTGAAAATGTAAACACCTGAGTCCCAGCTTTTCGGCACTTATTATATTGTCTTTATTGTCATCCACAAAAAGTGTTTCCCCGGGGTCCAGGCTGCTATCCTGCAGGACATAACTAAATATTTCGGGATCGGGCTTTGCCATGCCTATCAGATGTGAATAATAATACTTTTCAAACAGTTCAGCTATCACCAGGCCAAAATTATCCTTTAACATCTTTGAATATACTTCCTCATGAAAAACATTGGTATTACTTAACAGGTATAGCCTGTAATCTGACTTAAGATCCCGCAAAAAATCAATTTTTTCTTTTTTAATCCCAACTATCATTCCGTTCCAGGCCTCTTTTATATCCTTATCCTCTATATTATCTCCTAGTTGTTCTTTAAGTTGTTTAACAAAGTCCTCCGGCGATAAGCTGCCTGTTTCAAAATTTATAAATATCGGCATATAAGCATTTGTTGACAAAAGCTGTTCTCTGGTATAACCCATTGCCATAAAAGCCCTGACTGTTTTGTCAATATCTATATCCATAATAACACCGCCAAGATCAAAAATGATATTTCGTATAGGTTTTTTATCTGTTGTCATAAGTTATTATTAGTAATTTTAACTTCCAAAGTTAATAATAGAAAGCAGAATTAATTCCATAATAAAAATCCCATGAAGACAAATGCTACAAGCCGGAGATCTATCTGGGTAAATAAGGATAAGCCTGAAATCATAAATATCATTGATCAGCGATACCTTCCTTTTGAATTGAAAATATGTGAATTAAGATATCCTGAAGAAATAATATATGCTATCTCTGAAATGCAGGTCAGGGGAGCTCCCCTGATCGGTGTTACCGCAGCTTTTGGGATCTACCTTGCTGCCCTTAAGGAAAAACAATCTCCCGATCTTCAAATCCGCCTTCAGAAATATTCATTACAACTAAAATCAAGCAGGCCAACTGCCATAAATCTTGCAATGGCTGTAGACATGGTCATGGAAAGACTGGAAGGCAAAGAGAATCCCATGGAGATAATTGAGCTTACATTTTCAACAGCCGTTAACTTTATGAACCAGGAGGTAGATGCATGCAAAAGAATAGGTGAAAATGGCTTACCAGTCATTGAAAAGATATATTCAGAAAAGAAAGGGGAGCCGGTTCAAATAATGACTCACTGTAATGCCGGCTGGCTGGCAACGGTTGAATATGGAACAGCTACAGCTCCCATATATCTTGCCCATGATAAGGGCATCCCCGTACATGTATGGGTGGATGAGACCAGGCCCCGTAACCAGGGATCCCGCCTCACAGCATGGGAACTGGAGCAGCATGACATTCCCTGTACAATTATTGCAGACAATACCGGCGGACACCTGATGCAGAAGGGGATGGTAGACATGCTTATTACCGGAAGTGACAGGACCGCCCTGAATGGTGATACGGCTAATAAGACAGGTACTTACCTGAAAGCCCTTGCTGCAAGTGATAATAACATTCCCTTTTATGTTGCCCTGCCGCTGTCTTCCATAGATACATCCCTGGAAGAAGGAGTAAGATCAATACCCGTAGAGATAAGGAATGAAAATGAAATACATTATATTGAAGGCTTATCTCCTGAAGGAAAAATATGCAAAATAAGAACAAGTCCCCCCGGCAGCAAAGCCCTGAACTATGCTTTTGATATTACGCCTGCCGGACTTATCAGCGGACTAATAACTGAAAAAGGAATTATTAATGCTTCACGAAAAGATATTATTTCTTTGTTTCCTGAAATGGATTAAAGCCTGTTCCGGCAACAATTATTATAAAATTTAAAAAGGATGAATAAGATAGCAATTATAGGGGGCACGGGATTTGAAGATCCAGTATTCTTCGATAAATCAAAAAAAATTAATATAAATACCCCTTATGGGAAACCTGCTTCTGCAATTATCCCGGGTAATATACATGGTACAGAAATATTTATTCTTTCAAGGCATGGCCGCAAACATACTATTCCACCTACACAGGTAAATAACAAAGCCAATATCTATGCCCTGAAGGAACTTGGATGTACACATATACTTGCTACCACTGCCTGCGGCAGTCTGAGGGAAGAGATAAAACCAGGCGATCTGGTTTTTCCCGATCAGTTTATTGATTTTACCCGCTTCAGAAAAAATACTTTTTACAACAGTTTTGAAGAAGGCAAGCTTAAGCACAGCCCTATGGCTGACCCTTTCTCTGAAGAGTTGAGATCTGTCCTGGCAGAAAGCGCTAAGAAGCTTGAGTTCAGCTATCATAATAAAGCTACTATAATAACTATTGAAGGCCCCAGATTTTCCAGCCGGGCAGAATCAAAAATGTTTCGTCATTGGGGAGCAGATATTATTAATATGTCAACTGCACCAGAGCTGATCCTTGCCAATGAAGCAGGGATTCCCTATGCGGCTATTGCCATGAGCACCGATTATGATTCATGGCACGACAATAAGGATCCGGTAAGCTGGGAGGGAGTATTAAAAGTCTTTGAAGAAAATATTTCAAATGTGACTAATCTTATATTTCAATCTATCCTAAGAATGAAATAAATAATATCTTTGGCAGCGTGATAAAGCTGGTGAAATATTTTTTAATTCCTCTGCTACTGATTGTTACTGCCGAAAATAGTATTGGGCAATCAAAACAATACTGGTCCACCCTTGAATACAAATTACTGCAAAGCCAGCAGATGAATTATGGATTCGACGGAGGCATAAGGCTTGCCTGGGCGCCTGAGTTTTGGGAACAGGATTATATCAGGTTCACATCCAGGTATTTCCTGAATTATGACAATTCATTGGTAGGCGGAATTTCTTATTACAGGGTTCAGGAATATGATTACCCTAATATCCATGAAATAAGACCTTTCCAGGGCTATAAGCTCAGGTTTCTGAAAATCTTTCCTTATTTGCTTAATCACTACTTCAGGATTGAGGAAAGAATAAAGTTTGGTAATTTCCCGGCAACTATAGATTTCCGGTTCAGATATCAGTTAAAAACCACTATTCCTATTGCCGAACTCAAAAAATCAGGAAATCTTTTAAGCTTTACTCCTGCTGTTGAATTATTCTTTGATATAGATAAAGCCAAACATGAGACATTGGCCGACCGTTACAGGATAACTCTTGGTCTGGAGTATGATGTTTTCGGCAGATATAAAATTGATCTTGCTTATTTATGCATAAACAATATGGATGTCATTATTGATAATGCAGTTTTTGACACTCATATCATAAGGCTTAGATTCACTATTTTTCAGAAAAATCAATAGAGGCTTTGATTATTGCATTTCGTTTTTGTAAATTTGTCCGCTCATTTTGAGAACAGGGCCCATAGCTCAGCTGGTTAGAGCACCTGACTCATAATCAGGGGGTCGCTGGTTCGAGCCCAGCTGGGCCCACAAAAAACCCTTCAAACTTAATAGCTTGAAGGGTTTTTTAATATCTGCTAATTACAGATTAGTTATCATACCTGTATTTAGGGACGATTTTTAAACTGAAACCTGTGCCAGTGCCTAAGCAATATTTCCTTCGTTTCACCATCTATAGTAACAGTAGCCTTATTATCACATTCTCCATTACCATAATCAAGTGTTATAACAGGTCTTTCTTCAACTGATATCTCAACTGTACCGCTAACAATAAACCTGCAACTCATGTTCTTCTCAAGCCTGTAAGTAATAGTTCTTGTATATGCTTCCTGCCTGAAGTTTGTACCTTCTGCATGCCCTGTAATGTAAAATACATTATCCCAGGGGTTTCTTGTGAGTTCTCCTTCAACCCATTCCCTGAACCTTGTAAATTCTTTTGATATCTCAATATAATTTACAGCGGAATTTGTTGAGCTACTGTCAATTCTTGGAATTATCAGTTTCCCGTTTTCAAGTTCAGAGCGGAAAACCAGGTTGCCATCATCATTTCTTCCTTCATTTGTAGTTGTCCTGGTCCCTTCAACCTTAATATCATTAATATAGTAGTCAATAAATTCTACCGATCTTGACGAACCCGGCACAAACATCCACCCGTCAATGGTAATTTTAATCTTACCACTGCGTGTCTGTCCGTTAGGTCCTGTACATCCTTCTTCTCCCCAGTCAATGGTAATTTCCTTGGGCCAGCGTGCAGAATCGGGCTTGTCAACTGTTATTTCACGGCAATCTGCCATCTGGGGCATAGACTTCAGGCCTCCTGTAAACTGGCCTTCAGTTAAAATAACAGCATCATCCACAGACTCCATTGCATCGTCAAAAACAACTTCTGAAAGAGCATCTTCCTCGGCAAATATAAGATCATCTTCCATTATTGCGGTTTTGTCCATTTCACATGAACTAAACATAAACGCTCCTGCTACTATGGTAGTAAAAAATAAACTCCATTTATTAAATTTCATGACTTCAGTTTTTAGTGTTCTATTATACATTAATTTCTTTCTTTTTGTTACAGGCCATTAATTGATCCTGCTTAATTGTTAACCGATCTTATAACTGCTTACCCTACTTTTTTTTCTAAAATGAGAAATTAAGGTAAACAGTGGGTGTAAAAGGGACCGCCTCGGCATTAATATTTATTGTATTGGACTGGTTTGCCGGAACCCTTATGAAATTTGAATACTTAATATTCTTTGTATTTAACAGATTCAGTATTGACACTCCCATTTCCATATGATATCTCCTCTTATCATACCTGTAAATTAAAGAGACATCCAGCCTGTTGTAAGGGTACCTGTCGTCAGGATCTGCAGATCTGAAAAGATCTACAAAACCAGATCCGTAAACATAGTTTGCTGAGAAATAAAAGGGATGAAAATCCATTAAGCCTGCAAATTTTACCTCATGTCTTTGGTCCTGGGGTGCATAAAAATATACCCTGGTAATATAAAAAGGAAAGCTTTCCATGGTTTTACCAAGAGAATAAGATATCCAGAACTCATGTTTTTTTATCCTCTTCTGCAGGTAAAGATCAAGCCCGTATGAATAACCGGATCCTTCATACACTCCTCTTTCGAAATACCTGTTAGTGTTTATGTAACGAGTAATTCCCTGTATTGTCTTTCTGTAGGTTTCCATACTTGCAGTAAATCCCTTTTTGTGGAAGATCATCCCTCCCACCCAATGCTGCGAACTAAGTACCGGGATATCATCCCCGTCACAAACAGTCCAAAAATAACTGTAATTACCATAATCATCCACCTCAGATGCCAGGCTTACAAATTGCTTGTAAATACCCCATGCCCCGTAAATTTTAAAATATTCATCTATTTTAAGCGAAAGCTGCATCCTTGGCTGGATATAGAATTTTGATATTTCCAAAGGATAATCAATTCTTAGTCCCGGTTTAAAGCTTATCCTGTTTAAAACAACAAATTCATCCTGTACATAAGCATGCAATCGCCTCCCTGCCTTTAGTTTTTCGCTCTCAACAATATCAAAAGCCCATTTTGTTAAATCAACCTGGTTGAAAACAAATCCGAAGCCTGTCTCAAGCTGGTGACGGTCCGACACCACAAAACTGTTCTGATTCTTAAACATTATCTCCTGCATGGTGTTTTCAGTCAGCTCATTTCTTTCGGAAATCAGCGAATCATTAAACAATGTTGTTATATCCTGGTCAAGTAACAAATTCTTGTTAAGTACCGAATAACTTAAAAGCATGTTAGACTGTATCCCACTCTTCCAGTGTTTATCATAAAAGAAGCTCCCCCCCCTCTGTCGGCTTTTTTCTTCCGATCTCCTGTCTATGTTAATCTTCTTCAGATCCTCATCAATATTATAGAAGAACCTGTCCCTCCCCTGATACAGGCTGAAATAATAATTATCGCTTCCTCTGGCGGATCCTGAATATTTAAAATTATAATCCCTGAATACATAATCCGGTATCACCTCCATATCTGTTAAGGTGGCCGAAGGGTTCTTTAATAATTCTATATCATCTGAATCATATAAATTATAATATGTCTGACGAAAAGCAAATACAAGCGATGATCTCTCAAAAAGCGGGAGACTGGCTTTTCCGCTTATGGTCATATTATTTATCGTAAAATCAAGTGTGGGCTCCAGGAAACTGCCCTCAATACCTGAAATATCAACTATTCCGCTTACCCTCTCCCCGTATTTAGATTCATATCCCCCTTTCAGTACTACAATATCTTTTGCCATATAAGGGTTTACGGCACTTATATTATCATTAAAATTCTTTAGTCCGAAAATTGTAAAGCCATCGAAAAGGACCTTGCTGTGTCCCTCATATCCTCCCCAGATAATCAGATTGCTCGACTGTTCCCCTGCAGCAAGTATCCCGGGTTGTAAACGCAGGTAGTTAAATATGGAATTATCCCCGTTGCCGGGAACACGCCTGGCTATTTTATTATTAAGCCTTATAAGTCCGGGAGACTCCCCGATCTGCCCGGAATGCTCAATTATCTCACCTTCTATCCTTACCTCCTTCAGCCCTATAACTGATGACCTTAAATATAAGCTGTGAGCCTTGCCGGGCATAAGGATAGTATCAAGGATAAAATATCCCAGGTATGAAACCTTTACCCGGAAAATACTATCCTCCTCAGACAGGTAAGAAAAATTACCTTTCATATTTGTAACCATCCCTTTGCCGTTTATTAAAATATGTGAGTATGGAAGAGTTTCTAATGAGTTCTTATCAAGCACCTGGCCCGAAACCAGGTATTTTTTTTTCTTTGCCTTGGCTTTAATATTGTAAATAATATATACATCTTCCGATCTTTCATACTTAAAGGGGATATCTTTCAGGAGACGATCAAGGGCCTGTTCAGGAGTGGAGAATGATCCTGATAGACTAATCCTGTACCCCGATAACTGGCGGTCGTTAAAAGAGAACTGCATATTATAGGAATCACGAAGCTGTATAAGCACTTTATTTAATGGCTCATTCTCTGCCTCAATGCTAATGCTTTGAGAATAAGCATTCAGCCCCCCAAACAAGAGTACAAATATTATTGTATAGATTTTAATTCTCAATCTGTTCTTTCTCAATTCTGTATTGATCCTCAGATTCTCTTACAAAAATCAGTCCGAATGGTTTACAAACAAGGCTCAAAACCTGGTCAACAGATTCAAATCTATTAAAATTTCCCGTGTATGAGTAATCAAATGACTCAGGAACACTAATTACAATATGGTATTGTTTTTCTATTTCCTGTAACACCCCGGCCAGCGGAGCAGTGGTAAAAATAAAACTGTTCTTCCTGAGGCTGAATGTATTATTGCTTTCAGTTTTTTCTTCAACTCTTAACTCACCTGATTTATTTAAAACCGCCTGCTGGTCATGTTTTATCTCAACCGAGCTTTTATTTTCTCTTGAAACAACCTTTACATTACCACTTATACATTCAACCAGGTACTGATCATCCCTGGAAATAATATTAAAGCTGGTACCCAGCACATGGGTTTCTCCTCTTTGAGAAATAACCTTAAAGCTGTTCCCCTTTTTAACTTTAAAAAAGGCCTCCCCTTCAAGATTTACATGTCTTGAGATCTTCCACCAGTAAGGGAAATATGATAACTGCGAGTCTGCATTCAGTTCAATTTCCGAACCTCCGGGCAAGACCAGGCTTAAATGATCACCCGGTAAACATTCAAGCTCTATCTTATAAAACCTCATCACCCCCGCAATGCCAAGTAAAACCATAAGGCTGGCTGCAACAAGGACCCAGGGCCATAAAGACCTGACAGTAACAGTACTTAGACTTGTATCATCCTCTATCTTCAGGTTTAATTCATCCCACACCTCATCACCGGATTTCTTCCACGGAATAATAAAATCCCTTTCCAGTCCCCCCGGAAGGATATCGTTAAATCCCCTGTCTTCTATATGTTTTTCAGTCCCCATTTATACTATTAATGCTTCCCTTAAATATCTTAATGCCAGATTCATTCTTTTTTCCACTGCTTTTACACTCAAACCAAGCCTTTCTGCAATTTCATTGTACGTAAACCCCTCCTGCCGGTTCATCAGGAACACCACTCTTTGTTTTTCCGGCAATTTTGAAAGGGCATTTTTATACATGCTCTTCAATTCCTTGTATTGTATCTGATTTGCCGTTTCTTCCACTGCCATATCCAGGGATAATTCCTTTTCATACCTCCTGGCTACATTTTGTTTCCTGTAATGACTTACAAACAAATCCCCTGCTATCTTATATAAAAGACCTTTATTTTGCTTCAGGTCAAAATGAAAATCTTTCTCCCACAACTTCATAAAAGCATCCTGTGCAATATCAGTAGCAAGCTCAGTATCACCACAACGATAATAAATATAACTCCTTACAGAATCGAAGTAGCTGTCAAACACTTCTTTAAAATCTTCCCTGGTCAATGCTGTTTATTCAATGTGTTTCAGCTTGCTAATTTAATAAATGTAAAAGAGCGAGTTAAAAAATTATACCTTATTATGAAATTTTCATGTTAGGAATAATTATTCCTCCCTTAATTACTATCCGAACTATAAGTCTTTTACCCTAATAATACTTTGAAAAAAAGATTATTAAGCCACCTGCAATAATAAGCAGCTATTGAGAATAAGCCGGGAAAAAGTAACTTTACAGCAAATGAGGAACTATGATCTAATAATTATTGGCGCAGGCCCGGCAGGTTTACTGGCAGCCGGCAGGGCTGCAGAGCGTGGTTATAAAGTGCTGATTTTAGAAAAAATGAAGACTGAAGGCCGCAAATTATTAATAACGGGTAAAGGGCGTTGCAACATTACCAACAACGCAACAATAGATGATTTTATATCCCAGGTAAAACCGGATGGCCGCTTTCTTCGAAATTCCTTCTCGCAATTTTTTTCAAAAGAAATTATTGATCTGTTAACAAAATACGGGACAGAAATAAGCCTGGAACGAGGTGGCAGGTACTTTCCCACAAACAATAATGCTGCCAGCGTGTTAAAAGCCTTATTGAGATGGACCAAAGAACTAAAGGTAGAAATACGTTGCGGACAGCGTGCTGAAAAACTTATAGCTAAGGATGGTGCTATTCAGGGTATCCGGGCAAATGGACAAATCTTTCAAACAGGGAATGTTATACTGGCAACAGGCGGAAAATCATATCCTGCAACAGGCTCAAACGGCGAAGGCTATGAGCTTGCCCGTCAGCTGGGACACTCCATAGTAAAACTGAGGCCTTCACTTGTACCCCTGGAAACTGCCGGAAACCAGGCACAAAGGCTTCAGGGACTCAGCCTGAAAAATGTAAATGTAACAATATGGGTAAATGGCAAAAAGGCCGGTGAAGAATTCGGAGAAATGATATTTACACACTTTGGCCTGTCGGGACCGATCATCCTTACCATAAGCGGGTTTGTAGTTGATGAGCTAAATAAGAATAATAAGGTGGAGATCACTATCGATCTGAAGCCTGCCCTGGATGAGCAAAAGCTTGATAAGCGGCTGCAACGTGATCTGAATGAACACGGTAAGAAAAAAGCAGGCAATATTTTTTCTTACTGGCTGCCAAAAACCATGATCCCGGTTTTTATAGATCTTCTTGGAATTGATCCGGAAAAAGAATGCCACCAGGTATCATCAAAAGAGAGACAGAAAATACTATATCTTCTTAAAAACCTTCCTTTCACAATTAACGGCTATCGTTCCTTTAAAGAAGCCATTATTACTGCTGGTGGTATATCAACAAAAGAAATAACCCCCAAAACCATGGAATCTAAACTTGTTAATGGCCTATATTTTGCCGGTGAGATATTAGACCTTGATGCAAAAACAGGCGGATATAACCTGCAAATCGCCTATTCCACAGGCTGGATGGCCGGCAACTCAATCACAAACTAAAAATATTCCTTTCTTAATCATAAAATATAACACCCAATGGCAAACAAAACTAAACTGGCAAAAGAAGACATCCAATCAAATTATTCATTATCTGATCATTACGATCTGATAATAATTGGTGGCGGTATCAGCGGCCTGGCCACCGGGCTTTTGTGGCAAAAAAACACTGAGGGTAAAAAAACACTTATCGTCGAGAAAAACAGTTATACAGGGGGTTATAGCACTTCCTTCAGAAAAGGTGATTATATATTTGAGACAACACAGCTTTTCCCCGATATTATTAACATAATGGAATATCTCGGTGTGGAATTAAAACTAAAGAGATATGAAAAGGATTTTATGCGGCGAATCGTTGTAAACGGAGACAGGGTCGATGAATATAAAATTCCTTCCGGTCCTGAAAATTTTAAAAATTATCTAAAAAATAATTTTCCGGAAGATGCCGGAAAGATTGAAAAATTAATGGATTATTCCATCTCCATGTTTTCACAGGTGCGAAAGCTGAAAGTCATTCCTACACTGAAAGATACCCTTGTTACACCATTTAAGGCACCCAAAGTACTGGCAAATCTTAATCGCACATATTCAGCTTTACTTGATAAGTTTGAAATTACAAACCCTAAATTAAGGGAAGTGCTTGAAACATTTACCTCCTTCTCTGGTGTCCCCTCCGGCAGGGCTTCTTCAATCTATGCTACCGGAGCCATGCTTTCTTCTATGACAAGGACTTTCAGGCCATACGGCTATTTTGATGAGTTTCCTGCAAACATGACTAAACTATTCCAGGAAAGAGGTGGTGAGCTGCGGCTTAAAGCAGAGGTTGAAAAGATCATAGTTGATAATGGAGAGGCAAAGGGGATAAAAATCAGGGGCGAAGATAAAATAATAGAAGCAGATACAATAATAACGACTATCGATACTATGGTAGCAATGAGGCAACTGGTAGGAGAGGATAATCTGCCCGGGGAATATGTAAAGCGACTGGATAATACCATTATGTCAACCTCATCAATAAACATTGCCCTGGGACTGGATGATAAAATAGACCTGGCAGGGATGGATCTTGACTACCCTTATAATGTGGTGTCAACCGGGCTCGGAACCGCTGAAAAGCTTTTTGATGCATTTATGGCAGGGAACAATGCTTTTTCAGAGGATTGTTTTCATGCTGCTATTATATGTCCATCGCTTACAACAGGTTCGAAAAATACAATTACCATACGATGTACACCCTTTGGAATGGGCAACTGGAATGAATGGCGAAAGAACGACAGGGAAAAATATAAAGCAGAAAAAGAAAAATGGGGAGATTTTTTCATAGCTATTGCCGAAGAATATTTTATTCCGGGCTTAAGCAAGCATATTGTTGTTAAGGATATTGCCACCCCGGCTACATTTTCAAGATACTCCGGGTCTCCAACAGGAAGCATCTATGATATGGCATCCGTGGTAAGTCAGTTCGGGCCTAAGCGCCTTCCATTTAAAACTCCGGTCAAAAATCTTTATCAGCCAAAATTTGCCCATGGATTATACGGGGGCATGATGAATGGCGTTCAGATGGTGGATATGCTTCTCGACAGGAAATTCAACGATGGCAATTCCCTTTTTAATCCAAGAAAATAATAAAATGACAGATATGTGATTTTCAGGCCTTTATTAGCTGTTTCGCATAACATCCATAGCACATAAATACCCGCTGTAAATAGCTCCTGAAAAGCCACCTCCTGTATTTGTCCATGCAGATGCAAAATACAGTTTGCCGACCGGGCTCTGAATCCGGGTTTTCACCCTCAGTGGAGTTTGGGCAAATCCATATACTGCACCTTGCGGATTAAGAGTATAATCCTCAACAGAGCTTGCTGTTCCTACCTCGTAATACTCTACAGCCTCACGAAAACCAGGAAGCAACTTATCAAGCCGGTCAATAAAATACTGAGCGGCATCTTCTTTTCTTTTCTTATAACTATCCCTGTCTAAAGAATCCCAGTCTGCTGTATAGTCAATACAACATACCGATCCAACTGCTTTATTTTCAGGAGCAAGGTTTGAATCTACCTGTGAATAATCGACAAAGGTGAAACTACGCTTATTAAAGTCTGCATGATTATTGGAATAAATATCCGCAAGTTTTTTTACAGACTCATCATATATAAATGTTGAATAATGCTTATTAGCTATATCCCTGAGTTTCTTATTAAAGCCAAAATATACAGTAAGCAATGAAGCCCCCGGTTCCAGCCCTTCCATTTCAGTAATGATCTTCTTGCCATAAGCCTCAGGCAAAAGCCGGTTGGCAAGCTGGGGAATTGAAGCATTGGCAATTATTATATCTGCTCTTGCATGTTTTGGTTTTTCATCTTCCTTGTTGGTTGATCTGTAACGAACCCCAACAGCAGTTTCATTCTCAATAATTATTTCTTCAACAAGATGCTTAAGCAATACTGTACCTCCATTATCAGTAATTAGCTTCATAAGGTAATCTGATAAAACCTGAGAGCCACCTTTAATAAAATTTCCCCCTCCCTGGTAATAGCTTGATTGTGCCATGGAATAATAATTTAGAGAAAGGCTATATGGGTCATCATGAAAATAGCCAAGGTTCCCAAGCAGAATAAGCTTTAGATTATCATCCCCAATTATAGAATCCATATACTCTCCTATCGTCCTTTCAGGTTGACCAGCCTCCTGCTTCATAATTTTTCTGATATTCATCAGTCTGTGGAAATATGCCTGTATTCCTTCTTTCTCCCCCGGGAATAGCTTAATAAGTCTTTCCTGAACATCTTCCGGATCATGAGAAATTGTTATATCAAAATGCGGATTTACAAAACGGTAAAACTCTGGCACTTTAAGAAACTTAACTGCATCCATCACTCCCAGGTCTCGAAAGATCCTGGTCTTCATGTCCGTGGCATGCAGTCCATCCATCTCGTGCAGGCCCACCTCCATGGTAAACTCTTTCCGTTTGAAAGTTGTGGCACATCCTCCTGGCTGGTCATGTTGTTCAAGCAAGAGCACTTTTTTACCTTCTTTTGCCAGCTTTGCACCTGCAGTAAGTCCGCCGAGCCCGGCCCCAATAACAATTACTTCATAATTCATCCTGTCCATATTTAATTAAACTAAAAAAATGAATCTTTATCTTAAGCTTTATCTACAGGATATCTTTTAAACTCCTTATCCCTGTCAAACAAATACCTGTAGGTAATATAATGTTTAGCCGATTTGCTTCCTACAGACACAAATATCTTTCTCATCTTAGGATTAAAATCACCCACCCATGAAAATTCTATCTCACGGTAATGACTTTTTCTTTTAAACACCTGAACCAACTGATATATAAAAGCCGATTCAATTCCAAGTCCCTGGTATTTTGGAATTACCCCCATCAATACTCCCCGTGCCCTGTTAATCGTATTTTTTCTTTTCAAATACAGAAACCTGATCTTATTCCATAAGCTTAATCGTCCGTCTAAGTATTTCAGTATCTGATTAATATCAGGGTACATTAAATAAATAGCAATTGGCTGATCTTGCCTGTATGCGATCCAAATAAACTCCTCTTCAATAATAGCCTTTGCCTTTTTCAGCACTTCCATGATATATTCTTTTGTAAGTGGCTCGAAATTCAGTTTAAATGATTTCCATGCTTCATTAAAAACTATTACAAAATCAGCTAAAAATTTCTCTTTTTCTGTCCATTTAAAATGCCTGAACTGATACTCAGGCTTCTTTAATATCCATTCGGCAATCTTCATAAAACGCTCAGGCAGCTCTTTAGTTACATCCAGGTGAAAGCCTTCCTGTTTAAAATATGTTTTAAATCCATAGTTCTCAAACAGCTGCTGATAATAGGGTGGATTATAGGCAACCTCATACGAGGGATGTGTAAAACCCTTTACCAGGAGGCCCCAATAACTGTCTCTTTCACCAAAATTTATGGGCCCGTCCATTGCTTCCATCCCCTTGTCTTTAAGCCATGTTCTTGCTGTATCGAACAGGATATCAGCCGCCTGCTGGTCTTCAATACATTCAAAAAAACCTAGCCCCCCGGTAGGCTGATCTTCCACAGCCGAGGTATTAAAATCAATAAAAGCAGCTATCCTGCCAATAAGCCTTCCGTGATCATCTGTGAGTATCCACCTGTTTGCTTCTCCATGTTTAAAATATACATTCTGTCCTGGATCGAAAATTGCATTAATATCTTTATCAAGAGGACAAACCCATACCGGATCGTTCCTGTATAATATTTTAGGCACTTTAATAAAATCGCCCCTTGTCTTTTTATTATTTACAATTACTATTTCCATCCCTTATAACTACTATATTACCTGCTTACTGTATATCTTCATAATTTCATTTGAATATTTATCAAGGATAAACTTCCTTCTTAACTTAAGGGTTGGAGAAAGTTCACCGGAATCAGGACTCCAGCTGTCAGGAACCAGGCTAAAACGCAAAATGTTCTCGTGCGGATTCAGATTCTTATTTATATGCTTAAGCTCCTGGTTAAACCTGTCTTTCACTTTCGGATGCTCATATATTTTACTTTTATCTGTCCCACTAAGCGGTAATCCCTGGGTCTTACACCAGTCAGAGAGATAATCGTAATTTGCCGTAATAATGGCGCTTGCAAATTTTTCCCCTTCCCCAACTACCATTGTCTGCTCAATAAAGACAGATTCTTTAAGTTTCCCCTCTATTAGTTGCGGAGCTATGAATTTCCCACTTGATAATTTAAATATTTCTTTTTTCCTGTCAGTAATTTCAAGGAAGTTGTCAGCGGTTAAGTTGCCAATATCTCCTGTATGAAACCACCCGTCTTTATCAATGGCCTGACCGGTTAATTTCTCATCCTTATAATAACCAAGCATCACATTATGTCCTTTGCAGAGTATTTCTCCGTCTTCAGCAATCTTAACTTCCACCCCGTCAATTAATGCTCCAAGGGTCCCTAATTTAAGCAGGGGCTTTGTGCGCCTGTTAATAGTAATTATTGGCGATGTCTCAGTAAGTCCATACATGTTTATTATCTGTATACCGCTGGCCCAAAAAACACGTTCCAGCCTTGGCTGGAGGCTGGCCCCGCCACAACCGGCAACCTGAATATTACCGCCAAGTGCCTCACGCCATTTAGAAAAAATCAATTTATCGGCAATGGCCAGCTTTTTCCTGTAAAACCAACTGCTGTCTTCAGGCAGCTTATAGCGTAAACCCAGGCGTACAGCCCAGAAAAATATTGATCTTTTTATTCCTTTTAATTTATTCCCTTTAGCTATTACATTATCGAAAATCTTTTCAAGTATCCGTGGCACAGTATCAAATCCCTGCGGCCTGATCTCTTTCATGTCAGAGGCAATTGTCCCCATATTTTCAACATAATAAATCCTGCTTCCCGAATATTGTGTCTGGTAATTACCCATTCTTCCACCAACATGACACAGTGGAAGAATGCTCAGGTATTTGTCGTCAGGCCCCAGCCCGAATACTTCTGCCGCAGCTAAGGCATTTTTTATCATATTTTTATGTGAAAGCATAACTCCCTTTGGCCGGCCGGTAGTTCCTGAAGTATAGATCAAAGAAGCAAAATCCTCCTCATTAATCCCCGTCTTAATATCTTCCAGCTTTTCCCTGAACTCATCCTTCCTGCTATTTCCCAGTTCCACTATCTCCTTCCAGTTTTTTACTCCCTCTAAGTGGTCGAAAGAATAAACATTTATAACAGACGTCCGTTCCTTATTAACTATTCCTTCAATCTTATTAAAGATACTTCTGTCTGAAATGATAAGCAGTTTTACATCAGAATGCTTGATAATAAATTTATACTCTTCTGTATTTAATGAAGGGAAAACAGGCACATGTATTATTCCGCACATGGCCATTCCCATATCTGCAAAATTCCACTCGGGCCGGTTATTGGAAATACTGATTATCTTATCACCCTTTTTAATATCCAGGGCCATTAAGCCGTATGCAAAAGCATGTGAAAGATCAATATATTCTTTTGCGCTATACCCTTTCCATTTCCCGTTTACTTTTCCGTTTAATACATTATCATGCATAAAATGGCTGGCATAACGATCAAGAAGATCAAAAGTTCTGGAGATCATAATAATATAATTTATTTAAATATTAATAGTCCTCAATATTCCTTGTTATAAATCCTATAAGACTGTCAGCCAGTATTTGCTGTTCTTCTACCCGGGGATGACCTGGTGTATTCTTAAAAGGAACCACAAGAGTGTAAATCTTACTGTCATCCATCCCGGTAACTGCTTTTTTAACATATCCAGGCCAGGGAGAGTCATCACGGGTAATATCCATATTTCCAAGCATACAAATAATATGACTTTCAGGGTATTTTTTTCTTATTGTGCTAATAAAGTCTGAATAGGCTTTTATTATATATTCCTCGTCTGGTGGCCCATTGTTAAATCTATACTTAAAATAATCCGTATCCTCCCTGTTCACTATCCATGAATCATTCTGAAAAAGATTTACAATAACAAGCTGCGGAACATATTTTGAAAAATCCCAATGGCTGTTTTCATCAAAAGGATCCAGGCGATCATACATTTCAGGCATAATAAGGGGATACCAGCTAACCATAACTCCGATTCCTCCCCTGGCAATACATGAATATTCAGCATTAAAATGCCTGGCTGTTATTGCAGCATAAGAAAGGTAATTATTTGTATAGGTACTGTCATGTCTGTCTTTTCCTGAATAATCCTCTATTGAGTAACCAACTGTTATAGAATTACCGTAAAACTCTATCCTGCGATCTTTCTCCTGGCCGGCTGGCAGTATAGTTGTTCCCCCTGTGGTCCTGAAACCATAAAACCAGGTCTTGCCCTTCTCCCATCCATTACGCTTAAATAATTCCACACTATGTGTTCCCGGTGAAAGTCCTGAGGCAAGAGTATAAATATTTTGTAGCGTATCGGGTCTTAAGATACAGATACTGTCATCATCAATTATTATATTGAAATAATTATCTCCATGTTCATCTTTCAATAGAGCCTTAATCCCTGTTCCCTCAAAATTCACCTTTATTGAGGTCCCCGGCCAGTATATTTCCGCATAAGCTTCCGGCTTCATACTCAGCCTGCCCATATAGCTGATATTTTCATTATCATATGCAATAAAACTATTTTCGTTACTGCATGAAATTAATAACAGGAATAAGAGTGGAAGAAATATTTTAAATTTTTTCATTCTACAAAATTTATAAAAACCCCTGAGGTATCAAAGAGTATATTTAAATACTGCCCACCAATGCAGGAAACTGCCTCCCACAACAAAAAGATGCCAGAGGAGATGCGAATATGGGAGTTTTTTTACCCTGTAGAAAATAATACCCAGGGTATAACAGGCACCTCCTGATAGTAGCAGGACAAGTGCTGTTATTGACATTTCATCAATAATTGGTCTGATATAGAACATAAGCAGCCAGCCCATTATTACAAATGATGCTATATAAAACAGGTTTACTCCCTGTTCGAACTTATTCGGGATAATAAATTTAACCACAAGTCCGGCTATTGCCAATCCCCACTCTACCCCGAATATGACCCAGCCACCGTGTCCTCTTAGAGAAGTAAGCGCTATTGCTGTATAAGTCCCGGCTATAAAAAGGTAAATGGCTACCTGGTCTATATTATGAAATATATCTTTTGCCCTGGCACCAAAGCGCAAAGAATGATTAATGGTTGATGAAAGGAACAACAATATCATAGTTGAACCATATATGGAATAAGCCACCATATTCCATGTTGTTCCGTTCTTGTGCCCCATTACTAATAATATAATTAGTCCGGCAATACTAAGAAAGAAGGCTATTCCATGTGATATTGAATTCGAAATTTCCTCTCCAACCGTAAATCTACGCAACTGTGACATAATTAGTATTGAGTATAAAATTCAGAGTGCTGAGTTTATAATTATTTTTTCCGCCAGAAATTATTATATTTTCTGTCTGTAAATTTCAGAAAAATTTGCTTTACTACCTCATATAACTGAAATCAATTAAATATTAATCATAAGATAATCGTAATTAGTCATTCATTTGTAGCTTTATACAATTAAACTAAACAAGACTTAAGTAATGGGGAAACTACTCAATAAAATTGCTAAAGGAAAAATAGTTGCATCAGATGGCGCCTGGGGAACACAGCTGCAGGAGAAAGGCTTAAAAGCAGGAGAGTGCCCGGAAATCTGGAATATTGAGAGAAGAAAGGATGTTTTGGATATAGCAAGGTCATATGTTGAGGCAGGAGCTGATATGGTAGAAACAAACTCCTTTGGCGGGAACCAGTTTACACTGGCAAATTTCGGACTGGAAGACAGGGTTTATGAAATCAACCGTGCAGCAGCAGAAATCAGCAGAGAGGCCTGTGGGGATACCAAGATTGTACTTGGCTCAATGGGACCTACCGGGAAAATACTGATGATGGGAGATATTACTCCGGAAGAGATGTATGATGCCTTTAAGCAACAGGCCATTGCCCTTGAAGAAGGAGGTGCAGATGCCCTGATAATTGAGACCATGACAGATCTTGAAGAAGCCAGGATTGCCACAAAGGCTGCAAGAGAAAATACCGGGCTGGATATTGTAAGCTCAATGACTTTTGATAATACTCCTGCAGGAGGGATTCGTACAGTGATGGGCATTTCACCGGCAGATATGGTTGACGTACTTAAAGAAGCAGGAGCTTCAATCCTGGGGTCCAACTGTGGTAACGGAACTAAAGAAATGATTCCTGTGCTTAAGGAAATAAGGAAAGCAGATCCGGACATAGCTGTGTTAATACAGGGGAATGCAGGTATGCCTCAATATAATAATGGTAAAATTGAATATAATGAATCTCCTGACATCACTGCCGGTTTTGTTAAGGAGCTTGTTCTTGAAGGTGCAAACATTATAGGAGGATGCTGTGGCACAACACCAGAACATATACGCAGGATAGTTAAAGAGCTACACTCAATAAGAAAATGATCCCGCTGCAATTTCGGGTCATTACGGACTAATAATCCTGCTTTCCTGTTAAACATAGCGGTTCCCACAAATTAATATTATACATACAGGCCCTATAATTTAAAAAAAACTGAATCCTGTAATTATTACAAATCCCTGATATGTTGAACCATTAATCCGGAGATAGTGCTTTGCAAGACAGGAATTTACTATATGGAAAGTACTCCGACAATGCTTCAAAAATCTGATATATATTAAATTTTTTAGAATAAATTTGTAAACCAGTATGGATAAGCAAAACAATAAAATACCTGTGGGGATTCTCGGGGCAACCGGGATGGTTGGCCAGAAACTAATAATGTTGCTGGAAGATCATCCATGGTTTGAGGTGGCCTGTGTGGCAGCATCAAAAAACTCAGCCGGCAGGTCTTATAAGGAAGCCCTTGGTAAGAGATGGGCCCAGGAAGGAGATATACCTTATAAGACGGCTTCATTACAAGTTTATAATGTGGCTGAGGATGTTCGGATAATAAAAAATACCGTGAGTTTTGTGTTTTCGGCGATAAGTGCTGAAAAAGAAAACATAAGAGATATTGAAGAAAGCTTTGCCTCGGCAGGGATACCTGTTGTATCAAATAATTCTGCACATCGCTGGACCAGTGACGTGCCAATGATCATTCCGGAAATCAATCCTCATCATCTTGACATTATTCCAATACAGCAGAAAAACCGTAACTGGAACCGGGGATTTATTATTACAAAGCCAAACTGCTCCATACAATCTTATGTCCCCCTTATAAAAGCATGGGAGAAATTCAGGCCTGATAAAGTAATAGTGTCAACATACCAGGCCATATCGGGTGCGGGTAAGACTTTTGACACATGGCCGGAAATGCGCGACAATGTAATCCCATACATTGCAGGGGAAGAAGAAAAATCAGAGCTGGAGCCGGGAAAAATACTCGGAGATATTATAAATGGGAATTTCTCTCCTTCCACATCAGTAATTATCTCTGCCAGTTGCCTGAGGGTACCTGTCTCAGACGGTCATATGGCAGCAATAAATATTAAATTCAAAGAAGAAGTAACAAAAGAACAGCTTACAGATGCCCTGGAGAATTATGTAAATCCATTGAAAGGACTGGACCTGCCTTCTGCTCCTGACAGGTTCATAACATACTTTGAAAAGGAAGACAGGCCGCAAACATATATTGACAGGGAGCTGTCCGGCGGAATGGGTATAAGTGCGGGAAGACTACGTAAGGATACTGTGCTTGGATGGAAATGTGTGGGCCTGTCACATAACACACTCAGGGGCGCCGCTGGAGGGAGCATTTTAAATGCCGAGCTGCTTTATAGAAAAGGACTTATAAATC
Organism: Bacteroidales bacterium; assembly: GCA_029932855.1. GTDB lineage: Bacteria > Bacteroidota > Bacteroidia > Bacteroidales > VadinHA17 > JAYEGO01. The sequence goes on along the minus strand of JAOZPG010000001.1, from coordinate 154,395 downwards.
AATAGCTTCAGGAAAACGATAAGGATATGAGGACTTTTTCCCTTACGGCTTTAATTCTTCTGTGTTTAAATGTCTTCCCCCAGGATTACAGCTGGTGGAATGAAGCGCATAACTGGGATGGCTATACCCACTGGACAGATTATATGATCGTTTCCCCGGCTTATATGGGACCCAATGCTTTGCCTGTTCCCGAATCCGGCCGGGGTATGATGCCCGGTAAGACCCGCTTTGAGTTTGCCATAGATAATCATTTCAGCAAAGGAGACATAACAAATAATCTTTTCACCGAACTGTTCATCCCCCTGGCCCCGGACCGGGCAGGAATAAAAATTGCAATTGTTCCGGTTGAATATTACAGGATGGATTCAATAACTAATATTCAAAGAATGTCCAGGAATAAGGATGGAAAAGGATTCAGTGTGGGCGACTTGTATTTTAGCACTTATATCCAACTTATCAAAAACCATGAGAAACTGCCGGATATTATGCTGACTGTTGGACTGAAGACTGCATCGGGTTCTGATTTTGATGCTGCCAGGTTTACCGATACACCTGCATATTATTTCGACCTTTCATTTGGAAGGAAGATTAATTTAAACAGCGATATATTAAAATCTGTCAGACCTCATGCTATGGTGGGATTTTATGTATGGCAGACTCATCAGGATACTTATTATCAAAATGATGCTTTTCTATATGGATTAGGCATAGATCTGGAATTTCAAAAAATAGAATTCCGTAATACTATTAGCGGATATATTGGCTATATCGGAAATGGCGATAAACCGGTAATTTACCGCGCAAGCCTGGCAAACCGGTTAAAGCCAGGTCTTAATTATGAACTGGGATTTCAGCAAGGCCTCAATGATTTTGCATATACATCTCTCAGGCTGGCGGTTATATTTAACTTCAATTAAAAACTATTCTATAAAATTTGCTACTACCTGATATATTAACTTTTGCATGGCCCAGGTAGTTATTTATTAAAGCTTTGAATTGTATTAATAGTTAACAATATGTAGGTTTGTTAGTTAATAATAACTTAGAAAAAACTATGGCACTTCAGGAAGAAATGGAAAAACAGGGTAATTTCCTCTTTAAATACAGAAGCTGGCTGCCTCTGTTAATACTTGCTGTTGGTTTGGTCATATACCTGCTTGCGGTAAGTAATGGCATAATAGATTACAGAAGTAAAGTAACCGTGATTTATGAAATAGCCGGATTAGCTGTTTGCCTGTTTGGACTTTTGATAAGAATATATACCGTAGGACATACTCCTAAAAACACATCCGGCAGAAATACCAAAGGCCAGCTTGCTGAAGAATTGAATTCATCAGGCATTTATTCCATGGTAAGGCATCCCCTTTATGTTGGTAATTTCTTTATGTGGCTGGGGATTGGAATACTCACACAAAACACCTGGTTCATAATTGCTTTTATATTTATTTACTGGGTATATTACGAAAGGATAATGTTTGCCGAAGAACAGTTTCTCAGAAAAAAATTCGGGGACAGCTACCTTAAATGGGCTGAAGTAACCCCCGCTTTTATACCGGGCTTCAAGAATTTTAAAAAACCCTCACTGCCTTTTAGCTGGAAAAAAATACTTAAGAAAGAAAAGAACGGCTTCTTTGCGGTATTTCTCATTATTTTTCTTTTCCGGGAAGCCGGTCAGTTCCTGCTGTATAAACATGTCACAATTGAATTTAATTTCTGGTTCTGGGCCATGGCAATAAGCGGGCTGTTGTATTTTATACTAAAGATCCTGAAAAAAAGAACATCCCTATTAAAAGAAAAGGGAAGATAATTATTAAGCTAAATATTATTAATCATGAGTACACGAAAAGCAAAAGCTATTTGGAAGGGAACACTTAAAGAAGGTGAAGGATCCATGAGTTTCAATAATTACAGCGGTCCATTCAGTTTTATGTCGCGATTTGAGGAAGGGAAGGGAACCAATCCCGAGGAATTAATTGGTGCTGCTCATGCAGGCTGCTATTCAATGTTCCTGTCCGCACTTATCAGCAACGAAGGATTTAGCAGCCAAAAAATTGAAACTACGGCAAGTGTTACACTGGGCAATGATGACAAAGGACCCATTATCTCAAAGATATTACTTGAATGCAGTGTAAGCTGTAAGGGTCTTGACAGTAAGAAATTTAATGAACTGGCACAGGCAGCAAAAGAAGGATGCCCCGTTTCAAGATTATACTCCGGTGGAACAGCTGATATTGTCCTGAATGCCAGTCTGGAATAAAAAATGAATATAGAAGATATATTAATTGATCCCGGATCCAAACAAAAGATATCACTTGACAGGAAGTCAGGAAAAATCTTAAACCTGGATACAGATAAATTTATCGGAAAAATTGAGGATAATATAGCCCTTATCCTTCCCCGCTCTGTTGATGAGAAAATGAATTATGTGGATCATTATCAAAAAGATGCCATGGTTTTTGATTACCATGAAGAATTTAACAGTGCTGTTACAAGGAATGAAATAAACAGACTTAATCAAAAAATTGTAAAACATATTCCCAAAGATTCAAAGATCATCTTAGACCTGGGCTGTGGAAACGGATGGCTTAGCCAGACAGTACAGAATGATTCTAACACTGTAATCTCTATGGATATTTCATTGATCAATGCCAGGAAAGCTCTGGAAAATCAACCACATAGAAATCATAAAGCAATAGTGGCCGATGCTTTTCATCTGCCACTGGCAGATAATTCATTAGATTGTATAGTGGCCTCTGAAGTAATGGAGCATGTGCCCCATCCATCAAAGTTTTTGAAAAAACTGATAGCACCGTTAAAAAAAGGCGGTAAGCTGATAATTACAACTCCCTATAACGAGAAAATTCCAATGTATCTGTGCGTACACTGTAACAGGCCTACACCGGCTAACGGACACCTGCATTCTTTTAATGAAAATAATATTAAAAGCCTGATACCTGAAGATATACAGGCCTGGCATTTTGAAACATTTATGAATAAAAGCCTCTTAAAGCTTAGGTTTCACCTGCTTACACAAAAATTTCCTTTTAAGTTCTGGCAGCTTACAGACAAACTGGCAAATAAGATTTTTAAGGATCCTGCAAGACTGATGATAGAAATAGTTAAATAATTGTCTTTGCGGAAAGTGACATTACTGGTATTAGCCTGTATCACTAATCCTGCTATCACTGGTGGGATGTACTGGAATCGAACCAGTGACCTCATGCCTGTCAAGCATGCGCTCTGAACCAACTGAGCTAACACCCCCTTATTTCCCGGCAAAAATATTCTTTAAGCAGAACAAATTTAATATTTTAAAATCATTTTTATTTTTAACTTAACAATTATAAAAATTGTAAACTGATGAAATACCTTACTACCAAACATCGCCTCCCCAGGCATTTTTTAACAATCCCTTTTATATATCTCGCACTCATACCAATATTAATGATGGATTTGTATGTGGAAATATACCACAGGTTTAGTTTCCCGTTCTATGGGATTAAATATGTAAAACGGGGAACTTATATTCGCATAGACAGGCATAAGCTCTCATACCTTAATCTCCTTCAAAAATTGTATTGTATATACTGTGGCTATGCAAACGGTGTGTTACAATACTGGGTTAAGATATTTGGAGAAACTGAAAATTACTGGTGCGCCATTAAACATTATGAAAATGAAAACTTCGTCCCGCCCCTTCACCACCAGGACTTTATAGATTACAATAATGAAGAGGAATATAATAAAGTTTATCATTCAAAAAAGACACCGGTTTTTTAGCACTCTCAGGAGCTAAGTCTGGCTTTTTGAATATTCCGGAAATAAAGAATTATCTTTCTCAGTATATCAAAGACCAGGAGGAAATACATTATTGTTGTTACAAGCCATAAAACAACCAGATTAAACCACAGCGTTTCTACCATCTGGTAGCCTATCAGCTTATAGGGAGAAAAAAACTGTGTGCGGCCATAGCGGTTATGGGGATAAATATAAACAGGATCAAGTTTTCGTACCAGCTCATCATCAGCCTCATAAATTTTCTGTACTACATTTCTGTTCAGTGCAAGAGCTGCAAGTTTATTATTATGAAATTTCTGCCGGAGTTCACGCATATTGTATTCCCCAAGGCTGTCAACCATAAATTGATATACCCTGTCTTTTTCTGTAATGTTCTCTGTCTCAATATCTGTAAATAATAATTTCAGGTAGCCGAGATAACCAAACGATTCTTCAATAATATCCTGGTCAACCGGCAGATCACTTAACTGGTCCTCACGATCAAAAGGGGGTATATTATGAAAATCTGCAAGTTTTTGAAATTCTCTCTGTACAATGATCATGTTTTTTTTCATTAACATGCTGTCTGCGCTTTCCCCGGCAATCATTCTCTGTGAAGCTTCTAACTTAAGCTGTAGATCGGGTATAAGAAAGGTGTTATAATAATTAGCTGTGCTGATTTTTTGATCTAAGTCATAAAATTGCCTGTCAAAATCATTTTTCATGAACTGCTCAACAATCAGGGCTTCAAAGGACCATCTTGTTATCATCATATCTCCTATAAGCGGAACATATTTTTTATTGCTGAGTTTTTCATTAAGATCATCAAAGGGGATCATGGCCCCGCCAAGTAGAAGCTGCGGAACCAGTATGAGTGGTATAAGAACGTATATTGCTACTACAGAATCAAGTCCCGAAGAAATATTTAAACCAATTAAATTACCAGCTGCTGCTGTCGAAAATAATACAAGCCAGTATACCAGGAACATTCCGTTAAAATCAAGTATCCAGTCCCCAATCAAAACAAAACTAAATGTTTGAAAAGCCGATAAAGCAAAAAGAAAAGCAATTTTAGATCCCAGGTATGCCGGCCAGCTTAAATTAAGAAAAGACTCTCTTTCAAGTATTTTTCTGTCTTTTACAATTTCCTCCGCACTAATTGTAAGACCCATAAACAATGCCACCACGATTGACATAAACAGGAATACAGGAAAGTTCTTATTGTTAATAAATAAGTATTCATCCCCATTTGCATATTTAGTGAAATATCCCAGTATAACTGCCAGCAGTGGCGCTTCAAGTAAATTAATTATAAGATACTGGGTATTAACTAACTTAGTCAATATATTCCTTATACTAAAAGTGATAAATTGTTTATTTGGCGAGGGTATCTTAAAATTATTATCAGGTATTTCTTTATTGGGCTCTTTCCTTTCAAGTCTTGCCTCTATTTGTTCTTTATAATATTTAAACCATTGCCCTGGTAATATTTTCCTCTCACCGGTAGGAGATCCAAAATCATCAAGGCGTTTTGATTCAATAATCTTTAATATTTGTTCGGTATTTATATTGCCACATTGCGGACATTCACTTTCGGCTGCATCAACCTGAGCATCAATTTTCTTAAAATAAACAATTGCATCAGCAGGATTACCGGAATAAACAGGGTAACCTCCTTTATCTAATATCCAGAGCCTATCGAGCATTTTATATATTTCAGAGGAAGGCTGATGGATTGTTGCTATTACAAGTCTTCCATTTCTTGTCTGATCCTTAAGTAATTGTATGATCTTTTCCGAATCGCTGGATGAGAGACCGGAGGTTGGTTCGTCAAGTATAAGAATATAGGGCTCTCTCATCAATTCCAGCCCTATATTCAACCTTTTCCTCTGTCCCCCGCTTATATATTTATTCAGCGGGTTACCTACTTTTAATTGAGCAATATCGCCAAGATCCAGATCTATAAGTATTTTATTAACCGTCTTCTTTAGCTGCCCAGCAGAAAAATCAGCAAAACATAATTGAGCATTAAAAAACAGGTTTTGGTAAACAGTTAATTCTTCAATCAAAAGATCATCCTGGGGAACAAAGCCTATCATTCCCTTAAGATGGAACTGATGTTTATTGAGATCAAAGCCATTTATCAAAACATTCCCTTTATCAGGCTTTAACTTGCCATTCAGTAAATGAAGTAATGTTGATTTTCCTACCCCGCTGCCACCAAGAATTCCTACCAGGCTACCTGACTCCTCACTAAAATTAAATAATTGAATACCATTATTACTGTTCCGGAATTTAAATTGCAGATCCCGGCCCGAAAGCTGAATACCCGGAACAGCAGGATCCAAAAAAAAGCGTCTTGAAATATCCAGGTAATAAACCGGACTTATATCAGGCCCTTTAATTATAGAGCCTGAATCAAAAAAATATATCCTGGAAGATTCAATTTTATGCCCATCTAGAAACAGGCTTTGCTTACCACAATATTTAAATAGAAACTTCTGTACAACCGGGATATAAAGAAAAAGCAATTTACCTTTCAGGTTTTCTTTATATAAATAAGATCCTTCCCCTTTGCCAGGGTTTTCCTTTTTCAGGAAACCCGAAACAGGATCTGAACACTCTCCCGGTTTGTTATCCATTATAAGTAACCGGCTCTTTTCTATTTTGTCGAGCCTGGTTTCAAACACAAAATTCTGCAGATTATTTTCCTCGTCCTCCCCAATATTAAAATTATCACCCACTATCTTAATTACTTCCTGCTCTTCGTCTGTTACAAGATTATCTTCATTAACAAACTGCAATAATTCTATATACACAATTATTCGATCTTCCCTGTTAAGGCCATCCCTTATCTGCCTGCAAACATTTGTAGCCTGGAAAGAAAGTAAATCAGATGTTTTAGTCTTTTCATCTTGAGACAGGTGGTGAAGTTCTGAATGATAAAATTCAAAATAATTCTGGAATATATCCAGGTAATCAATTGTAAGCTGTTGATTCAATATCCCTGACAGAAAATCCTCAACCATCTTTTTCCCCTTTTTTGAAAGGCCCTCCTTGTTAAGTGAGGCAATCAGGGCAAACATATGTACAAGGGCATTTAGAATAGACTCGCTCATGGTTTCATTATCAGGAGTTTTGATCTGTACAAAACAAACGTACATAAAGTTTTTTATGAAAACCATACACATCTTTCATAAAAAACTTTTATACTTCCAGCTATCAAAAAAAAGCCTGCATTTTCATGCAGGCTTAAATTGTATTTTTTATGATAATATCAGGCAATTATTTTCTCACGAAGATCTTCAACAGCATTCATAATATTGTTTAATTCTTCTTCCGTCATATCTTCGCTGTCAACCTTATCATAAGCTTCTTTTATTGGGGTAATACCTTCTAATAATTCCTTAATATTTTCCTCATCTTTACGCTTCTCAATTATCTTGATTAATTCTTCAAGAGATTTCTTTTGTGAATAAATGATCTTAACTATCTCCGGGTTGTTGGCAATATTTGCAGACACATTTGTTGTAAGATATAGTGCTTCAACCCATCCTCCGGTTACCATTAATAATGCCAGGTCTCCTTTCCCATTCTGATTTAAAAAATCATAAGTATCATAAACAGTGGTTGTTATAATCTCAATAAGGGTGTCTTTATTATTAATATTATCTTCTATCCCTTTCAGCAAATCTTCATTATAGATAGACGAAATTCCCAGGTCATTACCAAGCTGGGTAATTGCTTCAAGATAAAGCATTGTTTCCTGGGTCATGTGATAAGTACTGGCATAGCTAAGGTCGCTGCCATAAATTCCTATATTATATGCTTTTGCCTTGGCAGTAAAATATTTATCTATATTTTCAACCGTATTGGAAGTTCCCAGCATATAAGGAATACCTATGCGCTTAAGCATTTCAGTTACCTCGTATGAAGTAGGTAAAGGATATACAAATTGCTCAACTTCCTCACTGATCTGGCCTTTAACATCTTCAATTTTCACCTGGCTTTCGTCCTGTTGCTTATTAACATTCTTGCAGGAACTTAATGAAATAAGTACAACAAGAATTGTTAAAGAAATACTTTTTAACACAGATATACCCTGATTTTTCATTTCAATAAAATTTATAATAAATACATTAAGAGTTCAAATATAATAAAAGCTTAATTTAATTTGTAAAAACCTATTATATAATTATCTATCTAAATAAACTCGAAAAAATCAGGTTTCAATTAATATAGATCTTATTCCTGATACAATCTGTTTGATATCTTCAAGCGAAGCAAGGGAATAATCATACTTGCTCCAGGAGGTATTAATTAATTTTGCTGCTGTATCTATTTTAAGCTCTCCTTTCATATAATATATCTGTAGCTTCTCAAAATGAGTAGCCAGCACCTCAAAGAGCCTGTAATAATATGCAACATCCGGATCTTCATACTGATTTTTCATAAGTGTTAACAAAAAATCCAGGCTGTATTTTTGACTTATAACAGCTTCAATCAACACCGGATCAGGCAAAGTATCGGTTTCAATTATATTCAATATCTGGTATATCCCTTCTATCCAACCACCCATCATTATCAGGCTTATGGCACTTTCACGCCCTGTTTCCAAAAGGAATTCAGTAGAACTTGTAAATACTTCTGAAACCACATAAGATAATGAATCAATATCTCCTAGTTTTTGTTCAATTTCAGACACCGAATTATCAAGCATTTCAAGTGGCACACCGAGTTTTTCTGATAACTGACCAATAACCTTCATATATTTTACCGCTTCTTCTGTATCATCAAATAATTTTGCTATGCTGAAATCAGCACCATAAATCCCAAGGCTTACAGCCTGTTTGGAGCTCGAACTGTATTTATCAGCTTTTTCAACCGGGAGAAAAGCCTCGGGCTTATATCTTAAACCACTACTCTTTAGCATCCTTGAAACCTCATCGGGGGAATAAAGTCCGTAAAAAATTTCATGCTCCGAACTATTCTGAATAAAACGCCTGCTTTTATCAGCCGTATTATTCCTGTAGTAATTATCTCCTTTTAAATTGTTTATCCCGTCCCGGTTTGTACAAGAACTTACTAATAAAGCGACCATAAAACTGAAAATAAAATATCTCATTGTTTTATTAATTGTTGTTTATTTCATCTGGGGCTAATAAATGATGATGATGCAATTTACAAAATTCGTTATTATTTTAATATTATCCTGCCCCCAAGCTTCCTTGAGATTTCTCTTTTTATATTATTCAGAGCAACTATACGGGCCTGTATCTCTGAAATTTCTTCTTCCTTGTTATTTTTTTCTGCCTGAGAAAGATTTTCCTGCAAATCTGCCAGGGCTTTTAATACCTTTTTATTCTTAAATGAATTCACAGTCTCCGGCACAAGTTCTATGAGTTTCATTTCTTCTGTTTCTACAAAATTATCATGACGCTTCCATATCTTGCTAAGATCATATTCATCAGCAAGCAGTTGTGCACTTAAACTGCTTATTTCAGGATTTGAATGATTAATAAAATATTTCTGACCGGGGGGGGAGCCTTTTTCAAATAGTCCTGTATATTCATCAAATATTAACTGGTAGTTATTATTTTCCATGCTCAGATCGTCTCCCCTGATCTCGGAAATGATATATTCAGCCACAGAAATATTCTTTTCTTCCTCATTTTCTTCCTTCACTATCAATAATTCCCTGTCACCATAATTAAGAAGTATCCTTATAATTTCTTTCTCCTGGGCTTCAGTGTCTTCCCTGAACTCAATTATATCTTTAGCTCTTTTCGTCTGACCTGAAATATTTTCTTCTTTTGTCCTTAATTTTCTGTAATTCTGTTCTGTTCGGCCCCTTCTTAGCTTATCTGTTTCCTGATACAATATTTGCTCTTCGAGTCCTAATATAAGGCTGCATTCTTTAATATATACCGACCTGCTGATATTATCAGGTATAACTGATATCGATTTTACAATATCCCGTATAAGATTAGCCCTTCCAATTGGATCATTTTTCGATTCTTTAATAAGGAGTTCTGTTTTGAACTTTATAAAATCTCTTTCATTCTCATTAATAAAATCTGTAAATTCTTTCGCACTCTTTTTCTTTGAAAAAGAATCGGGATCTTCGCCCTGCGGCAACATTACCACTTTTACATTTAATCCTTCTTCCAATACCAGGTCTATTCCTCTTAGTGAAGCTTTTAAACCAGCTTCATCGCCGTCAAAAAGAATGGTAATATTAGATGTAAATCTTTTTATAAGTCTTAGCTGGTCATTGCTCAGGGCTGTTCCGGATGAGGCAACAACATTTTCAATTCCTGCCTGGTGAAGGGCCATAACATCTGTATATCCTTCAACCAGAAAGCATTTTTCTTTTGCAACTATATCTTTCTTTCCCTCATATAAACCATATAATACACGACTTTTATGATAAACATCCGTTTCCGGTGAATTCAGGTATTTTGCTGCTTTTGCTTCAGATTTTAATATCCTGCCACCAAATCCTATAACCTGTCCCGATAAAGAACGAATCGGGAATATTATTCTGCCTGCAAATCTATCGAAATGAGAATTATTTTTTTCTATGCTCAGGCCCGACTTAATAAGATAATCCGGTTTATAGCCCGCTTCAATTGCCCTGGTTGTTAATGCATCTCTTTTTTCGGGGGAATAACCAACATTGAATTTCTTAAGTGTCTCCTGCCTGAAGCCTCTTTCTTTGAAATAGCTAAGTCCTATTGATATCCCCTCATTATCATGAAACAACATTTCATGATAATATTTATTGGCCCAGGAAAGGATAACCAGCAAGCTTTCTTTTTCGTTTTGCTGCTGTTTCTCTTCTTCAGATAATTCTTTCTCAACTATTTCAATATGATATTTGCGGGCAAGGTATCTCAGGGCATCAGGATAACTGAGATGTTCATGCTCCATTATAAAACCAACCACATTCCCTGCCTTTCCGCAACCAAAGCATTTATATATACCCTTGGCCGGAGATACTGTAAATGAAGGGGTTTTTTCATTATGAAAAGGACAGAGACCCAGGTAGTTTACCCCTCTTTTTTTAAGCGTAACAAAATCCTGAATAACTTCCGATATTTCTGCAATATCCATTATTCTGTCAATTGTATTCCTGTCTATCATCTTAATTAAAACTCCTGGTTATCAGATCGTTAGTATTTGTCTTCTATTTTTGCTAAGTTAACAAAATAAATAATTACATATATTCAGAGTCTGCAAGAAAAGCCTGTACTAAAATGAAGGGAAGCAAGATTCAGTAAATTAACAATCTAAAAAGCAAAATGTGAAAAAGCTGATTGTTTTAAGCGGGGCAGGAATAAGTGCCGAAAGTGGCATTAGAACCTTTAGGGATATGGGTGGATTATGGGAAGAATATGATGTTACCGAGGTTGCCAGTCCCATGGCCTGGGAAAATAATCGAGACCTTGTACTTAAGTTCTATAATGAAAGAAGAAAGCAGTTATATGAAGTGGAACCCAACTGTGGTCACATGGGTCTTGCTGAGCTTGAAAATGATTATGACGTGGAAATAATTACACAAAACGTGGATGATCTTCATGAAAGAGCCGGCAGCTCTAAGGTCTTGCATCTGCATGGTGAATTGAAAAAGGTGAGGAGTACAGGCGACCCATCCCTTATCTATGAACTTAAAGGATGGGAACTAAAAGAAGGTGATAAATGTGAAAAAGGATACCAGCTACGTCCGCATATAGTATGGTTTGGAGAAGCTGTCCCGGCTATCGAAGATGCTATTCCCATTATGCAATCGGCCGATATACTGGTTATTATTGGTACTTCACTAAATGTTTATCCTGCAGCCGGATTGTTACAGTATACTTCCAGGGATATACCTGTTTACCTGATTGATCCAAATGAAGTTGTTCCTCCTTCCTCAAATATTATTTCATTGAAAATGGGTGCCGGTAAAGGTGTTAAAGAATTAAAAAAATTATTAATGGAAAAAATGAATAATGAACAATAAAAAAAATCTGATTATAGCCGTCACGGGTGCCAGTGGTGCAATATATGCCCAATCTCTCATAAACAGGCTTTCTATAATAAAAGAACAACTGGCTGATACTGCCATAGTGTTTTCAAAAAATGCAAAAGAGATATGGGAATACGAACTTAAAAATTCCGATTATAAGAAACTGCCTTTTAAACAATACGATCCTTATGATTTTAATGCTCCCTTTGCTTCAGGATCGGCCGGATTCGATACAATGATCATTTGCCCTTCCTCCATGGGCGCCATGGGCAGGATTGCTGCAGGCATTTCAAACGATTTGATAAGCAGGGCTGCAGATGTAATGCTTAAAGAAAGAAAGAAGCTGCTTATTGTTCCCAGGGAAATGCCTTACAATCTTATTCACATAAATAATATGAAAAGTCTTAGCGAGGCAGGTGCAATAATATGTCCGGCATCACCTTCTTTTTATGGCAGGCCTGCAACAATCAAAGATCTTGCAGAAACATTAAGTGACAAAATACTTGGCCTCGCCGGATTTGAGATAGACAGCTTTAAGTGGGGAAGTCATTAAATAAGAAAACAGCATGCAATAACACCTGGCAAAAATGCTTAAAGGGCATAAGCCAGTACGGCAACACTTAGTTTCACATCTTGTTGTTTTAACAAAACATTTGCACAGGCATCTATTGTTGAACCGGTTGTTAATACGTCATCAACCAGTAATATATGCTTGCCCGATAAGGCTTCATTATTCCTTATGCTGAAAATATCTTCAACATTTTCCCATCGTTCATACCTGTTCTTTCTTGTTTGGGAAGGATTGGATTTCTGCCTGTATAAAAGTCCCGTCTCAAGTGGTTTTCCCATGCTTTCAGATAATCCTTTTGCTATCCATTCGCTCTGATTAAAACCTCTTTTACGCCTTTTTGCCCTATGCAGGGGCACAGGAATTATAAGATCAATATTCTTGAAATCTGACTCCATTATTTCTTTTCCGAAAAGCAAACCCATGCCATAAGCAGTCTCCTTCTGTCCCTTATATTTAATATTATGAATCAGATTCTGATATTTGCTACCGCTTTCAAAAAAATATAATGCAGTTGCATTTTCTATCTTTGCCCTTCCCCATAATGCTTCAGCAACAGGGTTGTCTTTATGTAAATGATAATTTGTTTTGGGCATTTCGAGCAGACACTTTGTGCATATATACTTTTCCCCCTGAACAAGAAGCTGCCCGCATGATGAACATACCGGAGGAAACACCAGGTCAATAAAATTGCTATAAAGCTCTTTAACAGGCATAAATCATCTGGATAATTTTAATAATATATTGATTTTTTATTAAAATTAAAACCCTTACTTAACAAAGAAGCAAATCATATTTGGTGTGCGAAATATGAAAAAATCAGGAACTTTCTCTTAACACAGACCAAGAATAAAATAAATCCTTTCCCTGAAAAATATTCTTATAAGGGGGTTCTTATTATAAGAAATTTATTCCCGGGATAATGATGGCCTGTTTCGATAAGTGTTTTCTGCTTTGTATTATATTGTAACAGGTTTAACAACTCGAAAAATTGTTTATAAGTCTTTTTTGCTATACTGTTGCCCGTTTCCTGTTTATCGATATTTTTTCTCAAATCATCTACACAATCCTCTACCTGTACATCATTCCCATTTAAACATAAATTAAAATACCTTTCTTTTTCTACCCTCTCCAGCTTGAGTATTAATCCTTTCCCTGGCAATAATTCTTCCATACAATTGCCATTAATAGACTCAATTATTGCACTCAGGTAATTTTCAGGATTTTTAAGCTTAAAAAAGCCGGGTTTATCAAGCTTATTCATCAGGACAAATAAATTTCTTTCCTTAAGTTCCAAAAATGTTTCCCTGGGGGCTTTAAGAAAAAACCCAAACTTATGTTTACTAAATTCTTGTTTATACAGATCAAGACAGGACAGGCCGTCAAATTTGGGCAAAGTGGTTTCCTGTCCGGGTTCATTAATATTGGTTTCCATTGAAAAATATGAATAACTATCATCAAGCTTATCAAATTTATACCTGATCTTATTCCCTGATTTCCTTGCCACTTCAATTAATCCCAGTCCTGCCCCACCCAGTTTTGATAATACTGTATCCTTTAAGATACGCTTATATTTAAGGTTAAGTTTTTCTACGGAAGTTTTATTCAGATCATCGATCTTTGACTTTAAAAACCCAACCTTTGAATTCGGCATTACATTTCCAAATGCAATGTTAAACCTGTTTTGTTTCTGTCTTATTGAAAAGATCTCGTGAGGAAAGCTTTTACTCCTCTTCCCTTTACTGCTATGACGGTTTACATTTTGTATGCATTCCACAAAAATATAGAATGCCCTTTTACGTATTTTCAGGTCAACCTGGCTCTTTCCAATAAAAATTTCTGCCAGTGGAACAAGAGAATCATTTACCCGATCTGAGAAATGCCCATAATAAATAAAAGACATTTCATTATCTGCTTCCTGCTTGTAAAGCTTAAGTCCTTTATCTTTTATTTTATATGCTTCTGCAGACATTATTTATTTAATTGCAGCTTTTTAAAAATAACATTTTTTAAGCAATCTTCCATGCTGATAAATTGAACTTTAAATAATTCAATAATCACAGTATCCATCATTAGATTTAAAATATTCCATTCCCTTATATTCTATATTATACAAACATAATTAAAATGTATTTGGTTGCATCCAATAATAATTTATAAAAAAACCCGACTATGTAGCCGGGTTTTAATGAAAGAGGATATAAATATTATCTGTTAAAAATACTTATTATTTTCTTTTGAATAATTATGGTCAGCCTGTACATTACAGGGACTATAATAAGAGTAAGAAAAGTTGCAAATGTAAGTCCGAAAATAACTGTCCAGGATATTGGTCCCCAGAAAGAAACCATATCTCCGCCAATAAAGAACTGGGGATTATAACTTCTTAATGCTGTCTCAAAATCAAAATTCAAACCTATTGCCAGAGAAATAAGTCCCAGCACAGTTGTTATAGCAGTTAATAATACCGGGCGCAATCGTGTTTTTCCGGCCTGAATTACACATAATGTTGCTTCGTCAACAGGAAGAAATGCACCCTCAGCAAGTCCAAGTTCTTCTCTTTTCCTTTTCTTCAGTAATTCAATATAATCAACCAGCACGATACCATTATTAACAACTATCCCTGCCAGAGATACTATGCCTATACCCATCATAATAACAATAAAGTCTATCTTAAATGTTGCTATTCCTCCGAATACACCTATTGTGCTGAACAATACGGTCATTATAATGATCAGGGGTTTAATTATTGAATTAAACTGAGTAACCAATATCATAATAATAAGGGCAACAGCTATTAACATTGCACGTGCAAGAAAAGCCATTGACTCTTGTTGTTCCTGCTGTTCACCGGTAAATTCAAAACTATATCCTTCAGCTATCTTAAAACCGGCCAGATGTGCTGCAATTTGATGATTTACCTTTGTAGCATTAAATCCTTCTGATACATTTGAATAAATTGTAATAAGCCTTTTCTGATCTCTCCTGTTAACGGCTCCATAAGTCGAGCTATACCTGATATCGGCTACAGAAGACAGGGGTACTTTTATATCTTCTCCATTTTCATGAAATTGTATATCCTGGTTCATTAATGAAGATACGCTATACCTGTAATCATCTTTCAGTCTTATCACAATTGGATATTCTTCCTCTCCCACCTTGAAATCCGAGATTTCCTTACCAAACAAAGCCGTTCTGATATTCATGGCCACCTGGCTGGTACTTAGACCAAAACGCCTGGCTTTTTCCCTGTCAATATTAATCACCAGTTCGGGTTTGCCCACATCCAGGTCGGTTTTTAATCCCTCAATACCCGGGATATGTGCATTTTCAATATATGTTTTCAGCGAATCAGATACTTCTATCAGTTTCCTGAAGTCTTCTCCACTAACTTCAATATTTATTGCTTTTCCTGCAGGGGGACCCATACTGGCTTTATCAATAGTGATCAATACTCCCGGATATTTCCCAATAAACTCCCCGGAAATCCTGGCAAGTATATCTGAAGTATTCTTTCCGTTTCTATATTGATAATCAACAAAATCAATTGTAGTTATTGATTTATGAGCCTCGTCACCTA
Source organism: Bacteroidales bacterium (assembly GCA_029932855.1). GTDB lineage: Bacteria > Bacteroidota > Bacteroidia > Bacteroidales > VadinHA17 > JAYEGO01. The sequence goes on along the minus strand of JAOZPG010000001.1, from coordinate 138,459 downwards.
TATTAAACTTATCCGGTGAACCTTTACCAACTGTCGTTAAGATAGATTTAATAACATCTTTATCTGGTTCAAGGAATTCAAAAAGATCATTCTCAAGCCTTATCGAGAATGTATCATTAGAATAAATACTTGTCCCAATGGGATGTTCGGCAACAATACTTATATAACTGGGATCACCATCGGGGAAAAACCCGATCTGTGGGTTTCGGGCAAAAAAGAAAATCACGGTCAAGATAAGTAATACTATTGTTCCCATGAAGGCAAACCAGGGGTTTTTCCCTTTTAATGAAAAACTAAGTAGGTGCAGATATATTTTTTCCAGCCAGGACAGGAATCTATTCTGAAACCAGTAAGCTATTTTATTAAAAATCAAAGTATCTAATATAAGAATCACCGCTATGGCCCATGAAAAATTCGCCAGTATCATTACTTTAGCCAGGAAAGCAATAAGGCCTATAACAAGCAATACAGATGCAGCAATAAGACTTTTCCTGTGACCAGGTTTTTTGACATTGTTCTCCAGATCAATAAATTTTGCAGAAAACACCGGAACAATTACAAGAGCAACAAACAAACTGGAACTAAGCACAATTATTAATGTAATCGGAAGTGCTTTCATAAATTCTCCCGCCATGCTTTCCCAAAAAGCCAGTGGGGTAAATGCTGCTAACGTGGTTATTGTTGAAGCAATAATTGGTCCTGCTATTTCACCAACAGCCTTTCTGGCTGCTTCCATTGGAGGAATACCCTCTGAAATAAACCTGTAAACATTCTCTACCACAACTATTGCATTATCAACAAGCATCCCCAGTGCAAGTATCAATGCAAATAAAATTATCATATTTATGGTATAACCAATCAGGCTTAATACAATGAAGCTTGTAAACATAGACATGGGTATGGCAAGACCCACAATTAATGCATTCCTTGATCCCAGGAAAAAGAATAATATAAAAACAACAAAGATTATCCCCATGATCATATTATTCACGAGGCTGCTAAGCTGTTTTCTAACCATATCAGACTGGTCATTTGTATAATCAATATTAAGAATTTCAGGAAGCAGCTTACTGTCTTTTACTTCTTCCATTATCTCAAATATCTGATCGGTAGCATTAAGAAGGTTTTCACCGCTTTTCTTTATTACCTGCAGGGAAACTACAGGCTTTTTGTCGAGACGGGCAAAATTTGTAGGATCTTCAAAGCCCAGTTGTACATCGGCAACATCTTTTAAATAAATTATTTCTCCTTCATCACGTTTAACAATAACATTTTGTATATCTTCTATATCTGTAAACTCTCCAAATATCCTTATTGATCTCTGGAAATTCCCTTGTAATATTTCTCCTCCTGAAATAGATAAATTCTCGGATGTGACGGCTGTTTCTATATCAAAAAATGTCAGGTTATAAGCCTGCATTTTAATAAGATCAACCATTATTTTCACCTCTTTCTCGTTTAATCCTTTAATATCAACTCTCGATATTTCCGGTATCGTCTCAACCCTGTCCTGAAGCAGTTCTGCATAATCCCTGAGTTCCTGATTAGAAAAATCACCGGACAGGTTTATATAAATGATTGGCCTTTCAGACAGGTCAATATCAAATACCCTGGGATCCGTTAAAAGATCATTTGGAAGTTCATTCTTTGCTTTATCCACAGCGTCTTTAACATCATCAATTGCCTTTTCCAGATCAACATCAAAATTAAATTCAGCCGTAATAAAAGAAATGTCCTGCAATGAATTAGAACTAAGACTTTTTAAACCCTTTACTGACTCTATCTCATTCTCCAGGGGTCTTGTAATTAAGTTTTCTATATCTGCCGGGGCATTACCAGGATAAACCGTCTGTACCATTACTGTAGGCAAAGCTACCTCTGGAAATAACTCTTTGGGCAGGTTACGGAATGAAATCAATCCGAATAGAATAATGGAAAGAGTAATGATAAAAACAGTATTACCATTCTTCAATGCAAGGCTGGTTATCTTAAACTCCCTTTCCCCCTTCTCTATGTTGTTATTATTATCCATAAATTTTTTATTTATGAGGCAATATAAATATGTGCTCCGGATGAAACCATATTATATCCTACTACTATTACTTTTTCGTTAGCATTAAGACCTTCCAGTATCATGGTTTTACTTTCATATGTAATCCCCGGTTTAACATATGTCTTTTTAGCTATCAGCTGATCTCCATTATCTATTGCCACATAAAGAAAAGAACCATTAAAATCGTGCTTAATAATATGTGAAGGAACAACAATGGCGTTATCGGCATAAAAATCATTCAGTCTTATTTTGGATATCATATTAGGCTTTATCTTCCTGTCACCATTATGCAGTTTTATCTCAATTTTAAATGTTCTGCTTTTTTCATTGATAACTTCGCTTTTTCTGTGTATTGAGGCTTTTTGGGTATAATCGGGATAAACCGGAAAGCTAAGGTTTACCATGTCGCCTTTTGTTATGCTTGGAAGTAATGATTCGGATACCGAACCATACACCTTAAGCTCTGTAAGGTTAACAAGATGCAAAATGCGTACCCCGGGACTGGCCAGTTCTCCTTCTTTTGAAAATATTTCATCAATTATACCATCGAAAGGAGCTTTTACTTTTGTCATTTCCATCTGGGCATTCAGGGTCTGTAATTTTATTTCCAGGTTTTCTTTATTATTCTTTGCCTGCAGGTATTGCATCTCTGTGCCAATATTTTGTTCCCATAAAGCAGCCTGCTTTTCATAATTATCTGTTGCAAGCTCCAGGCTGTTTTTCAATTCATTAATATTACTGCTGATAACACTTGAATTCAGTACGACCAGAAGCTCGCCCTTTTTTACTCTTTCGCCTTCTGTAACACGAATTTCATTTATCGTTCCACTGGCTTCCGCACTTACAATTACCTCTTTTTCTGCTTTCACAGATCCGTTTATTTCAATGAAATGCTGAAATTTTTGTGGTTTCAGTGTTTCAAGTTTTACAGCTATTCCGTTCTTTTCTGGAGAAACTGTCTCACTAGTTGAAGTTTTATCTTCCCGGGGGTCTTCACCTCCGGGCCTGTGTCCACAAGCTGCCAGAAGAATTGCAAATAAGAATATTACTGTTTTTTTCATTGCTTTATTTTTTATATCGTTTTATTATCAATGGTTTATAATCTGTTCATTGCCTTATCCAGTCTTATTTTGGCATTTAGTAACTCAATCATTGACTTGATAAGATTAGATTCTGTTTGCAAATACTGATTATTTATCTGTGTAAAATCGAGACTGGAAGCCAGTCCGTTACTGACTTTTATTCTTGTCTTTTTAAGTATCTTGTTTGATATTTTTACATTTTCCTGTTCTGCAAGATATTTTTCCCAGGCAGTAATAAAATCAGACCTGGCCTGTTGATTTTCCAGTATCAATCCATCCTGTACGAGCCTTTTTGCATTTCCGGCTTTTATATATTCAATCTTCTTTTCACTCAGCCTGGCTTTTCGGTTCCCGCTTGAAAAAATGGGTATATTAAAACTAAAACCCAGCATAGAACTGTAATACCATTTCTCATTGCTATTAAAAAAATTAAAATCATTCCTCATTGCAGAAGTGTTGTTATTATAGACAGCGTTCAGGCTGGGAAGGAATTCTGATTTTACAAGCTTAACCTGCATTTTTGCCAGTTCTTCCTGGGTCTCAAGTAACTGGTAGTCTATATGATTTATTACCTGGAATGGATCAACAAGTGTTTGTTCCTTATTAATCTTATCAATAATACCTTCCATATTTTCTGATAACACGATTTTAGTAGCCAAATCTATGCCCAGCTGGTATTTTAATAGTTTATAGGAAACCTCTATTTGTGTTTTAGCAGATCTTAAAGAATTCTCAAGAGTTATAAGCGTTACTTTCAGCTGGTCAACTTCTGTTTCATCGACAAAACCGCTTTCATACATTATTTGTGTGTCCTTAATTGTTTCCCTGAGGTTTATTACATTACTGTCTAAAATATCCCTGCTCTCTTCTGCAAGCAGTACCAGGTAATAGTTTTGAGCAATAAGTTCTTTTATTTCTATCTCTGTTTTAACAAGCTGTTGTTCTGTTGTTCTTTTGAATATATGGGATGCCTGAAGACCAACAAGATAAGGTCCGCTGAATACAAGCTGACTGGCCCCAATGGAAACCGTAGCATTATGCTGGGTACCAAACTGTACTTCCATCATTTCTCCTGGCCTTCCAAAAATCTCTCCAGGAAGCAATGAAGTGGCAAGGCTTAGATTATTATTATAATTTATGCTGCTGTTTACCTGGGGAAGACCCTCTGCAGTAGTTTCCCAAACTTTCTTTTTTGCATAATCAACATCCAGTCTGGCATTTATAATATTAAGATTGTTTTCAAGAGCAAATTCCTGTGCTCCTGACAATGTAAATGTCATAATGCCGTCGTCCTCCTGAGCACCTGCAGACAAGTATGTAAAAAAGAAAACTAAAAAACTGTATTTTATAATATTTTTCAAATTCATAATATTTATTTTAACTTATCATGATAAAACCGGGAGATCCCGGTTTTATTAATTATTTTACACTAAACAGTTCGTCCATATTATTTTCTAAAAACTCTATCCCCTTTTTACTGGCAATTCCCCTGATATGATATTTAAATACTTCGTTAATAAATGCTGATGATGTAAATTCATACATATCAATATCATTCTCATGACTTAAGTGGCCCATTCTTAATACATACATCTTTGAAAGAACGTCTTCATCCAGGTCTGAACGGTATAATCCTTCTTTCATCCCCTTCCTGAAGTTTTGTTTCATCGAGTCTAATATTCGTTTCTTTCTTAGTTCACTTACTTTTTCATATATCTGCGGATGATATTTCTGCAGATCATACATCTTGGAAGGGTTTGTGTTCTTTATTGTTTCAATTATCATTACATTCAAATGGAACAGATCTTCTATGGCATTCCTTGAATATTTCTCGTCTGTGAAATCTCTTTTTGTATCTATCTCATACAATACAACTTTTTCCACAAGTTCATTTTTATCCCTGACATACTGATAAAGTGTTTTCTTAGATATCCCAAGCTCATGTGCCACATCATCCATACTAACACTTCTGATTCCATATTTGTTATAAAGCTCTTTTACTTTATTAAGCAGGATATTGTTATTTATTTCCATATTAATTACTAATTTAAAAACCAGGAAACATTTTAAGTGTAAACAGTTTTCAAAGTTTATAAATATTTATCAATCCACAAAGCATAAATGGTAAATCATAGGTGGAAAAATCAGGTATAAATAAAAAAAACCGTAAAGTTCACTATATTTATTGTATGAGTATTAACAGTTTACTGCCGGTTTTAATTTTCTTATTACTGTTTTTAAGTAATTCTTCCGGAAATATGAACAAAGTAGCTGTTTGTGATATCCTGTCAGACAATATTTAAGCTTGCACAGAACTATGTGTCTGCACAGGAAATACAAATAATTGTAAAATTTTAAACTGATGAATGATTTTTTTCAGTTTCTAGTCAGGCTAATCAGTATTGGAAGTTTAAGTATTGTTTTTATTGTTGCTGTAATTTTACTGAATCCTACCCGCACCCATAGGAAACGTAAATCTTCAACATCTGCCCTTAAATACAGTTATTTGGCATATCTTGCATCATATCTTGCTTTTATTTACATGCTTATGTTTACAGACAAAAACCTGCAAGAATATTTTACTGTAATAAATTATACGCTGGCTATCATTGGCGGACTACTGCCAACAACAACAATGTTGTTGAGAAGAAAAATACACAAAGGGCGGACTGCTTATAATTACATCCTTACTTTATTACATTTTATTATTATAATTGTCTTATTACGATTTGTAATCAATTTTCTGATTTTTAACTAAAATCATTTTCTCATGATAAAAGAAGATTTTGTTGAATACATTCAATCCAGTATAAAGAAAAACTGGGATATTCCTGCTCTTTCTGATTATGAAGGTATTAGTTACAAATATTCAGAGGTGGGAGAGTTAATTACCAAATTGCATTACCTGTTTTCTGAAACCGGTATCAAAAAGGGAGATAAAATATCACTTATATCAAATAATGCAGCTAACTGGGCTGTAATTTACCTTGCCACTTTTACATATGGTGCAGTGGTAGTGCCTATCTTATCCGATTTTAAACCCGGTGATATACACCATATTGTAGATCATTCCGATTCAAAACTCCTTTTTTCAGCAAATAGTATATGGAAAAATCTGGATATCAAAAAAATGAAAAAACTGTACTCAGTGTTTTCTGTTGATGACTTTGAATTGCTTTCAGCTAAGGGAAATAATAACATGAATGACATTTTCAGGGAAAAGCACCCTGAAGGGCTGAAGGCTGAAGATATTAAATTTGATATCCCTGATAAAAACGAGCTGGCAGTAATTAGTTATACTTCTGGTACAACCGGTTTTTCAAAAGGGGTAATGTTAACACATAACAGTCTGGCGGCAAATATCAGGTATGCCCGTAACAATATGCCTCTTAACTCTGGTGATCCCATTCTTTCATTACTTACCATTGCCCATGTATTTGGGATGGTATTTGACTTCCTCTTTCCTTTCTCTCTTGGTTGTCATATTACCCTGCTTACCCGTATTCCTTCCCTGCCAGTTCTAACAAAAGCATATAGTGACATAAAGCCCAGGTTAATACTCCTGGTTCCGTTAATAATGGAAAAAATATACAAAAACAAACTGGTCCCGGTAATTAAAAAACCAGTGATGAGGGTTTTATTATCTGTTCCGGGACTAAAAAACCTCTTATATAAAAGCATAAACAAGAAAATATCCGCTGTATTTGGAGGACAATTCAGAGAAGTAGTACTTGGAGGAGCTGCTTTTAATCGTGATGCTGAAACATTTTTTACAAATATGAAATTCCCGTTTACAATTGGCTATGGTATGACCGAATGTGCCCCGCTTATCAGCTATTCATCATGGAGGGAACATGAACCGGAATCGTGTGGTAAAGCAGTTGATACCCTTGAAGTAAAAATTGACTCGGAAGACCCTGTTTTAGTAACAGGTGAAATAATGGTAAGAGGAGATAATGTAATGCAGGGATATTATAAAAATCCTGAAGCTACCGGGTTGGTTTTAAGTAAAGACGGATGGCTGAGGACCGGAGACCTGGGCATAATTGATAAGGAAGGAAACATTTACATTAAAGGACGAAACAAGAGCATGATCCTGGGACCTTCAGGGAAAAATATCTATCCCGAAGAAATTGAATCATTTATAAATACAAAGTTTCTTGTCCTGGAATCGATTATTGTTGAAAGAGAAGGGAAACTTATAGCCCTTATGGTTCCGGACAGGGATAAAATGAAAAGCAAGGGAATTAAGGATGAAGACCTTAAAAAGAAATTTGAGGAATACAGGATCAAACTGAATAAAAAACTTCCATCTCATGTAACTATTGCCGGTTGTGAAATATATAATGAAGAATTTGAAAAAACCCCTAAGAAAAGTATAAAAAGGTTTAAATATAAATAGTCCACGACTAATATAAATACCTGACACAGCCATATTTTATTATGCACGCGTTTCCTAATAGCTAATTCGAATGATTGAAAAATGGATTATATGGTACCACGACCTGTTGAGTACTACCGGGATATCTGAGAACTTTATTGTTTTCATAGAAAACATAAGTATTATAATACTGATTGCCGTACTTGCCGTACTGTCTGATATAATTGTCAAACAAATTATTATTTCTTCTATCACCCGTATTGTAAAAGGCTCAAAAAATGACTGGGATGATATTTTTCTTGAACGCAAAGTATTTAACCGGCTGGCTCATCTCGCTCCTGCGATTTTAACATATTATGCACTGAAATTTATTTTTGATGCACCCGGACTGGTAACTTTTCTTGAAAATATTGTTCAGGTCTATATGACCCTGCTGGTACTTCTGGTAATTGATGCGTTATTAAATGCCCTCCATGAGATATATATGAAATTTCCTGTTTCTGAAGGAAGGAATATTAAAGGATTTGTACAGATAGTTAAAATTGTTTTCTATTTCACTGCCATTGTTCTTATTATTTCAATATTCAGCGGGAAAACTCCCAAAGCCCTGATGACCAGCCTGGGTGCTATGGCGGCTGTATTAATGCTGATCTTTAAGGATACTATACTGGGATTTGTTGCCAGCATACAATTGTCTGCCAATAAAATGGTAAATCTGGGCGACTGGATATCCATGCCCAAATACAATGCAGACGGAACCGTAACAGATATTAGCCTGATATCTGTAAAGGTACAGAACTGGGATAAAACAATTGCAAGTATTCCTACTTATGCCCTGGTTACAGAATCTTTCAATAATTGGAAAGGAATGGAAGATTCGGGTGGCCGGCGCATTAAGCGTTCCATCAATATTGATATGAAATCTGTTTCATTTCTTAACAAGGAACAAATTGAGAAATTCAGAAACTATTACCTGCTGAGTGATTATATATATTCCAAGGAAAAAGAAATAGAGAAATATAATAAATCCCTGGAACTTGATGATTCGGTGGTTACAAACGGCCGCCGCATGACAAACCTTGGAACTTTCAGGGTTTACCTGGAAAACTACCTGAAAAAACATCCGAAGATCCACCAGGAGATGACCTTCCTGGTCAGGCATCTTCAACCAACAGAACTAGGACTGCCAATAGAGATATACGTATTTAGCAATGAGCAGGAATGGGCAAAATATGAAGCAATTCAAGCCGATATTTTTGACCATATACTGTCCATACTTCCTGAATTTGATCTTCGTGTTTTCCAGAATCCTACAGGAGATGATTTTCAGAAACTTTCTGTTTCACAACTTTAAGCCTGTTTCTTATTATTCCTTAAATTGCAATTCTTATTCCAAAGCATCATTTTCAGCCGATGAAACAAAGTCTTAAAAAGTTTTATTTGATAATAATTGTGGTATTTGTTTCTACATGTTTCCTTAACCAGGCAGACAGTTATGCCCAATTAAACATTCAAAATTACCTGGAACTCGGCAAAAGAAGCTTGTTCAGCGGAGAATACCAGGAAGCTATACGAAGATTTAATGCAATCATAAAAATTAACAATAAGCTTTACCAACCATACTTTTTCAGAGGGGTTGCCAAATTTAACCTGGGTGACCTGGTTGGTGCCCGTTATGATTTTTCCTTTGCCATTGAGCTACATCCTTATTTTTCTCATGCATACCATTACCGTGGCATAAGTCAGGAAAGGCTTAATAATTATAATTCAGCTATTCGCGATTATAACTTGGCCATTGAAATTGATCCGGTTAATCCGGATATCTATTCCAGCAGGGGATTTACAAAAGTCTTGCTGAATGATACTGTCGGTGCAATGGCCGATTTTAATGAAGCAATCCTTATAGATTCAAGAAATTACCAGGCTTACCTGAACAGGAGTATGGTATGGACAATGATGAAGGAGTATGAAAAAGCACTTGGGGATTGTAAACAGGCCATCAGCATAAATAAGTATAATGTTGAATCTTTCTACCGTAGAGGCCTTATTTATTACCAGATGGAGGATTACCCGAATGCTCTTGATGATTTTAATTTTATTATAAAACTTGATTCTACAAATTCAAGGGCAATTTATTACAGGGCTCTTACTAAATATAAGCAGGATGATCTGGCCGGAGCAATGGCTGATTATGACCTCGTAATAGAGTTAGACCCGCTTAATGCCCTGACATATTATAACAGAGCCATACTTCGAACCCAGGGAGGTGATTACCAGGGAGCCATTTTTGATTATAACCGGGTTATTGAACTAAATCCAAATAATATCTTTGCGTTTTTTAACCGTGGAGGAGCCAGGTTAAATACCGGCGAACTGTTAGCTTCAATCGATGATTTTACCAGGGTTATTGAACTATACCCGGGTTTTACTCAGGCTTATTTAAACAGGTCAGTAGCAAAAAGCAAAATGTATGATTTTGCCGGGGCTGAAGAAGATAGGTTGCTGGCCGAAAAAATATCCAGCGACAGCTTTTTGCAAAAAAACTTTGCCAGGATAGATTCAAGCTATTTCAATAAACTCATAGAGCTTAAAGCAAACTTCGAAAATGGAAATATAGCAGGAACAAAGTTTTCTATTATGAATTTTTCCGTTCAAATGAAGCAGGTATATATTATTTCAATCGTTGAAAACAAATATATCAGTCCATTTTATGAGAAAGACATTCTAAGCCTGAATTCACAGCTTGGTGAGGCAATTAAGATTGGCTTCACCCATCCTGATAATCAAAAATCTCTTGACGAAAAAGAGCTTCTTGCTGCTATTGAGAAAGTAAATATCAATAAAGACAAATACCTGATTGGTTTTATTAAAGGCATATTATATGGAAATCTAAATGATTTTAACTCTGCATTCCTAAATATGAATGCAGCCATTAAAGAAAGTCCCGATAATTATCTCTTATTATTTACAATGGCGGGATTAAAATTTCAACTTACAGAAATGTTGAATTCTATTGATGTAAAAAATGATTTCCTGATGATAGGAAACAGGGAAGAAAAAAGAAATATTAAGAAATCTGATAATACTGATGACTACGAAAACCTGCTAAAAACATATAACCATATTTTAGTTTTAAAACCTGATTTAGCAACGGCATATTACAACAGGGCTTATGTAAAAAGCATGCTAAACAGCCTTCCTGAAGCAATTTATGATTATAACCAGGCTATCTCACTAAATAAGGATTTTGCCGACGCTTATTATAACAGGGCTTTGATACATTTATATTATAATGAAACCGAGAAAGGATGTCGTGACCTCAGTAAGGCAGGAGAGCTTGGTATTAAAGATGCCTATTTTGCAATAAGCAAGTACTGCAGGTAATTCAATAGATTATTCAGTCTCCGGGATAATCCCGGGAGGCCTGTTGTTTATCCCTTTTCTTCCTGTAAGATCATCTCCAAGATCAGTCCTTGCCTCTTCCGCAATTAACAATAACTCTTCAAGAACTTCCGGGTAAAGCATTTTTACATCATATCTTTCTCCCGGATCCCTTCTGAGGTTGAAAAGAGCCGTATCCGTTGCCACTATATGTGTGGGTCCTGCAGAACCATCATTCCCCGGAAGAAGTCCCTCATATGTTCTATGCTTATGAGGTAAAACAAGTTTCCATTTTCCTTTTCTAACTGCCTCAAGAGCATTTTTTTGATAATAATAATAAAGCTTGTTGCGGGGACGGGCATTTTTATCTCCGCGAAGAAGAGAGGATATATCTACCCCGTCAATTATATTATCAGATAGCCTGGTTCCCGTTATACTGGCAATAGTAGGTAAAATATCTATGGTTGCACATATCTCATTACACGTTTCCCCCCCGGGAATAATACCGGGCCACCACATAATGCATGGTTCTTTCTGACCTCCCTCAAAGCTTGTACCCTTTCCTTCCCTCAGACCGCCTGCTGATCCTGCATGATTGCCAAAATTCAGCCAGGGTCCATTGTCGCTTGTAAATATCACCAGGGTGTTTTTATCGTTTCCTGTTTCTTTGAGGGTCTTTAGTAAACAACCAAGGGACCAGTCTATCTCCATTATTACATCTCCATACATTCCCTGTTCACTTTTTCCCCTGAACTTATCAGATACTCCCAGCGGAACATGAGGCATGGAATGAGCAAAATAAAGAAAAAAGGCTTTGTCCTGGTTTTTCTGAATAAAATCAACTGCCGCCTGAGTATATCTTGTTGTAAGCAGGGCTTGTTCATCAAGATTCTCTATTGTATCTGTAATTTCATTATTCTCATAAAGAGGAAGCGGAGGATATTTGGATTTCCATGGCTTGGGCGATTCTTTGGTCACCGGGGTTCCGTCATAATCAACCGGCCACATATCATTAGAATATGGCAGGCCCAGGTAAAAATCAAAGCCATGCTGTAAAGGAAGAAACTGCTTCTGCCATCCAAGATGCCATTTTCCCACAATGCCTGTTGCATAATCTTTTTGCTTCAACAGTTCTGCAATAGTCATCTCATCATCGTCCAGTCCTTTTCTGGACCATGGCATTAAAGCCCCGGAAATACCTATCCTGTTAGGATAACAACCCGTAAGAAGACCCGCCCTTGAAGCACTACATACTGCCTGCACAGAATAAAAATCTGTAAAACGCATCCCTTCGGCCGCCATCTTATCCAACACGGGAGTATCAAAACCCTTAGCCCCAAAACTACCAAGATCACCATAGCCCATATCATCGGCATAAATAATTATGATATTGGGAAGAGATTTGTTTTTTCCCTTTGTACAGGAAGAAAGAGAAAAAAATAAACTTAACACAACAAGGATCGCCAACCTGTTATTATTAATGTATAGTTTCATTATTTATTGAATATTGTGTTCCCCTGTTCATGAGTTGAGTAAATATTTCAAATTCAGATTTTACTTTTATTTATTTCTGCTTATTAAACCCATTATTATTATTTGCTGATAATCGGACTAATAAAGAAAATGATTTAATCAATAACATGGACTATGATTTATTAAAAGCCTCAGCTACAAATTTTATTAATTAAACTATGATTAAAAAACATTGTCCTGTCTAAACCAGATTTATTTGATCCGGAAAACTACAAATTAAAAACATATGCGTATTATTTACCGCTTTCAGCCAGTGTATATTTCTTCGCTTTTATAAACAATGCTTTGTTCATTTCACAAAATATCATACTCGCGAATAGCCTGTTTTGATCTGTAATTATATTGTCTTCGCTCAAATATCATCTTTATCCGGCATAAATGATCATTACATGTTTCCTGTTTAACATAATAACATTAAGAAATAATTACAGATAAATCTTTCCCGTCACACAAACAAAAAAAATGTAAGTTTTAACAACAGATTTAGCGGAAATTTGTAGTTAAAATCCAAAGTTCTTCGTTTCAATGGATATCTATTAAGTTTATCTTTTATATCCAACCTTAGCAAATACCGCACAATGATCAGATGCATCAGTCCTGAATATTACCTGAACATCTCCAAAAACCACCCAATTGTCATTTTTAGGTAATAAATATAGCCTGTCTTTTCCCATACCCTGCCAGGGTATTATTGAGAAAGTTTGAAAAGGATTGTTTTTGTACAGAATGATAAACGAGATAAAAACAAGTATCTTTACAAAGATGAATGATAAGATGAAATATTGTATTATTGTTGCCGGTGGGAAGGGGCTGCGAATGGGAGAAAAAACTCCCAAGCAATTCTTGTTGCTGCAAGGAAAGCCTGTGATACACTGGAGCATTGATGTATTTCACAACTTTGATCCTTCAATGCCCTTATTCCTGGTGCTTCCCGAGACTTATATTAATTACTGGCAGGAATTAATTAAACAATACCCGGTTCCGGAAATGGTTATTATAGTCCCGGGCGGGAAAACAAGATATCATTCTGTAAAAAATGCTATAGCTAAATTACCTGATACAGGTATTGTTGCGATACATGATGCGGCAAGGCCATTTCCGGGATACGATCTTATTTCGCGCTGTTTCCTGCAGGCTAAAGAAAAGGGTAATGCTATTCCATATATTCCTGTTACCGACACATTGAGAAAACTTGAGGGAAATAATAACTTCTCAGTTAACCGTGAAGATTATGTGGGGCTTCAAACCCCTCAGATTATTGATATTAAACTACTTAAAAAGGCTTTTAAGCAAGCATGGAAAGATAGCTTTACTGATGAATCAAACATGCTGGAAAGTATTGGGGAAACAATTAACCTGGTAAAAGGAGAATCTTCAAATATAAAAATAACCAATAAAACCGATCTTAAGCTTGCCGGAATTCTAAATAATAATGACCCATATTCAGAATCACTAAAGCCCTGAAATTTTCAGGGGCTTATATTTCCTTAAAACTGGTTCCCTACTTTTCGTGCCCTTTGTGGTTTGTCGAGATCAATACCAAGAGATATCCCTGTTTCAACAAGCAGGTTCCATCCGGCTGCCAGCTCAATATATTCACTGTATTGTTCCGAACCCGGAATTTTAACTGTCGGGAAACTGGTTTCCCTGTCGGCTATAGCTATCAATGGCATTCCCACGCCTTTTTCAAGATACTCAACATATTTACTTTCTTCTTCTTTAAAAGGACTAACAAGAACAAGGGTTTCATTTTCCGACATTACTTCCTCTATGCCATGTAATGCGTATGTTCCTTCCAGGAAATCAGATTTTTTCCTGCATATCTCATTTGTTTTAAGAGCCAGTTCTTCAGCCGCCCCGTTATTTCTTCCTGAAAAATAGATCATCTCTGCAGATGAAAGTTTATCAATGATCTTATCATCTGTTTTCATGCTAAGAACTTCTTCCACCTGGTCTGCCAGGCGGTCGAGCCCCTCCATTTTCAATCCCGCCATATTTCTTATTAGGCTGTCATAAAACAGGGCCTGTTCCATTACCGATTTTGTGGCGGCCACTGCATTTTCTTTCCCGCAATTCAATACCCGGGTTGCAAGAGTATGTTCTTCAAGTCTTGAATTCTTACTTGCTGTAATACCGAAAAAACAATTATGAGATCTGTCTTTTAAATGCAAAATTAATCTCATAAGTTCTTTTGTTTGTCCTGAATTGGATGCTCCAAGTACTCCCACATCACGCAGATCATATTCTATAGCCTGGGTTGAACCTTCTGTAAAAACCGACATCTCAAGTCCCCTTTGTAAAGCATATTGTATTGCTCTTTTTGCCGGAAATATCCTGCTGCTTCCCTCTCCTGTCAGTAACAATTTTTTCCTTGATCTTAGTTTTTCGGCATATTCCATGGATTCTTCCGGCTTAAAATTCCTTATAATACCAGGTGTTTCCAACATCTCTTTTACCAGTGCTATTCCTTTATATTTACTATTTATTAAATCCATAATTATTATATTTTATTATTTACTGTTGTTTTGTTCTTTCCAGACCAGGGCGCTTGATCCAAGTACGGCTGCATTTTTATTTTCCAGGGAAGAAAATAAGAGCTTAAAAGAGTCTTTGAAAGATAACATTATTTTTTCAGCCACCCACTTTTTTAAAGGATCCATAAGAAGTTTACCAGCCCTGGATAAACCGCCAAACAAAAAAATTGCTTCGGGACTGGTAAAAACTACTGTATTGGCTATGGCTATAGCCAATACTTCAGCAGTTCTTTCAAATGCCTCAAGAGCTATTTTATCCCCGGCCTCAGCAGCTTCTGAAATAAGTAATGAATTTAGTTGTTCCGGCTTATATTTATTAAGCATTCCCGGACTGAAGCCCTTATCAATTAATTCACTTACTGTTCTGCATATCCCTGTTGCCGAAACATAGGTTTCAAGACATCCTTTACGACCGCAACCGCACTGTCTGCCATCTGGAAACATTATCATATGTCCAAGTTCTCCTGCAAAACCACTATTACCATAAACCAGATCTCCGTTTACAATAATTCCACTTCCCAGTCCGGTTCCCAGTGTAAGAACAACAAAATCTTTCATGCCCCTGGCCCCGCCATATATCATTTCTCCAACGGCAGCAGCATTTGCGTCATTTGTTATGATAACAGGAAGATCGTAATATTCAGAAAACATAGCCCTTACCGGGATTATTCCTTTCCAGGGAAGATTGGCAGGGTCTTCTACACTACCCCTGTAATAATTGGCATTGGGGGCACCTATACCTATTCCTGTTAACTGAAGCTCTTCTTTAGCATCTTTTAACATAGCCTGTATAGATATGTGTAGATTATAAATAAGATCACGAGGCTCATGATATTTTAAAGTTGGGATTGTTGTGGTATTATAAATATTACCATTTTTCTCAACCAAACCAACTACAGAATTGGTGCCCCCAATATCAATACCTGCTGCTACTTCTTTCATATAACTATTTTCCTATTGTGGATCAGGTTTCCAGGTTTTGGTAAATTCCCAGTTAGACCTGAGTTTTATTTCTTCAATATAAAAATCAATTTTTTCCGGCTGTAATTTTTTTAACCATGATCCGGTATCCCATTTACCATTTTTGTTTTTATCAAGTATTGCTTTTATCCTGTATGTTTTAGGCTGCAGAAATTCAAAATTCAGGATGGTATCAGATTTAATTGATATTGATCTCAAAATATTATTTTTCTCATCAAGCAACTGAATTATCATTTCTTCTTCTATCTCCTGCATCTCCATAATTATAGAACCATATTCATCCATCTTTCTTGTCTTGAAAGAAAATTCAGTGCTGTCATTTTTATTATCATAAATATCATTCACTGCACCAGGATACAGTTTTATCCTGTAATCAGTACCTTCTTTCCAGTCAGTTTTGAAAAACAGCCTCCTGAA
Organism: Bacteroidales bacterium; assembly: GCA_029932855.1. Taxonomy (GTDB): domain Bacteria; phylum Bacteroidota; class Bacteroidia; order Bacteroidales; family VadinHA17; genus JAYEGO01. Next base: position 122,097 of record JAOZPG010000001.1, on the reverse strand, counting down.
ATCTCTCTTGTTAAAAGCAAGCCGAAAATTCAATTTTGTTTCAACAGAATCCACAATTTCAAATAACGAGATCCTGCTTGTGTCAATATTGTTGACCGGCGTTCTGCTTTCAAACCAAAAAGCCTTATTAAGATCTAATATATTTCCACTGCCCGGCATAAGGTTCAAGTTTGTTGTTTGTGGCTCCGGCTTTGTCTCCATTTCGCTCTTACCCAATGCTTTCCTGTTTCCTTTGCTTTTGTTCTTCTTTACACTCAAACTAATTGTATCAGTATAGAATAAGCCTGTATCAACTCCGGACAGAGGGTATTTTATTTCCAGATTTAATCTTGTAAGATTAATTATTGCAGTATCTGTGATCCACAGACCAATACTATCACCTACGATATAGTTTTCTATTATAAACCAGTTATCCTTTTCGGAATATCCGGGAAGTGAAAATCCTGGTTCTTTTATTAATACTTCATTAAAAACCAGCAAGATATTATTATCAGAAATACGGGTTGAGCTTTCTATATATTGTTTGGGGACAACTTCTTCAAACAAATATAAATTAATCATTTCCGGTACAGGCCCTAAACTATCAGATAAACTAATTGTGTCAGTTTTAAAATCCGCATCTAAGTGTATTACTGAATCAATAAATGACAGTTTTTCCGGTGGTTCATAAATATAATTTCTATTAACATCTTCCAATGCAAAAACCTGATAATCTCCTTCTTTGAGATTATTGATCTTAAAATATCCTCTTTTATCGGTCTTTGTCAGGTAAAGAGGTTTTTCATTATATATTGTCGAATCTGAAAGATTTTCATAAAGAAGTATATAAACATCCTCGGCTAAGCTATGATCAAAAGCATTTACAACCTTTCCGGCAAGACTTAAAGAATCAAGGTCTGGTCCGGTAGAAAAAACATATTGAAAATTCTCAATTGCATTAGACTCATTATTGTCAACTATTGCATTACCAAAATTAATCGTGTAGGTTGTATTATCCTGTAATTCTTCATTAAGTTTTATTTGTAATCCTTTTCCTTTCAGTTTAATTTCTGGTTTTTCTTTCATCGGCGGAGATGTAATGAGCTGGCTTATATCATTAAACTTAATATATTCATCAAATTCTATTTCAATATTCCTGCTACTGAAATTAACTGATAAATTTTCCGGAACACTCTTTTTTATTCGTGGAGGAGTTTCATCTTTAGGACCCCCGGGAGGAGAAGCAATTCTTGCACAATTCATATATAAAAACAACGTGAGAAACAGAAATAATATTTTTTGAATACAAACCAATCTCTTCATGTGATTATATGAATTATTTTGTTACAAATATATATCCAGAATCAGCAATAGGCAAATTGCTGTTTTCAGTAGCATAATATTTTATATTCATTTGGTAGTATACTAATCGAAAATCTGAAATTTTGTATAACCGCTTACATCTGTTTTTTATTAACCCCCTGGATTCCGAATAAATAATGGAGAACCGTTTATTCTAAGCTTATTAGCGTGATAAATAAACTTTTTGTAGGTTTGCTAAAATATTAAATAAAGTACTAAAATGATAGAAAGCTTTATTCACTGGAATATTAATCCAACTATTTTTAGTATTGGCAACCATGAGATTCGTTGGTATGGTTTGCTTTTTGCTTCAGGTTTCTTTTTTGGTTATATCATACTTACAAAGTTTTTTAAACTGGAAAAAGTACCGGAAGAAGTTTTGGATAAATTAACTATTTATACTGCTCTTGGTACAATTATAGGTGCCAGGCTGGGACATTGCCTGTTTTATGAACCGGATTATTATTTAAATAATCCTCTTGAAATCATTAAAATCTGGCATGGCGGGCTGGCTAGTCATGGTGCTGCAATAGGCATTTTATTATCAATCTGGTATTTTTCATATAAAGAAAAAAGAGACTTTCTGTGGACGGTGGACCGCCTGGCAGTGGTTGTTGCTCTTGCAGGCTTCCTGATACGAATGGGCAATCTCATGAATTCCGAGATATATGGTATTCAAACAAGCCTGCCCTGGGGATTTATCTTTGAAAGAAACGGAGAGATGATGCCCAAACATCCAACACAGATATATGAAGGTTTATCTTATCTGGTGATATTCATCATTTTATACCTGGCCTATATGAAAAATAAGGGGAAACCCGCAAAGGGTCTGCTTTTTAGTCTCTTCCTTATACTGGTATTTTCAGCAAGGTTTATTATTGAATTCATAAAAGAGCCCCAGGTTGGCTTCGAAAACAATATGACTCTAAATATGGGACAGTGGCTAAGTCTTCCGCTGATATTTGCAGGATTATTGATTTTGTTTTTCAGTCTTGGAAAAAGTCTTAAAGCGGCAGAGCAGTAATTTCCGTTTAGGTTTAACGAGTAGGGAAATACTTGCTTTGTGTTGTATTCTGCCGTAATGTGGACCAATTACAGGCTTCGTCGCACCAGGGAGACAAAAATATTATTTCAAAAAGCACTATTACATACGCCGGGAGGAGCATCGGCAATTGAAGGGCTTGAACAAATTAAATAAATAAAGCCGCTGATATTTATTTTATCTTTGTCAATGAAATAAAGTATTTTTAATAAATATCGTTCTAAATGTATAAAATAGTATTGCTCAGACACGGAGAAAGTTTATGGAATAAAGAAAACAGATTTACCGGCTGGACGGATGTCGATCTTACAAAAAAGGGTGTTGATGAAGCTGTAGAAGCAGGAAAAGTGTTAAAAGAAAATGGTTTTGAATTTGATCTTGCATTTACCTCTGTATTATTAAGGGCTAATAAAACTCTTGAGCTGGCACTTAAAGAAATGGGACTTACTGCTATTCCTATAAAAAGATCATGGAGGCTTAACGAAAGGCACTATGGGGCGCTTCAGGGACTTAATAAAGCCGAAACGGCTGCTATACACGGAGAAGAACAAGTATTGATCTGGCGCAGAAGCTATGACATTCAGCCACCGGCTCTGGAAAAAAACGATGAACGCTACCCCGGGAATGACCCTGCTTATAAAGATGTAAATCCCAAAGATCTTCCTTTTACAGAGTGCCTTAAAGATACCGTTGAACGCTTTCTGCCTTATTGGGATAAAGAAATTGTTCCTGCAATTAAAGATGGGAAAAGTATAATTATTGCAGCTCATGGTAATAGCCTCAGAGCCCTTGTTAAACATTTAGATAATATCTCAGACAAAGAAATTCTTAAAATAAACATACCTACCGGCCTTCCGCTGGTTTATGAACTGGACAATAATCTTAAATCCACAGACAGTTATTATCTGGGTGATCCGGAAAAAGTTAAAAAAGCTATGGATGCTGTTGCCGGTCAGGGTAAAGCTAAAAAAACAAATAAGTAATATGAACAACACAAATACAGGCGACCTGTCCGGGTCAGATGCTTTAAACAGCAATCCTGGAAACAACAAAAAGACTACCATATTATCTGTTGTTATAGTACTGCTCAGTATCCTTCTTGCCGGACTTGTTTATATTCACCTTAACCAGAAATCTGAAATGGTGGAAATGGAAGAAGTGTTAACGGCTGAAAAAGATTCCCTGGTTAATGAACTATCGGGATTAATGTATCAGTATGATACCCTTAAGACCAATAATGATAGTTTAAATATTGAAATAGGTGTACAGCAGGGCAGAATACAGGGTTTATTAAATGTACAGGCTTCAAACGCTCAAAAGATAAGATTATATAAAAAAGAATTGAGAACACTGAGGAATGTAATGAAAAGCTATATAAGGCAGATAGATTCTTTAAATACCAGGAATGTTGAATTAGTTGCAGAAAATAAAAGTGTAAAATCCCAGCTTAAGGATGTTAAGGATACAAATGAGGAGCTGTCAAAAATTAAGGAGGAACTTGGCTCGAAAGTTGAATTAGCATCTGTATTACAGGCCAAAAATATCCTGTCTGTTCCTATTAATTCGAAAGGAAAGGAAAAATTCAAGATCTCTAAAATTGAGAAGATAAGGATATGCTTTAGCCTTAGGGAAAACCCCATAACCGAACCCGGAGAAAAAGAAGTGTTCCTGCGTATCATTCGTCCTGATGATATTGTTCTTAGTTCATCTTTTGAAAATTTATTTGAATACTCTGACAAACAGCTGGTTTACTCTGCAAAAAGAATGGTTGAATACATGAACCAGGATATTGATATGTGTATTTACTGGACTAATAATGGCATGTTGATTCCGGGAAATTATTCTGTAGAGCTTTATCTTGACGGTTATATTATCGGAAATTCTTCATTTAGTCTTAATTAAATCTTTTTTCATAACTTATATGTTAATATAGAACTTGCTAATTTCACAAGCAACAAATATTAATAGGACCCGTGAACCTGGTAGAACTAAGATATTCTGACAATTATTTAATAAAAAGATATGATTAGGTTTTTCAACCCGATAATACCTGTAACAAGTAATTAGCAGGGTTTAAAATATTTTTACTTAATTTATTATCAAATAATTTAAAAATCAACAAGTGAAAATAGGTTTTATCATTGGTCGTATTGGGGGCGTTGACGGAGTAGCCCTTGAAGCTGAAAAATGGATAAGCGTTCTTAAAAAAATGGGACACGAGATTTTTATTCTGTCAGGACAGTTCCAGGAATGGAAGACAGACCCCAGTCATGACTCCCTGGTTGTAGAAATGTCTTTCTTTTCTCCTGAAAGTTTCTGGAGCCAAAAAAAAGCTTTTTTCCACCCCGACACTAATGTTGAGGAGCTGAACGAGCACCTTGATATGTATTCAGCTATCATCTCGGATAAGATTATCAAATGGGTTTCTGAAAAGAAACTGGAACTACTGATATCTGAAAACGCTTCGGCTCTTCCCTCCCATTTGGAAATGGGAAAGGGAATTTATATGGCTGTTAAAAAACTTGATATTCCCATTATTACCCATGATCATGATTTTGCCTGGGAAAGGGGTGACAGGTATGTTTCCCCACATAAGGATATCAATAAAATGGTTGCCAGGTATTTTCCCCTTAGATTATCAAATTCATTTCATGCTGTTATTAATCTTAATGCTCAAAAAACCCTTAAGAAAAAGTTCAACAGAAATTCTATAGTGGTCCCCAATGTAATGGATTTTGATATCGAATTCGGACAATTATCAGAAAACAATAAATTTCTTAAGCGTGATCTTGGTCTGAATGAAAATGATAAATTACTTTTTCAGGTAACCAGGATAGTTGAACGAAAAGGTATTGAGGTGGCAATTGACCTTGTTCACAGACTTGATGATGACAGAATAAAACTGGTAGTTACCGGCGATTATAAAGATGATGAGGGTAGTATTTATTATAATAAACTGATTAACCAGATACATGAACTAAAACTAATGAAAAAGGTGATCTTTGCTTCGCATCTAATACATAAAAAGGGACTTACGGGACATAATTCCGACAGGAATTATTCTTTATCAGACGCTTACGCCCATTCCGTGGCAACTACTTATTTCAGTATGTATGAGGGTTTTGGCAATGCTTTTGTTGAATCTGTCCTTGCAAAAGTGCCAATATTTGTAAATAATTACGAACCGGTTTACTGGCCCGATATTGGCAGTAAGGGATTTAAAACCGTAATGCTTGAAAAAAATAATCTTAATAATAGGGCTGTTGAGGATATGCGGGAAATTATTCTTAACAAAAAGTTAAATCGGGAAATTGCAGAATACAATTTTGTACTTGGGAAAAAATATTTTTCATACGACACCTTACAGGAAAAACTGGAAGAACTTATTACTGTAGCAAAAAATTTATAGAGTAATTATTCATTACTATACATTATATCAGATATGATATTGTCGGATACGAATTTACCCTGATTTGTTAAAATAATATTTTCTTTCTCTCTTATTAACATTCCATAATCTATATATTTCCCGGCGTTATTTAAACAATAATCTTTCAGTTCTTTAGAAAGTTCGTTTTCAATATAATCCAGGTCAATTCCCCACATTGTACGTAATGATAACATTATGTAATCATTATATTTATCAAGAGGACTTAATATTTCTTTTTCAGAAGGAATAATCCCCTTGTTTATTTCTTCAATATATTTTTTGTTATTAGAAACATTCCATTGTCTTGAATTGGCATCAAAAGAATGGGCAGATGGTCCTATTCCCAGATACTTAACCTGTTTCCAATAATTACTGTTATGTCTGGAAAAGAAATTTTCTTTCCCAAAATTTGAGATCTCGTACTGAATAAAAGCATTTTCTTCTGCAAAATGCAACAATTCTTCAAACTGGGCGGCACTGACAGATTCATTAATTTCTTTAAACTGACCTTTTTCCCTTAACAAAAATAATTTTGTTTTTCTCTCAACCGTCAGATGATATGCCGAAATATGTTGTATTGGCATGTCTGTTACTTTTTTCAGTGTGTTTGTCCAGATATTTTCTCCGGGTATTCCATATATTAAATCAATATTTATATTTTTAAATCCGGCTCCGGCAGCATTATAAACAGAATTTATTGCCTGTCTGCCATCATGTCTGCGTTCAAGCAGCCTAAGCTCATTATCATTAAAAGACTGGCAACCTATGCTTAATCTGTTTATTCCTGTAGAAAAAAGATCATTAAGATAATGCTTATCAAGATCATCCGGGTTTGCTTCAAAGCTTATTTCTACATTATCAATCAGTTTATAATATTTGTTTATTTCATTTATTAATAAACTTATCTCCGCTATATTCATCACGGAAGGTGTTCCGCCCCCAAAATATATTGTTTCAATTTCTTTGTTATCAAGATAGGCCTTCCGGAGTTTTATTTCTTTTTTAAGTGCATTTATCATATCAGCTTTCTGTGCAAGAGATGCTGACTTAAAAAAGTCACAATATGAACAGATAGTTCTGCAAAATGGAATATGAATATATATGCCTGCCATTTAAATTATATGATCATTTCTTAAACACTACCTTATTCATATATGCCCAAAACAGCATTGGCCACTGCTCTTGGCTCAGGAGAAAGAGAATATATATTTTCTTCGTATCTGCTATTATAAGGAGATATGTTTAAAACTTCATTATCTGAAAAAAGTGTAGAGCTGCCCCCTGGATCGAAACCCATTCCTTCAATAGCACCCAGTTGTTGTAATATCTTTGCCATATCTTTATGAGTAGCACCAACCGATTCTCTTATCCGGCCGTTAATCGTAAGAATTATTAGGTTTTTATTTTTATCTGTTCCTGCTGCTATTTTAGGTCCCCTCATGTTTGTATAATCTAGTCGTGCTGCCTGTGTCTTGATCGAATTACTACTTTTCCAGCCTTCTTTTTCCATATCAATATTTATACTTCCCTCTTTTATAAGCAGGGGTCCCGCTTCTACTGCATATTGTATTGTTTCAAAACCATTTAATAAAATATCAAGCTTTTTGTTTTCCTGAAAAAGATCTTTAGGAAAACTATCCGGATGAAAAGATAAAGTTAAGCCGACAGGAATACTTTTAACTTTATAATTTTTTAATTTATTTCTGGTAAAATCAATAACTTCCATAACCCTGTTTCCGGCAAGTCTTACTATTATCCTGTTTTTAGCATTGAAAAAATCTTTGTCGTATAATAAATCATAATAACAATATTTTTGTTTTTCCGGCTTAGTAATATTGTATTGTTCGGCAGTAAATTTTATTTCTTCATTCCCGTTTTTAATACTAAATCCCGCAGCTGAATTAACTCTTTTTATTATAATTGTTCCATCCTGATGAACCAGTAATGCTGGTTTATTAAATAATGGCGGACACTCTAGTTTACCGTCTGATATTAACAGTCCCAGGGGTGATCCGATATATGATTCAGGAAGTCCTAGTTTTCCAACTAATTCTGGATTTAGTATATAACCTCCGTTCCACGCAAATTCTACTTTTTGATTTGTTTTCTTTTCATAATCATTTACAAATTCCGATACGGTTTTTGTTTTAGTTGAGCTTGTTTGTGCAATAAATTTCCATTTTTTTGATTTGTCTAAGTTTTTTGTTTTTATATATGCTCCACTCCAGGGTAAACCATCTTCATATACCCCGCTAATAAATGATTTAAAAATTGTTTCTTTTCTTTTCGATTCTTTGCTGAGTAATTCATTTAGTAATTTATTTATAGGTCTTCCTTGCTTTATGGCATCTTCCCGTATTTTTCTGAAAAGTTCTTTTTCACCCAGTTTCTTTTTCAACTTTTTAAATTCCTTGCTTTTCATGGCATTATGAAAATCAAGTGCCGTTTGTACAGGTGTCGGATAAGCTAATGTGGTTCGTATACCGGCAGGTACAAATTGTATGTAGCCTGATCCTTCAGGAATTCCCATAATATTTGATGTTATAGGATCTTCAACCCTATCAATGTGTATCCTGTCAATATCAATAATATCAGTCATTACAGCCGCATTCCTGTGATGAGAAATAATAAGGCCGTTCTGTTCTTTGATTTCCTTCAAGGCCTTAAGTGCTTCTCTGCCACTTAAAGCAAAATGTATTCCCACACAATATTGTTTGGTTTTTATTATTCTTAATAAACCATGTTTTAGTATCAGTTTAAGTTCTTTGTCATCTCCGTTTTTAATAAAATTTATAACCTCCCCGGCAGGTGAAGCTCCAATAACTGATTTTTCTCTTATAAACAGATAAATTGGTTTTTTGTCTTTCTTTTTCTCCAGCAATATTTTTTCTGTCAATTCTTCCTGTAATTTTAACTTATATCTTGAACGTATTGCCTGCAATACAAAAAACTCAAGTTCGTGTTTAACATATTTACCTGAAAATATTCCCAGAACGATATTGTCTTTCATTTTTCTTATCAGGATTTCCCTATCGTCTATTAGAAGCTCATTACTTGCTGTTAACTGCGAAAGTGCCAGGTTCCAATCTGTAAAAAAATGTATTCCTGAATCAACGGGATGTAAGGAGCATGGATTAAGGATTTTATAATAAAGCATATTTACCAATCCTGTAAGTTCCTGGTAAGTAAGCTGCCTGTAAGGAAATCGTCTCTTATTCCTGTGTCTGTAGGCAAACGAATGATCATGCTGTATGTTGAATTCCCCGTCTGAGATATTAAATATCTCATCTACTGCATTATAAAAATCTGTGACTTTTTTTTCGTTATAAAACTCCCTGTCCTGATCATTCTCCAGTATTTCCCGTGCAAAAGCAAATATCATTCCCCTGTTTGTCTGTTCTTCGGCACGAAAAGCACTAGGATCAATAAGAGATTTAAGATTTAACATAAATTCCATCTTTCCAAACCCTGGTAAATATTGCCTGTTTCTTATGTCTATCAATTCCTTAAAAATCTCATCGGGATTATTTATTTTTTTAATATAATTTTTGAGTTCCCTGTTTGTTAAATCCCTGATTTTATCTGACGATTTCTGTTGAAGATATAATTTATAACATAATCCTTTAATGTTCTCATTAAGCGATTCAAGGCTGTATCTTTTTTTAACCACATTCTGGTTATGTTTAAAATATTCACCATAATGGTGAGGATAAAATACAAGTTTGGTTATTTCTTCAAGTTGTTCCTTACGAATTTTCTTTCCGTCATATTCTATTACCCTCAACCTGTCCTCTTCCGGTAAATGTTCTCCTATTACGTGTGAATATACATGTTCGGGATAGTATCTCCTGCAAAATATGGGAACACCACCTGCGGCAGATTCGATTATTGGTAAACCCCTCCCCTCTGTTTCGCTTGGAAGTAACACCAGAGAAGAAATTTTATACAGATCTGTAATACTAACAGGATCATCAAATCTGTCTTTAAAAGATTCCTTGTCAAGTTCACTAAAAATAAATGCCAGGAATATTTTTTTCCTTATATTATCATCCAGGCTTTTTACAAGCAAACTAAAACGCCTTATAAGTTTTTCTAAATATTTATAATGTCCTGTGGCAATCGGGCCGGTAACCAGTATCGTAAGTTTCAGGGTTTCGGTCTCATTAAATTTAGATCTGAATTTTTCAGATGAAAAGAGCCTTTCCACCAGCCGGAATCCTGTTTCAATTCTTTTTCTACCAATTATCCTTGTTGGTTGAAGAAATATTATATTCTCGGCCAGGAAATTTTTTAATGGTCTTGTGTTATTATAGGCAATTAAAATTGGTTTTGTGTTTGAGACTTCAATTAGCTTGTTATCTATTACATCCCTGGCAGAATATGCAATAAGGGTTTCTTTATATCTGCTCAGGATCTTTTCAAACTGGTAAAATGTATTTATCTTATTTCTTTTACTAACAAATTTGTAATCATCCATGTCCACAGCTGTTCCTATTTCACATACATTAGCCGGATTATGTCCTTTAGTCTGGATCAGATAATTAATTTGTTCTTTATTTATATTAACATTTAACCACGATCTGGATTCCCAGGGAAATAAAACCTCTAGAAGAGAAAAGAATTCTCCAAGATGGGAATTAGTAAAGAAAAAATCCCTTGGTCCGGGAGCAATGTTTTTACTTATCCTGTTTATTTCACTGTTTCCTCCTTCCCAGTAAAAATCATGGTTATTATTTATTACTGGAATTCCAAATACTTCTGAGATCAGTATGGTGGCAAGTGTAAGGGATACGTTGCCCGGGTTGGAAGCAATATTTACCAGATATAATAATTTTATATTTTCTTTTTCAATATAATAACCCAGTTTTTCAACCAGTACAAGTACCTCGCTCCAATAGTCAAGTATAAGCTGATTATATTCCTTGCTTCCTCTTTCTAGTTTTGTAAAATAGAATTTTTTATAAAGCCTCCAGTCATCAAAAGCACTTGCTTCTTTTATTTCATGTTTTTTATATTCTTTATCTATAAGCTTATGCGATTCCGGATTGAAATGCCCGCCTATTAAATGAATATTGGTTCCTGTAAATTCTTTTCTGAATATTTTTGCATATTTTAATATTTCTATTGTAACTCCGTCTACAGAATAACCAAAGGTCAAAAATGCAATCCCCGATTTTTTCAGAATATCTTTAAAGCCTGAATAATTAGTACTATATGTTGTTGTTGTTTTGCTATTTTCTTTAAACCTATCAATAAATAAACCCAGATCAAACCAGGTATTAATATTTTCCTTTTTTAATAAGTTTAATAATTCCTTTGTTTTTTCCATAATACACTAAAACCAATTATAAATGAGAATTTAAACACAGACGAATACATGTCTTAAATCAAGAACTGTTCTCTGTTTCAGTAGATTTATATGTAAATTGTGCTTACTAAAATTAAGAAAATTATAGGACTTATTAAATCTCTATAATATTACCTGCCTCAATATCTTCAGCAAGATTGGAAATAGACTCGTTTGTAAATAAACTTATCAGCTGCTTTTGTATTGGAAGGAATTTCTTATGTACCGGGCAGGGCTTATGATTATGATCTCTTGTATTGCATGATTTAAGACTTATCAGACATGTTTCAAATACATCGTCTCCATCAATAATAAGAACAATGTCTATCATTTTTATCGTTTTAGGATCCTTTGCTAACTGAAAGCCGCCATGAGGTCCTTTTGTAGATAATAATATATTATGTTTTGCCAGATTCTGTAATATTTTACTAAGAAACGGTGTTGGGATATCTAATTTTTTTGCAATTGTTTTTATTCCTATATTTTTATGCTTATTGTCAGTTAATGCTAAAAATATTAGCGCTCTTATTCCATATTTACAGGCATTAGATAAAATCATAATCTGTTTTATTAATAAGCAATTTTATTCACTCTTGCTATGTGCCTTCCTCCTTCAAAATCAGTAGTTAAAAACGCATTTATTATTAAAATTGCTTCTTTATAATCTATGAATCTTGCAGGTAAAGCACAATTATTTGCATCATTATGTGCTCTGGCTAAGCTTGATATTTCCTCAGACCAGCAAAGTGCTGACCTTATTTTTTTATGTTTATTCATTGTCATATTTATACCATTTCCACTGCCGCATAAGCTAATGCCAATATCTGCTTTATTTTGTTCAATTTCTCTTGCCAGCTGATGGCCATAATCGGGATAATCCACACTTTTTTCACTATCTGTTCCCAGGTCATTAACTATAAAATTTTTTCCTTTCAGGTACTTAATAATTTTTGTTTTCAAATTATATCCTGCATGATCTGATGCAATCGCTATTATTTTTATTTTCATTTAATATGAATGGCTAAAATAAAATTTTCGTAATATATAAAATATCACTGGTATTTAACTGTTTTATATATGTTTTGAAACAATATTTAAATTTTCATTATTTGTTTAATCCCTGTTAATAAAGTTGTAAAACTTTTATTAAAATAAATTACTTTTATTCTCTATATAAAAATAAATTGATTTTTCTCATTTTAGTTTTTAATTTCTCTGTTCATTTCACAAACATTTTATGAACAACTTAACTAAATATTTTGTGATATATAATTAAATATTAATTAATTAACAATATTATTACTTTTATGGTAATATATTGATTTTTAACATTTTAATAAAACAATAATCTATTTAGAAGCTGTTTATTTCTATTTTTAAAAAATAATTAATGAATGAAATTGTTTTTATTAACTTTTTCAACAGCACAATATTAATATCATATATATATAAGTAATTAATAATAATATAAATGAACAGTGGACAAGTATATTTTAATGTAAAAAAATATGGCTTTTGTAATATTAATCCTCCTCCGGATATTGATATAATTGAGGACATAAAAAGAATGAAGAAGGAGAAGAATGCTGTAATATTGGCTCATTTTTATCAAAATAGTGACATTCAGGATATTGCAGATTTTGTTGGTGATAGTCTTGTATTAGCTCAAATGGCTGAAAAAAATAAGGCTGATATTATAATTATTGCAGGAGTTCATTTTATGGCTGAAACAGCAAAAATATTGGTTCCTGATAAAAAAGTACTTATTCCTGATTTAAATGCAGGTTGTTCTCTTGCAAATTCATGTCCTGCAGATAAGTTTAAGAAATTTTTGGAAGCACATCCTTATCATACAGTTATATCATATGTAAATACTACAGCTGAAATAAAAACATTAACAGATATTGTATGTACTTCAACAAATGCTCTGAAAATAGTAGAATCATTACCTGAGGATGAGAAAATAATATTTGCTCCTGACAGAAATTTGGGAAATTATATTAAAAGTAAGACTGGAAGGGATATGCTGATATGGGATGGTGCATGTCATGTTCATGAGAAATTTTCAGTAGTAAGAATATTAAAAATAAAAGAAAAATATCCGGAAGCAAAAATAATAGCGCATCCTGAATGTGAAGAAACAGTATTAAAAATTGCTGACCATATTGGATCTACCTCTTCTTTATTGAATTTTACAGATAAAGACAATTCAAAAACTTATATTGTTGCTACAGAATCAGGTATATTGCATCAAATGAAAAAACTAAACCCGGATAAACATTTTATTGCAGCCCCTCCAAAAGATATTACTTATTCATGCAGTAATTGCGAATACATGAAATTAATAAGCATGAAAAAATTATGGGCTACATTAAAATATGAACAACCGGAAATTATACTGGAAAAAGTATTAATAAACAAAGCAATCAAATCAATTCACAAAATGTTAAAGATATCTAAAGACCTGGGTTATAATTATATCAAATGATAAATAAGCGTAAATTATTTATATTTTTCTTGTGTTGGATATTGATATCCAATATCATATATGGACAGAAAATAACCAAAAATGGTCCGGTTGTATTTTATTATCCAAATAAACAGATTTCGAGTGAAGGTATGATGAAAGATGGAAAACCAGATGGATACTGGAAAACATATTATGTCACTGGAATTATAAAATCTGAAGGAAAAAGATATGAGCATTTGTTAGATAGTATATGGATATTTTATAATCAGTCGGGAGATACTATAGAGAAAATAAGCTATAAGTTTGGTAAGAAAAATGGTTATTCGTTGAAATATGAATTCGATAAAAAAGATGGAAATAAAAGATACCTTTTTTCCAGGGAATTGTTCTTGAATAATTTGAGAAACGGTAAAGCATATGTTTATTATCCTGACGGAAGCATTAAATTATCGGTAAATTATGTTAAAGGGAAAAAACAGGGATTAAGTCTTGAATATTCACAGAAAGGAAAAATTATTACAATACTGGAATACCATAAAGGATATCTTATTAACAGAGAAATAGTTAACAGGACAGATAATAATAAATTAAAACAAGGTGTATGGAAAGAGTTTTATCCTAATGGAAAAATACATTTTGAAAAAAATTATAAAAATGACCTGTTAAACGGATATTATAAAGAATATGATGAAAATGGTAATCTTAGGTTTTCTATAAGGTATGAAGAAGGAAAAATTATTAATGATAGTAATGATGACCTGGAAGATGTTGAAATAAAAAATGTTTATGATAAGGAAGGAACTCTCTTGTCCAGTGGTAGTTATAAAAATAATATTCCTATTGGAATACATAGAAATTATTCCCCGTCAGGAGAAGTTATTTCCTCAAAAATATATGATAATAATGGTGATATAATTTCTGAAGGCATTATAAATGAAAAGGGAGAAAAACTCGGACACTGGAAATATTTTTATCCAGGAGGAAAAATGAAAAAGGAAGGGGAATACGTTAATAATTTGAAATCTGGTACATGGAACTATTACAGACCAAATGGAAATATAGAACAAACAGGATCTTTCAGAAATGGAAAAACAAACGGTTTATGGAAATGGTATTATGAAAACAATAAGCTTCACAGGGAAGAAGAATATTTTAATGGAAAAGAAGATGGTTTATCTGTTGAATATTCCAGAAATGGTTCAGTAATTTTAAGAGGTGAATACATTGAAGGAGAAAAAGAAGGTTTTTGGCATTATGAATTGGGTGATTATATTGAGGAGGGAAAGTATATAACCGGTTTGAAAGAGGGAATATGGAAACAATATTATAAAGACGGAACACTTAAATTTTCAGGAAATTTTAGATTTGGCATGCCTGAAGGCAGCCATAAATATTATTTTAGTAATGGAAATATCAGCGAAGAACAATATTATGAAAAAGGAATAAAACAGAAAAACTGGAAAAAATACGATATTGAAGGTAATATAATACTGCTTATTAATTACAAAGATGACATTGAGAGAAGAATAAACGGAGTAAAGGTTAATCTTGATACAGATATAAAAAGGATAAAATAAAACAAATGGCAGATAATTTAGATTTCAGCTTAGAAGAATTTACAGAAAAGGAAAAGGAAAAGGAATTTGAATCAAAGTTAAGGCCATTAAAATTTGAAGATTTTAAAGGACAAAATAAAGTTGTTGATAATCTTAAAATATTTGTTGAAGCTGCCAGGCAAAGAGAAGAAGCACTTGATCATGCTCTTTTTCATGGTCCTCCGGGCCTGGGAAAAACCACTCTTGCATATATTATGGCAAATGAGTTGAATGTTGGAATAAAAATAACATCCGGACCTGTTCTTGATAAACCCGGAGACCTTGCCGGCTTGCTTACAGGACTTGAGGAGCATGATGTATTATTTATAGATGAAATACACAGGTTGAGTCCGGTTGTAGAAGAATATCTTTATTCGGCAATGGAGGATTACAGAATAGATATAATGATAGACAAAGGGCCCAGTGCGCGCAGTGTACAAATAAAACTTAATCCTTTTACACTTATAGGTGCTACAACCAGGTCCGGTTTGTTAACAAGCCCTCTGCGCGCCAGATTTGGAATAAGCTCACACCTTGAATATTATAATAGCGAGGTTCTTGCAGGAATTATAAACAGATCTGCCTATATATTAAATGTTGAAATCAATAAAAAGGCCGCTGGCGAAATAGCTTCCCGAAGCAGAGGAACACCTAGAATTGCTAATGCATTATTAAGGCGAGTTCGTGATTTTGCACAGGTAAAGGGAACAGGAAAAATTGATTACAAAATTGTTAACTATTCTCTCAAAGCATTAAATATTGATATTCACGGACTTGATGAAATGGATAACAGGATTTTGCTTACCATTATTGAAAAATTTAAAGGAGGACCAGTTGGAATATCTACTATAGCTACTGCTACCGGGGAAGAAGCAGGAACAATTGAAGAGGTATATGAGCCTTTTTTAATTAAAGAAGGATACATAAAAAGAACACCACGGGGTAGAGAAGCTACTGAAAAAGCATATAAACATTTAGGTAAAGCCCACTATTCAGAAGAAAAAGGATTATTATTTTGATACTGAAGAATATTGAATTTTTTTTTTATGTATATTTAAAGCCTTAATAAATACAACCAAATATTTGTTAGTATAATGAGAGAATATATTAAAAGATCAGGTATAATTTTTATTTTTGCAGGAGTATTATTGCTTGCATATTCAGAGTTCCAGAAAATGGAAAGTAATCAGTTGTTACTAATAAGTGGTGGCCTGATTATGTTTGGCTTTCTGTTATATGTAGTATTAAATAATATTATGGAATAAAAATCGTAAAAGGCGGAACCAATTTAAAAACTGGCAGTTTTTGTTAAGCCCTGGAGATCAAGAATTTTTATTTTCCGGCCATTCAATTCCACAAAATCATCGTCTTTAAATTCTGAAAGAAGGCGGATAACAGACTCAGTCGCTGTACCTACAATATTAGCAAGTTCTTCACGTGTAAGAGATATATTAAGGGTTTTGTTTTCATCAAGCCCGAACTTATTTTTAAGAAGTATCAATACTTCAGCCAGCCTCTCTCTCACCGTTTTTTGTGCAATATCAAGTATATATGAATTTGCCTCACCCAGTTCCTGGCATGTAAGCTTCATTATTTCGTATGAAAATGAAGCATTTTTCTTAACCAGGTCGACAAGTAATTGAGAAGGAAGAAAACACAAAACAGCATCTTCAATGATTTTTGCTGTTGTACAGGCGCTTTCATCACTTAATATTGAACGATATCCTAAAATATTTCCTTGTTTTGCAAAAGCAATGATTTGTTCTTTACCATCTATTCCGGTCTTATAGATTTTTACGATTCCTTTGTTAACACAATAAAAATCAGACATTCTTTTTCCTTCATGGTAAAGTATTTCGCCACGAGAGAAAAAATCGCATTTTTTTTCATAATTGACCAGTTCAAATTCTTCGTCTGTAAGACGCTGAAAAATGGGATGATTCTGAAGGGAACATTCTTCTTCAGAGGGGGTATACTTCTTTTTTTTCACGCCTATAAACTATATTTATTACAAGCTATCAGAGTAAAAGGAAATTTTTGCAAGATACAATTTTAAAGTATATTTGCGAAAATTTTTATTCAAGAAAGTATTGAGAAAATGAAAGAAACCATTAATGTAAACTGGTTAAAAGGAATGGCATTTGAAGCTCAGGTAGGAGAACAGAAAATTATTATTGATGCGGCAGAAAAAGTTGGAGGCAAAGGCAGGGGCCCTCAACCAAAACCTTTAATGATGGTTTCTATTGCCGGCTGCACAGGTATGGATGTAATCTCTATACTTAATAAAATGAGAGTGGAGGTAGACAAGTTTAATGTAAGAGTGGAAGGTGAATTAACAGAAGAGCACCCAAAACATTTTTCAAAAATGACTATTATTTATGAATTTTGGGGAAAGGATCTGCCCATGAATAAAATTGAAAAAGCCGTGAATCTTTCACAAGATAGATATTGTGGGGTTTCTTTTAATTACAGGAAGTCATTTGAACTGGCTCATGAAATTAAAATTATGAACTAAAAAGAATAGCGAAATTGTTCCAAAAATCTGAGATCATTCTCAAAATACATTCTCAGGTCATTTATATGATATTTTAGCATAGCAATTCTCTCAATACCCATTCCAAAAGCATACCCGGTATATACCTGGCTGTCTATATTACAGTTTTCCAATACATTAGGATCAACCATTCCGCAACCCAGCACTTCCAGCCAGCCGGTGTATTTGCATACATTACAACCTTTCCCACCACATATCTTACAGGTCACATCCATTTCGGCAGAAGGTTCAGTAAAAGGAAAATACGAAGGACGCAAACGTATACTGGTTTCTTCACCAAACATTGCCTTTGAAAAATATAATAAAGTTTGTTTAAGATCAGCAAAAGAAACTTTTTTATCTATATATAAACCCTCTATCTGATGAAAAATACAATGAGCCCTTGCAGAGATTGCTTCATTTCTAAAAACACGACCCGGTGATATTGTACGAATAGGAGGTTTTTGATTTTCCATCACCCTAACCTGTACAGAAGAAGTGTGGGTTCTTAAAAGAATATCGTTTTTTTCACTTTGCTCAGCAGATTTTCTGTTTATGAAAAATGTATCCTGCATGTCTCTGGCAGGATGTTCGGCAGTAAAATTAAGTTTTGAAAAAACATGTTCATCATCTTCAATTTCAGGACCCTCAGAAATTATAAAACCCAGCCGGGCAAATATTTCAACAATCTCATTTCTTACAAGAGAAATGGGATGACGTGAACCCGGTATTAAAAGGTCTCCGGGCAGGCTAAGGTCTTTCTTTTCTTCTGTTTTTTTTGTACTTAAAAGTCTGAATTTCTCAGTTTTTATTTTATCATTTACAATTGTCTTTAATTCATTAATTTTTTTACCAATTTCTTTTCTTTCTTCAGGGGCAATAGTCTTAAATTCCTGGAAAAGAGTAGTAATTAAGCCCTTTTTACCAATATAATAAATCCTAAAATTTTCTATGTCATTAATACCGGAAGCAGAGAAACCGGAGGCTTGCTTTATTAATGTATTTATTTTTTCAATCATAAAAATTATTTTTCTATAAGCTTAATGGATATTATTTTAACATCCTTTATAGGTCTGTCCCTGGAATCTGTCTCAACCGAAGCAATTTTATCAACCACCTCCAGGCCCTCAACAACTTCACCAAATACTGTATAATTCTGATCAAGATGAGGAGTCCCGCCCAGTGTTTTATATATTTCCCGTTGGTAGTCCGGGATAACATATGCCTTAATACTATCAAATTTCTCGGCACTACGAATAGAGGCTTGTTGCTGAATTATTGCCATATCCGACTCTTCCCCTCTTTGAATAACCTTCTCTTTTTCTTCTTTTATAAAACCAAAGAAAACAGCCTGTTTTAACATATCATTTATCCTTTGCTCAACTTTGTCCAATTCTTCGTCCGTAAAAGTTTTTCCGTGTACTATATAAAATTGTGAAGCAGAAGAATTTTTTTCAGGATTAAGCTGATTTCCCATTCTGGCAGCTGCAAGAGCCCCTTTTTTGTGAAAATATTGTGAATTAAATTCTGCTTTAATAATATAATCCGGCCCACCATCACCAAGAGCCTGACCGGCTTTTGCATTTCTTGAATCAGGGTCACCTCCCTGGATCATGAATTCATTAATAGTTCTGTGAAACAAAAGATTATCGTAAAAAGAATCATTTATCAGTTTGATAAAATTATCACGATGTAAAGGGGTTTCGTTATATAATTTTACTTTAATATTGCCAAGGCTGGTTTCAATTAATACAAGTTGTTCTTTTGATTCCGGTGTATTCTTTGGAGAACAAGAAGAAACCATATAACTAAGAATAAGAAATACCGGGAATATTTTAATTAATTTGATTTTCATAATAATTTAGTATTGAAATAATTTAAAACAAGATTTTTTAAAAGCTTTTCATAGGCATTTCCATCAGGAATTTCCTTATCGGGATTTTCTATCCATATAGCCTGACCATTAAGATCTTTTGCGGGTTTTATGTAATAATCATTTTTGCACAATAAGTTAAATTGAACAGTTTTAATTATTTCTGTTTTTTCTTCCTGAGAATAATTCTTAAAACCCGAACCTTTTTCCTGGAGGCCCATAATAAACAAAACAGACATCAGATTTTTATTTATTCCCAGGCTTTTATTAAGATTCTCAAGTAGCTCTTCCCAGCTGGATGATTCGCTTTTCATTATTAGCACATAATTTGGCACAAAATTATATTTATTTGACGACTTTTAAGCAGTAAAGCACACAGATATACATAAACAGGCTTTTTATTGTTAAAATTGTATATAGAAAATGAATACTGCTTCAGAAAAATACAGGCTGGGTATACTGGAGGGGCTTCTCTCGATAATAGGGAACATTAGCCTGTTTGGATTAAAAATATGGGCAGGGCTTGTTTCCGGATCAGTTGCCCTTATGGCCGATGCCTGGCACTCACTAAGCGATACAATTTCATCAGTATTATTAATTCTGGGACTTAAGTATGCATTAAAACCGGCAGATAAAGAACACCCTTTTGGTTACGGAAGAGCAGAAACAATAGTTTCTCTGGTAATAGGAATATTATTAATACTAATTGCTTTTCATTTTCTTGTTGAGTCCATTGATAAACTGAAAAATACAGAAAGTGCAGATTTTGGATTAGTTGCAATTATTGTTACAATTAGCTCTATTCTGGTAAAAGAAATCTTTGCTCGTTATGCTTTTTATGTTGCAAGAAAAACAGGATCGGAAAGCGTAAGAGCAGATGGCTGGCACCACAGATCAGATGCTCTTTCTTCTGTAGTAATACTTGCGGGTATTTTTTTTAAGAACCGGGCCTGGTGGATAGACGGACTTATGGGTGTTATTATTGCTATAATTATATTCTATTCAGCGATTATAATACTTAAGAACACAATTAACAATTTATTAGGACGAAAACCAGATGATGAAATAATTTCAGAAATAAAAAAAATTGCCGGGAATATTTATAAGGGCAATTTAAGACTTCATCATTTCCATATTCATAATTATGGTTTTCATAGTGAAATGACCTTTCATATTGTTTTGCCCGGAAACATTAAACTCAGTGAAGCCACATATATAACGGAAGAATTATTTAAAGAAATAAAGATTAAATTAGATATTTTGGCAACGATTCATATTGATACGAAAAGTAAGTATTAATTTTGTGGCTCATTTATCATAGTAGAATTTTGTGAATTCAATAAAACAACTTGCGGGGCAAACAATAATCTATGGAATGGGGACTATCGTTCCCAGGGTACTTAATTATGCCCTTTTAACGCCATTTTATACACGCGTCCTGGGTCTGGGGGAATATGGCGTCGTGACAGAGATATATGCTTATATGGCAATTCTGCTCATACTGCTGACCTATGGGATGGAAACAGCATACTTCAGGTTTGCAACAAAGGATAAAAATAATAAAGGTGTAATTTTTTCATCCGCATTAACAAGCCTTTTAATTACATCTGTATCATTTATCATTATTGTACTAGCTTTTTCTACAAATTTTGCCACCCTGTTACAATATTCAGGAAACAGGGAATATATAATAATGTTTTCACTGATAGTTGGTATAGATGCTGTATCTGCCCTGCCATTTGCAAGATTAAGGATAGAGAATAGGGTATTTAAATTCGCAACGATAAAAATCATTAATGTTTTGGTAATTGTAGGAGTAGCGATATCATTTTTATTATTTATACCGGAATATCTAAAAAATAAGCCAGGATCCGTTCTTAATAATATTTATTCAGAAGAAATTGGTGTTGGTTATGTTTTTATTGCTAACCTGTGTGGAAGCGTAGTAAGCCTGATTTTATTAATACCTGATTTTGTAAGAGATAAATATAGTTTTTCGGTTTCCATATTAAAAAAAATGCTGAATTATTCTATACCACTTTTATTTGCTGGTCTTGCAGGTATTATTATAGATAATTTTGATAAGGCCAGTCTGAAATTTCTTCTTCCCGGAAAGGATACGGCAATAGAACAGCTGGGTATTTACGGGGCAAATTATAAAATTGCTGTATTGATGGCAATATTCATACAAATGTTCAGATATGCTGCAGAACCATTCTTTTTTTCAAAAGCAAATGACAGCAGGGCACCAAAATTATATGCCGGTATTATGAATTATTTTTTATTGTTTTGCCTTTTAATTTTTTTATTCATTAATATCAACCTGGATATTTTCAAACATTTGATACCGTATAACTATTGGGATGGCCTTAATGTTATACCCGTTTTACTAGGTGCATTTGTTATGTTTGGGATATTTGTAAATCTTTCGGTTTGGTATAAACTTAATGACATTACAAAATATGCAGCATTATTAGCATCTATAGGCGCAATAATAACAATAATGGTAAATGTAATATTTGTTCCGCACTATGGTTATAAAGCTTCTGCGTGGGCACATTTATTATCATATTTAATAATGACGGTAGTTTCATATTATCTGGGCAGAAAAATTTATAAGGTACCCTATATGGTAAAAAAGGCTCTTATATATATTTTTGTCAGCCTGGTAATATTCCTGTCCTTTTCAAACTGGGTATTTAGCAGTATGCTTATAAAACTAATCACCGGAAATATTATACTTATTGTTTTCACGGTCTTTATTTATTTTAGAGAGGTAAAGAATAAATTAGGTGAATTTGAAAAATAAACCGTAATCTGCACAGGGGGTATAATAAGCGTGGTAAGATAATTGTAGAAAAACAGAAAAATGAAAGTTAAAATAGTAAATAAGTCGGCACATAAATTACCGGAATATAGCACCGGGTACAGTGCCGGAATTGATTTAAGAGCAAATCTTACAGAGGACATATTACTGAAACCCCTTGAGCGCAGACTGGTTCCAACCGGACTTTTTATTGAGTTGCCTGTAGGCGTTGAAGCCCAGATAAGACCCAGGAGCGGACTTGCAATAAACAAAGGAATAAGCATCTTAAATTCTCCTGGCACAATAGACGCAGACTACAGGGGTGAAATAAAGGTTATACTTATTAATCTTTCAAACAAGGACTTTATTATAGGGAATGGAGAAAGGATTTGTCAGATGATTTTAGCAAAACATGAAACAGCGGAATGGACAGAAGTTGATTACTTGGAGAAAACTGAAAGAGGAAGCGGGGGATTTGGCCACACAGGTATAAGCTGATAGCCTGATTAAGAAATTAGTTAATAGAAACAATATGTACAAACCATATAAGCCGAACACAGGCAAATATTTATATTTCCTGCTTTTATTATTATTTGTTTCCTGCCAGAGATCTGTTGTACCGGTAAGTTCAAAAATGGCCGGTAATTATAAAAACGAAACAGATTTTAGAAATTATAATTACCTGTTTAGTGAGGCAATAAAGCAGAAAAATCTGGGAAATTATGCCCAGGCACAGAAATATTACCAGCAATGCCTTATAATAAATCCCGAAAGTGATGCGGTGATGTTTGAACTAAGCAAGCTTAATAGTTATTCCGGGGATTATAATAAATCACTGGATTATGCCAGGATGGCGGAAAAAACCGACAAAGGAAACATATGGTATAAATTACAGCTTGCGGGGTTGTATAGCGGCCTTGGTAAAGCAGATAGTAGTATTATGGTGTATGAAGAAATAGTGGCAATGTGTCCTCAAAACCTTGATTATAAATATCAGCTTGCTAAGTTATATATGGATGGGGAAAGAAATGAAAAGGCCCTGCTTTTATTTGATGAGATAGAAAACGATGTTGGTTTACAGGAATCTGTTTCTGTTTCAAAAGCAGAAATATATAGAAGAAATAATAAAAAGCAGCAAGCTATTAAAGAACTGGAAAAATTAAATGAGATATCTGATGATAATCTTAGCTACAAACTTATGTATGTGGAAATGCTTGCAGAAAGTGGAGAAACAGAACGGGCCAGGGAAGAATACAACAACTTAATAGAAAGATATTCGGAAAATGAAGAGTTAAAGATAAGTCGCATGAAGTTTTATATTATTACTAAAGAATATAATAAATTAATGAGTCTTACCGATAGTCTTTTACTTAATGACGATACCAGGATAGAAACAAAATTTGACATTGTTGTTTATTTATTTTCAGATCCATTACTACTTGCAGAAATAAAAGACTCGCTATATTATAGCCTTAACAGGTACCGGGAGAAATACAATGAAGAGATTAAGATTACTGCCCTTATAGGTGATTATTATGTGAAATGTGGTAATTATGAAAATGCTTCTCTGGAGTTTAAGTCTTATTTGGAAAAGGATAAAAGAAATTACCTGGTATGGGAACAGCTTTTATTTTTACAAAATATACTGGGAGAGAATGAAGATATGTATAAATATAGCAGTGCTGCAATTGAATTATTTCCCAAATCAGCAATACTCTATCTTTTTAAAGGAACGGCATGCAGTGCTATGGAGTTAGACGAAGAAGCCATAGAGATATTAAAGTCGGGGATTGAGCGTGTAAATAATAATAATGACCTGCTCTTACAATTTTATTCCGTAATTGGTGAATGCTATAAAAATGTTGGTATGAATGATCTGTCTGACAGATCTTTTGAAAAAGGACTAATGATAGATCCCAACAATCAGATATTATTAAATAATTATAGTTATTATTTATCGCTTAGGGGGGAAAACCTGAAAAAAGCCGAAGAAATGAGTAGTAAAACTATTATTGCTGAACCAAATAACAGTACTTATCTAGATACTTATGGCTGGATACTTTATAAGATGAAAAAATACAGAAAGGCGGAAACCTACCTGAAAAAAGCTATAGATAATGATAATGATATCAGCGCAGAAGTATTTGAACACTATGGGGATGTTAATTATAAACTCAGGAAATATGATACTGCTATCAAATTCTGGGAAAAAGCAGAAAAAGCTGGTGGAGAAGCCGGATCATTAAAAAGTAAAATACAAAAAGCAAAGAAATTAAAATAAGACATAAGAATTGTGAAAAAACTGGTATTAATAATTTCTGTTTTTACATTTATAATGATTGCAGGATGTAGTACGAAAAAAGCAGTTATTAGTACAAGTAGTAATTATTTCAGCAATAATGATATTTATAATGCCTATAAAAGCTATAGCAATAAGATTGAACACTTATGGATAAAGAAAATAAAAGGAAAATTTTATTATTCTGGTAAACGGGAAGTTTTTTATGCAGGTATAAGGGCAATAAAAGACAGTGTTATAGTAGTTGTTCTTAGGAATGAACTCGGAATGGAGGGATACCGGTTATTTATAGAAAAGGATAGTATCACTTTTATAAACAGAATTGAGAAATCATATTCTAGAGTAGAAAAGAATAAAATGAGAGAACATTTTTCTTATCTGGCAGATTTTAAATTTTTACAAACAGTATTCTTAATAGATAATTTGAAAATAGAAAAAATCCCAAAGACAGTGGATATTGAAACAAAAAGTGTTTGTTTTAATATATTGGATTTATCAACTAAGGATTTAAAGACGAAAAAAACCCTTTGTTTCAACAAATTTAATGCTATGCCGGAGAGCCTTGGTTTTATCGATGAGGAATTAAATAATTATGTTAAACTGAGGTATTTTGATTATAATGAAATAGATGGGTTTTTGTACCCTTCTGGAATAAACATTGTTACAGTTCTGAATAATTCTGAATATAAGCTTGAATTATATTATGACAGAATAGAAATAAATCAAAAGGTTCCGGTTAAAATTAAAATACCGGATAACTATATAAGGGTAAAATATTTTGATGGAATATGAAAAAACAAGTGTTTTATGTAAATATTTTATTTCTATTTTTTGCGTTTCAGCTTAACCTTATTGCTCAAACACGTGGGGAGCTTGAATTAAGGAAAATCAAAGCGAGAGAAGAAATTGAGAAGACAAACAAGATAATCAGAGAAGTATCCAGAAATAAAAATATATCACTAAATAAAATAAGGATATTAAACAAACAGGTTGAAAACAGGGAAGAATTGATAAATCAAATATCTGGCGAACTTAAAGAACTGGATAAGAGGATAAAAGAAAATGAATATATTATAAGTTCTTTTGAAAAAGATATTAAAGGGATAAAAACGGAATATGGGAAATTGCTTCAATCAGTATATCAGCAAAGGCCACCATATTTTGAACTTATTTACCTGTTTTCATCTGCTGATCTGAACCAGGCCTATAAACGCACTCTTTATCTTAGACAATATTCACAATACAGAAAAAAACAGGTAAAAATAATTTTACAAATGCAGGAACTTCTGGATATTATGAATGTAGAATTGGCAGAGAAAAGAATGCTGAAAGAAGAGGTTTATTCCGAGATTACGAGGGAAAGAGTTAACTTAAGTTATGATATAAATAAGCAGGAAAGATATTTTACTTATTTGCAAAAAAGGGAGAAAAATTTGAAGAGGGAGATAAGGAAGAATGAAAATATTGCAAAAAAGCTGGATGAAGAAATCAATAGGATACTTGCCGAAGAGGCTAAAAAGGCAAAAAGTATTTATAAATTAACCCCATCAGACAGAATTATTTCTGACAAATTTGAAGAGAACAAAGGCAAATTGCCCTGGCCGACCGCAAGCGGGATTATAACAGGAAAATTTGGGGTTCATCCGCATCCTGTTATGAAAAACATACAAATTGATAATGGGGGAATAGATATTACTACTACAAAAGGAAGTAGCGTAAGAAATATTTTTGAAGGAGTAGTG
Source organism: Bacteroidales bacterium (assembly GCA_029932855.1). GTDB lineage: Bacteria > Bacteroidota > Bacteroidia > Bacteroidales > VadinHA17 > JAYEGO01. The sequence goes on along the minus strand of JAOZPG010000001.1, from coordinate 95,619 downwards.
ATGAAAATTATTGCTATACCCGGTGCTAATCAAACTGTTATAATTAGGCATGGAAGTTTTCTTACTGTTTACCGGAACATTATTGATGTAAAAGTAAGGGTTGGTGAAAAAGTTGATTACTTACAGGAAATTGGAAGGGTATATTCTGATACTGAGGGGAATGGAGAAACGATATTACATTTTAGAATATATAAGGAAAAAAAGACTCAAAATCCAGAGCTTTGGTTGAGTAGATAAAAAATGGAAAAAGAAATGTAACTTTATCGTGATAAAATTGTATAAGCTATAAGTGAGTAGTAATATGGGCAATATAGAAATGAATCTTGACAAGGAACTAAGGATTTCTTCAATGCCTGAGAATTTAGGACAGGTGGAAAAATTAATTGATGAACTGTCTGAAAGATGTTCTCTTGCATCAGATATGTATGGAAAGGTATTGGTTGCCTGTATAGAGGCTGTTAATAATAGTATTATTCATGGCAATAAATCTAATCCGGATAAATTTGTTAATATCGAGGTTAAGAGTAATAAGGAAAAATTAAGAATAGTTGTACAGGATGAGGGAGTGGGTTTTGATTTTAGTAATCTTCCGGACCCCACTGCTCCGGAAAATATTGAGAGAATTAACGGAAGAGGTGTTTTTCTTATGAATCATTTGTCAGATCAGGTAAATTTCTTTAAAGAAGGATCTGGTGTTGAAATGATTTTTAATATTGCCTGAAGTGCCCATCTTTATTAACACAGAACACAAATCATTTAAAAAGTATAAAGAAAAGTCAATTATTAAATGGCTTGAATTTGTAATTTTAGAGGAAGAAAAAATTCCCGGAATAATTACCTATATATTTATTGGGGACGAAGAGTTATTAAAAATAAACATGAGGTTTTTAAATCATGATTATTATACAGATGTTGTTGCATTTGATTATTCAGAGGAGAAAGAAATTATTGGAGGAGATATTTTTATAAGTTATGATAGAATAATTGAAAATTCGGAAAAATTTGGTGTCTCGGTTTTTAATGAACAATTGAGAGTAATGGTTCATGGCTTACTACATTTAATTGGTTATAATGATGGGAACGAATATGAAAAAAACATTATGACAAAGAAGGAAGACCTTTATCTTAATTCATTCGGAGAATTGTAAATATCATTACATTTTATTTCAGTTTTGCTTGTTGTATCTTTGAAGAAATTTTGAAGTATGCAGGATTATGATATTATAGTTATAGGAGCTGGCCATGCTGGAAGCGAAGCAGCAGCAGCAGCAGCGAATATGGGATCAAAAGTACTGCTGATTACAATGGATCTTGGAAAAATTGCTCAAATGTCTTGTAATCCTGCCATGGGGGGCATTGCTAAGGGGCAGATAGTCAGGGAGATAGATGCAATGGGTGGTTATTCGGGCCTTGTTACGGATGATACAATGATTCAATTCAGGATGCTTAACAGGTCTAAGGGTCCGGCGATGTGGAGTCCCAGGGCACAAAGTGATAGAATGAGATTTTCTGATAAATGGAGGAGAATGCTCGAAGAAACTGAAGGTGTAAATTTCTGGCAGGATACAGTTACAGGTATAATAATTGAAAGAAATATTGTCAAAGGAGTTAAAACAAGACTGGGTGTGGAATTTAGGGCTAAAGCGGTAATTCTTACAAGTGGCACTTTTCTGAATGGATTGATGCATGTGGGAAAAAATCAAATTGAAGGTGGAAGAATGGGAGATGAGGCATCTTTAGAATTGTCTGATGGCCTGGAAAAATATGGATTTAGAATGGGAAGAATGAAAACAGGCACCCCTGTGAGAATTGATGGGAGAACTGTTGATTTTGGAAGGCTGATAGAGCAAAAAGGTGATGAAGAGGGTGGATATTTTTCTTATCTTAATTATGATAAAAAGCAGGGGCCTCAGCGTAGTTGTTTTATTGCTCATACAAGTCCGGTAGTTCACAAAGAACTGGAATTAGGACTTTCTGAATCACCCCTTTTTGATGGTACGATTTCAAGCATTGGACCAAGATATTGTCCCAGTATTGAAGATAAGCTAAAAACATTTTCTGATAAAAACAGTCATCAGCTCTTTCTTGAACCGGAGGGAGAGGAAGGAATTGAATATTATTTGAACGGATTTTCTTCTTCATTACCTTTAATGGTTCAGTATGAAGGCTTAAAAAAAATGAAAGGTTTTGAAAACGTTGAAATTTTCAGACCAGGATATGCGATAGAATATGATTATTTTGATCCAACTCAACTATATCATACTTTAGAGACCAAGATGGTGAAAAATTTATATTTTGCCGGACAGGTAAACGGAACTACCGGATATGAGGAAGCCGGGGCTCAGGGAATGATGGCGGGGATAAATGCAAATCTGAAAATTCGTGGGAAGAATGAATTTGTACTTAAAAGGGATGAAGCCTATATAGGTGTTCTTATAGATGATCTTGTTACAAAGGGGGTGGATGAACCATATCGCATGTTTACTGCGAGAGCAGAATACAGGATATTATTAAGACAAGATAATGCCGATGAGAGACTTACTGAAAAGGCTTATAATATTGGACTTGCAAGAAAAGAGAGATTTGAGTTATGTAGAAATAAATATGCGATTAGAGATGAATTGGTAGAAAAACTAAGGAAGTTTTCTGTTAAACCTGATATTATTAATCAATTATTGGAAAACCTCGGTAGCAGCAGGATAAAACAATCTGTTAAAGTCTCTGAAATAATAAAACGTCCGGAGGTAAATATTGAAATGATCCTGGATTTATATGAAGAACTTGATAGTATTGTAATAAAAGCAGGGAAATTAAGGAAAGAAATTATTGAATCGGCTGAAATTGTTATAAAGTATTCTGGATATATTGAAAGAGAGCAATTGGTAGCAAAAAAAATAGCAAGACTTGAAGCTGTTAAAATTCCTGCGAATATAGATTATGATAGTTTGAAATCCATTTCAATAGAAGGTCGACAAAAACTGAAAAAAATAAATCCTAAAACTATAGGACAAGCAAGTAGAATTATTGGTGTATCCCCCGCTGACGTTTCTGTTCTTTTAGTTTATTTGGGCAGATAGTGTTCCACGTGGAACAGAAAAAATATGAGAAAAAATATTTTTGGAAATATTATTGATATTCAGAAAAGAAGAATCTATTATGGAAAGATTGAAATTGAAAACAGCAGGATTGAGGCTATAAATTTTTTAGGAGAAGAGGACAGGGATTTGAATTATATATTACCAGGCCTGATCGATTCTCATATACATATTGAAAGTTCCATGTTACCACCTGGCTCATTTGGCCTCCTTGCCGTTAAGCATGGGACTGTAGCATGTGTTTCAGATCCCCATGAGATTGCCAATGTTCTTGGTATTAAAGGAGTGGATTATATGGTAGGGGAAGCGAAAAAAAGTCCTCTAAAAATTTATTTTGGAGCCCCCTCATGTGTCCCGGCCACTGATTTTGAAACTTCCGGGGCAAAGCTTGATTATAATGATGTAAAAGCCCTGTTAGAGAGGGATGAAATAAAATATTTGTCTGAAATGATGAATTTCCCGGCAATAATTAATAATGTAGACTCAGTTGTAGGAAAAGTAAAGTTTGCCAGGGGAATCAATAAACCTGTTGATGGACATGCTCCTGGCCTGGAGGGAGATGACCTGGAAAAATATATTGCAGCAGGAATTTCTACTGATCATGAATGTTCTGATCTTGAAGAAGCTGAAGAAAAGATTAATGCAGGAATGCTGATACAGATCAGGGAAGGAAGTGCTGCAAAGAATTTTAACAAGTTATACAGGCTTATAGATAAATACCCTGGCATGATTATGCTTTGTTCGGACGATCTCCATCCGGACGACCTTATGAAGGGTCACATGAACCTGCTTGTAAAAAGGGCTATTAAAAATGGTATGAACCTTTTTAATGTGTTGCAGGCTGCTATTATTACTCCTGCTCTTCATTATAATCTTGATAGCTGTTTAATGAGAAAAGGAGATCCTGCAGATCTGATAGTTATAGATAATATAGAAGAATTTAACATTATGGAAACCTGGATAAACGGGGAAGTGGTTTTTGAGAATAATAAAGTTAAATTTTCTTATTCTAAGCCCAGGCCTATTAACAATTTTAATGCTCAAAAGATAAAGATCTCAGATATTAAACTTGATCTTTTTCCTGGTAAAATTAAGCTTATTAAAGCATCAGACGGCGATTTATATACTGTGGGCCAAATTGTGGACTTATCCCTTACGGGTACAGATTCAGAAAGCCTGGCCAGCATGGATATAAATAAAATAGTAGTACTTAACAGGTACATGAAAGCTAAACCTGCAATTGGTTTTATAAATGGCTTTGGTATGACTGAGGGTGCTATTGCTTCAAGCATTGCTCATGATAGCCATAATATTATTGCTGTCGGCACGAATGATAAATATATTGTAAATGCCATCAATAAACTTATTGATACAAAAGGAGGTATTTCAATTAGTGATATCAACGGAACAAAAAACATGGTCCTTGATATAGCCGGACTTATGTCTTCGGCAAATCCAGAGTTTGTTGCAGAATCATATAATAGATTAAATAATGAAGCTTCATTATTGTGTGGCAAAATGAAAGCCCCGTTTATGACACTGGCTTTTATGGCACTCCTTGTTATTCCTGAAATAAAAATAGGAGACAAGGGCTTGTTTGATGTAAATAACTTTATGCAAACGGGTCTCTATCTTAATCAATAAATTTTAAGCTGGCGAAGCCATATATATAATATTGTTGTGACTGAAAACAATAAAATAAAAGACAGTATTAAAAGCCTGCCTTCAAAACCAGGTATATACCAGTTCAGGGATAAGAAGTCTGAAATTATATATATTGGCAAAGCAAAGAATCTAAAGAAAAGAGTAAGTTCATATTTTACAAAGAAAAATACAGGCAAAACAAAAATCCTGATATCCAGGACAGTCTCGGTAAATATTATAATAGTGGATTCAGAACATGAGGCTCTTTTGCTCGAGAATACACTAATAAAAAAATACCAGCCCCGTTACAATGTCCTTTTAAAAGACGATAAAAATTTCCCCTGGATATGTATTAAAAACGAACCCTTCCCGCGTGTGTTTTCCACAAGGAATAAACTAAATGACGGGTCAGAATATTTCGGTCCATATACATCTGCCTTGCTTGTACGTACTATTCTCGACCTTCTCAGGCAATTATATCCCATAAGGACATGTTCTTACAAGCTTAGCTCTAAAAACATTGATAATCAGAAGTTTAAGCCCTGTCTTGAATTTCACATAGGCAAATGTAAAGCTCCCTGCGTAGGAAAACAGGATGAAGACGAGTATAATGAAATTATAAAACAAATAAGAAGCATACTTAAAGGAAATATAAATGAATTACGAGATTATTTAAATGTTCTTATGCATAAGTATTCAGCTGATTATAAGTATGAAGAGGCAGACTACTTAAAGGAAAAGGTTGAAATAATAAGTAAATATCAGAGCAAATCAACAGTTGTAAGTTCCAGAATAACAGATATTGATGTTTTCAGCATAGTGGATGATGATGATGTTGCATATGTAAATTATCTTAAGGTGCTTGCAGGTTCTGTCGTTTATTCCCGTTCACTGGAATTAAAAAGAAGACTTGATGAGTCTAAGGAAGAACTTATAACCTTGGCTATCACGGAGATAACACAAAATATGAGAGAGGTTTCACGTGAAACACTCTTGCCCTTTATGCCCGCATACAGTTTTCCGGGGATGAGAATATTTATTCCTAAACGAGGAGATAAAAAAAGGCTCTTAGAGCTTTCTGAAAGAAATGCCCGTTACTTTATGATGGAAAGAAAGCGTACAAAAGAGCTTCAAAGGAACAGGGTAAATAAAATATATGTGCTTGAAAAACTCAGGGACGATATGAGGTTGAAGAATATACCACGACATATAGAATGTTTTGACAATTCAAACATACAGGGCAAGCAAGCTGTAGCAGCCTGTGTTGTATTTCGAAACGGGAAACCCAAAAAATCTGAGTACAGGCATTTTAATATTAAAACGGTGGCAGGAGCAAATGATTTTGCTTCAATGAAAGAGGTTGTTTTCAGAAGATATAAAAGAATGCTGGACGAAAAAAAAAGCTTACCGGATATGATTTTGGTGGATGGGGGCAAAGGACAATTAAGAGCGGCTATTGATGCATTGGAAGATTTGAATATAAAAGGTACTATAGCGGTTTTTGGAATTGCTAAAAGACTTGAAGAAATTTATGTACCCGGAGATCCGGTTCCTCTTTACCTGGATAAGAATTCATCTTCTCTGAAAATTATCCAGCAATTAAGAAATGAAGCCCACCGGTTTGGAATTTCTTTTCACAGGCACAAACGTTCAGCGTTATTAACGAAATCAGAATTAGATTCAATTAAAGGAATTGGTCCCAGGACAATAAACAAATTATTGATTAAATATAAATCTATTGAAAGAATAAAAAAACTTAAACCTTATGAGTTGAAAATAGAAATTGGAAGAGTAAAAAGTACTATTTTGCTAAAACACTTCAAAAACTCTTCCAGATGAGATAATTTTTATTTATAAGTTTAGACGTATTAATCTTCTATAAATAAGCAGTTTAGTGGAAATAGGTGAGTGTTTTAGTGTTATTAGAATCAAATAAAATAATTTTTACCGGCCATAACCCGGTTTTGAGCGCCTCATCTGACTGCAATTTTATTTTTTTCGGTCAACTGAATAATTTACAAGTTCTATAAGTGCTTTTTTCGATTCATTATCCTGAAATCGGGAAATTGATTCCAGGGCCTTGTTTTTATATTCATGCATTTTTTTTGCAGAATATTCAATTCCCCCTGACTTTTCAACGAAGCTTATAATTTCTTCAAGAGAGCTGGTTTTTGTGGAATGTTTTTTAATTAATCCCAGTATATGTTTTCGTTCACTTGCCGGTGCTTTATTTAGGGAGTATATTATGGGAAGTGTAAGTTTTTTTTCTTTCAGGTCATTTCCACGGGGTTTACCAACAAGACCGTTTTTTTCATAATCAAAAAGATCATCCCGTATTTGAAATGCTATACCAGCATATTCCCCGAACTTTTTCATATCACTTATGACCTCGTCATTTTCAATTACTGATTTTGCTCCGGTAGCAGTGCATGCTGCAATCAAAGTAGCGGTCTTTTTGCGGATAATTTCAAAGTACTCTTCCTCTCGGATATTAAGTTTAAAGGACTTTTGAAGTTGTAATAATTCTCCTTCACTTATTTCCCTGACAGCTACTGATACTATCTCAAGAATTTCAAATTCTTTATTTTCAAGAGCTATCAAAAGACCTTTTGAAAGTAGATAATCACCCAAAAGCACGGCAATTTTTGATTTCCACAAAGCATTTATTGAGAAGAAACCACGTCTTTCATAAGATTCATCAACAACATCATCATGAACAAGAGTGGCTGTATGCAGGAGTTCAATTAATGAAGCTGCAATATAACTCGACCTGTTTATTTCTCCAAGCATTTTGGCAGTGAGAAAAACAAACATGGGGCGCATTTGTTTTCCTTTTCTCCGGAGTATGTAATTGGTAATTATGTCAACTAACGGAACCTTGGACTTAAGAGATGACTTGAAATATTTGTCAAACTCTGTCATTTCCTGCTTAATCGGTGACATTATCAGATCAATTCTTGACATATGGGATCTTTGCCTATAAAGATAATATATTTACTATTCCACAAAAACATGCTTTTAAATATCTTATTATACCATTAAAAGAAACCAGCTATTTATATATTTGTATAACTTCAAGATTTATAAGGGAATTGGTAATTAAATCATAAAATAATAATGAACATAACAGATCATTTAAGCATGAAAATCAAAGATCTTAATTCAGAACAATTAGACGCTGCTGCCAGCATGTTGAAAGCAATTGCTCACCCCATGAGACTATCCATTCTAAATCTTTTGGATAATAATAAACTTAATGTATCTGAAATACACGAAAAATTAAATATTCAGCAATCAACAACATCACACCACCTGGGCATACTTAAAGATAAAGGGGTTTTGTCATCACTGAGAAAGGGAAAAAACACCTATTACTTTTTGAAGCACGAAAACCTTAGCAAGATTATAGATTGTGTTAGTAAATGTGTTTAATCTGCTATTGCCAGGCTTAACAAAAGGCTTTATTGTATAAATAATAATATTTCATTTTGAAAAAAACTGAACAATTATTTGGTTTCAATTTGGCAAGATTGTAATATTGACCGAATATTCAGTCAATAAACTATTTATCCGGAATCATATTATGTCACCCCGTACATCGAAGCAATTAAAAATAATAAGGGAAGAAAAAAGAAAGCTTATTATGAACACGGCACTTAAGCTGTTTGCTGAAGAGGGTTATTATATTACCTCCATAGATAAAATTGCTAAAGCTGCAAATATCTCAAAGGGACTTATTTATAATTATTTTCAAAACAAAGAAGACCTGCTATCAGAAATATTTCATTTCGGACTGGACGAAATATTCAAATCTTTTGACCAAAACCATGATGGCATACTTACTAAAGATGAGTTTATTCTGTTTATTGAAAATTCATTGGATAAATTAGAAAATAGCAGAGATTTCTGGAAGCTGTATTTTATATTGATTATGAAACCCATGATATATAAAATGTTTGAAAAAAGTTTGAACGAATATTTAAGTCCGATAATGCAAATGCTTGAGAATTATTTTACAAATCAGGGATCAGAAAATCCGGAAGCAGAAGCAAAACTAATAGGGGCAATACTTGATGGTGTTGGGATGCACTATATACTTAATCCTGAAAACTTTAAAATAAAGGAAGTTAAAGAAATAATAATAAAAAAATACATTTAATAGCCTTAAGACATGAAAAGTATTATTTACAAATTTCGACTGGTAATTACTATAATTATTATAGCACTCAGTACACAAGCAGCCAAAGCACAGGAAGTATCTGCAAAAGATATAGTTGATAAAGCCTATGAGCTTATGCGTGGCAAAACAAGCCGGGGGGAAATGACAATGACAATAATGCGTCCTAAATGGGAAAGATCATTATCATTTAAGACATGGTCGAAAGGGACAGAATATTCGTTGATATATGTTACTGCCCCTGCAAAGGAAAAGGGACAGGTGTTTCTTAAAAGGGACAAGGAAATGTGGAACTGGCTGCCGTCAATTGAACGAATGATAAAAATACCACCATCAATGATGATGCAGTCATGGATGGGCTCAGATATGACCAATGATGACCTGGTAAAGGAATCTTCTATCGTTGAAGATTATGAACATAAGTTACTTGGAAGGGAAATTATTGATGACTACGAATGCTATATTATAGAACTTGTACCCGATGAGGATACTCCGGTTGTATGGGGTAAAATTATTTCATGGATATCTGTAAACGAATATATTACATTAAAAAACGAGTATTACGATGAAGACGGATACCTGGTAAACCGTGAAACATTATCAAAGATTAAAAATATAGGTGACAGGCTGATACCTACTCGCTTTGAAATTGTACCTGTTGAAAAAGATGGCTATATGACCATAATGGAATTCAATAACATAATTTTTAATGTCGATATAAAAGATAGTTTTTTCTCAATACAGAATATGAAAAGAATACGCTGATAAAGTGCTGTAATATTAAGAAGATACAATCTGCAATGAAACTTTTAAAAATAGCATGGCGTAATTTATGGAGGAACCGGAAAAGAACCCTCATAACAATAGCTTCTGTTTTTTTTGGTGTGCTCTGGGCAGTGGCATTAAGCTCTCTTCAGACTGGTTCTTTTGATAATATGGTTGACAACATGGTCAGTTTTACAACCGGTTATGCACAGATACAGAATATTGATTATAAGGATAACAAGAGCCTGAACAATGGTTTTATACCTGATGAAGAACTTTATAACTTTCTTGATAATAACGAATTCATAAGTAAATATACATCCAGGCTTTCAACTTTTTCCCTAATTGCAACCGGGGAAAAAAGTTACGGGACTGCTGTCATAGGTGTTAATTTTGAGAATGAAGACAAAATCTCTAAACTTTCACAATGGATTATTCAGGGTTCCTACTCCGGTGATGATCCCGGAGGGGTACTTCTTGGAGAACTTCTTGCCAATAAGCTTGAAGTAAATACCGGTGACACAATTATACTTATAGGACAGGGATATCATGGGGTACAGGTAGCAGGCCTGTTTGCTGTAAGGGGGCTATTGAAATTCCCCATATCAGAGTTAAACCGCCAGATATTATATATGGATATTGGCACTGCCGGTGATTTCTTTCAGGTCCCGGGAACTGTAACATCCCTTATCCTTATGGTGGAAAAACCAGGCACACTGACAGCACTGATGAAAAGTCTTGAACAAATAGACAATCCGGAATTTGTTTATTTGAGATGGGAAGACCTGCAGCCTCAGCTTGTCCAGCTTATTGATGGAAAGACCTCCAGCGGAAAGATATTTATTATTATACTTTTTATAATAATAGCCTTTGGCATACTGGGAACTTTTATAATGATGATAGCAGAAAGAGAAAGAGAACTGGGAATTATGATAGCCATTGGGATGAACCGTTTATGGCTTTCGCTTATTCTTTTTCTTGAATCATTGCTTATAGCAGCTACCGGTGTGTTTTTTAGCTTTATATTTTGTATTCCCCTTGTTAACTATTTTGTGAGAAATCCTATTAAGATAGGGGGAGAAATGGGGGAATTATATGGGGAAATGGGCTTTGAACCGGTACTTATATTCAGTAATGAAATACATATATTCTTAAATCCCGCAATAAGTATATTTATAATATCTATAGTTATTGCTATTTATCCGCTTATATCTGTAATTAGATTGAAGGCAGTAAATGCATTACGGGCTTAAGCAACAGCCTTCAGCTATTAATTGTTAATCTGAAGTAAACTATAGAACCGGAAACAAATAATAACAAATGGAAAATCTTAAAATTGCCTGGAGAAATTTATGGAGAAACAGGAAAAGGACATTGATAACTGTTGCTTCTGTGTTTTTTGGAGTCATTGTTTCAACATTTATGTCTTCAATGCAGGAAGGTTCCTATAGCACAATGGTTGATAATGTGGTAAAATTTTATTCCGGTTATATACAGGTTCAGAATGAAGATTACTGGGATCATAAAACAATAAATAATACCATTAAACTTACAGACGAACTTTTAAAAAAGGTTTCCTCTTCTGACAGGGTAAGTTATGTTGTCCCCAGGCTTGAATCTTTTGCCCTGGCTTCAACCAATGACCAGAGCAGGGGTACAATCTTAATTGGGATAGACCCGGCAAAGGAAGAGCAGATGATGGGTATTGGTAAATGGTTGTCATCTGGAAAAATACTCTTGCCGGGAGATGACGGAATACTACTTGCCGCGGGACTTGCAGACTATTTAAAGCTGGGGCTTAATGATACACTGGTGCTCCTGGGGCAGGGATATCACGGGCTCAGTGCTGCCGGCAAATATCCTGTAAAAGGAATTATTGATCTGCCCTCCCCGGATCTTAACAGGCAACTGGTTTATATGGACCTGGAAAATTGTCAGGAATTTTTCTCTGCCGAGGGGCTGGTAAGTTCCTTGATAGTTATGCTTGACAGTCCTTATGATCTGCCCCACGCCAGGCGTGTTCTGAATAAGAAAATAAAGTCTCCATATACCTTAATGACCTGGGATGAAATGCAGCCCGAGTTTGTACAAATGATAGAAGCAGACCGGGCAGGTGCTGTTGTAATGAAAGGGATACTATATTTAGTTATTGGTTTTGGCATTCTGGGTACTATAAGCATGATGCTTGCAGAAAGAAGAAGGGAAATGGGAGTTCTTGTGGCTATAGGACTTCAAAGAGCAAAGCTGGGATTAATACTGTTTTATGAAACAGTGTTTATTGGACTGACCGGAGTATTAAGCGGATTTATGGGAAGTATACCTTTAATAAGCTACTTCTATAATAATCCGGTTAAATTAACAGGAGATGCAGCTGAGACCATGATTGAGATGGGACTAGAGCCTAATATGTATTTTTCCTGGATCCCGTCTGTTTTTTATAATCAAGTAATAACTGTTTTTATAATTACTTTCTTAATTGGTATTATACCTGTTGCAAACTCATTCAGGCTGACACTGGCAAAAGCGCTGAGAGCCTGATAAACCATTTGAATAAATATAATTTTACATTTAACACATAACATTATGATTTGGTCTATTTCATGGAAGAATATCTGGAGAAACAAAGTCAGGAGCTCTGTTGTTATAATGGCAGTAGCACTGGGCCTTACCGCAGGGATATTTTCATCCGCATTTTTTTCAGGAATGATGAATCAGCGGGTTAAACAAGTGATTTCCAATGAAATTTCCAGTATACAGATTCACGATACTAATTTCAGGGAAACAACAGAACTGGAATATTATATTCCTGAGGCTTCACTTATATCAGAGAAAATTAAAAGCCTGGATAATATTGCAGGAGTAAGTAATCGTATAATTATTTATTCAATGATCTCGTCTGCTGAAACAGCAAGCGGTGTAAAAATAACCGGAATTGATCCTGAGATGGAAAAAACCGTAACGGGAATCAGCACTAAGATCATTGATGGCAAATATTTCGAAGGAGTAAGTAGAAACCCGATAGTTATTGGTAAAAAACTTGCGGAAAAGCTTAAAGTAAAAGTACGTTCTAAAATTGTAATTACTGTTCAGGATGTAGATAAAAACATTACAGGAGGAGCATTCAGGATAGCAGGGATATATGAATCATCAAACACCGGCTTTGATGAAATGAATGTTTTTGTGAGGGTTTCAGATCTTGCCGGTCTCACCGGCCTGCCTGAAGATGCTGCCCATGAGATTGCAATACTTGTTGATGACAATGATGTGGCTATGATAAAAAGCATTGAAATAGGGAAAATATGGCCGGAACTTGAGGTAATGAACTGGAAAGAACTAAGTCCGGAAATGAGTTATATGACAGAAGCCATGGGCCTGTATAATTACATTTTTATAATCATTATTCTTTTTGCACTGCTGTTTGGTATAATAAATACTATGTTAATGGTGGTGCTTGAGAGACGTAAAGAAATAGGAATGTTGCTGGCAATAGGCATGTCGCGGATGAAGGTTTTTGTTATGATCATGGTGGAGACCGTTCAGCTTTCCTTTACTGGAGGAGTACTGGGAATTATCCTTGGGGGGCTTATCTCAAAGTATTTTGAGGTCCATGCCATAGATCTTTCAAGATGGGCAGAGGGTTATTCACAGCTTGGCTATGACACCATGGTCTATACCAGTATAAAACATGAACAATATATGATAATTGCTTTAATGGTAGTAGTGACAGGTATTATTGCGGCGATATATCCGGCTTATAAGGCATTAAAATATGATCCGGCTGAAGCTCTCAGGATAGAGTAAACAGGGCATATAAAATATAATTTGTAAACCATAAAACTTTAAATAATGAGTATTATTAAAATTTCGAACCTGACAAAGGTTTATGATGGTTCAGCCAATGAGATTGTGGCAGTAAACAATTTAAATCTGGAGTTTGAAAAAGGTGAATTTGCCGCAATTGTTGGTCCCTCAGGTTCAGGAAAAACCACTCTGTTGAATATGATAGGAGGTCTTGACAGGCCTACATCGGGTGAGGTTAATATTGACGGACAGGATATATGGAGACTAAGCTCCCGGAAGCTTACAGATTTTAGACTTAAAAATATAGGATTCGTTTTCCAGTCATATAACCTTATTCCTGTGCTTACAGCAGGAGAAAATACAGAATTTATAATGCAGCTTCAGGGAAAACCCAGGAATGAAAGAAGCAGAAGGATTAAAGAGTTATTAGAAGCAGTTGGTATTGCAGACAGGGAAAAGAGCAGACCGAATAAATTATCGGGCGGACAACAACAAAGAGTTGCTGTTGCACGGGCACTTGCCTCAAAACCAACATTTATTCTTGCTGACGAACCAACAGCCAACCTTGATTCTAAATCTACAGAGACTCTCCTGGAGATAATGGAATTATTGAATAAAACCGAAGATGTAACATTTATTTTTTCAACCCATGATGCAAGAGTGGTAAAAAAAGCCAGGAGGGTAATTACACTTGTTGACGGCAAAGTCGAGTCGGATGTTAGTAAATAGCTTTTATACTAAATCAAAGACATTATTACCAGGCTGGATAAATTGAAATTATTGAAGTGAGAAAGTTAATTATTATAATATCTGTCTTGTTATTTCAGGGACCGGGTTCCGGAAAGTTACTTAAAGCACAAAGCCTTGCGTTTAACGGCTATATAAGTAATATGCAATCAGTAATGTTTGAGGAAATCGACTTAAGCTGGTTTATCGAGAACCAGCTTCATAACCGTTTGAATTTCAAATTTTATCCCGGGGATAATATGTATTTTGACCTGGAACTGCGAAACAGATTTTTGTATGGAGACTTTGTTAGGTCTGTTCCGGGTTATTCTGAATTTATTGAAAGTGATCCGGGCTATTTAAATATGTCATGGCTGCTTGCCAATAAATCATCTTTTCTTTTACATACCACTATTGACAGGCTTTATTTTGATTTTAGTATTAACAACTTACAGTTAAGACTGGGCAGACAAAGAATTAACTGGTCACAAAGTATGGTATGGAATCCGAATGATATATTCAATGCTTATTCTTATTTTGATTTTGATTATGCCGAAAGGCCGGGAAGTGATGCAGTAAGGATTCAGTATTATACGGGAAGTTCCTCTTCCATTGACCTGGTTAGCAAGATCGATAGCTCCGGAAAGATAAGTGCGGGAGGGAAATTCCTGTTTGGACTTGGAGGATATGATGTTCAACTCCTGGCGGGGATATTAACTGAAGAAGATCTGGTTTTAGGTAGCGGCTGGTCGGGAAATATTAAAGGGGCAGGATTTCGTGGTGAGTTCAGCTGGTTTCACTCGCTTGATGACACTCATGATGAAGAATTTATGTTTTCTGTATCTGGTGATTATACATTCAGGAATTCTTTATACCTGGGACTTGAATTCCTATATTCAAATATAAAATATGATGATTTTAGTTTTGGGGAATACTATTTTACAACACTTTCGGTAAAAAACATTGCTTTTACTGATTATAATATAATGACCCAGATCAGATATCCGGTTACAGCCCTTTTAAATGCATCTTTTGCAGCAATATATTATCCATCAGAAAAAGGGTTTTTTATGGGACCTTCCCTGGAATATTCCCTGAAGGAGAACCTTTCACTCTTTTTCATTTTGCAGCATTTTCAGGGAGATTTCAATTCCGGCCCTGTACAAAAGACAAGCTTTGCTTTTTTAAGGTTAAAAATGAATTTTTAAGATAATAAGGCTTAAGATTTTTACCAGTAAAAACTTGTACATCAAACATATATCGGCTGCTTTTTAGATATTGGCCAGTGCATACAGATTATTTTATACAGATACTACAAAGCCGCTTATCTCTTTCGTAACTTTAGATGTTTAATATACATGAGAATGGATTATTTGTAATAATTTAAAAATTAGCTTCAGTTAAAACAAACGAAATTTCTGTTCTAATTTTATAGTAATTAGATTTGTAATAATAAGAATGATAAAATCTTTTTCAATCAGAACGAATTAAGAATAAAATAAAAAAATAAATATGATTATCACATCTAATTTTGACGGTGGAAATATTAAAGTTATTTCCATTGAATCCACCAATGATATAAGGCTGAATATCCCCAAAGACACTAATTCTGATTTTGCCCAATGGTTTTATTTCAGGCTTGAGGGCGCAGCCGGATACCCCTGCAGGATGAGTCTTGAGAATGCTTCTGAGTGTTTTGTCCCTGATGGCTGGAAGGATTATAATACCATGGCTTCATATGACAGGCTGAACTGGTTCAGGGTAAGTACAGAGTATGATGGTAAGTCGTTGATAATTAACCATACTCCTAAGTATAATTCTGTATTTTATGCTTATTTTACTCCTTATTCATATGAGCAGCATCTCGATATGATACATATTGCCCAGTTATCACCTCTATGTGTTCTTGAGAGCATAGGAAAGACTACCCAGGGAAGGAATATTGATTTACTGACCATTGGGACCCCTTCAGAGGAAAAGAGAAAGATATGGATAATTGCCAGGCAGCATCCCGGAGAAACTCAGGCATCGTGGTTTATGGAAGGCCTTATTCAAAGGTTACTTGATGAAGATGATCCTGTTTCAAAAAAGCTTTTTGAGAAAGCGTTCTTTTATCTTGTGCCAAATATGAATATTGACGGGGCGATACTGGGGAATCTCAGGGTAAATGCCCTGGGAATAAATTTTAACCGGGAATGGGAATCACCGGATAAGAAAAAAAGTCCGGAAGTTTTTTATGTTAGAAACAAAATGGATGAAACCGGGGTGGATATGAGTCTTGATATTCACGGAGACGAAGACCTTCCTTATAATTTTGTTTCTTCTATTGAAGGAATACCCGGTTTTGATGAAAGACTTAAAACACTTCAGGACAATTTCCTTTCCAAATGGCTGGAAAGCAGTCCCGATTTTCAAACGGAATATGGATATGGAAAAGATGAGCCAGGGAAAGCTAATCTGAAGATATGCACCAAGCAGGTGGGATATCGTTTTAACTGTCTTTCATTAACTGTTGAAATGCCATTTAAGGATAATAAAAATCTTCCCGATCCTGTTACGGGCTGGTCGGCAGAAAGATCAGTTAGATTTGGAGAATCTGTTTTGAATCCAATTCTTAGTATTGTAGATGATTTGCGATAAACAGTATTATTAAACCTGTATAAATAAATTTGAATATCCAAACAGTGCCGGTAATAACTGATATAATAAACACGAATAATGAACCATAAATATTATAATCCTCACCTTTTAAGCGGTCTCATTTTTGTTTTGTTTAGCCTGAGTTTTTTGCTTATACAATCTAAGAAGGCAATATATAATTATTTAGATACAGATATGGCAAAATTCAGTCTTGCAATAAAAACTTCAGATAAACAGGCCAGGCAAAATAGCCTTAAGCCTGGAATAGCAGATTTGAACAAAGGAGTAAACCGGCTAAATTTAAAAATTAACTTACTTTTAAATGAAGCTAATGAGATTAACAAAACCATAATGGTGTTTATGAATAATTCTCCTGCCGATTCTGAAACACTGGATTCATTACAAACACTGGAAAATAGTATAATCACAAAAGAAGAAAAAATTGATTCTTTAAATATTTTATTCAGGAGCAGAAGTGACAGTCTGCTGACAATGATGAATGAATATAATAATTTGGAAACTGACCTTGGGATTGTCCATAAAAAAATCGATTTAATGCAGAAGCAAATACAGCTTGGGAGATTATTTTCATTTCTTTACCTGTTCTTTTTTCTATTCGGACTGATTACGGGGATTATATTAATTATCAAGGGATTAAAGACAGGATCACAAATTGATTAAAATCTATTTTTAAAATCCCCTCTCTTTTTTTAATCAGTGATTATCAGTTTTAGTTATTTTTGCTGCCTAAACTAAGAATCGGGTTTATATAAATATAAAATAATGGTAAATATTAAGAAGAAGAAAGGTGTAATAGCAATTCTAACTGGAGGTGGAGATGTCCCCGGATTAAATCCGGCTATCAGAGCCATAACTATTCGTGCAAGACGCGAAGGCTACAGGGTTATTGGTTTAAAAAGAGGCTGGGCCGGGATAACTGAACTTATTCGTGATCATAAAGCTGATAATAGTCTTCATTATTTAGACCTCACAGATGATATAGTAAATCGTGCAGGTCGCACTGGTGGTACGTTTTTACATTCATCAAGAACAAGGCCCAGCCATATGCCCAAAGATAAGGTGCCTGATCATTTAAGAGACAAATACAATAAAGAAGTTAATGATTTAACCCCGGAGATTATTAAAAATCTTGAATGGCTGGGGATTGATTTTCTTATCCCTATCGGAGGGGATGATACATTAAGCTATGGCGTTCGTCTTTATCAGGAAGGAGTTAAGGTTGTTGCAATACCAAAGACCATGGATAATGATGTACCCGGAACGGATTATTGCATAGGTTTCAGTACATGTGTCACGCGTACTATTATGATGACAAATAACCTGAGAACTTCTGCAGGATCTCATGAAAGGATATTGGTAATGGAGGTATTTGGAAGGTATGCAGGGTTTACGGCCATGTTGCCAACCATGGCAGGAGCAGCAAACAGGTGTGTTATTCCTGAATATGAATTTGATATAGACCATCTTACAGAACTGCTTGTTGAGGACAGGAATATAAATCCAAGTAAATATTCGGTTGTTCTTATTTCCGAAGGGGCAACATTTAAAGGCGAAGAAATGATATTTCAGAATGCTGAAAAAGACATGTTCGGGCATGCCAAGCTTGGAGGTATTGGAGATATAGTTTCAGCAGGGATCAAGAATAAGTCGGCCCAGTTTAATAATGGGCATACAATAAATGTAATTAATCAGAAACTTGGATACCTTGTACGTGGTGGCGATCCCGATGCTATAGATTCTATTGTTCCCATGGCTTTTGGGAACCTGGCCCTTGACCTTATCCTTGGGGGGTTTTATGGCAGGCTGGTGGTTTTAAAAAACGGTCGTTATGATGATGTACCTCTGGAGGTTGTTACCAGCACGAAGAAAATAGTAAATCTTGATAAATATTATAATATTAAACGTTTAAGACCACATTATCATCGCTTTGAGATGAAGCCATTGTTCCTAATGGCTGCAGATAGTTAATAGCTTTTAAATGTTATAAATTACAAAGCCCGGCAGTCAAAGCCGGGCTTTTTGTGTTTTACCTGGTATTAATATGAATTTGTTTCTTGCGAAAAAGAAAGTGAATGAGATGACTTTTATTAATTTTGGTTCAAAGTAAAACATATAAATACTGTGAGAGCTGTTATACAAAAAGTAAAGGAAGCAAATGTAAGCATAGATGATAAGCAATATTCGAAAATTGGTCGGGGATTGCTTATTCTGCTTGGGATAGAAGAAGGAGACAATTTTGGAGATATTGAATGGTTAAGTAAAAAAATTGCCCGGCTCAGGGTATTTGATGATGCAGAAGGAATTATGAACCTGTCGATACAAGATATTCACGGGGAAGCTCTTGTAATAAGTCAGTTTACCCTGCATGCAAAAGTAAAGAAAGGTAATCGTCCCTCATATATTAAAGCTGCCAGGCCTGAAATAGCCATAAATCTTTATAAACAGTTTATTTCAAACCTGGAAAATTATCTTAACACTAAGGTAAAGACCGGAGAATTTGGTGCTTATATGCAGGTATCACTGCTTAATGATGGTCCTGTAACTATTTTTATTGATACAAAGAATAAGGAATAGCTTAAATATTAAAACCCATGAAAAAACTTTTTGAAAACTACAAGAAAGATCTTGATCCTGTGAAAGTGAGGGAAATGAGTAATGCTTTATTACTGGATAGTATAAAAGAAAAGAATGTTGAAAATCTTAAAAAGATAATGGGTTTTATTGATCTTACATCACTTAACCCAACAGATTCGGTAAATACAGCCGGAGATATATGCGAGAAAGTTAATCGATACAGCAAGAACTTTGCCAATATACCAAATGTTGCCGGTATATGTGTTTTTCCGTCACTGATACCTGAAATTGACAGGCGACTGGCAGTGAAAGGGATTGATATAGTTTCAGTATCTGCCGGTTTTCCGGCTTCGCAAACATTCATAGATGTTAAAATAAAGGAAACAATAATGGCAGTATCTGCCGGGGCCACAGAAATAGATATAGTTATTAACCTGGGAAAATTTTTAATTGGTGACACCAAAGCTGCTCACAAAGAAATTTGTAAGCTGAAAGAATCAGCAGGAAATGCAAAATTGAAAGTAATACTTGAAACAGGGCTATTGCCTGATTATAACGCAGTATGGCAAGCTTCTTTACTTGCAATGGATGCCGGGGCTGATTTTATTAAGACCTCTACTGGAAAATTTCAGCCTGCGGCCACTCCTGATAAGTTCTATGTTATGGCAATGGCCATTAAGGAGTTCTATGATAAAACCGGTCATAAAGTAGGAATAAAGCCTGCAGGGGGCATATCTACGATAGAAGATGCTCTTATATATTTCTATATAGTAAAATCAGTTATTGGGAATGAATGGCTTAATAAATCCCTGTTTCGCATAGGGGCAAGCAGGCTTTCCAATAACTTGCTGGCCGGAATATATGAACTTATGGGTGGGAAAAACTCAATTCCTGCATTTTTCTAGCTTTTCGGCATGTTTGCTATCTTTGTTTTTAATTTCAACATCAACTGATTTAACCAGGATGCCGGGTAAGACAATAGTTAATACACATCTGCAGGATTCCTTAATTGTTTATGATACACTGGGTAAAATAAATGCCGGTAGCCAGGATACTTTAATTAAAAAATTTAATACTGATACAACAGACATAGAACAACAATTATCTATTGATACATTAATTGAAAAACCGGCAAGAGATTCGGTATTTCTGCCAATTGTAAGAACCCCTGCAAGCATCAATTTAAGCAAAGCGGTTAAGCTACATAAACCAATAGCTGCTCCACAGACAAGAAATGTACCTGATACTGCCGTATTTTCATATTATCATAATGAACACAAACCTAATGCAGTATTTCTCTTTAAAGAATTAGCCGGGAAAGAAATATGCAGAAAGCCTGACAATCTCAGAGTCTTTGCTTATACCGAAACAAAATACGGGGACAATAATATAGTCCTTGACCCTGTGTTAAGAGCAGATAATAATCCTGACTGGTTATTGGGAGTATTTTTTGTTATACTTATTTTGCTTGCCAGGATACGCTTGTACTTTGGGAAATATATAATTCCAATTATTTATTCCGGCATTAGCATACAGAGTTTCCAGAACCTGTATAGAAATCGTAATAGTCATTATATCCAGGCCGGAATTAACTTTCATCTTATTTTTTTCCTGACAACCGGACTTTTTCTGTTTCAGATGTTTGGTATATATTGGCCAGAACCAGGGAGAGGGAGCCCGCCTGGTATTAGGGCATATTTAGTAATCATTCTTATACTTGCCGGCTGGTTATTGCTGAAGTATATTGTTCATTGGCTTATTGGTCTGATATCGGATGAGAAATCATTATTTAATGAAAATTACCATTCAGTACTTCTTTATAATAAAACAATGGGAGTTTTTCTTATTCCTGTTGTTCTTGGCCTGGCTTATATTGATTCCCCGGTGAGTAAATTTCTTGTTTATGCAGGCGTAGGGATTATTATAATTATATATATTTTAAGGATATTTAGATTAATTATTCTTTTTATTTCAAATAGAGTTTCTATTTTTTATTCAATTATGTATCTTTGCGCCTTGGAAATTTTACCCGTTTTAATATTATTTAGAATATTGTTTCCATTAAAATAAAGTACAATCATATTCTTTGAAAAACCCTAAAACATTGAAAATAAAAAGAATATTAGTCTCACAACCAGAACCCTCTAACGGAAAATCTCCTTATTTTGATCTTGCAGAAAAAAATAATTTAAAGATTGAATTCAGGCCGTTTATTCATATTGAAGGGATTCCTGTAAAAGAATTCAGGCAGACCAAAATAAATATAAGTGAGCATAGTGCTGTAATTTTTACCAGTAAAACCGCAATTGATCATTTTTTCAGGGTATCTGAAGAAATGAGGATTAGCGTGCCTGATTCAATGAAGTATTTTTGTGTAACGGAATCAATTGCTCATTACCTTCAGAAATATATTGTTTACAGGAAGAGGAAGATCTTTTATGGTAAGGGTAAATTTGAAGATTTAATGGATTTGATAAAGAAAAATAATAGTGAACAATTTTTTTGCCCTTTGTCAGATATGCATAACTCTACTATTCCTGATATGCTGAGTAAGAGTAAAATTAATTTTACCAAGGCAGTATTGTATAAAACTGTTTGCAGTGATCTCTCAGATCTTGCCGCAGAGAAATTTGATATACTTGTTTTTTTCAGTCCCACCGGGATAAAATCACTGGTTCATAATTTCCCTGACTGGAACCAGGATGATACAAAAATTGCTTCTTTCGGACCATCAACAGCCAAGGCAGTCAAGGATGCAGGTTTAAGACTGGATATTGCAGCTCCCCAACCTAAAGCTCCCTCTATGACAATGGTTTTAGATCAATATATAGCTGAGTATAATAAAAGATAATAAAACTTGTTTTTCGAAATTATCCGGTGATAATAAAATACACTTTCAAAAAACAGGAACGTTTAACCGGGAAGAAAAACTTTGAAAATTTACTTGCTACAGGCAGGCAGATAAAAATCTTTCCTTTTATCGTTTACTGGACCTATATCGGGGATCAGGACTACCCTGTAAGGATTGCAGTTACTATTCCTAAAAAGAAGTTTAAGAAAGCTGTTGACAGGAATTTGCTAAAAAGGAAATTCAGGGAGAGCTACCGCATAAATAAACATATTCTGTACAATTCTTTAATAGAGAGTAATAAAAAAATACATGTACTTGTTGTTTATATTTCAGATAAGATCGTTGACCTTGAGGGAATAAACAATAAATCGTTAAAAATGCTTGAAATACTTAGAGATGAAGTTTTAAAAGAACAGATCAGCCAGAAGAGTTGAAATAAAAATGAAAAAATTATTAAACTACATATTTATCGGATTAGTTAAATTTTATCAGATATTTATTTCTCCCCTTCTGCCTACATCATGCAGATACACCCCAACATGTTCAAATTACAGCCTGGAGGCTCTGAGAAAATATGGACCTTTTAAGGGAGGGTGGTTATCTCTTAAGAGATTTTTGTCATGTAATCCCTGGGGAGGACACGGACATGACCCTGTTCCTTAAATGTTTAATATGCTAAACTATGCCGCAAGTATTTTTTAACAGAAAGAATTGCATAGGCTGTGGTAATTGTGCAGATGTCTTAGCCTCATACTGGGATATGGATAGCAAGGACGGTCTGGCTACTTTAACAGGAGCTGAAAAGCGAGGGAATAATTATATCCTTGAAATTGATGCAGGGCTTAAGGATGATTTCCTGGAAGTAGCAGAGCTTTGTCCTGTAAACGTCATTAAGCTCAGGTAAGATTCAGGTTTCTTGTTTAATGACCAGGTATATAAATATATTTGGTTGTTGTTAAAAAGTGTTAATAGCATGGAAAACAAGGAGTATATTAATAATAATCTCTAATTTGCCATAGATTGAAAATAACAAAAAATATTTTTGCGCATGAATAAATATATTAGATCAACAAGAAAACTTGTAAAAATTTCAGTTACAGGATTTGTTATTATAATCTTTTTATTTGGACTCCTGTCATTTAGTGAGAGCCGCGATTTTAAGCTTGTAAAAAATATGGAGGTTTTTTCAAACCTGTTTCGAGAACTGACCTTTTACTATGTAGATGAACCCGATCCGGAAGAACTTATAAAAACGGGTATTAATGCTATGCTTAAAACCCTGGATCCTTATACTGTATATATATCAGAGAAGGACATGAATAATTTTAAGTTCACTACAACAGGTAATTATGGGGGTGTGGGCTCTTTGATAAGAAAAAAAGATGATTATATACTTATTACCAATGTTTATAAAGGATTTCCGGCTGATAAAGCGGGAATCAGGGCAGGTGACCTGATAATAAAGGTTGATGAAACATCAATTAAAGGCAAGAGCAGTAATGAGGTAAGTGATTTACTTAAGGGAAGCCCGGGTTCAAAGGTTAAAATAAGTGTTAAACGATTTGGGCACAAGGATCCACTTTCTTTCGTACTAGAGAGAAAAGAAATAAATATTTCAAATATTCCGTATTACGGAATGCTGAATGAAGAAACAGGTTATATTAGATTATCTAATTTTAGAACTGACGCAGCCAGGGAGATGAATGCAGCATTAAATGATCTGAAAAAAAATTATGGAGCTTCTTCTTTAATAATTGACCTTAGAGGGAATCCCGGGGGACTTTTAATGGAAGCTGTTGATATATGTAACCTGTTTGTGGTAAAAGGAGAGGAAATAGTAAAGACCAAAGGCAAAGTTAAGGAATATGAATATAGTTATATAGCGGAAAAACAAGCTGTTGATAAAGAAATTCCTCTTGTTATCATGGTTGACAGGGGATCGGCATCTGCATCAGAAATTGTGGCAGGAGCTATGCAGGATCTCGACAGGGCAATTATACTGGGTGAAAGAACATATGGGAAAGGTCTTGTGCAAACAACACGTCCGCTTGGTTATAATAACCAGCTAAAAGTTACTACAGCAAAGTATTATATACCCAGTGGACGATGCATTCAGGCTGTTGATTATTCAAACAGGAATAAAGATGGCAGCGTGGGTCATATTCCCGATTCACTTATATCGGAGTTTAAAACCAAGAATGGAAGGACAGTATATGATGGTGGAGGCATATTACCTGATATAATTACCAAACAGGAAGAACCGGGATTGATAACTTATAATTTGTTTGCAAAAGATATTTTCTTTGATTTTGCTACTAAATACAGTTATGAAAAACCGGAAATAGCTTTGCCACAAGAATATGAATTTAGTGAAGATGATTTTCAGCTTTTCATGGATTATGTATTTGAATGTGATTTTGATTATGAATCAAGGGCATGTAATGAATATAAATCTCTAGTTGAAATTGTTAAACAGGATAAGCTGTATGATGATAATGAGGAACTTTTCTTACAATTGAAAGAAATACTTCAGCATGATATAAAGACAGAACTGCAAAATCACAGAGAGGAAATAAACAGATTTTTAAGTAGTGAGATTGTTGGAAGGTATTATTACCAGGCAGGAAGTATAGAAAAGTCTTTAGCCTCGGACAGGGATGTTGAGGAAGCCATAAAAATCCTTTCAGACAAAGATACTTATGACTCACTTTTAATGCTGTCATTAAGAAAAGAGAAGATTGCTCCAGGGACTAATTAAAAACTAATGAGCTTCCAGCCAATTATTTCCCAGGCCAAATTCTACTTTAAGCTTTACTTTAAGCTGAACAATATTTTCCATGACCTCAATAACCAGAGCAGTTAATTTTTCCGTTTCTGGCTTATAAACATCAAACACCAGTTCATCATGCACCTGCAATACCATTTTTGATTGCAGGCGGGAATTTTTTATAGCACTGTCTATGTCTATCATTGCAAGCTTAATAATATCAGCTGCAGAACCTTGTATAGGTGCATTTATTGCATTTCTTTCAGCCATTCCCCGTATCATGGCATTTCTTGAAGAAATATCATTTAAAACTCTGCGCCTGCCCATGATTGTTTCAACATAGCCCTTTTCCCTGGCATTAATAATGCTCTTGTCCATATATTGCTTAACCATTGGGTATGACTGGAAATATCCTTCAATAAGCAATTTGGCATCCTGCCTGGGAATATTAAGTCTTTGCGAGAGACCAAATGCAGAAATTCCGTAAATAATCCCGAAATTAGCAGTCTTTGCACTGGTTCTCATCTCGCGTGTCACCTCATTAAGACTTACCTGATAAATCAGAGCAGCTGTTGCAGTATGTATATCTTCATCTTTTTTAAAAGCCTCTATCATCGCCAGATCTTCGCTCATATGAGCCATAAGACGGAGCTCGATCTGTGAGTAGTCTGCAGATAATAAAAGATAGTCGGGTGATGAGGGAATAAAAGCCTTTCTTATCTCCCTGCCTCTTTCTTCCCTGATAGGTATATTCTGAAGGTTGGGGTTTGCTGAACTCAACCTTCCTGTAGCAGTTATAGCCTGGTTAAAAGAAGTATGTATCTTTCCGGTTTTCTCAGACACCAGCCTGGGTAAGGCTTCAACATAGGTATTCAATAGTTTGCGCAGAGAACGATATTCTAATACCAACGGTATTATTTTGTGCTTATTTTTTAGTTTTATAAGCACATCTTCACTTGTTGAGTATTGCCTGCTTCTGGTTTTTTTATCACCACCTGATATTTTTAATCTTTCAAAAAGTATTTCTCCAAGTTGTTTGGGTGAGGATACATTAAATTCCAGTCCTGCCAGCCTGTGAATATTAGATTCAATCTGAAGTATTTCCTTTCTTAGGATATTTTCAGATTCTGTTAAAGCCTTTACATCAAGTTTAATACCATTTCTTTCCATATTTCCCAGTACCTGAATCAGGGGCATCTCAAGCTTTTCAGAAAGAGACAATAAAGATTTATCAGCTAACATATCACTTAAGATATTTTTTAACTGGAAACTTATATCGGCATCTTCAACAGCATATTCTTTGATCTCTTCCAGGGAAACATTTCGCATGCTTCTTTGTGTAGTCCCCTTTTTGCCAATAAGCTGCTCAATTTCAACCATATTGTAATTGAGGTATTTATTTGCAAGAGAATTAAGATTATGTTTCTGGTCGGGTTCAAGCAGGTAGTGAGCGATCATGGTATCAAATAGTGGACCCTTTACTTCAATATCATAGTTCATCAATACATGAAGATCAAATTTCAGGTTCTGACCTATCTTTAAACTTTTTTCATTATCAAACAATTCAGAAAATTCATTCAGTATTATTTTTGTTTCTGAAACATTAGCGGGGAATGGTACATATGAACCACAATTTTTATTAAAGCTGAAAGCAAGTCCAACCAGTTCGGTATTTAACACATCCAGTCCGGTTGTTTCGGTATCAAAGCAGAACTCAGACTGCCTGGAAAGTAATTCTATCAGGTTTTTTCTTTTATAAGCTGTATCTGCCAGTTCATACTTATGATCAGTATTATTGATACTATTAAAACCGGAATTTTCAGCTGTCTTTCCACCTGGCTGGTTTATATTTCCAAAAAGGTCTCCCTGTATAGCAGGCATTTCTGTTTTTTTATTTTCCCCGCCAGATATCCTTGCTGCCATGGTCTTGAACTCTAAATCTTCAAATGTGGCTTTCAGAGTATTATAATCAGCGGTAGTTTTTATCAGTTTTTCCTTTTCCAGGCTTACAGGAACCTCCTGGTCTATTGTAACTAACACTTTGGAAAGTTTTATTTGCTCAATATTTTGCTCAATATTTTCTCTTTGCTTGCCTTTAAGTTGTTCAATATTTTCGAATAATGCCTCAATAGAACCATATTCTGAAATAAGCTTTTTTGATGTTTTTTCGCCTATCCCCGGGGCACCAGGCACATTATCGGCTGCATCTCCCCACAGGGCCAACACATCGATAACCTGTATCGGATCCCTTACCATGAATTTTTCACGAACATCTTTGATATTAAGTATTTCTGAACCTGAACCTGCCCGGGATGGCTTAAGTATTCGTATCTTTTCGGAAACAAGTTGGGTAAAATCTTTATCAGGAGTGACCATAAAGACCTCAAAATTCTCTTTTTCGGCTTTTTTTGCCAGGGTTCCGATAACATCATCTGCTTCAAAACCCGGTACTTCAATAACAGGGATATTATATGCATCGATTATCTTTTTGATATAAGGAATTGAATTGATAATATCTTCAGGTGTGGCATCCCTGTTTGCCTTATAATCGGGAAAGAGCTTATGGCGAAAATTAGGACCAGGCGGATCAAAGACCACAGCTATATGACTAGGATTCTCATTATGGAGAATATCATTAAGAGAATTTACAAAACCAAATATTGCAGAAGTATTAAAACCTCTGGAATTTATCCTTGGATTTCGGATAAAAGCATAATAAGCACGAAAAATAAGTGCATATGCATCAAGCAGAAAAAGTCTTTTAGGGATGTTGTTATTTGATAATTCACTCATTATCATATTTTTTGATTGTCAGATGAGTACCATTCAGCATAGGAATTTTCAGTTTCATGTAAACGAAGGCTGTGAAGAAATACAGTATCGGGTAATCTGACTGATATAATTTCAGCAAAGTGTGTAACCATATTTTCACATGTAGGTTGATATTTGCTTATTTCATAGTTATCAAACATCTGTTCAATATTTTTCATAAAGCTGTGAGGAGCATTTTCACTTACAACAACAGAATGGTCGAAACGTTTTATAATATTATCGTTAACTATCTTTTTCAAGTCTCCAAAATCGATCACCATACCATATTTCATGTTTTTTTTATCTTCATTGGGAGTTCCCGCCACAGTTACCATAAGTTTATATGAATGCCCATGGATGTTTTTACATGGACCATCATAATTCCACAGGGCATGAGCCATCTCGAAATGAAAAATTTTAGTAACTCGTATCATTTTATTGGTATTATATTAACAGTGTAAAGATAGGGCTTTATGGATAAAGAAATATATACGATCCCGATCAACGATTAATAAGCTGTAAAGCTTTTTGTGCAAAATAGGCCGTTTGATCCCTAAGATATTTTCTTCCATTATCAGGGTTTTCATCATATAGTTCAGTTGCTTTTTTTATGATTATTTCATTTTCCTTAATAAAAATTGATTCGGAACGCTTTCTTTTTATTAACCAGTCAGAAGCATTATCTGGATAGTTACTCCGGAGGCTGTCTCCAAGGGTTTTGAACTGCCAGAAAGCTGATTTCCTATCCGGTTTTTCAGGAGCATATTCATAATCTGGAGGCAGATCATTAATGCCCAGGTACACTGGTATGTAAACTGCCGAATATGGTGTGCTTAAGCCGGTCCAGATGACTGAACCATAATCCGGCGGAACGCCCGGTTCTATGCTTATTACGCTTGTATGAACACAATTCCAGTCTGCAATTGCCCGTTTTGGGTTATCTGTATTTTCTTTTGTCCATACATCATAGGGCGTATTATTATAATGATCCCGAAGTATTGAGAATAATTTTTCCAGGCTTATTTTTTTTTCAGGCTTCTGGAACATGGGAAAATATTCCTGATTATCCGGAATTTTCAGTCCGGGATTCAATAAATTAAAAGCACGCCATACACGCAGGGAATTATAGAGATTTGAGCCCGATGATTCTTTTCTTCCTCCTCCGAATATCAGTGAAAAATTAAAGTCATCTTTGCCATTCCACAGGCCCGATTCAATGCAAAAATCTTTTAAACCTGGTGAACTTATGTAGTTTATTGTATCATTAAAATCTATCCTGGCAATACGGTAAGAGTTTGCAGCAGCAATATACTTGTCATCCGGAATACGTACTGCTGCCCATGAACTGCCCCCTCCTGCTTCAATATACCATACTTCGTTTGAATCGGCAATTCCTGCCGCACTGGGATATTTAATGCCGAATTTAGTATAAAGTTTACCCATAAGCTCAACGCATTCCTTTGCTGTTTTGGAATGTTGAAGGGCCAGGTAACGAACTCCTCCCCCAAGTCCGGTTGGTACCAGGGGATCAATTTTCCTGGCTTTTGAGTTCCTGTCTGTCTTTAATGAAAGACCACCGGCAATTGCAACCCCATGCTTATTTATGGCTACTGCATCTCCTTCTGCAAAGCCTTTATTTGTTTGAAGGATCAACATAGCGGAGGTCTCACTAAAAGGATAATTATTTTCAGGGAGAATATCTATTTCTTCAGACACGGGAACAATTCTCAACATTGAAGCTTCTTTTCCGCCTAGTTCATTATTATGAGCTAATAATACTTTACCATTTTCACTGCATTCTTTGCCAAGCATTAACAGATAACATTCCTGGCCCTGAAGGGGCACGAACCGGATACTGTTGAGAAGAACCAGGAAAAAAAAAACTGATTTAATCAAGACGGGCATATATGATATTGTTTATTGAATCTAAAGATGATTTATTTATTTTCTATGGCTTTAATAAATTTTTCTCTGCCGGTTTTTATCATTTCTTCTGACCTGTAAAATTCAAATGTACGACATGTATCCCTGGGTATTTTAATAAGTATGTCTGGTTTATGTATCCTTATAGTTAATTCGCTAAGTTTTTCCTGCATCAGGTTAACCGAGTTATTAAGTATATCATAATAACTGAGTTTTGACTGTTTTTTGAGAGGCTCTTTTATACTTACCCCAAGCGATTTTTTTAATTTATTAAGAATTTGCTGGTAGGAAGAATGTTCATCGTTTTTATGTTTATTGCCTGTTCCTGAAGGGGCGGCGTTCAGGTCAACCACAACCAGCACATCTCCGCTTGCTCTCTGTACATGATCGATAGGAAGGGGGTTTACTACTCCACCGTCAACAAGGTCTATATCATTTACGCGGCCGGGCAGGATTACCCCCGGTATGGCTACGGATGCTCTCATGGCCCTGAACAGAGATCCACTTTTAAAAACTTTTTCTTTTCTGTTTTTAGGATCGGCTGCCAGGGCAGCAAAAGATATATCCATATCTTCAATATTCATATCTGGTATAAACTTTTTCAGTTCACTGAAAACTTTTTCCCCCTTAATAAAACCTTGTGTGCTTATACTAAAATCCATAAGTTTATACACATCCAGTTTGTGCAGCTTTTTCATCCAGTTTATGTATTCATCCAGGTAACCTGCTGCATAAATCCCACCTATCACTGCCCCTATTGAGGATCCGGCAATTGAGTTTATTTGATATCCATGTTTTTCAAGTTCCTTTATTACTCCAATATGAGCCAATCCTCTTGCTCCACCACTTGAAAGAACCAGTGCTACCTTTTGTTTCATGTCTGGTTTCTATTTTAATTTTTTTGCACAGTTAAGTAAATGTAATATTATATGATAACTTAATTTAACTTTGATACTATAATAATCAAACACAAAAATATTACAATGAACAAAAGTCAGTTACATGCAATAATGGTTTTTGTGGCTATTATAGTAATTATTTCAATTTCAGCCTGTAAGGAAAATTCTGAAAATCCGGTGAAGGGAAAGGTGATTTGTTTAGATCCGGGACATGGAGGTACTGCCGAGACCGATTCTTTTCGTATTGGTCCCACTGGGGAACGTGAGGAATGGATAAACCTTCGTGTAGCACTTATTCTTGCGGAGATGTTAGAGGATAAAGGTGCTGAGGTTGTAATGACCAGGACTGATGATATGCCGGTGGACCTGAGTACACGGGCCGAAATGGCAGTCAGCAGCCAGTCAGATATTTTTATCTCAATTCATCATAATGGCACAGCAGATCCGGGTGTAAACTTCCCTATCATATATTATCATGGGAATGCATCTGAAAATTTAGCAGGGATACAAATAGCTAAGATACTTGCAAAGAATCTGCAAGAGAGCTTTTATGCTTATGATGTACCCGCAAGTTTGATCTCAGATTTTGTGATCTTTCCGTTTGGAGGAACCAGGATTTTAAGGGAATCATACGGTATTCCGGGAATAATAGGTGAAGCTTCATTTTTTACTAATGCTGAAGAGGAGCAAAGGTTAAAAGAGGAGCAGTATAACAGGAAGGAAGCACAGGCATATTTCAAGGCAATAAATGAATATTTCTCTCAGGAAGCCAAAAGGGTTTTGCCAAAGTTCTCAAAGATTAAATTGTTGCCTTTTGAGGCATTCCAGGAGGAGGAGCGTATGGATTCAATAGCTTTGTTGTGGCACGATGATTTTGAGAGAGCTGCTCTGCTTGTTAAGTCTGACAAGCACGACTCCCTGCTTTTAGCCGAGCAGCTTTTAATAAGAAGCCTAAGATCATTTCCCGATTCATGGATAGCAGGGGAAGCCCACCTTAAACGAAGCGAGGTATTAAGGAAGCTGGGGAGAATTGAGGAGGCAGATTCTGCCTTACTAAGAGCTAAAGAACATTATATTTTGATAGATAATTTATCTCAGGAAAGATAAAGGAGAATCGAATAAGCAAAGCTACGAGCTCATGAACGACCAGGGGAATAAATAACGATGAGCTCAGCCAGGCTAATTACATATAGATTATGAATGATTTTGGATTGTTATCCATATTACCACCGGTACTGACCATTATACTGGCAGTTCTCAGCAGGAATATAATTGTTTCCCTGGCGATAGGTACTTTTAGCGGGGCCCTGATCTTAAAATCATATAATCCACTTGAGGCTTTGCTTGACCTGGTTGAGAATGAGATCTTTGTTAAGCTTTCTGAGCCATCAAATACCCAGGTTATTCTTACACTTGCAGCTATTGGCGGATTTGTACATTTGCTTGAAGCATCAGGGGGAGCAAAAGTCTTTGCCAGAAAAATTACACGCTATATTTCTACTCCCTTACAGGCACAGGTTGCAACCTGGCTTGGAGGCCTTGGTATTTTCTTTACAGATTCAGGGAATAGTCTGATATTAGGTCCGCTATTTCAACCGCTATACAAGGAGCTTAAGATCTGTAAGGAAAAACTGGCATTTATTCTGGATACTACCTCTTCACCTATTTGTATTCTTATACCATTCATAGGCTGGGGAGCATATATTATGAGTTTAATAGAACAATCATATTCGGGACCCGGTGCTGAAGAGTCATTTTCTGTATTGATAAATGTACTCCCGTACCAGTATTATGCAATTCTTGCACTCTTTTCAGTTCCAATGATAGCATTGATGAGAAGAGATTTTGGTCCTATGGCAAAAGCACAAATATCTTATGAAAATGAGGAAAAGAAAATCAGCACAATTGAATACCAACACAGCATAGATGCCGGTGATAAAGATGGATCACTATGGGTATTGATACTTCCACTTCTTGTTTTATTTTCTATAATAGCAGCACTTCTTATATTTCATTTTGTAAGATCATCAGGACTGTCGGGGGTTCATATTCGATCAACACTTATTATAGCTTATGTTAGCTCGGCAATTACTCTAGCATTATTGTTGCGTTATATTTCTCATTTTTCATTACAAAAATCACTTAAGTTATTTGTTAAGGGGATTGAAAAAATGGTTTTTATAATGATCATACTAATGTTTGCATGGTCACTGTCTGATATCTGTGTAAGGTTGCAAACCGCGGAGTTTATTGCAAATCAGTTAAATGGAATAGTCTCTCCCGAATTTTTTCCTGTCCTTGTATTTTTATCAGGGGCATTTATCTCATTGTCAACAGGATCCTCTTATGGAACTTTTGCCATACTTATGGCTATTGCCATTCCCGTAGCACTGGAATTGGAGGCCTCGTTATATATTAGTATTGCAGCTGTTTTAAGTGGGGGTTTGTTCGGAGATCATACTTCTCCTATTTCGGATACAACCGTATTAGCTTCAATGGGTGCTGACAGCGTACACATTAAACATGTTATTACACAAATGGCTTATGCCGGGGTAACGGGATTGGCAGCAGCTATTTCTTTTTATCTTGCAGCGGTATATCAAACACCTTACATCATTCTTGCAGGTTTTGCTATTCAGTTTGCCCTATTCTATATTATCATGAGAAATTTTGGAGTAAAAAACAAGTTTTTTTAACAAGTTAATTATTCCTTTGCCTATCAGGATTAATGGTGTATTATTTAATTATTATTTCTAAATTTTGCGGGTGTTTTCCCGGTGTGTTTGTTAAACTGTCTGTAAAAATTTGCAGTATTGTTAAAGCCGGTTTCCCAGGCAACCTGGCTTATTGACAGTTTCTTTTCAAGTAAAAGGCTGCATGCCCTGTTGATCCTTGTTTCATTCAGGAAATTCGTGAAACTTTTGTTGGTATTATCCTTGAAGAACCTGCAGAAAGCTGATTGTTCCATATTTGCAATTTCAGCGGCTTCCTTTACACCTATCTTCCTGTTGTAAAATGACATTACCAGCTGATAAACTGCATTTATGCGGGTGTCTTTACTATAGAGTTGTTCGGTATTACTGGCCGGGTTAAGCAATTCAGTGTTTTTATCTTGTGATAATATATCAAGTATATTCAACAGTTTAATGAATTTGGTAATACCTTTACTATTAATGGAGCCTTGAAGAATTTCGTATACCTTCTTTTTCGTTTTGCTGTTTATTTTAATACCTCTTTGTGACCTTGATAAAAGATCTTTAATATGAGTAAATTCAGGAGTATCTATCATTGAACTTAATAGGTCAATAGAAAACTGGAGAACAATTGCTTCTGTGCTCAATTGAGTTTTATCTTTTTGATATTCTTTCGGGTTAACCCATACATGTGCAAGCCCGGGACCAATAAGAACCATATCACCATCCCTGAATTTATGAATGGAATTCCCTATGTATCTTAATCCTGAACCCTTGTTAATATATACCAGTTCATATTCAGGATGGTAATGAAAGGGCATATCAAAATAGGGAACTTTATATTTCAATATTTTGAAAGAACTTTGAACAGGGTAAATAATCTTTTCCTTTTTTGCTTTCATTTTATTAAAATATGATAAATAGGTGTGAATTGCAAGAATAGTATAATAATCTGCAAATAATTGCAATATAATATCGACAGGAAGCAGATATATTTGTAAATGGATAAATAACAGTTATATGAGTAAGGTATATTACCAGAGAGATAAAAATTTTGAACCGGATTTTGAACAGTTTTTAAGGGTATTACGTCGAGATATACCACACAGGCCCACCTTGTTTGAATTTGCTATGAATGATCGTATTCTGGGAAAACTATCAGGAGAAAAAAACGAAAACAAATCCTCAAGGCTGGCTCCGTTCAGGAGGCTTATTAAAGCCTTTACAAATGCAGGCTATGATTATACAACAATTTCTGCATGGAGAACAAATACCCTTGATTTTCCAAAAGGAAATATGGCTGAAAAAGAGAGCAGGTCGCTTAATGCAGGAAGCATGATAACAGATTGGGAAAGCTTTGAGAAATATCCCTGGCCTGATGCCCGGGCGGGAGATTATGAACTTTATAATGACCTGGGGAAACTGCTTCCCGATGGTATGAAGCTTATTGCAAGTGGTAACGGAGGCTTACTGGAAAATGTAATTGACCTTGCAGGTTTCGAGAATATTAGTCTTATGTACATGCTTGATGAAACTCTTACGACAAATATTTTTAATTTTGTAGGCGAAAGATTATTGAAATTTTATGAAATTGTAGCCTCAATAGATACAGTTGGAGCATGTATTGTCAATGATGACTGGGGATTTAAGAATCAGACTATGTTCCCACCGGAAATGTTAAGGCGCTGGGTCTTTCCATGGCATAAGAAAATTGTAGAAGTAATTCACAGGGCTGGTAAACCAGCCATTCTTCATTCATGTGGTCAGGTTAAAGATGTAATGAAGGATGTAATTGTTGATATGAAATATGATGGCAAACATTCGTTTGAAGACCTGATAATACCGGTTGAGGAGGCCTATGATCTGTGGGGGAAACGTATAGCAATTATTGGCGGAATAGATATGGATTTCCTGGCCCGGATGCCCGTGAAAGATATTCAAAGGAGATCGCTGGCAATGCTTAGAAAACAATTATCCAGAGGAGGGTATCTTTTGGGTTCGGGAAACAGTATTCCTGATTATATACCCGATGAAAATTATTTTGCAATGATATCTGCAGTAAAGAATATTTAAAATTGGAATTAGAAATGAGTGAATTATTAGAAAGATTATCTATGCTTGTTGAAGTGGGCAAGATAAATAAAGTTACTCCTTATCCACCGGAAATGAAAGATATGGACGGTGCTTCAGAGATTACGCAACAAGCCCTGGAAAGAGGTATAGATCCACAAATAATACTTAATGACGGTTTAATGCCCGGTATGTCCCGGATAGGTGAAAAATTTGCCAGGGGTGAGGCCTTTATACCAAACATGTTAATCTCGGCAAAAGCAATGAATGCTGCAATGGATCATCTTAAGCCATTTTTCGATGGAGGAGAAATGCCATCAAAAGGAACCCTGATAATTGGAACAGTAAAAGGTGATCTGCATGATATAGGTAAAAACCTGGTGAAGATGATTATGGAAGGCGACGGGTGGAGTGTAATAGATCTTGGCACAGATGTGGGTGGTGATAAATTTGTAAAATCTGTGAATGAACATAAGGAAGCAATTATTGGAATAAGTGCATTGCTTACCACAACAATGTTAAATATGGAGGAGGTAATTACAAAGCTGAGAGAAAATAATAGCAGTACAAAAATATTTGTGGGAGGAGCAGCAGTATCCAAATCCTTTAGTGAAAAAATTGGTGCCGACGGCTATTTCCGTGATCCCTACAGCTTTGCACAGTCATTCAATTAGCAGTTATAAAAAACATTTGATCCATCGTGAGGATCATGCTTTGTAAATGTAAAAACAGGTAATAGCTAAACTTTTTCAAAGATCGAGCTCTATCTTTATGGGACAGTGATCAGAATGATATGCCCCGGGAAGTATAGATGCTGATAATAAATTATCGTGGAGAGAAGTACTAAGCCAAAAATAATCAATTCTCCAGCCTAGGTTTTTTGCTCTTGAGTTGGCACGGTAACTCCACCATGTGTATTGTTCAGCTTCCTGGTTAAATTTCCTGAAGCTGTCAATAAATCCACTTTTTTCCCATCTGTCCATCCACTTCCTTTCCTCTGGCAGGAAGCCTGATGATTTTTTATGCCTTTCAGGATGGTTAATGTCAATAGGTTTATGACAGATATTAAAATCCCCGGTAATTACCAGTTTTGGCCTTTCTTTTTTCAGATCATTTATAAACGCAAGAAAATCTTCAAGGAATTCCATTTTAAAATCTTGTCGTATCCCGCCCATAGTGCCCGAAGGGACATAAACATTGATAAGACTGAGGTTCCCATAATCAACTCTTATTACCCTGCCTTCGGTATCATATTTATCCATTCCCATTCCCCTGACAACATTATCTGGTTCGGTTTTACTAAGAATAAGAACTCCGCTATATCCCTTTTTTTGAGCTGATACCCAGTAATGATAATATCCTAGTTTGCTAAAAACTGTTGTTTCAACCTGATCTTCACTGGCTTTGGTTTCCTGGATACATACAATATCAGGCTTTTCTTTTATCAACCAGTCAGTAAAAGCTTTATTTAATGCAGCTCTTATTCCGTTTACGTTATATGAATATATCTTTTTCATTTAGCTTTTCTTTTTTCTTTAAAGGTCATAAATATATGCAATTCTATTTATCGGAAGAATTTCTTTAATTTTGCTGACTGGAAAATAGTATATATATGGGCAATAAGCCTGAAAATGATTCATTTGTTTCTGAGGGTCTTGTTGTAAAGTCAACGGGAAGCTGGTTCTCGGTATTAACAGATGAAGGCAAAACAGTTGATTGTAAGATAAAGGGGAAATTCAGGAAGCAGGTAGTAAGAAGTACAAATCCTGTTGCTGTTGGCGACAAGGTTAAAATTCGTGCAGACAAAAATGAAACCCCGCTTATAATCAAGATTTACGAAAGGGAAAACCATATTGTAAGAAAAGCCTCAAAGCTATCTAAACAATCTCAGGTTATTGCAGCAAATATCGATCAGGCAATACTGTTGTTAAGCCTTAAAGCTCCGAAAACCTATACAGAATTTATTGACAGGTTTCTTGTATCTGCAGAAGCTTACAGTATCCCGGCAATATTGATATTTAATAAGTTGGATTCTTATGATTCCGTCCTCCTTAAGGAAATGAATGAACTTATTTCGGTTTATGAAAAGATTGGTTATAAATGCATTTCAATATCGGCAAAGGAAGGGATTGGTCTTGACCAGGTAAAAGAATTTTTAAAGGGGAAAGTGAGCCTTATATCCGGTAATTCAGGTGTTGGAAAAACCACACTTATCAATAAACTTGATCCTTCACTTAATTTAAGCACTTCTGAAATATCCAGGTTTCACCAGGCAGGTAAACATACAACAAGCTTTACCCAAATGTATGAATTAAAATCTGGTGAAAGAATAATAGACACTCCCGGCATTAAAGGCTTTGGGCTGGTTTTCTTTGAGAAAGAAGAATTATATCATTTTTTCCCCGAGATATTTAAAATGTCAAAAAACTGTAGATTCTATAATTGTAAACACATTGATGAACCGGGTTGCAGGGTGATAGAAGCAGTGAAAGCCGGAGAAATAAGCTATTTCAGGTATATTAATTATGTAAACCTTTTTCATGATGAAGAAAATAAGTACAGGAAATAGAACGGGTTTTTTACTATTTATTGTTTACTTTAATATTTATAAACAAGACCGGCAGGTGCCGGTGAGCTTGAATAGATGAAAAGCAGGACAGAATGAAGAAGATATATATAATCATACCTGTATTAATTGTATTGCTGCTGCTGGCAAATATATATTACTATCTGGCTATTTATAATAAGCAACTTAGCCTGCAGAAAAATATTCTTTTAAAACAAACCCAGGTTAGCTCATCAGAAATTGAAAGGATGGGTTATCTTTTTGAAAGCGACCTGAATTATATAATTTTTTCTGAGAACTTTATTGATTTTTTCTCTGATCCTGCTGCTCAGAGAACCATTATTACAAAGCTTGAGATATTTTATTCAAAGTATGAAAACCTGGTTTCAAATATTGTTTATTTCGACAGGAACAATAATGTTTATAATTTATTTCGTGACCGCAAAAACAAATATATTTCTGATAGCTATGTCGCCCATAAACAAAAAGAGATATCGCATATAGACAAAATAAATCTTCAAAACGGGGAATATTTATTTTATCTGCCGGTATTCAGGGACAACCAGATAGAAGGCAATCTGGTTGTTACGCTTGATTATTTAGGTGCTATAAGTTCAGTTTTTAACAAGTCACATATGGAAGGAATACAGTGGCAATGGTTAATTGACACTGAGGGGAACATATTATATAATAATTATGAAGACCTGGAAGAGTTCATTGTGCCGGCAGTGATGGATATAGCAAATGAAGTGGCAGAAGAAATGGCGGATGCTATTCAGCACAGACTTATATTGAATGGCGAAGAAAAAGATATCATATCGGCTTTTTATTCTATCCGTTTTTTGCGACATGATTTTGGAATTGTCTTTTCAATGCAATCAGATCTTTTATTAAGATCAATAATATCCAATTCAATAGCTATTGCATTTATTTCTACCCTATTGATACTCTTAATAATACTATTCTATTATTTTCATCTCAGGGAGAATAACAGGCAATTGAAAATTGTGAGATCTGCAGAGGAAAATTATTTAAAACTAATAAATAATATTCCGATGGGCATTATTATGTATGATGAAGAAAAAATAGTTAAGCTGGTAAATAATAAAGCCAGGACATTATTTGAAGGTGTATATGATATTGTTGAAGGCAAGAAGCTCGGAGACCGGTATGTAGATTCTTTTAAAAAGAAAAATGGCAGAAATATTAAGAGCCAGAACCTTGATGAGGTTATATTGTATAAGAAGAAAAACGAAGAATACTGGTTGTTGATAAACGAGTTGGTAATGATGAAGGGGAAAGAAAAATTTACTCTCGATGTTATAGGCGATGTAACTGTTTTTGAAAAAGCCAGGAAACAAAAAGCTATTGCTGTTAAGACTAAATCAGATTTTCTGGCAAATATGAGTCATGAAATACGAACTCCTTTAAATGGTATAATCGGACTTACAGAAAGCCTTGATCTGGGCAATCTTAAGGTAAAACAAAAGGATTTTGTACTGAGTATAAAAAAATCTGCAGAATTACTTCTTTCTATAGTTGACGATATTCTTACTTATTCCAAGATAGAGGCAGGTAAGATGATCATAGATGAGATACCATTTAAACTGAGGGAGGAGATGGACCATGCCGTTAAGCTGTTAACTCCCAGGGCCCAGGAGAAAAACCTGACAATAAATCTCAGGATTGATGATAATATTCCTGATAACATAATAGGGGATCCGTTTAAAATCAGGCAGATCATCAACCACCTTGGTGATAATGCGATTAAGTTTACGGAGAGGGGATTGATTAATTTAAGGATAGAACAACTGGAAAATATTTCCGGTAAGCTTAGACTTCAATTTGTTGTTGAGGATACAGGTATAGGTATTCAGAAAGAGGATATTGATTCGATTTTCAGTTCTTTTAATCAGCTTAACGGAACGGCTGCAAGGAAATTTGAAGGTTCAGGACTGGGTACTACTCTTTCAAAGCAGATGGTAGAATTGCTTAGGGGAGAAATCAGGGTTGAAAGTCCCTCAGGACTATCTGAGGATCCTTCCTGTCCGGGCACAAGGTTTATTTACAACATTGAACTATTTGCAGACGAAAGGCGCAAAAAAGAGATATCTGTTGATAAAATCACCAGTTATTCACATATAAATGTCCTTGTCATCAAAGACAATGATAATTATGGGCAGAAGATAATGGAGATGTTAAAGAATTTCGGACTTTCTGCCCGTTTGAATTTCTACCAGGAAAAAACCATCAATCTGATTGAGTCTAATCTTGAATCGGGAAAAGAAAGATATCATATACTTATTCTCAGGGATTCAGTCAGTTTTGATGCATTTAAACTGGCTGAAGCTTTGAATGAAAGAGGCCTGGTAGATAAGTACCTGATCATTATGGCCAGCTCGAATGACAAGAAGGGTAATTATGTAAGAAGTCGTAAACTGGGGATTGATTATTATTTAATAGAGCCTTGTAATGGCTCGGAGTTCTTCAATATTTTCCAGGAGAATTTCCCTAATATTAAGATGACCACGAAAAACACAGAACAACTTACCCGCTTGCGTAAGGATATTGAAATACTTGTTGCGGAAGATAATCTTATTAACCAGAAAGTGAATAAAACTTTTTTCAAAAATCTGGGTTATGAAATTGATATTGCCGAAAATGGGAAGATAGCAGTGGAAATGACAGAAAAAAAAGACTATGACATTGTTTTTATGGACATTATGATGCCCGAAATGGATGGTTGGGAAGCTACAGGTCTTATG
Organism: Bacteroidales bacterium; assembly: GCA_029932855.1. Lineage (GTDB taxonomy): Bacteria > Bacteroidota > Bacteroidia > Bacteroidales > VadinHA17 > JAYEGO01. Next base: position 54,831 of record JAOZPG010000001.1, on the reverse strand, counting down.
AGAGATAAGGGGAAGGATTTTCCTATTGTAGCAATTACTGCTGATATCGGAAATGAAGCCAGGGACAGAGCTAAAGAGGAAGGAATGAATGATTTTATTCCCAAGCCTGTAAGGATAGAAGAAATAAAAAGGGTTTTATTACGATGGTTCTCTGAGCAGGCCGAAGGAGAATAAATCTGAGCTTTGTTAATGGACTTAATGAATAAAATATCTATTGAGGATTATTTTGGATCAGGAAAAGAGATGCCTCTGATAGATGTAAGGTCTCCTGCCGAATATCAAAAAGGACACATACCCGGAGCTATAAATATTCCCTTATTTAATAATGATGAGAGGGCCGAGATAGGCATACTTTATAAAAATAAGGGGCAGACTGAAGCCATACTCCGGGGATTGGAGATTATTGGACCAAAACAGGCACAGAAAGCCGGTCAGGCAAAGGAACTTGCAACAGAAAATAAACTCATTGTGCATTGCTGGAGAGGAGGAATGAGAAGCGAATCTATGGCCTGGTTATTCAGCAGGCTTGGAATAGAATGTATGATTATAGAAGGAGGCTACAGGACATACAGAAGGTTTATACATAAAGCTTTTGCCCGGGCATGGAAATTTATTATTCTTGGCGGAATGACAGGAAGCGGGAAAACCGAACTTCTTTCACATCTATCTGAATTGGGAGCCCAGACAATAGATCTTGAAGCAATAGCAAACCATAAAGGATCGGCATTTGGGGGAATAGAGAAGGGAGATCAGCCGGATACAGAGCATTTTGAAAATTTGCTTTACGAGGAGTTTATAAAAATGGATATATCCAGGGAAATATGGCTTGAAGATGAAAGCAAGGCAATAGGAAGGGTTAATATCCCTGATGATATATATTTCAATATGCGCAGCAGTAAAGTTATTGAGGTACAAATGGATAGTACACAGAGGGTTAAGCGCCTGGCCATTGAATATGCAGGTCTTGATCCGGATCATTTAAAAGCTTCAATTAAAAGAATAGAGAAGCGACTTGGTGGACAGAATACTAAAACATGCCTTAAAGCAATAGATGATAAAGAATTTGAAAAAGCTATTGAACTGGTACTGCTGTATTATGACAAGGCTTATCTGAAGGGTCTTTCCAGGAGGGACAGAAAGAGTGTGTATCCATTTCAGATAGATAATAGCAGAATGAAGGAAGATGCCGGATCATTGATGATGTTTTATAATGAGATACTAAAAAACGCATAGTATCTGGCATTAATTCCCCCTATTGTATTAAGAATAAGCATATTAAGAAAAATCCCGGTTTGAGCTTCTTAAGAAACATCAGGGCATACCAGCCCGGCGGAATAAGCAAGTTAAGTATGTAAGAATATTACTGAAGTTCCACTTCTTCAGCATCAACTATCTTATAGAGTTTGTCGGAACGTCGTACCTGTTTTTCAACAGGGACCGAACAGCGATCACCTTTTCTTGCGCTTTTAACCTGTTTATTATCAAGCCTTATTTCTCGCACCTTTGTTTGTATGATCCCTGTTGTAGGGCCAATGATCAGTATCTCATCTCCCGTTTCCAGCTTACCGGTTTCTATAATGAATTCTGCAACCCCGATCTTGCTGAAATAATTATTTCCCTTACCAAGGTATATCTTTCTTTTTGTTGCCTGTGAACCATAGCGGTGGCTCCATTCTCCAAGCTTTCTGCCAAGATAATAACCATCCCAGAATCCCCTGTTAAAAACCTTTGCTAATCTTAGTTTCCAGTCTCTGATCTTTTCTTCTCCATAACTATTATTTTCAAGCGATCTGGCTGCTTCATCATAACAGCTAGTAACGGTATGAACATATTCCGGCGGTCTGGCTCTGCCTTCTATCTTAAGCACCCTAACCCCCGAATTGATTATCTTGTTTAAGAAATGAATGGTCATCAGGTCTTTCGGAGACATTATATATTCATTGTCTATTTCCAATTCGTAACCAGTTTCCTTTTCGGTAACGATATATGGTTTCCTGCATGTTTGCTGACAGGCTCCCCGGTTGGCCGAAGCATTATTCTCATGCAGGCTCATATAGCATTTCCCGGATATTGCCATACAAAGAGCTCCATGGGCAAACATTTCCAGCCTGATAATTTTTCCTGATGGTCCGGTGATATTTTCTTTTACAATATTTTCGTGGATTTTCTTCACCTGGCTGAGATTAAGTTCCCGGGCAAGAACTATCACATCGGCCCATTGTGCATAGAACTTCAGGCTTGCTGTGTTTGAAACATTTAGCTGGGTGGATATATGAATTTCAAGTCCTGCATTATATGCTTCCAGAATTGCTGCCTGGTCAGATACTATTATTGCACTTATTCCCGATAATTTTGCCAGGCTGATGATCTTGCGCATCATAGGCAGATCATGATCATAAAGGATAGTATTCAGGGTAAGATATGATCTTACCTTATTTTTTTTACATATATCAACTATTTCAAGCAGGTCATCCTGGCTGAAATTGCTAGAGGATGTTGCACGCATATTCAGGTGTTGTATCCCAAAATAAACCGAGTCAGCTCCCGCATTTATTGCTGCCTGCAAAGACTCAAATGATCCTGCAGGAGCCATTATCTCTATATCTTTTCGTTGTATCATGCCAAAAAGTAAAAGTCCACAAAATTAGTGTAAACAGCTGGTAATCCAAAAAGAAAAGACAGGGAGGCTTTTATTATCAGGATCTTTTCAACACAATCCTAATACAACTTCCCTGGTTGAGATCTGATCGTTCAACAAAGATTTTGCCTTTATGGTAGTCTTCGATTATTCTCCTTGAAAGGGACAATCCAAGTCCCCACCCTCTTTCTTTAGTGGTGAAACCGGGCTTAAATATTGTTTTGAACTTTGATTTTGGGATCCCTTTGCCCGAGTCGATAATATCAATATTTACAATTTTTTCCAGAACAGATAATTCTATTTTTATGAGGCCGTGTCCTTTCGTTGAATCTGCTGCATTTTTAATAAGATTTTCGAGCACCCATTCAAACAGGGCCTCATTTACAGGCAGAATGATCTCATCTTCTTCAGAAATATTAAGCATTATTTTCAACTGGCTGGAAAGCCTTGTTTTAAAATAGGTTACAGTATTAAACAATACAGGAACAATATTTTGTTTTTCCAGCCTGGTTCTGGATCCAATTCTTGAAAATCTTTCCGTTATTTTTTCAATCCTTTTAACATCTTTTTCAAGTTCATGGATTATTTTCTCATCTGTTTTTTTCAATTTCAGAACATCTATCCATCCATTAAGGGAAGAAGCCGGGGTCCCCAGTTGGTGTGCTGTTTCTTTAGTAAGACCGACCCAGACCTGGTTTTGTTCATATTTTCTTGAGTTGCTGAAAGCCAGGTATGATACAAATACAAAAAGTATAATAACTCCCAGTTGCACATATGGGAAGTACCGGAGTTTTGTAAGCAATACAGAATCCTTATAATACATATAATGAATACTTTCCTCGGAGATAACTATCTCTATAGGTTCATGTTCAGCCTTCATTTGTTCCAGTTGCTTTTCAAGATATTTCCTGTTTTCAAGCTTCCTGTAATTTAAATTCCTTGTTGAGATAGTATCTCCTTCTTCATTAACAAGAATAAGCGGTACAGTAGTATTACCCTCAATTACCCTGAACAGGAATGATATATTTTCGCCGGGGTTTTCCGAGTTGATTAATTGTTGCATAGCTGCAGCCCATAATTCCACTTTCTTTTTCTCTTCCAGCTTAAGTTGACCGGCCAGCCTGTTTGTATATAATAATGAACCTATTCCTATAAGAATGGCAATTATTAATAGTAGGATTTTTAAAAATGCTTTTTCTTTATATGCTATCAAAATATGCTGATTGAATGGATAATATTACAATATTAATACTTTAATCATTCTTTATACCGGTAGTATCCGTTTCTTCTTCCCAGGATAAATTCAATTTTTTTGAACCGGTCTTTGTGCTATCCGGGCTGTCTTCCTCTTCCCATTCAAGGCGAAAATGTTTTTCTTTCTTTTCTTCAGATGAATCCGGCTGGGTTTTGTCTGAGGATCCGGATTTTTCATTGAATATTGACCTAAGATTTTCCTTTTCCTTTTGAATTTTTTGTTTTACAGTATTCATCATTTCTTTTCTGTCATAACTTATTTCAATACCATCCCCGGTTCCCTCCACATTGAGATACAAAGAAGTTTTACCAAGGCCGTCATCCTCAATTATACCGAATGTACTATTTTCTTTTTTGTTTCTCCTGGCTTTGGCAGCCAGTATTTCAACTAATAATACTTTGAGTTTGTAATTAAAGTTATTATTAAAATAATGTGTCCCGGCTGCTGTAATATTGAAAGCAGATGAATAAATATTCATTTTGGGAATAATTATTTTCTCATTTATAATATAAATGGTGTTTGAAAGTTCTGAGAATTTAATATTTTCAAGTTCTTCCACAGCAATGAATTTCGACAGGCTTTGTATGGGAGCAAAATGATTCAATTCCCCGTTTTTTATGTTGAATTCGCCTTCAGTAACAATGCTTTCCTTATTAATTTTTAGTTCATCCGACCATAGTGAATAAAAACTGAAATCACCCGAAATATCACCATTGAGGTTTTCTTCCGTGATAAAATCCTGACTGAAATTATTCATTGAATAGAATAGTTTTTTAATATTTATATCCTTTAGCTTTGTCTGGGTTTGGATAAGCAGGGACTTGTTTCCATTATCAAATATCTGACTGTTTCCCTCAGCCGCGCCATCCATTGTTTCCAGGAAAAGGGAGTTCAGATAGAGTTTACCCGGTTCATAGATCAGGGTTCCTTTCATATTTTTTGCATCGAATTTTCCAAGAGAGATATTATCGGAACTGAATTCAATTTTTGCAATCAAATGTTTTGGAAATAGTATCTTCTTTCTTTTAATTAATGTTGTATCGGCCTGACTATTTTCAGATAATAATTGATCTAGTTTTAGATTGGGACTGTGAAGATTCCCTTTCAGAACGATATTTTGTTCCTTATATGCAAAATGAGAAAAAACATTCCTCACCTCACCCGATAATATAAATTGGCTCCCGTTCACATTTCCATTTATATTGTCCATCCAGAAATGCTTACCCAGCATAATGCTGCCTTTCAGGTCATTGTAAGTAAAATGATTGTCCCCGGATACTGCATTGATACCCAGGAGTTCTATATGTCCTTCCGGTTTAAAATCCTCAATATTATTTAGTTGTATATTTTTTAGCTTATCTAATTTCCCGGACAGACTTATATTAACATGTGCTAGTCCATTGATGGAATAGTCTTCCCGGGAAGGTAACATCTTTTGTACTTCATAGAGATCAAGATCGCCTGCCAGGCTCCCCTCAAAATGAGGATTTCTCAGATTTCTCAGGTAAAAATTACCATTAATGGTATTTTTTTTAAAAGTAAAGCTATAATCATTGACTGTAAAGCTTGAGGGGATGTTACTTTCAAGCTTTCCATTGTTATAATTTCCGGAAAGAGACAGGTCCTCAAATAAGACATCTTTGTTTTTCAGTAATAGCTTTCCTTCTTCCAGTTTATAATTAAGGCTTATTTGTAAAGGTTTTTCCTGAGCTATTTTCCCTTTAATATTTGCTTCAAGTTTTAGTCCGCTTGGTGCAATTGAGAGTTTAAAATTATTTTCAAATTCTTTGCCGGCAAATTTTATGAAAGCATTATCGCTTTTGTTAACAGCATTAATATTTAGATTAATGTTTCCTGCCTTATGTTTTGATAATTCACCTGTCAGCCGCATATCCAGGTCAGCAAATTCTACCCTGGCCCGGGATATTTTATAAACATCTTCTTCAATACTAAAAGGAACTTTTGCTTTTACCATTTGCTTTTTGGTCAATAACTTGTTCTTAGACCAGAGCTGGTCGATATAAAATTCTGAATTAAGTTCAAAAACAGATCTTTTCTTAGAGAGTTTTGTTTTTCGGGTATTGGTCTTTATCATAAATCCGGACGGGACATTATAATAATAAAGTCGGATATCATGGAATTCAAAATTCTTTAAGTCGAGATGAAGAGCTTTTTCAGTTTCAGCAATTTCTTCCTCCTTAAATATCCTGTAGTTGGTTTGCCTTTTACTTATTTTAATATATACTCTTCCTTTTTTACAAACCAGCCTGCTTAATATAATATTTTTATTTAGCAGGCCTGAGATGTCAAAATCAAGATGTAGCATTTCAACACAAAGCAAGGTGTCACCACCCTCAAATGATTTTTCTCCGGCAGAAAAAGAAGGAGGATCAAATATTATAACATTTTTAAGATTTGCAGTAAATTGGGGAAAATGATGAAGCAGGGTAAGATCTATCTTTTCTACTTCCACCCTGGCTGCAAGCTGCTCATTAATTTTTTCTATAATCTTTGAGCTAATTGAATCTTTATTATATTCCAGGTATATCAATGCACTTACCGTTACCAGAATAATAGTTGCAATTATGATAATGATTAGTTTCTTAATAAACCTGATCATGGCAGTAATATATGACAGGGGTTTGTGAATACATGCTATTTAGGATTCATGAGGTTTAAGCCAGAAGAAAGCTCATATCCTCTCCCGGTGCAACTTCTATGGCTGTTTGACCTTTTTTAAATATCCTGGCAGGCCTGGGACCAATAAGCCGGAGTTGCCCGTCATCAAACTTTAACATGGTTCCTTCTCTCAGGCCAACAACAAAAATACCGGGGTTAAGTTCAAGAAATTCTTCTATTCTCATTTCCCGTGTTTCTCCTGCATGGCCATCAGGACCGGCATCCAGGTAATGAGGGTTTATCTGGAAGGGTAATATGTTAAGAGCTGTGAAATCGGGGGGCTGAGTAACAGGCATGTCGTTTGTTGTTTTAATTGTAGGACATGCAATATTAGATCCGGCACTCCAGCCAATATACGGAACTCCTTGCAGGAGTTTTTCCCTTACAGCTTCCATTAGTTTTTGTTCCTGCATCATCCTGGTTAGCTGCCAGGTATTTCCTCCCCCAACAACAATTGCTTCAGCATTAAGAATGGCAGAAACCGGGTCATCATATTTGTGTATGGATTTAATATCATGTCCCAGTTCGCGGAACCTGTCTTTTACTTTTTTTTCATAATCATCAAATGAAAAAGTAACTGCGGCATAAGGAATAAACAGGCAGCTTATTGCTTTCCTGCCCAGGAATTCTTTTATATTTTCTTTGGGATGATATAAATATTCTTCACCTGCATTTGTTGAATTGCTTATTAGTAATAGCCTCATATACAAAATATTTAGTTTTATTTAATTCGTATTCCAATTATTAATATATCATCTATCTGTTCAAGATCTTTTTTCCAGTTAATTAAATTTTCATTAAGTATCTCTTTCTGCCTGGAGGGTTTTTTCAAACAATTTTCGAGTAACAGTTCTTTGAGTTTTTTATACATGAACTTTTTAGATCTCGGACCACCAAACTGATCGGCATAACCATCTGAAAACAGATATATCATATCTCCTTTGTTAAGGGAAATACTATGGGAAGTATATTGCCTGTCAGGATACTCTATTGATGAACCTATAGACAGCTTATCTGCTTTATGAATTATCATTTCCCCCTTCCTGGCTATCCATACCGGGTTATAAGCTCCTGCATATTCAAGTTGCTTTCCCGATTTTTCTATTCTGCATAATGCCAGGTCCATACTGTCTTGAAGTGCTTCCTTTTCATAGCTCTTATACATCCTTTTGCTGAAGCCAATATTTAACTTATTCAAAAATTCTGCCGCACCAATATCCGGGTTTTCTTTAATAATAGTATTTAACAGATTAAAGCCGAGAAGAGATATGAAAGCACCGGGAACCCCATGGCCGGTTGCATCAACTGCTGCCACATAATTATAATTTTCACTTTCTGCAAACCAGTAAAAGTCACCACTTACAATATCTTTGGGGCGATAAAAGATAAATGAGTCAGGAAACAGTTCTTTGACAAAATCAGGATGAGGTAATAATGCATTTTGAATATTCTTGGCATAACGTATACTGGAGGTGATTTCCTTGTTTTTTTCTTCTATTTCAGCTTTTTGTCTGCTTAAGATAATATTTGCTTTTTGTTTTTCCCGGTAGCTCCTGTATATAGCCAGGGCAAGCATGAAAATAAGGAGAATACCCAGGAGAAGGGCATTTCGCTGAAATTTTCTTTGTTGTATCTCCGTTTCCTTTTTTTCCAGCTCAATATCCTTCAGTTTAATCTCTTTTTCCTTTTGTTCAGCCTGGTATTTGGTTTCAAGTTCTGATATCTGTTTAAATTTCTGTTCTGTAAGAAGTGAATCTTTAATCTCCTGAAAGAGCATATAATTATTAAATGCGTCCCTGTAATTCTCAGCCGCCTGGTAAGTAAGTGCAATACCCCCATAATTATCTTTTATCAGGTTTAGGTTATTAATGGAATTTGCAATATCAAGACTTGCATGATAATGCCTCAGGGCCAATTTATACTTTCCCAATTCTTTATAAACATTGCCCAGTAAATTATTACTTACAGCAATACCGTACTGACTTCCCAGTTCTTCATTTATTGCCAGTGATTGATTAAAATATTTTATTGCAACATTATAATCTTCCTGCTCTATATGTAATTTGCCAAAATAATTAAGAATAGAAGCAATGGCTGTCTTATCCTCCAGTTCCCGGGCATATGTTATTGCCTTTATAAAGCATTGTTCAGCCTTATCGTAATTGCCCGATTTCAGGTAAAGATCCCCCAGGTTTTTAAGTGAATGTATCATCCCGTTCCTGTCTTTAAGCCTGGTCTGGGTCTCCAGGGCTTTCAAATAATTTTTTTGTGCCAGCTTTTGATTATTAAGCTTGTAATAGAGATCTCCAATATTATGATAAGAAACGGAAATCAAATGCAGGTTTTCCTGTTCAGACCATAAACTATTGGCCTTAAGATAATAATCTATAGCTTTTTCATAATCTCCCCATAATGAATAGATCTCTCCCAGGTTATTAAGGCTGCTGGCCATTCCCTGCCTGTCATTCAGCTCATTTTTAAGCTTATATGACTTCTGATAGTTGAGGAGTGCATTCTGATAGTCACCCTTAAACTTATATATTTCACCAATATTATTTGCAGTTGCGGCTATTCCTTTTTTATCATTCAGTTCCTCCTTGATGTTTAATGATCGCTGGTAGTATTCAAGAGACTTATCGTAATTTCCAAGCCTGCTGTTTATTACGCCCAAATTATTATAAATCTTGGCAGCACCATCAAGATTACCCAAATGTTCATATATACTTATTGCAGCCAGGTATGATTCTTCTGCCAGCCGGTACCTGCCCAGGTAAAAATATGCATTGCCCGTATTTTTCAATGCAGTGGCTTTTTCGGCAGGTTTATTTAGTTCTTCAGAAAGTCTTATTGCTTCATTCGTATATTTAAGGGCTTTTGTACCGTCTGAACTTATGTAATAGTTACTGAGCTTGTGAAGTATCTCAATTTTTTCAGTTTTTTCTGCTTCCAGCAGAAGGTTTAACAGGCTGTCGGCCCGGTTTTGTCCTAACAGGGGAAGGGAAGATATACTTAAGATAAGTATGTATAATACTAAATTTCTTCGATATAGCATTCTGTAATGTATTTACCGGCCAACAAGTTAAAGATATAAAAGGAATACGAAAATAACAGGAGGATAAACAAAAAACCGGCTGATAAACTATCAACCGGTTTTTTTGCTATTATACTTTTAAAATGACACTGTCATTTCAAATACCTCTTTTGGAACCCATGGTTCTGCTATTCCTGAAAGGTCTATAAAGGCCGGAGTAAATCCATCGTTTTCCGGTACATCCGTATCATTTGATATAAAACCCTGGGATCCAATGAAGTAAGCCCTACCTTTGGCAGAGTTTATATAATTGACAAGATCCTGCTGGGGAATACCGGGATAAACAGTCTTGATCTCCTGTTCCAGTATTTTATCCATGGAATAATCATCCCATAAGTTTAACATACCGTCTGCTGTCGTTGCTGACGGTGGCAGGGCGCATTTTGCTACAGCGATATCCCTTATTAAATCATTCTTTGCCTTAAAAGCCCAGGACCTGCTTATTGTTAAGCTTTCATTAATCAGGTAGTCTTCAGGATGGATTGTATTTCCATAAATATGAGCTACACCATCTTTGAGTCCGATAAACATTTTCAACTTGCTCATATTCCCTGGTGAACTAACATCCATATTGCTTATCGTTATTAGCATAGTCTTGTCAAAGAGAGAAGCAGATTCTGAATATTCTATATATACAATAGCGTTTTTCATAAAGACAGTATTTGAATTCATCCCCTGGGGACTGAATATTGCTATTGCTTCACGAGGATTTACATTCCAGTATATTCTCATTGCAGGATTACCCGCATCGGTAACTGTAAGGGAGTAGTCCCATAACTGGTTATTATAGCTTACTTGCTCATCAACGATAACCGACTTTATTTTACCATCCTGGTCGCCGAAGTAAGTAAATATTTTTGGTCCTGAAATTTCATATTGGTTTAGCTCTGAAAGATAATTATTTAGAAGAGTACCTGCCTGGTCTCCAACATATATCAGGGTTCTTAATCTCTGGTAAAGATCTCTTCCGCTTATAATTGAGTCGCCAGGGATAAATGCCTTTTTCTCGAGGTCAGGAACACTTATTGCATCGGAAAGGTCAATGTCCATATCATCGGGAACAATATCCCCTTTCTTTTTACTACATGAACTTGTAAGGATACTGCTTATAAGCAGCAGAATAATTAAAAACCTGTTTGTTTTCATGACATATTGGGTTTTTGTTATGTTTATATTTACGAAACATAAATACAAAAGTTTTGTATATATGTGAAAATCTTCAAAATGTGTGCCATAAGAAGAAAATTTTAAAATTCCGGGCCCGGTAAGGGCTAAATAAAAGCTTACAGGAACAATGAGACCCTGTAAGCTAATATCTTAGAGAAAAATGCTTGCAGCTTAAAATGATAAGAGTACCAGCCCAATTGAAAAGGGATAAAGTTCAGGACTATGATTAGCCTGAAACAAGGCTTGCAGGTTATAGTTTGCAAACACCTTTAATGCCCTGTAGCCGGCCCGGAATGTCACTGCATATTGCAGGGGGGAAATATTATAGTCGTTATTTGTTTTTTCCTTGTTTTTTTCTCCGTCAACATAATATTTCAGCTTGGTATAAGACCGGATCTTCATTGTACCAATTATTCCCGCCCCGAAATAAAATTTTCGCCCAATCCTTCCTGATGAGGGATGAATTTCAAGTATAAGGGGCAGGCTTAAATAATCAGCATGCAGTTTCGACATTTTAAGATTTTCAGTCCTTGGCAATTCAATAATGTCTCCTGCGGGATCTTTTTCAATACTGTTATTTCCGTTAAACTTATAATCATTCATTTGAAAGCCCAGTCCAGTAACAAGTCCGAATGAATTATTGGCAATATTCAGGCTGTATTGGATAAAGTTTATATTAACATTCCATGATTTGCCTGTATTTAGCGACATATAATCGTCTGGCAGATAAAATCCGGGGTTCACATAATTATTCATTCCAATTTCAAATCCTGCCCAGTGTCCCTTGAAATGCCTCTTACAGCTAACATTGAATTCTTCCTCAAAGTCTGCAGGATCAATTATTTCAACATTGGTCCCATCGTATGTCTCGGTGATCCTCACTCCTTTAGAACCGATTTTTATTTTCAGGGTATCATATTTGTCACTGACAATAATATTACCATATCGTCCAACTACAACATCGGTACCATCATAGCCATCTTTTACCTGTATAAGCTTATTTGAGTCAGGCACTTTTTTATTTTCCGGCTTGCTGGCAGTTTCTTGCCTGCTTATCGTACTGTCCGGCATATTTATCTTAACAGTATCCTGGGAGAAACTAAAAACAGGACTGCTAAAAATTACAATAGTTATTAATAATATAGCTGTTTTTAATATAGCGGTATTTTTCATAAGGATTTTATAATATTGGTTTCATTTCACTCTTAAAGACGTGCAGCTCATAAGAAAGTTACATTAAGTTAATTTCCGGATTTGTTTCTGATAAAACTGATATTTTCGGAACTGAGATTTAAACTTGCAAGCTTTCCGGATTCATTATAGGATCTTTTTATATCCAGATTACCGCCAGTAAGGCTGCTTGTAAGCTCCAGAATTGTTTCGATAGCAGTAGCTATTTTCTCTCCCTTGTTATAAGCAGGAGGGTAAGGGTCAATAAGCTTAGGCCTGAAATCTTCAATTGTATAAGCCTCAAAGGCCAGCAGGTCTTGCTGGCTTAATATTCGTGGGATATATATTATCGGAGGATCCAGTTTGTTTGTAGAGGGAATTTTGATATCCATATTGAAGCCCATGGGAGCGATTAGTTTATATGTTTTTTCTTGTTTGCCGGTATCATGAGATTTTAGCCCTGAGTCTCTGACAGTTATTATATCCCCGGAAGGATTTTTATATTTTAGAGTATTTTCCCGGACCGGCTTAATAATATGTCCCGCTTCATTCTCTTTCGTATTTGATTCTATAATTAGGCCTGCTTTTTCATCTTTTGCTACAAACGGCTTTTTATCCACTGTTATGATATTGGTTGTTACCAGATCATCCTGGGGATAATTATTAAACAGAGATTTGACCAGGATAAGCAATAAGAATATAGCAGCTGCAGATCTTAAACCTGATAATTGAATTATTATTGGCAGTGGTTTTTTAAGTTTCTTCTTATCGGGATATTTTTCATTTCCCGGTTTCAGGATGAATTTTAAAAGCTCAGGCTCAGAAAGGCTTTGTTCGTGTATTTCTGTAGTCAGGTCCTCGGCGGTCTTTTTTAACGACTCTGCTGAAGCATATTCAATATCAGGAGGACTCAATACCATATCATATGCTTCGAATATCCTTTCTTCAATCTCAGGGTTCTTTATAAGGAAGACACGAAATGCTTCTTTCATTGAGGGTTTGAGATTTCCCTCAAGAAAATCGATAGCATAGAGCTCATAATTATTTCGTGTAATTTCCATTGTTTTATACAAGGTTTTCAACCTTACCAATTTTTTCTTTCAGGAATGTCCTGCCCCTGAAAATATTTATTTTTACCTGTGATACCGATAGCCCTGTCATTTCTGCAATCTCCTTATAGCTATAGGCTTCATAGTCTCTCATCAATATCAGTGAACGCTGGGTATCAGGTAGCTGCAGCAAGAGTTCATGCAGTATTTCGTTTAAATCACTGTAGCTTTCATAAGAGAAAATATCATCCTGCCGGAATTCGATATATTTATCATGATTCTTTCTTTTTCTTAAAAGGTCTATCATAGTATGATAAGCCGAAGAGAACAGGTATGATTTTACTTTAGAAAAGGGTACAGAATCAATTTTCAGCCACAATTTTTCATAGCAATCCTGAACAATATCTTTAGCCTCATCATTATCATTCATGCTTTTCAGCAGGAAACGAAAGATATTATCGGAATACAGGTCAACACTTTTATTATACTCTTTTACTGTCATTCCTTTGGTCCTGTTTTAAGACGTTTAACAGAACATATAGTTACACATCATTTAATAAATAAACGACTTTGAAAAAATATTGATTGATACAGAAAGGGTCAAATAAAATATGAACCGATCTGTATAAGTATAATGATAAGTACAAGTGCAATAGGATAAACTGTTGCATATGCCAGGTGGGCCTTGTTATTACTACACATGGAGTCTATGGCAGCAAGTCCCGGTGTACTTGTCATCCCCCCTGTTAGTCCGCCAAGAAATGTATAAATGTTTATTTTAAGCACAAAAACAGCAAGCATTCCTGTAAGGAACATGGGTATAAGGGTGATAAGTCCACCCACCAGGAATAGTTTTATTCCATATTGTGAATATGTTTCCACCAGATGAGCTCCGGCATGTGTGCCTACCGCAGACAGGAAAAACAGCAGTCCCAATTGCCTCAATAACTGGTTGGCAGCACCCGACATGGTCCATATTATAGGGCCGGTCTTACCCAGGTTACTTAAAATAATACCAATAATCAATACTCCTCCCGTAAGACCGGGACTAAATACGAACTGATCGGAAAAAACAATTTTCAGCTTTCCGGCAAGTATGCCAATTACTATTCCTGCAGCAATAGGCAAAAAGTCGGTATCGGACAGTCGCTTGTCTTCGTTCCCCAGAAATTTTACCACATTGGTCATATGGTCCCTGTCGCAGGCAATAAGCAGTTTATCCCCAAACCTTATTTGTGTATCTGCTTTACCCACAATATTGATACCGCTTCGGCGAATACGGGTAATAGTTGCACCATAAGTGTTTAACAGGTTAAGCTGCTCTATAGTTTTGTTAACTATCTTCTTATTGCTTACAAGCACAGACTGTACAATAAAATCTTTGCCAAGGGGGATTTCTTTTTTAGTCTCGCTGCCTATCAGCAGATGTACTTTTTTTAAGGACTCCTCAGTTCCCACGGCTCTTATCAGGTCTCCTTTGTATAATATTGTGCTGGCAGAAGGTGTTATAGCCATTTTTTCATGCAATACTCTTGAAATATTGGCACCGGTCATGCTTCTTAGCTGTAATTCCTTCATGCTTTTACCGCTTATGCCGGAATTTTCCACTATAAAATGTTTATGAAATATATCGGGGTTATCTGCCAGGGATTCCATTTTAACTTCCTGTTCTTCTTTTTGCATATCAATGTGGAAAATATAAGGGAATACCCTTACAAACAGGATAACTCCCAGTACACCGAAAGGATAAGCTATCCCGTATGCTATAGATGCAATCGGGGAGGAAGTAGTATCTATCAATACGGCCAGTCCGGGAGTGGAGGTTAAAGCACCGGTAAAAAGGCCCAGGCCCATAAGCAGGTCAATCTTGAAAAGTTTTGACAGGCTGAAAGAAACAATAATTGCAGTAAGTATTAAAAATCCTGAGAGAAGAAACAGGGGTCCGCCTTGTTTTCTGAATGACTGCACAAAGCCGGGTCCTGCCTGTATGGCTATCGTAAAGATAAACAGCAGTAATCCTATATACTGAAAATCTATAGGTATAAGTATGCCATAATGACCAAACAGTAGGGCAACGAATATAACTGCCGATACGTCCAGGGAAACACCTTTTATCTTAATCTTTCCCAGGAGAAAGCCCAGTGTAATTATCAGAAACAGAGCAAAATAACTATTTGTAAGCAGGTCCATTTACAATAATTTATTAAGTCATAAAGTTAAAAAATAATAATTGCAGTATTAGATGAAAAATATCAGGATTTAATGCAATTAATGGAATGATTTCAAAGAAACTCTTTTGTAGGGTTTTGATAAAAAAAGTTCATGTTGGTTTTGTATATTGTGCTTCAATTTGAAATTAAGATCAGGAATAATGAAAAAAGCAATAGTATTCCTATTTATTACTATAATAATGATTGTTGGCCGGGGAAGCGCTTCAGGACAAAATCATGAGGAGAAATTACAGGCACAAGTTGTTGCAGATACTCTTGTTCAGGATAAAGTTGCTGACAGTCGGAATGAGTTTACGGAACATAAAGCAGTACATCAGGAATCATCATCAAGCGGTGAGCATAAAACAGAACATTCCGAAACTGTTGCCGGTAAGCATAATACAGAGCATTCTGCATCACACGGAGCAGATATGTCTCCCTTGTTTTTCATAATTATTGCATTGATCATTGGGGCTGCAACACGTCATTTCCTCAGGAAAAGTCCGCTTCCTTTTACTGTTACCCTCCTGATCTTTGGTTTGCTAATGGGTGTGTTTGTCAGGCTGGGATGGTTTGGAGAATTTGAGATAGGAAGTCTTAATATCAGTCTTGGCTTTCTAAATGATGCTGTAAGCTGGGCCGGACATATTGACCCTCACTTAATACTTTATATTTTTCTTCCAACACTGATCTTTGAAGCTGCTTTTGCAATGGATTTTCACACATTTAAGAAAACTGTTACCAATGCTTCAATACTGGCAATACCCGGGATCATTATTGCCATGATATTAACAGCTGCATTAATGATAGCCGTAAAGCAAATGGGCCTGGGACTTGAAAGCTGGGGATGGCCAGTAGCATTAATGTTTGGTGCAGTGGCAAGTGCTACAGACCCTGTAGCAGTTGTGGCTTTACTTAAAGAGCTGGGTGCAAGCAAAAAACTGGGGACACTTATTGAAGGAGAATCAATGCTTAATGACGGTACGGCCATTGTATTGTTCATGGTCTTTTTTACAGGAATAACAGGACAGGCAGCAGATAGTTCACCGGTAATTGAATTTATCAGGGTTGCTGTAGGGGGTATTGCTGTAGGATTGATTATTGGCAGTCTGGCTATATCATGGGTACGAAGAGTCTTTAATGATGCCCTTGTTGAAATAAGTGTAATTATTGCTGCAGCTTATATTACATTTTATATTGCCGAACATTTTCTTCATGTTTCAGGTGTTTTGGGACTGGTGACACTGGGACTGGCTATGGCCAGTGTGGGAAAAACCCGCATAAGTCCGGAAGTGGAACATTTCCTTCATGAATTCTGGGAACTATTTGCCTTTATTGCAAATACCCTGATCTTTATTATTGTTGGTGTTGTAATTGCAGAGCAGGCTAACATCACAGGAAAGAATATTCTCATATTGATAATCCTTTACATAGGCGTACACATAATAAGGGCTATTGTTATTGCAATTTTTTACCCGATTATGAGAAAATCGGGATATGGTATGGACCTGAAAAATGCTACGGTTTTATGGTATGGTGCTTTAAGGGGGGCTGTAGGACTGGCACTGGCACTTATTGTAACAGCAGAAATGGCTATAGCGCCAGACGTAAGAGGGCAGTTTCTTTTCTTTACTGCAGGACTGGTAATTTTAACATTACTAATAAATGCCACAAGCATAAAATACCTTGTTAATGCACTTGGACTTACAAAGATATCACCTGCTAAAGCGCAGGTTCAGATGAATGTTCAGAAATATGTTTACAGCAGCATGCTTAATGCTCTTGAAAAAGCAAGAAGAGACAGGTACCTGAGCAGGGCAAACTGGGAAGTAGTTAAAGAATATCTTCCCGATCCCGTAGAAGAAGAAGCTTATACTGCCATTGAGGAGGATAAAATGGCTGAATTCCGGCGCCGTGTTCTTGAAAAGGAAAAGAGCAGCTACTGGCATCAGTTCAAGGATGGCTTATTAGGTGCCCAGTCGGTTATGAGTCTTTCCTCGGGAATGGAGGGAATAATTGACAAGGGAGGAAGCATCTCTCTTTCTGAACGAAAAGATCTTGAAGATTCCTGGAAGGCAGGCAGGTTCCTGGAGATTTTACAAAAAATGTCTTTTCTTTCTAAACTTTCAAGGAGGTTCTTTTTTGAAAAATTATCGGTCAGCTATGACAGTGCAAGGGCTTTTGTTGAAGCCCAGGATGATGCTTTAAAACTTGTTGAAAGCATGTTTAGAGGCCTTGAGGCTGAGAGTGATAAGAGTAATAAGGAAGGATACAGGCTTCTTAATAAGATAGAAGAAGAGATAACAGAAAACAAGATCCACGGGCAAACATTTTTAAGGAACCTTAGGAAAAATTATCCTGAGATTTATTCTGCAATTGCCACAAGACAGGCTATAAGGATATTGTTGAATTATGAACGCTATACTATAGAGCGTTTGTATAAAAACGGAAGACTGGAAAAAGGTGAGTCCCAGAAAATGATTTTGGATATTGAGAAGAAGATGAAAAAATTATTGGACTCTCCCCCTATAGTTAATCTTCCTGATACGGTTAACCTTCTTAAAGAATCGAAACTTTTCAGGGAGCTTGATGCTTCTGCTTTTGAGAAGATCATTCCACTTCTGCAAACCAGGGTCTTTAGTCCCGGCGAGAAAATTATCAGGGAAAGCTCAAGTAGTGATGGTCTGTATTTTTTAGCAAGGGGAAGTGTAAGAATTTCTATTAAGAATAAGGTTGTTGATATACTAAACAGGGGCCAGTTTATAGGTGAGATAGCTGATATGACCGGTCTTAGCCGTTCGGCAGAGGTTGTTGTGGAATCTCCTGTTACAAGCCTCTTTATTTCAAGTGTCCATATGAAAAAGATTATTGAGGATTATCCGGAGATAAAAAGGCAAATGTGGAATCTTATTGGAGTAAGAATTAGCGAAAACCTTCTGAGAGAAACCAGTCCTTATAGTCAATGGAAATATGAACAGCTAAAAAAGCTTGTTAACAAAGGCAATCTTGTTCCGGCTGAAGATGTTAAAATGACTGTTTATAAAGATAAGATCAGGGTACTTATATCTGGGGAAGCTACGAATACGGTGAATAATAAAGTCGATAATGCTCCCCTTTTGCTTGAAGATATTAAATATAAATTTACAAAGGAAGCCTTATTATGGGTATGTTAATATAGCCGGAAGCTCTCGGTAGTGCATATTACCATATGTATGTCTTACAGGCTATTATTACATTTTTCTTTTTTTATTCAAATATAAATTTCTACTTTTGCACGGCATTTTTCGAAGGGAATATTGTGAATGTAACAGCTAAATATAATATTCCTTTTTTCGGACTGAAAGAAGGAAAACATGTATTTGATTTTGAGATAGAAAGAGAGTTCTTTGAATACTATAACAACCCGGAGATTGAAACCGGCGAGCTGACAGTTAATGTTGAACTGTATAAACAGCCGGGACTTCTTGAACTGGGAATTATTATTCGTGGTACCGTAAAGCTTCAATGTGACAGGTGCCTGGATTATTTCAATATGCCTCTTAACTATGACGGGAAACTATATGTTAAATTTGGTGAAGAGAAAGAGGATCTGGATGAAAATGTTATTGTATTAAAAGAGAATACTCATAGTTTAAACCTGGCGCAGTTTTTATATGAATATATTCACCTTAGCCTCCCTTACAAAAGAGTGCATAGGGATGCGAAAGATTGTAATAAAGAAATGCTGAAGCGCCTGGGGGAGCATTCTTTTAATGAGGAATCAACAGAAAGTATAGATCCCCGCTGGAAGGGACTTAATGAATTGAATAACGAGACTAAAAATTAAATTTTTTCGATATGGCACATCCGAAAAGAAAAATATCTAAGCAAAGAAGGGATAAAAGAAGAACACATTATAAAGCATCTGTACCTACTGTAGCTGTTTGCTCAAATTGCGGAGCCAGTGTACAATACCACAGAGTTTGTCCTGAATGTGGTTACTACAGGGGCAAACTTGCAGTTGAGAAAGAAATTGCTTCTTAGCACTTCTCTGTTTATAATCCTGTAATACTATGAGAATAGGACTGGATGTTATGGGTGGCGATTATGCCCCCGAATCTACTATTCTGGGAGCTATTTTGGCTCATAAGGAGCTTCCCCCGGAGACTGAGCTTGTACTGATAGGGAACAAGGATATTATTGCTAAAACCCTGGAAAGGGAAAAGGAAGATGCTGCGGCATACAATATTGTACATGCCTCTGAAGTATTGGAGATGGGAGATCACCCTGCAAAAACTTTTTCGAAGAAGAAAGATTCGAGTATTGCAGTGGGATTTAGAATGTTGAAAAACAAGGAACTGGGCGGCTTTACAAGTGCCGGCAACACTGGTGCAATGTTGGTTGGCATTCATTATTCAATAGGAACCATACCTGGCATCATAAGACCTGCAATAGCCAGTTTATTACCTTCTTTTTCTGAGATTCCCTGCATTATCCTTGACGTTGGATTAAATCCGGACAGTAAACCTGATGTACTTTATCAATATGGGATTATGGGATCTGAATATGCCGAAAAAGTACTTGGGGTTAAGGATCCGCGGGTGGCTCTTCTGAATATTGGATCTGAAGAATCCAAAGGTAATATGGCAAGTCGTGCTGCATTTGATATGATGAATGGGACAAAGGATTATAATTTCATTGGAAACATAGAAGCTAATGATTTCTTTGTAAATAAAGATGTAAATGTTGTTGTTTGTGATGGATTTGTTGGAAACATAGTTCTTAAAGAGGCTGAAGCTTTTTATCGGTTGATACGCAAAAGAAAAGTGGAAGATGAGTTTTTTGAGAAATTCAATTTTGAGAACTATGGAGGCAGTCCTATTCTTGGTGCTTCATCAACAGTAGTGATAGGACATGGTATATCAAATGCAAAAGCAATAAAAAATATGATTTTACAGACACATGAAATGGCAAGTGTGGGCCTGAGTGATAAAATAAAAAATGCATTAAGCTAATGGATAAAATCAATGCTGCTATAACCGGGGTTAATGGTTGGGTTCCTGAATACAAACTGACGAATGATGAGTTAGCCACCATGGTTGATACCTCTGATGAATGGATAATGCAGAGGATAGGAATTAAGGAAAGGCGTATTCTGAAAGGCAAGGAAAGAGGTTCCTCATATATGGGAGCAAAGGCAGTTGAAGGTCTGCTTAAAAAAACCGGGACTTCTCCGGAAGAAGTTGATCTGATAATTGCAACAGGAGTTACTCCTGATATGTTATTCCCTGCCAATGCAAATATCATTGCCGACCTTGTTGGTATAAAGAATGCCTGGGGTTATGATATTAATGCTGCATGCTCCGGATTTATATTTACCCTGCAGACTGCTGTACAGTATGTTGAGTCGGGAAAATATAAGAAAGTGATTGTTGTAGGAATGGATAAGATGTCTTCAATAACTGATTATACCGACAGAACTACATGCCCCCTGTTTGGAGATGGTGCTGCTGCAGTCTTACTTGAACCCACAAGCGAAGATGTTGGAATAATTGATCATATATTTGGTGTTGACGGTTCCGGCAGACACTACCTGCATCAAAAAGCAGGTGGCTCAGCAAAGCCTGCTTCACATAAAACAATTGATGCCCGTGAGCATTTTATTTATCAGGAAGGACAAGCAGTATTTAAATTTGCAGTTACCAAAATGGCCGATGTTTCAGTAGAGATGATGAAAAAACATAATCTTACATCTGATGAGCTTGACTGGCTTGTGCCACACCAGGCCAATATGAGGATAATTGAAGCAACAGCCAGGCGTATGGGACTTCAAAGAGAAAAGGTGATGATAAATATTGAAAAATATGGCAATACAACTACAGCAACCATACCTCTTTGCCTTTGGGAATGGGAAGATCAACTTAAAAAGGGAGATAAATTAATACTTGCAGCATTTGGTGGTGGTTTTACATGGGGCTCAATGTACCTGAAATGGGCCTATGATGGGGCCGGTCGTAAATAAAAAAACAATTATCTTTACAGATACTAATTTCGAAAAACATACTAATTTCAATACTATGGCCAAGAATAATGAGACAGAGAATAATGTCATAAACCTTATAGGGACTGGCACAGAAATAACCGGGGATGTAAATTCTAATGGTGATATACGTATAGATGGAGTTCTTACGGGTAATCTTTATACTAAAGGGAAGGTTGTTATTGGTGAATCGGGAAGAGTAAAAGGGGAAGTAAATTGTAAGAATTCAGATGTTGAAGGCTTGATTGAAGGAAAAATCAATGTTTCCGAATTGCTTTCACTGAAATCATCTGCACAGGTTAACGGAGACATAAATACAAACAGGCTGGCTATAGAGCCCGGATCGAAATTCACAGGTAATTGCAATATGAGTGATGACCCTATCCAAAAAGAAATTAAAAAAGAACACAAACAGAAAGAAGAGCTTGTCGCTGAATCAAAAGCAGCTGAATGATTACGCAAAATACTCGGGGTTGGCAATTCAGATGGGACTGATAATTTTTGCCGGGGCGTTTGCCGGTTTAAGGCTGGATGCAAAGTTTGAAAGAGAAGACAATCTGTTTGTAATTATCTTTTCCCTTCTTGGGGTAATCTTGTCACTTTATATTGCACTTAAAGATTTTATCAAAAAGTAATATTATTACACGTGAAATTCAGTCCTGTCCTGCTTCATCATTTTAAGCTTCTTTTGTTAATAACGGCTATTTTTTTAATAACAGCTTATTTCCTTATTCCATATATTTCCCCCGGATTAACATATATCAGTTTACTTGTAACAGTTCTATATTTCTTTTTTATCACAGGCCTTTTGTTTGTTTTGTTTTATAAGGGTTTATCAAAAGAACCACGAAAAGGGATTATATATACTTATGCGGCTGTCAGCCTGAAATTGCTGGCTAATATTCTTTTTATAATTGTGTTTTACCTGATAACAAAAAATCTGACGATACAATTTTTAATAAGTTTTTTTGCCCTATATTTAACATTCACCTTATATTTGCTATTAGCTTTTATTAAAGAGTTTAAAAAGAAGCAGGAATAAAAAGGACAATTGTGAATTTATACAGGTCAATACCCATAATATTCTTTGTTACGCTGGTGTTGAATTTCCCGGTTCTGGCACTTTCAGAAGGCCATGATAAAGGAGAAGATGAAACTTTTCAGGTCAATGAGTTTATTTTGGATCATATTGCCGATTCACATGAGTTTCACATACTTACCCTGGCTTCAGGAAAACATATATCCCTTCCTCTCCCTGTAATTCTTTACAGTAAGAATAGCGGGTTTCATTTTTTTATGTCATCACATCTGGTCCACGGGCAATCTTATAAAGGATTCGAGCTGCACACAGAGGGAGAGTTTAAGGGGAAGATTACTGAGGAAAATGAGAATGGTGAGATCTTAGTTCCTTTAGATATCTCAATTACCCGGAATGTGTTTTCAATGATGCTCTCGGCACTTATTATCTTATGGCTGTTTATTTATCTGGGAAGATCATATTCAAAAACAGGTATTTCTGAGCCGAAGGGAATACAGGGTTTTCTTGAACCAATTGTGCTATTTGTACGCGACGATATTGCTAAGGTAACCATAGGTGAGGAAAAGTATGAAAAATTTATGCCCTATCTTCTTACGGCTTTTTTCTTTATATGGATAAATAACCTGATAGGAATTGTTCCTTTTTTCCCTTTTGGGTCTAACGTAACAGGAAATATTGCCGTTACTATGGTTCTGGCCTTGTTTACCTTTTTCATTACCCAGATCAATGCCAATAAAAATTACTGGAAGCACATAGTTGCTATGCCAGGGGTTCCTTTCTGGCTTGCTCCCATTATGGTGCCTCTTGAAATTATAGGATTGTTTTCAAAGCCTTTTGCCCTGATGATTCGATTGTTTGCCAATATTACTGCCGGACATATTATAATTCTTACAATTATCTCATTGATATTTATATTCAAGTCCATATATATTGCACCTGCTTCAATAGCATTTGATTTATTCTTAGATATGATTGAGTTGCTTGTTGCAGTACTGCAGGCTTATGTTTTTACATTATTGTCTGCCTTATTTATCGGACTTGCAGTAAAAGAGGAGAGTCATTAATAATAATTTTATATCAGTTAAGTATATTTTTAATTTAAAACAAGTAACTATGACAGGAACAATAGCAGCAGTAGGTGCAGGACTTGCAGTAATAGGGGCGGGAATAGGTATAGGCATAATCGGTGGCAAGGCAGTGGAAGCCGTTGCAAGACAACCCGAGGCTTTTTCTATGATCCAAACCCTTATGATTATTTCGGCGGCTCTTATTGAAGGGGTTGCATTATTTGCAGTCGTTGTGTCATTTCTTGGACTTTAATAAAAACCAATGGCCGTAACGGTTGGTTACGGCCGGTTTTTTTAATTCATAACTGAAAAACACGAAACAATGGAACTAGTAACACCAGGACTTGGATTGATTGTTTGGTCTACCATAATATTTAGTCTCCTGCTTGTAATATTGAAAAAATATGCCTGGAAGCCTGTAATTAATGCTGTAAAAGCTAGGGAGGAAAGAATAAAAGGGGCACTTGAATCAGCTGAAGAAGTTAAGCTTGAAATGGAAAAATTAAAAGCTGACAATGAAGTTATCATCGGGGAAGCAAAAGCTGAAAGGAACAAGCTTATAACTGAAGCCAGGGAAGTTAAAGATAAGATGATAGGGGAAGCCAAGGTTCAGGCCGGGGAAGAAGCTAAAAAGATAATTGAGATTGCCAGGATCAATATTCAGAATGAAAAAGAAGCGGCTATTACAGATATTAAGAAACAAGTGGCACTCTTATCGGTTGAAATAGCTGAAAAGATACTTAAACAGAAACTTGAGGAAAAAGATAAACAGAAAGAGCTTATTGATAAATACCTGAAAGAAACATCAATAAATTAATTGTGATTTATGGATTTAAGTAAAATATCTGTACGTTATGCTAAGGCATTATTTATGGTAGCAACTGAGAGGAAACTATTGGATGAAGTGTATGCAGATATGAACTTTTTGGGTAAAACTGCCCGGAAGCTTCCTGAATTTCGTGATTTCCTTGAGAACCCTGTATTATCGCTTTCAGGAAAGAAAAAAGTTATTCATGAATTGTTTAAAAAAGACTTTTCTTCACTGACAATTGAGTTTCTTGATCTGATAATTAATAATAACCGATTGTCTTCTATGGAAGGAATATCCCGTCAGTTTGGGGAGCAGTTCAGGAAGAATAAAGGAATTACCTCAGCTATTCTTATAACTGCTAAAGAACCTGAAGAGACAGTTAGAACAAAGATCAGGGAATTATTACAGGATAAGATGAAAACTAAAATACAGATGGAAAGTAAACATGATAATGAGATCCTTGGGGGTTTTATTCTTAGCGTTGAGAACAGACAGATAGATGCAAGTGTTAAAACACAGCTTAATAAAATACGGAAAGAATTAACAAATTGAATATAATATGGCGACTATAAAACCATCAGAAGTTTCTAAAATTCTTAGGAAGCAGTTAGAGGGTCTGAGTATTGACCTGGAAATGGAAGAAGTTGGCACTGTCTTGCAGGTTGGAGACGGGATAGCCAGGGTTTATGGACTGAATAATGTAAGAGCTAATGAGCTTGTTGAGTTCTCAACTGGTGTTGAAGGGCTTGTTCAGAACCTTGAAGAAGATAATGTTGGGATCGTTTTGCTGGGATCATCAGAAGGTATAAAGGAAGGAGATACGGTAAAACGTACTAAAAGGATATCCTCAATTCTTGTAGGAGAGGGGCTTTTGGGCAGGGTTATTAATCCTCTCGGACATCCTATTGATGGAAAAGGTGAAATTGGAGGCAAGAAATATGAAATGCCTTTTGAACGAAAAGCACCGGGAGTTATTTTCAGGCAGCCTGTGGATGAACCGGTACAAACAGGTATCAAAGCAATTGATGCCATGATACCCATTGGCCGGGGACAGAGGGAACTTATTATTGGTGACAGGCAAACAGGAAAAACGGCTATAGCCATTGATGCAATAATTAACCAGAAAGAAAACTATGAAAATGGGAAACCCCTGTATTGCATATATGTAGCCATAGGACAAAAAGGATCTACAGTGGCCAATATTGCCAAGATTCTTGAAGATTACGGGGCTATGCCATATACGGTAATAGTTTCTGCTACTGCCGCTGAACCGGCCGCACTGCAGTTTTATGCTCCTTTTAGCGGTTGTGCCATAGGAGAATTTTTCAGGGATACAGGCAGGGATGCCCTGATTATTTATGATGATCTTTCCAAGCAGGCAGTTTCTTACAGGGAGGTGTCATTATTATTACGCAGGCCCCCGGGAAGGGAAGCTTACCCGGGAGATGTTTTTTATCTGCACTCACGCTTGCTGGAAAGAGCTGCAAGGATAATTAAGTCTGATGAGGTGGCAAAAAAGATGAATGATATTCCTTCTTCAATTAAAGGAATGATTAAAGGAGGAGGATCATTAACAGCTCTTCCGATCATTGAAACCCAGGCGGCCGATGTTTCGGCTTATATACCTACCAATGTTATTTCTATAACTGACGGACAGATATTTCTTGAAACAGATCTTTTCAATTCAGGAATTAAACCGGCAGTAAATGTTGGTATTTCTGTATCGAGGGTTGGTGGAAATGCACAGATAAAATCAATGAAAAAGGTGGCAGGTACGCTTAAGCTCGATCAGGCCCAATACCGTGAACTGGAAGCATTTACAAAATTTGGCTCTGATCTTGATGCCTCAACAATGGCAATTCTTAATAAAGGATCGAAAAATGTGGAAATACTTAAACAGAATCAGTATAAACCTGTTGCTGTAGAAAAACAGATAGCAATTATCTATGCAGGTACCAGGGGATTACTTAAAGATGTACCCGTAAGCAGAGTACTGGAATTTGAAGAAGAATTTCTTGAGTTCATGGAAGTAAAGCATAAAAAAACGCTTAAGAGTCTTAAAGAAGGAAATCTTACGGAGGAAACAGAAAAGATCCTTAAGGAAGTGGCACTTGAAATAGGATCCAGGTTTAAAGAAGACTAAATAGATATAATGGCAAACTTAAAAGAAATAAGAATTAGAATTGCCTCGGTAAAGTCTACTCGCAAGATTACTTCGGCCATGAAAATGGTGTCTGCTGCAAAACTCAGAAAATCGCAGGACAGGATCTTACAATTAAGGCCTTATGCCGGAAATATTGATAATATTCTTTTAAGCCTGCAACAAAGTATGGAAGGAGAAATTGAGCATCCTCTTATTCAAAGCAGGGAACCCGCTAAAGTGCTGATAATTGTAATTAGTTCTAACAGGGGATTATGCGGCGCTTTTAACAGTAATTCGGTTAAAAATGCTATAAATCTTGCTCATTCAAAATATTCTGAGCAAATGAATAAGGGTCAGTTGTATTTTTATGCTGTTGGGAAAAAAGGAGCAGATCTGCTTAAAGGGAAAGGGTATCAGCTGGAGGGTGAAAGCAACGATCTTGTTGACGGAAAAAGTTTCAGTGAGATATCCTCCTTCGCCGGAGAAATAATGAATTATTATACAGAAAAAAAGTTCGACAGGATAGAGCTTGTATATAATAAATTTAAAAATGCAGCTGTTCAGGAATTGATAGATGAGAATTTTCTTCCTTTAAAAATGGAGGAGCAGGAAGAGAAAAAATTTGTTGATTATATTTTTGAGCCTGATGCACAATCCCTTATACTCAACCTGGTTCCCAAAGCCCTGAAAATAAAAATATTTAAAGTAATACTTGAATCTATTGCTTCAGAACATGGTGCAAGGATGACAGCTATGCACCAGGCAACTGATAATGCAAATGAGCTCATACAGGATCTTAGCCTGCAATATAATAAGGCCCGCCAGGCAGCCATTACCAAAGAAATACTGGATATTGTTGGTGGGGCTGAAGCCCTGAAATAATATACTTAACAATATGTACTCAAGGGAAGAGCTCAGAGATCTTATTGAAAAATCATATGCAGGGCAGGCCTTACACAAAAAGCCTGCTGAATTATACCAGCCAATTAGTTATATGATGCAGACAGGAGGCAAGAGGTTAAGGCCCGTGTTGGCTTTGATGGCCTGCAACCTGTTTACTGACAACATTAAAGATGCAGTGTTACCGGCACTGGGCCTGGAGGTTTTTCATAATTTTACCCTTGTGCATGATGATATAATGGATAAGGCTGATATAAGAAGGAACAAGGAAACTGTTCACAAGAAATGGGATGATAACAGGGCTATTCTTTCGGGAGATGTTATGCTGATACAAGCCTATGAATATATTGCCACATCTCCTGCCGGAGTACTTACTCAAATATTGAAGCTTTTTAATAATACGGCAAGGCAGGTTTGTGAAGGGCAACAGTATGATATGAACTATGAAAGCAGGGATAAAGTGAGTGAGGAGGAATACCTGTTTATGATAGAAAATAAAACCTCGGTATTGTTGGGAGCCAGTCTTCAGCTGGGGGCAATAATAGCCAGGGCCCCTGAAAGGGATTCAGGTCTTTTATATGATTTTGGTACCAAACTGGGAATGGCTTTCCAGATACAGGATGATCTGCTTGACAGCTTTGGTGATCCTGATATTTTTGGGAAGGAAACAGGAGGAGATATAAAGTCTAATAAAAAGACCTACCTCCTTATTAAAGCATATGAACTTGCCAATGCTAAACAAAAAGATTCCCTGAACAGGATAATTGCGGGAGAATTTAACACTGAGAAAGAAAAAATACAAAAAGTATTGGCTATTTATGAAAGTCTTGGTATTAGACATCATGCTACAAGAAAAGCAAATGAATACCTCAGCAGTGCATTAGATAAGCTTGATATGGTAGATATTGCATCTGAAAGGAAAAGTAATCTTAAAGAATTTGCAGATGTCCTGAAAGACAGGATCAATTAATAAAAGATACTTTTACCTGGTCTTTCATTTTTTTCCATTTAAGGCTTTCTGCCAGCTTGCTGATGATATCTTCAAGTTCTTTTAAATTATCTGGAGGAGCACTATAATCCATTATCTTTTTCTCACGTCCCATATAAGAAAAGTATATATAAGTGCCTTGCAGGTCTATATATTTTGACCTGTAAGAATTATCAAAACTGAAAAACTCGTTTTCAAGGAATTTATTAATGGTCTCATCAAGCTTTTTTTGGCTTAAATGGCTGTAATATTTTCCCTGAGGACTAATATGTTTTTTCCCGTGGAAAAGAACAGTACCATTTTCATAAATATCTATCTTATAAACCGGGCAGTTGCCCATACATTGCAGTTTTTCCATAGAAATAACCGGACTTGCCTCATTCAGCCTGTGCGGGCCTGTGCATGACATTGTTGTAAGTAAGAGAAAAAGAATGCTTAATCTCATAAATTATTGATTTCCTCAAAATTAATGAATAATATAAGCCTGAATGATGTGCAAGGTCAAAGTTTTATAATTTTGTGCTTATTAATAATAATTAGTTATAATAACCGTGCTGATGAAAAATTCATATACACTTATATTACTGCTCTCTGTTTTATTATTTACAAGTGCAAATTCTCAGACCAGGCCGGGGACAGTTATGAAAAAATCAGACCCCGTAATATTATATGGCAGTGGCAGGAATGAAAAGGCTTATGTGCCTCCGCCAAAGGGATTCGTGTTTAATGCTACCAAAGGGAGCGAAAAAACAGCAGATATCATAGTTGATTACCAGGGTTTTACTCCCGAAGCCAAAACTGCATTCGAGTTTGCGGTTCAGATATGGGAATCTTTGATTGTAAGTGAAGTACCTATTTATATGCAGGCAAAATGGGAGAATCTGGGTTCGGGTGTACTTGGAGCAACTTATTATATGTATGGTAACCTGGGTATTGGTATTGGCGGCCTGAAGCCATATGCATTTTATCCTGTTGCCCTGGCAGAAAAAATGATCAGAAAAGAGATTACAGGCGAAACACAGCCTGATATTTTTGCCAGTTTCAATAGTGCTCAAAAAAGCTGGTACTATGGAACAGACGGGAATACCCCTGATAATAAATACGATATGGTATCTGTGGTATTGCACGAAATTGCACATGGACTTGGTTTTATTGGCAGCCTGGGAGTTAGTGGTGATAATGGATATTATGATGTGTTTGGTAATGGTCTGGGCCTGACGGAAGTCTTTGATCATTATATTGAAGATAAAACAGGAAACAGTCTGATAGATACTCTTGTATACGGGAATCCTTCGGGAGAGCTGAAAAATGCAATAACGGGGAATAAGTTATACTTTTCAGGACCTGTTGTATTACATGAAACCGGAGGGTCGAGGGTCAAACTTTATGCTCCATCCGTATATAACCCGGGATCAAGCGTATATCACCTGGATGAAAATACATATAATGGTACTGAAAATGCACTTATGACATTTCAGATTGGTTATGAGGAGGTTATACATAATCCGGGACCAATAACATTAAGTATGATGGCAGACTGGGGCTGGATACATACATATATTGATCATGAGCCGCTTAAGGACAGGGAAGAATTCAGTTCATCTGTAACTGTGCTTGCTGACATTTCAAGTGATACCATATTTTATCCTGACTCCATATATCTGGTTTATTCTTACGATTCACTTCTTACTGCCGATAGTATTAAGATGCTTCCTTCGGGAGAGGGAAATATATATGAAGCTGATATCCCGGTTGACAGAACAGACAGAGCAATAAGTTATTATATAACAACAAAGGATTATTTTGGCAGGATATATACTGCTCCTTCCGGGGTGCCGGAGTTTTATTACCGGTTTTATATGGGTGCCGATACAATTAAGCCTGTTATTGACCATAAAGCAGTTACATCTGTATTTATAGAAAATACAGATACAATAGAATTAAGGGCAAAGGTTACAGATAATATTGGGCTTGATTCTGTATATATAGTTTACAGAATAAACAATACAGAACAAGAACCATTAATGATGGATATTGATTCTGCTGATGAGTATTATGCTTATATGCTTCTCGACCAGGGAATAATTACAAATAATGATACGATATATTATAATATAATTGCCGTTGACAGTTCAAGCAATAATAATATCAGTGCTTCCCCGGACACCGGATCACATAAGATACTAATACTGGGACTGGAAGAAGCACAAACGGAGTATGAGAATGATTTTAACCAGCCGGGAGGAGATTTCCTGATGTATGGGTTTTCGCAGACTAGTCCTGAAGGCTTTGAAGATGATGCATTACATACAATACATCCCTATGAATATACAGGTGAAAATGAAAAAACGATAGAATATTATGCACTATTAAGAATACCAATTATATTGAAACAATCGGATTCTTATATGAGCTTTGATGAAATAGTTCTTGTTGAGCCCGCGACAGCAGGAAGCCATTATGGAGATGATGATTTCTGGGATTATGTTATAGTTGAAGGTTCAAATAATAAAGGGAAGAGCTGGCATAAATTTGAAGATGGCTATGACTCAGGGACTGAATCTTCATGGAACACCCTGTTTTACAAAAAGACAGATGCGGATGGTAATTCATTATCGGTACCTTCACCAGGTAATTATTTATCAAGAATAATTAACCTGCACGCAGGAGTTTTTTCAGCTGGAGACACTGTACTTATAAGATTCAGGTTATTTTCGGATGCCCTGGTTAATGGATGGGGCTGGGCAATTGATAATCTTGAGATACAAGGAGATGTGCCGGGCAATACGGACAATCCTTTATCCCGGGTATCTCTAAGCGTTTATCCCAATCCAACAAAGGCTGACTTGCAAATAGAACTGAGCAATATCCCCGGTTCAGTAAAAGACCTCAGTATATCTGTTTATGATATGCTCGGCAGGGAAAGATTAAGTATTAATGCCGGCAGTGGGAGTACAGTAATGCAGGCGATAAATATAAAACACCTTCCGGATGGTATCTATCTTCTGAAAATTCAGTCGGGTAATTTTTATCGTTTACATAAAGTGCTGAAAACCCGGTAGTATTATCATTTTCCCTTGTACCCGCTGCTGTATGAGAGACAGAATTATTTTACGATAATTGCTTTTCGGTTGCGGTTATCCCTGCGGTATGTAAAACCTTTTAAAAAGAATAATCTTCCCGATTGAGGGTGGTAAACATAAAGGTCATCACCTACCAGTTTGTGCCTGGTGTCCTTGCTTATATCAATACCATTCACCAGAAGAAAATATTTTGAATCACTTGTTGCCCTCCAGAAAACCTTTATCCTGGTATTGGGAGTATAGGGAGATGGCCTGTTCAGGGCACTTATTCTGTCAAGGGGATTCCCCTGGACATTACTTCCTGAAGCTTTAGTTTGTATTGAATAGACAGGCCTTTCGAGTATTTTAGCAGATCTTAACTGTCCGTCTCTTAGGTTCCAGAAGTTTTCAAGAAGGAATTTTGAGTTTGTTTTTGAATGTGTTACCAGCAGGTTTTTCCCACGTGTACGGGATGAAGTTTCACTGCTTATGTCGATCCCGTTAATGTAAAGCCAGAACACATTGTCTTTCGCTTTCCATTCAGCAACAAATTCATTCTTTTCAGTGACGGCCGGTATTGCAGCCGGTACAACGGCCGGTGTCGGGCTTGAAGCTATAGCAACGTTTTCGGGATAGAAATAAAAATCACCTATAAGTGAAGAAGACTCCCAGGGAGTTTGTAAACCATTGCTTTTAGCAACCACCTGTGCCCTGACATTTTTAAATACATCTTCTATCTGCAGGTCAGGTTTATTTATTTGAGCTAGTAATTCCTGTGTATACAGGCCATTCACACCACTACCATCTATAGCAACGGAGCCGGGGGCAGTGGCGTATGCAATAAGGGTCCCGGTTGGGGCATTCATTCCTGAAAGTCCCTGTTTTGATGACCTGAAACTTCTTGCATAAGGATTATTACGGCAGGCATCCAGGATAACTATATTTAAACGATTTTGTGCAGCCTCCATCTGGGCAATAACAAAACCGGCATCAACAGCTTCGTATTCCACTTCTGCTTCGTTATTGATAACTGCATTTACAGGAACAAGGAAATTAAATCCTTCAACCTGCAGGCCGTGTCCGGCATAATAAAATAATCCAACCCCACCTTTTGCCAGCTTAAAACCAAAATCCCTGATAAGCCTTTTCATTTCGGTTTTATTGGAAAGGTTTTCACCAAGGATTACCTCAAAACCGGCATTACGCAAGACTCTTGCCATTGATCTGGCATCATTGACCGGGTTAGTAAGGGGGCCATGGAGATAGTCGCTGTTACCTATTACCAGGGCTATCCTTCTTTCACCGGAAGCATCTGTTGTTTGAGCCTGAAGGAAACCCGTGATCATCAGGAGAAAGCAGAAGAGGATATAATATTTAATGCTGTATTTCATTTACTATAAGTTTTATTATTATTTGAAATAAAGTAATGCAGCCGTTTAAATTTTATAAATTTACTTATCAATAACCTTACAAGATAAATTATTCTTCAAGGCTTTCAAAATGTCCTTGCAGATTTGATTACGTAATAGAGAAAGAAAAGTTTATTATATTTAGCTAATTAAGCAGAAAGGCAACAGTTTAATATAGAATCTTAAGAAACAGGAATAAAATGAAAAAGATATTTAGTAAAACCCACTTAGTTATTATTACTCTGGTTTTTTCTGCAGGCCTTCTTTACAGTCAGCAATCAGTTGATCTTCCTAAAGCTCAGTTAGAACAAAAGGGCTTTTATTTCAGGGCCGGGGCTGCTCCTGCATTTGGGAATACTGAAATTGATGGTCTGGATAATTTATCATCATTTCAGTCATATGGTCTCTTTTTTAATTTGCGGCCAGGTTTCAGGTTTTCAAATAATTTTGGAGCTCATGCATTGATATCCGGTTCACGGATGCTGGTTAAGCAGAATAATATTGATATAAATCTGGAAGACTATATTATTGCTTCTGTGGGAGGTGGCTTAATGTTGTTTTTTGGCCAGGGCTACAGTTATTTTATGCCTGAAGTTATGGCTACCGAGGTAACAGCATTAATCAATAATACAAGTTATTCATCAGAAATGGGACTGGGAGTAAATTTATCAGCAGGTCACGATATTATACTGGGTAAAAATTTTGGTCTCGGAATAATGATGTTTATACATTTTAGTACTGTTAAACATGAATTTTTGAGTGTAACTGTACCCGGAGACATAAGTAATTTTTATTGGGGTACAGATCTCTCTTTAAGATTTGGGAAATAGTTATAAATTTGCATATTCGACAATAGTAGTTAAATACTTATATACAATGGCAAAAAACAGTGGAATAGTATCACAGATCATTGGTCCTGTGGTTGATGTTAATTTTGAGGGCGAAGGTGTAGTGCTTCCTGATCTTATGGATGCATTGCATATTAACAGAGAAGACGGAAGCACCCTTGTGCTTGAGTGTCAACAACATATTGGAGAAAACACCGTAAGGACCATTGCCATGGACTCAACTGATGGTCTTCAGCGGGGAATGGAAGTGATTTCTACAGGGAACCCCATTATGATGCCTGTTGGAGAACAGATAAGGGGAAGGCTGATGAATGTTATTGGGGACCCTATTGATGGGCTTGGGGCACTTGACAGAAAAAAGGGCTACCCTATTCATAATAAGCCTCCGAAATTTAAAGATCTTGCTACTGAAAAAGAGGTTCTTTTTACAGGGATCAAGGTTATTGATCTTATTGAGCCTTATTCAAAAGGAGGGAAGATAGGCCTTTTTGGAGGTGCCGGTGTAGGAAAAACAGTTGTTATCCTGGAGCTGATAAATAATGTTGCAAAGGCTTATTCCGGACTTTCAGTTTTTGCCGGAGTTGGAGAAAGGACCAGGGAGGGGAATGACCTGCTCAGGGAGATGCTTGAAGCAGGTGTAATTGATTATGGGGAAGACTTTGTAAAAAATATGGAAGCCGGTGACTGGGACCTTAGTAAAATTGATAAGAATAAACTGAAAGATTCAAAACTGGCATTGGTATTCGGACAGATGAATGAGCCTCCCGGAGCCAGGGCAAGGGTTGCTTTGTCGGGGCTTTCAATTGCGGAATATTTCAGGGATGGTGGCGGAGAAGGAAAGGGAAAGGATATACTGTTCTTCATGGATAATATTTTTCGTTTTACACAAGCCGGCTCAGAGGTTTCTGCTCTTTTGGGACGTATGCCTTCAGCTGTAGGTTACCAGCCTACACTTGCTACAGAAATGGGTGAAATGCAGGAACGTATTACTTCTACAAAAAATGGGTCCATAACATCTGTACAGGCTGTATATGTGCCTGCAGATGATTTGACAGACCCTGCCCCTGCAACAACATTTGCTCACCTTGATGCAACAACAGTGCTTAGCAGGAAGATAGCCGAATTAGGGATTTACCCTGCTGTGGATCCCCTTGATTCTACATCCAGGATACTGGAACCCGGAATAGTAGGAGAAAAGCATTATGAAACAGCACAGAAAGTTAAGGAAATACTTCAAAGATATAAGGAGCTTACAGATATTATTGCCATACTTGGTATGGATGAACTTTCAGAAGAGGATAAGCTTGTAGTACAAAGAGCCAGGAGGGTGGAGCGATTTCTTTCCCAACCTTTCCATGTGGCAGAACAGTTTACAGGAATAGAGGGGAAATGGGTATCTATTGAAGATACTATCAGGGGGTTTAATATGATACTTGACGGGGAAGTAGATGAATATCCTGAAGGTGCTTTCCATATGGTTGGAACAATTGAGGAAGCAATAGAAAAAGGCAAGAAGATGCTTGCAGATGTAGAGAAATAACAGAGCACAATTATAATGTTTCTTGAAATAATAACTCCGGAAAAAACCGTTTTTAGCGGTGATATTAAATTGATCAGGGTTCCTGGTACAAAAGGATCTTTCGAAGTTCTTTCTAATCATGCACCAATAGTTTCCACACTTATAAAAGGAGATATTAAGGTTGTAAACAAAGATAATGAGGAAAGTCATTTTGAAATAGACGGAGGACTTATTGAGGTTAAAGAGAATAAGATAATCGTACTAGGTGAATTTTCATAATATGAAAAAAATAACAATTGTATTCAGCTTATTTATATTGCCCCTGTTAACAATGGGTCAAAAACAAGTAACATTCCTGTCGGCAGATAGTTTACTGATTACGGCTGACCAGTATATAGCAGGAAAGGATTTGCCTTATATAGTATTTTTTCATCAGGCGGGGTCTTCCAGGGGAGAATACAAGCACATTGCTCCCAGGTTTCTAAAGATGGGTTATAATGCCTTGTCGGTCGATCTCAGGGCAGGGAAAGAGAGTAATTATATTCAAAACCAGACGGCAGCGAGGGCAATTGAAGAATATAAAGTCAGAGAAATGCTTGATGCACAACAGGATATCAGAGCAGCTGTTAATTATGCATTGGAGATAAGCAATAATAAACCGCTAGTAATTTTCGGTAGCTCATATTCAGCATCTCTTGTACTGGAGGAAGCCAGTAATGATAGTCTTATTTCAGCAGTTATTGCTTTTAGTCCCGGAGAGTATTTTCGGGGGCATTCGGTAAAGGATTCCATAGAGGGCCTGAGTATTCCTTATTTTGTTGCAGGAAGCCAGCGGGAGAAAACCTATATTACCGAACTTTTATCTCTAACCGATTCTCCCAGGGGAACCATCTTTATTCCTGAAGACGGATCAGGGAAACATGGAGCAAGCGCTCTTTGGAGAACAAATAAAAACTCATCTGAATACTGGCTGGCTCTTGTTATGTTTGTTAAGTCGCTGAATAATAAATAAAGTAAACCATATTATTTATTCGATTCTTACCAATGGAGTTTTAGTAACTTAATTGGTTTGTTGCCAGGTAGATTTGCTATATATTAAAGGCGGTTTATTCCTCCCGGAAATCTGCGAAGGCTATTGATAGATAGTATTTTTTTGCTTATTCGCATACATTATTATTTGTTTTTGGATTAGAGATGGCTTATTCTTTTTATTAGAAAAGCAGAATATATATTGGATTAAAAAATTAAATATGACTACAGAAGAATTTAAAAAGCATGCCCATGAATTTGTGGACTGGATGGCAGAATATTTTGAGTCTGTTGAAGAATACCCGGTTAAAGCACAGGTGAAGCCCGGGGAGATTTATAGAAAATTACAGGCTGAAGCTCCTGGCGAACCCGAATCAATGGAGCAAATATTTGATGATTTTAAGCAGTATATCCTGCCTGGGATGACCCACTGGCAAAGCCCTAATTTTTTTGCATACTTCCCTGCAAATAATAGTTATCCTTCAGTTCTTGCTGAGATGCTTACTGCTACACTGGGGGCACAGTGCATGATATGGGAAACATCTCCTGCGGCTGCCGAGCTTGAAGAGAGAGTTATGAACTGGCTTAAGCAAATGCTGGGACTACCTGGTAGTTTTGAAGGGGTAATACAGGATACGGCTTCAACAGCAAGCCTCACCGCTTTGATTACTGCTAGAGAAAGAGCTTCAGGCATGCAAATAAATAAAAGGGGTTTTTCTGCTAATGAAAAGTACAGGATATATTGCTCCATGGAAACTCATTCGTCAATAGAAAAAGCCGTAAAAATTGCAGGTCTTGGAAGTAACAGCCTGGTTAAGATAGCTGTTGACAAGGATTTTAGAATGAATCCCGGATTATTGGAGAAAGCAATTATTGAAGATATAGATAATGGCTATAATCCATTATCTGTAATTGCTACATTAGGAACTACCGGGACTACTGCAATAGACCCACTTGAGAAGATTGCAGACATAAGTTCACGATATAAGTTATGGCTGCATGTTGATGCTGCCCTGGCAGGTTCGGCACTTTTACTTCCAGAATTTCGCTGGATGATAAAAGGAATTGAAGGGGTTGACAGTTTCGTATTTAATCCGCATAAATGGTTGTTTACAAATTTTGATTGTTCTGCTTATTTTGTAAAAGACCCCGGCTTACTAATAAAGAGTCTTGAGATATTACCTGAGTATCTGAAAACAAAAAGCAGGGGAAAAGTTAATGATTACCGCGACTGGGGGATACCTTTGGGCAGGAGGTTCAGAGCTCTTAAGCTATGGTTTGTGATCCGCAATTTTGGCGTTTCAGGCCTGCAGGAGAAATTGCGTTCTCATCTCCGGCTTACAGCTAAACTTCAAAAAATGATAAATGAATCAGGGGATTTTGAAATCATGGCCCCGGTTCCGCTAAACACAATTTGTTTTAGGTATCATCCTGCCGGAGAAGATAATCCCGAATTGCTCGATAGCTTGAATGAAAAACTTCTACAGGATATTAATGATTCGGGAAAGGCTTATTTTACTCATACCCGCTTAAATGGAAGTTTTGTGATCAGGTTTGTAATAGGACAGACCAATGTAAGTGAGAAACATGTTATAAATGCATGGAATCTTATACAGGGAACTATTAAACGATTTAATTAATAGCCAGATCAATTCCGGGATACGAATATATTATTGCCAAATAATAAATAATCTCCGATAAAATACGTTTAGTACTTTGGTAATTCCTAATATGTTTATTTTTGCAGGCTTAACCAGATATTAAACATGAAGAAAATATTCGCTTTTCTGTTTTCTATGCCCTGGATGGCATTTTTAATTCTCACAATGATTTTCTCTACGGCAGTGGCAACATTTATTGAAAATGACTTTGGCCCTGCCGCTGCCAGGGCAGCAGTATATAATACAAGGTGGTTTGAAATTTTGCTGGCATTTATTATTATTAATCTGGCAGGAAATATGATAAAGGGGAAGCTGTACAGGAAGAAAAAACTCAGTATTTTCCTTTTTCATTTTGCATTTCTTTTCATGTTTATTGGTGCTGCTGTTACTCGTTATGTGAGTTATGAGGGGACGATGCATATTCGTGAAGGAAGTTCTTCCGGGCAGATAATTTCTTCAGGCTCATTTTTATATGTTTCTGTGGATAATGGCTCTGAACGAACTGAGCTATTCAGGGGAACAAATTTTATTCCCGGTAAAAAGAACAAATTATCACTCAGGCTAAAGTCAGGGGATGAAAAGCTGAAGCTAAAGTTGTTAAAATATGTTCCAAATGCCGAAAGATCTGTTATGGCTGACCCCTCGGGGGAAGCTTATATTTCATTGGTCTCGCTGGGTATAAACGGGAGGCAGTCACATAGCCTTAAAACAAAGCAGTCTGAGCGGATCTCAGGCCTGCTGGTCGGCTTCAACAATAAAGAGGCAGCCTTTAATATTATAAACAAGGAAGAAGGATTGTTTTTTATATCAGAAAGTGAAGTCTTGCTAATGGATATGACTTCAAATGAACAAAGTACTTTAGCGGCCGGGGAGCTTCACCCCTTCCTGAAAAGAAGGCTTTATACAATTGACAAGTTACAACTGGTACTTACGGCCTACCTGAACAAGGGCAGGGAAGACTGGTTTACAATGCCTGATGACGGTAAGTTAAGGCCGGATGCTATAATACTTAAAGCAAAATATAAATCGCAATCACAAACCCTTACATGTTTTGGAAGCAAAGGACGGAAAGGAAATATATATGAATATGAAATGGAGGGAGTAAAGATTTCCTTAAGCTATGGGTCCAGGTGGATACAGCTGCCTTTTTCCCTGTACCTGAAAGACTTTAAGCTGGAAAGATATCCGGGCTCAAACAGTCCTGCTTCATATGCAAGTGAGGTAATGCTTATAGATGATGAAAACGGGATAAAACAGTCATATAATATTTTTATGAACAACATCCTTAATTATAAGGGTTTCCGCTTTTTCCAGTCTTCATATGATACCGATGAGAAAGGAACAATATTATCTGTTAACCATGATGCAGCAGGTACGGCAATTACTTATTTCGGTTATTTCCTGATGACCATGGGAATGTTGCTTTCCATCTTTAATAAGAACAGTCGTTTTATGCAGCTGGCAAGATCCGGCAGTAAACAGGGAGGAAAGGGATCTGTGTCAATGATTTTATTGATCATTGTATTCGGGTCTTTTTCATCTTCACTAAATGCCCGGGATGTTGATGATAAAATGACAGAGCTGATAAACACAGAGCAGGCAGAAATGCTTTCACATATACTGGTTCAGGACCAGGGAGGAAGGATCAAGCCTTTGCAGTCTATGGCTTCCGATGTATTGAGAAAGGTCAGTAAGAAAGAATCATTGTCGGGACTGAATCCTGTGCAGGTGGTAATGGGAATGTATCTCTTTCCTGAGTATTGGCAGAGAACAGATATGATAAAGGTGTCAAACGGGGATATCAGGAAGCTTCTTGGGATAAGTGACAGTTATGCCTCCTATATTGATTTTATTGATATGAACTCAAGAAGGGGCTATAAACTTGCCGGTCCGGTCCAGCAGGCTTATAAGAAAAAGCCCGGATCAAGAACGAAGTTCGATCAGGAAATAATGAAGGTTGATGAGCGTTTTAATGTTTGTTATATGGTTTTCTCAGGGAGCCTTCTTAAGGTGTTTCCGGCAAAGGAGGATGCTGATAACAAATGGTATCAGCCGGGAAATGTTTCCGCAATGACTGCTTTTGAAGATTCGGTTTTTGTAAGTGAAGTATTTAATCTGTACAGGAATTCATTATTAAGCGGGGGAGAAAAAAATAAATCTGATGAAATTATTGAAGAGATAATTACATTTCAACAGGTCATGGCCGGAGAGTTGTATCCTGCCGAGGCTAAAATATCACTTGAGATTTTTTATAACAAGGCCAATATCTTTAAGAAGCTTTCAATCTTTTATGGTGCTGTGGGGTTTGTTTTATTAATATTAATGCTGGTTTCCATACTAGGTGATAAGAGCTTTGCTGACAGGCTGATTAAAGCAGGGAGTTTATTTTTATTGTTGGGTTTTCTTTTGCATACTTTCGGGCTTGGCCTTCGTTGGTACATATCGGGTCATGCGCCATGGAGTAACGGTTATGAATCTATGATCTATATTGCATGGGCAGCTATGTTGTCGGGGCTTATATTTGTCAGGAAATCAACATTTGCACTGGTAGCGGCATCACTTCTTGCAGCCTTAACCCTGTTGATAGCCCATATGAGCTGGATGAACCCGGAAATCACCAACCTGGTACCTGTTTTGAAATCTTACTGGTTAACGATTCATGTTTCTGTTATTACTGCCAGCTATGGTTTCCTGGGCACAGCCATGGTGCTGGGCTTATTTAGTCTTATCCTTTATGCAGGAAAGACAGCTGATAACCATAAGAAACTGCAAAGTCAGATCGTTGTTCTGAGTGATATTAATGAGATGGCACTGATACTTGGGGTGTATTTTATTTCAATAGGAACCTTTCTTGGTGCTGTATGGGCCAATGAATCGTGGGGACGTTACTGGGGCTGGGATCCCAAGGAGACATGGGCCATGATAACAGCTCTGGTATATATATTCATTAGTCATATGAGGTATATTCCTGGCCTGAGAGGACATTTTGCGCTAAACCTGGCTTCTGTTATTGGTTTCTTTTCGGTACTAATGACATATTTTGGGGTTAATTATTACCTGGCAGGACTTCATTCTTATGCACAGGGAGATGCTGTGCCTGTACCGGCATTTGTTTATTACAGTCTGGCAGCACTTGCTTTAATAATATTTTTAGCCTGGTATAAAGAAAGAAAGTATTCAGGCTTTAACGATTTATCTGGAAGCCGTTAAAATCAACTCCAAAAGAAATTTTAAAAGCTTGTTCCTGAAGTTCGGGCATATAAGAATAGCGTAGCCCTATATTAAATGGAAAAGGAATGCGCAGGAAGAAAAAATCCATAAAGATCTTTGTCCCAAGACTTGAAAAAAGCTGTTCTTCTTCAACATAACCCCCGTTAAGGTTATAATTTCCTTCCCCCAGGGCACGATCATAAAAAGCATTTGCATAAAATCGTGGTATATAAATAATGGATGCAATATTTATTTCAGGATAAAATAATGGGAAATAATAATCCAGTTTCAATACTTTAAGCTTTTCCGATACCCTGCTTTGATATCCGCGTGGAAAACTGAGCCTGTTATAATACAAATATTTGGATGTTTTTTGTTTTTCTGTTCCTGCCTGTAAGTAAATACTGTGATGCCTGGCAATACCAGGCAGATAAACTCCAAGAAGGGCTGAACCCGAATTTCCAAAAGTTTCTTTATTAAAAGGTGCAGTCCTGAAGTACAGATCGGAAACAATTCCCAGGCGGGGCTTAATATCTCTTAATGATAATTTCTGGTAGTTATAGAAATACAGGCGTGCTCCTGTTAATAATTCGCCGATCTCGTAATATTCTTCAGCCTCATTATAGATGTATGAGTTATTGTATTGAATATTTATTGAGGGATATAGTCCACGTATGAATTTATTACGGGTAAGATGAAGAGGAATATAAATATTTGTATTAAAAACCGATTGAAAAGAGTATTCCATGGGTTCACTTACAGGGGAAGGCTTTCTTATTATAGGCTTACCCCCGTATTTATAGTCAATATCTATAACGGGGTACCATCCTTTATAAGTAAAGCGGCTAATAAAAAAGTGTTCACCGTCTTTATATGAATAAGCCAGTGAACTTACTGCTGTGCTTAGCCTGTTTTGCGATAATATTGTTGCACCGGCTGTAACAGAAACTTCCTCAAGTGAGAAATTATCATAATCGAAGTAAAAAGGCATCCAGCTGTGAAAGCTAAAAAGATTTCCGGCTTTACGATATGGCCTGATAATATAAGCACTGTCAGGTGTTTCGGTAATATCAAAGCTTCCTGTTTGTTGTTCCTGGAGAGTTTTATAAGTTTTCAATGATTGATCTTCAACCCTGTCAAGTGGTTTCCAGCTTCCTGGATCAAGCTCTATTTCAACAAGGTTGAATCCCGAAGATGAATAATCTGAGTAGGCAAGCTTGGTTTTTGCAGGCGACAGGCATGGATAACGTGCCCCAAAGCGGGAAGATGTTACCTGAAATTTTTCTCCTGTGAGCCTGTTTAATGCATAAATATTGTCAATTCCGGAGTAAGTAGAGTGATAAATAATATATTCTTTCCAGGCTATGATTTTTTGAATGTCGTAAAATGAAGGAGCTAATAATTCAGTCCATTTTCCCGATTCAGGGTTAAGCTCCATGATGCTTTTCCCTTTTTCATTAACAAGCAAAACAATAAGCTTTCCATCATCTGTCCATTCGGGCATATGCAGGGAATTATTCCCGGGAATTGAATAAGTATCGAGTTTTCCCCCTTTTTCTGTGTCGAGGATAACAAGCGACATCTTATTGGCAAGGCCGGCTTCTATGCATGCTGTTTTTAAACCATCACCGGATAATACAGGTGAAAAATAGCGGGTTTTTTTGCCAAGTGTGCTTTCTTTACCATTTAAGAGATCAAGCTTTTTTATTATTGAGTAACTGCGATTTTCCCACCTGGGATCTGAATAATTTTCGGCCCATACCAGAGAATTACTTGAATATGAAAATCTTACAGGGGAATAGAAACCCGGTGTATGTATTGCTTCCTCATGGCCATTCTTATTGACTATAACAATCCTGTGAAGCTGATCTATGCCTGATTTTTCAGCTATAAGAGTGCTGTCGCTTATATATTGGGGGAAACGGTAACTGGTATAATTTTTATGGGGTTTATAGGTAATTGTTGAAAAAGCTGTAGTACTTATTTTATTATCCTGTATTGTCCAGAGATCATGAAGTTCCTTAAGGCTGGTCTCAAAGAGCTTCTTTTTAGTAAAACCGGTATTTCTTTTTAGGCTCAGGCTTACAGGATTCAGCGTATATGGCTGCCTGCCGGTTTTATTCAGTGCATCCTGCCACAATTTCGTACCGTATTTAGCTTGTGTAAAGCTAACTACCTGGTAGCCTGAGTTATAATAGCTTGGAATATTATCTTTATACGATCCAAAAACTGTTTTATCGTATTTATATACGGAATCCTGTTCAACAGAAAGAGCTCTTAATTCCATCTCAAATGAGGGAAGCCTGCCGCGGCCGCTTTTTGACAAGGTGGTTTCGGATAGCACAGCATCTCCTTCAAGAAACCACATGGGAAGCATTGCCGACAGGGCACCAACCAATTGTTCCCCGAATACTATTGAAAGCCCTTTGCTAAAGCCATTATTTAGTTTGTCGAGTTGTACAACATGCCTTAGTTCATGAAGCACAAGCTGTTCCAGTTCATCCTGTGGCCAGGAATCTGCTGCAGGTATAGGGTATAATTCCATTCTTTTTGGTGCCCAGGCAACAAAGCCATTACTGCGGGCTGAGTAATTATGAACAATAACCGGGATTTTTCGAGGTGAGTGATTCAGGGTATTAGGAACAAGGGTATATGCATATTCAAGCATATTTGCCAGTCTTAATCCTTCTTGTATAAAGCTTTCAGGGAAGATAAGCCGAAAATGTTCAGTATGTATCTGTTTCCATTTAAGGAAAGCAGGATCCTGTCCGCTTTCATAATACTGTGAAAAAGCTGATGTTGTGAACCACAGTATTAATAAAATGCTGGTATATCTTTTATGGATTAACATTAATTCTAATTATGTCTCTTTGGGCATTTGCTTTTTATCCGCCTTTTCTTTTTACTTTAAAACCTTCATTTTTCAGTACTTCTATTATCCTGTCCCTGAAGTCTCCTTGTATGAGTATGTCACCATTTTTTGATGTTCCTCCCGTTCCGCACAAAGATTTTAGCTTCTTTTCAAGCTTTTTTAAATCATTTTGTGTACCCCGGAAGCCATTTATCAGTGTTATCACTTTCCCTTTTCTCCCTTTACGATCGAGAGATATATACAACAATTGTTCTGAAGGCGAAAGACTTATTGCCTCAATGTTTTCTTCATGTTCGTATAGGTAATCAGGATCTGTTGAGTAAACCACATTAATCCTGTCTCTTTTCTTTTTTGCCATCTTCAGTTCTGTATACGT
Organism: Bacteroidales bacterium; assembly: GCA_029932855.1. Classification (GTDB taxonomy): domain Bacteria; phylum Bacteroidota; class Bacteroidia; order Bacteroidales; family VadinHA17; genus JAYEGO01. Next base: position 10,619 of record JAOZPG010000001.1, on the reverse strand, counting down.
TCTCTTTTATCAAAAATAGTCTTTTTACGCGCGGAAAAATAGTAAATTCGCGTCGTGATTATGAAAAAAGAATTTATAAATATACTTCAGTATTTTATCAAAAATATATAGCGTGAAACATTTCAGGTCTTTGAATCTATTTATGGGTTGGTTTAGCTTCTTAGTAGCTGCCATAGTGTTTTTATTAACAATTGAACCTACTGCCAGTTTATGGGATTGCGGAGAATATATAGCAACTGCCTTTAAACTTGAAGTTGGACATCCTCCCGGAGCTCCTTTATTCTTATTATTAGGAAGAGTAGCTACACTTTTTGCCGGCAGCGATGTGAGCAATGCTGCTAAGATGATAAATGCTTTTTCAGCTCTTGCCAGTGCTCTTACAATAATGTTTTTGTACTGGACCATTGTTCATTTGGCAAGGAAACTGGTAGGTGCAAGTAAAAACATAAGTCTTGGTCAGGCTCTTAGCGTGGTATTTGCGGGATTGGTAGGGGCCTTTGCTTATATGTTTTCAGATACATTCTGGTTCTCTGCAGTCGAGGGGGAAGTTTATGCAACATCTTCGCTTTTTACAGCTTTGGTTTTTTGGGCTATACTAAAATGGGAGAATGTAGCAAATGAAGAAGGAGCTGATAAATGGATTATTCTTATTGCCTATCTTATGGGCCTTTCAATCGGCATTCATCTTCTTAACCTCCTGGCTATTCCTGCAATAATTTTTGTCTATTACTTTAAGAAATATGATACTGTTGATATTAAAGGGATTATAATAACTTCTGTAATTTCTTTTGTTATACTGGCCATAGTGATGTATGGTATAATACTGGGAGTATTTCAGGTATCTGCACAGGCAGAACTGTTTTTTGTGAATGTCCTGGGGATGCCATATAATTTTGGTTTTCTGCTCCATCTACTGTTGCTCATAGGCCTTCTTATCGGAGGGATTTATCTTACACACTGGAAGGATGATCCGGTAATAACCACCATAGTAGGCAGCCTGGCCCTGATATTGGCCGGAATACCATTTATGGCTTCATCAGTTTTTTTGGGACTGATTATTGCGGGAGGGTTAGTATGGCTGGTATATTACCTTGCCCTCAGGAACAGGGTAATGCTTAACACTATTTTCCTGGCTGTTACAATGATATTGATAGGATACTCTTCTTTTTCATTAATAGTTATCAGGTCTCATGCCGATCCTCCGATAAATGAAAACGATCCTTCAAATGTTTTTGCCCTGCTTTCATATATTAACAGGGAGCAATATGGTGACAGGCCATTGCTAAAAGGTCAGTATTATAATGCTCCGGCTGAAAGCCTGGTAGAAGGCAAGCCGACATATATTCCAAAAGACGGTAAATATGTTGTTTCTACAAGGAAACAGAAAGTTAAGTATGATTCAAGGTTTACAACCATATTCCCCCGCATGTACAGCAACCAGCCCGGACATGTTAATGTATATAAACGCTGGGCAGGAAATTCCGGTCGCCAGGTAACTGTTGGATCGGGTGAAAATGCGAGAAAAGAGAAAATCCCGACTTTTGGTGAAAATATTAAGTTTTTCTTTTCTTACCAGGTGGGTTTTATGTATGGCAGGTATTTTATGTGGAATTTTGCAGGTCGGCAAAATGATATACAGGGAGACGGTGGTCCCCTTAAAGGGAACTGGATAAGTGGCATAAATTTCCTTGATCAAAAGCGGCTTGGCCCCCAGAAAGACCTTCCCGATTATTTGGCAAACAATAAGGGGCGGAATAAATATTACCTCCTTCCCTTTATTCTCGGGTTGTTAGGACTTCTGTTTCATGTACAGAAAACGCCGAAAGACTTCTGGGTTGTTTTCCTTCTGTTCATATTAACAGGGCTTGCAATAGTTGTTTACCTCAACCAGTATCCAAACCAGCCCAGGGAAAGGGATTATGCCTATGTGGGTTCTTTTTATGCATTTGCCATATGGGTAGGACTGGGAGTGGTAACAATAGTTGAGGGACTGAAGAAATTTATTCCGGAAAAGATTGGGGCTCCAATGACAGGAATATTATTGCTCATTTTTGTTCCCGGAATAATGGGTATGGAAAACTGGGATGATCATGATCGCTCAGGACGTTATACTGCCCGCGATATTGCTTACAACTATCTGAACTCATGTGATCCTAACTCAATAATAATTACCAATGGAGATAATGACACATTTCCACTGTGGTATGCCCAGGAAGTTGAAGGGATACGTACTGATATGAGAGTTGTCAATACAATGCTTTTCAATACGGACTGGTATATCGACCAGATGAAAAAGAGGGCATATGATTCTGATCCTTTGCCTCTTACAATGCCTCGAGAAAAATATCTCGACGGTACGAATAACCAGATTTATGTGCTTGACAGGGTTAAAGGGCCCCAGGACCTGAAGATGGTAATGGATTTTGTGGCAGATGATAATCCGGCTACACAACTAAGGATACAAAACGGGGATATGATAGATTATTTCCCTGCAAAAACGCTCAGGCTTCCTTTCGATAGTGCCAGGTTCAATGATAATTCTTCTTATTTACTGGAAGTTGACGATAAGCCTCTTTCAGAAATTGAAATAAATCTTAAAGGAAACTATTTATTGAAAAGCCAGATGATGATACTCGACCTGCTGGCTAATAATAAGTGGGAAAGACCGGTATATTTCGTTGCCGGGGGACATGAAGATGCCCTGGGGATGGAACATTATTTTCAGCAGGAAGGATTTGCAAACAGGTTAATACCTGTGAAAAACGAGAATGAACGGCCTTTTGAGTATGGCAGGATAAATATTGATGCGATGTATGATAATTACATGAATAAATTCAGGTGGGGAAGAATGAATGAGGATGATGTTTATCTTGATTATTATACGCGTCGTACCATATCTGTTATAAGAATGAGAAGTAATTTTGCCCGGCTGGCAGTAGCCCTGGCTGAAGAGGGCAGGAAAGACTCGGCTATAGCAGTTGTTGATCGTTGCTTTGAATTACTCCCACAGCGTAATATGCGCTTTGATTTATATACTACAAGGCTGATAGAAGCTTATTATATGGCAGGGGATTTTGAAAAAGCAAATGAAAAAGTAGAAAGTTTCTATGCCCAGCTGGAAAAACAGCTGAGTTATTATTTCTCCCTGAGGCCTGAGCTGGGTGCCGGTACGGATATGGAAAGAAGGATGGATCTTCAGGCATTACAGGACCTGAATATTTCAACCAGGACATATGGGCAGACGGAATTGAATATTAAGATACAAAAGGCCCTGGATAAATATTACCAGTTGTTTATAAGCAGCAGTGTTTTGAAGCCCTGATAAGGACAAAAAAAGGGTGTTTGTATATTTTACAAACACCCTTTTGCTCTCATACATACTAAACCTCTATCTATGATATTTCGGCCAGACTTGTTTCTATTTCTGCATTCGTTAATTCATGATCCTGCAGTTTGCCACTGAGATATTTTTCATATGATGCAAGATCAAGATGACCATGACCACTAAGATTGAACAAAATTGTTTTTGATACCCCTTCCTTATCTGCCTGCCTTGCTTCATCTATGGCTCCTGCAATTGCATAAGTTGACTCGGGAGCCGGTATAACACCTTCAGTACGGGCAAATTGTATGCCTGCCTCAAAACATTCCGTTTGATATTTAGCAGTTGCTTCTATCAGTCCGTCTTTTAGAAGCTGACTTGCCAGTACCCCGGCCCCATGATACCTCAGTCCTCCTGCATGTATTTCTGCCGGGATAAAATTATGACCAAGTGTGTACATAGGCAAAAGAGGAGTCATACCGGCAGTATCACCGAAATCATACATAAATTTACCCCTGGTAAGCTTAGGACAGGATGCCGGTTCTATGGTTTTTAAGCGAATGTTTTTTCCCTCCTTAAGGTTTAGCCTCAGGAACGGAAAGGCTATACCTGAAAAATTAGATCCTCCACCGAAGCAGCCTATAACGACGTCGGGCAATTCCCCTGCTTTTTCCATTTGCAGTATTGCTTCCTCTCCGATTATTGTCTGATGAAGCAATACATGGTTTAATACACTGCCAAGAGAATATTTAGTATCCGGATTTTTGGCTGCTATTTCCATTGCTTCCGAAATTGCAATTCCCAGGCTTCCGGGAGAGTCGGGATGTTGTTCAAGTATTTTACGGCCTGCTTCAGTCCTGTTGCTGGGCGATGGATATACATTTGCATTATAGATATTCATCATCATTTTCCGAAATGGTTTTTGATCATAGCTGATTCTTACCATATATACTTCCAGGTCAATACCGAAATGCTGGCATGCATAGCTCAGGGCAGATCCCCATTGTCCGGCCCCGGTTTCGGTAGTTATTTTCTTTACCCCTTCCATTTTATTGTAATAAGCCTGCGGAATGGCGGTATTTGCTTTATGAGAACCGGCATAGCTAAGACCTTCATGCTTATAATAGATCTTTGATTTTGTACCCAGGCTTTTTTCAAGTTCATAGGCCCTGATAATTGGAGAAGGCCTGTAGGTTTTATAAAGGTCAAGCACTTCTTCGGGGATATCTATATACCTTTCAGTAGAAGCCTCCTGCTTAATCAGTTCCATAGGAAATATGGGTGCCAGGTCTTCAGGAGTGATAGGCTTCCTGGTTTTAGGGTTTAAAGGAGGCATGGGCTTATTTGGCATGTCTGCCATTATATTATACCATTTGGTTGGCATTTCTTTTTCGCTTAATAAGATCTTTGTTGTTTTTTCCATGATTCAGGTATTTAACGGTTTAATAAAATTCAATAAAAAAGCCCGCTGTAAACAGCGGGCTTTTGTGATTTAAAATATTTTTTTTGAATCTATATAGCAACGTGGTTTACAGCATCAGTTAATACTGCACCACCACCAATTATTTAGATTCATTGCTTTCATCGGGGTCAAAAATATAAATTAGTTTTTAAATAGCAAAGTCTTATTTAAAAAAATCGGAGAAAAAGAATAAATTAATTCGGCTGAGCTTAATGGAATTTCAATTATGATAATTGATAAGAATGGATATCTTTTCTTTCATGAAAATATTCCGAGAGCAGTTCAAGCAATTGAGCCGGTAAAACAGGTTTTATAACATACTCATCACAACCCGACAGGTAGCTTTTTTGTTTTACTTCTTTGGAAGTGTAGGCAGTGACAATAATTACAGGGGTTTCTTTTCTTATCTTTTTCGATTCTCGTGTAACATCAATTCCATTAATGAATGGAATAAGGATATCCATAATAATAAGGTCTATCTTATTGTTTTTATTTTTGATAAAGTCAAGTGCTTCATTTCCATTGGTTTTTCGTACTAAACAGGCATTTGTTTGTTTCAGAAGAGATTTGAAATAAAGGTAGTTTGAGTCGTCATCCTCAACAATAAGGATTGTCTTATCCCGCCAATCATGATGTACGACACTGTCTGTCAACGCGTTAAGCTTATTTAAATTATTATTATACCTTAAATGTGAAATTAAGGATTTATTTAAGACAGAAAAAATATTTTATATGTTTTTACTTTAATTTTTTACAGACCGGCTATAGTTTAAGATAAAAGGCAATTATGAATTTCATTTTATAGACGGGAATTGTATATAATATGTTTTTTATGTAAATTTGCACCGCTTTATTGATTAAATATAAAATTGATAGAGCATTTTTTGTCCGATGGTGTAATTGGCAACACATCTGATTTTGGTTCAGAAGAGTCCAGGTTCGAGCCCTGGTCGGACAACAGAGAGCAATCTCATAATTTTTATAACCGCTTAAAATCAAGGTTTTAGGCGGTTTTTCTTTTTTGAACCTCCTCAATATATTCCTAAATACTTCTGATTAAGGAGTATAAATCGAGACCACTTTTTGCTTAAAGATTAGTTAGGATTGCTATTGTATTGGTAATTGTGGAAGTGATGCTGCATTTTTCAGGCTTTGTTTTTTGAGATGGTTTTGATTTGTGAAAAGGAGGCTTCTGAAAAGTTGCGCCCTTTTATTTGCCAGAAAATGATTCACAATAATTTCTGATATTAGCAAAAATTATCATTTGGATATTTTAAATGCATATATATCAGGCTGGTATAAAAGCCAACATTATGCAGGTTTTTTTATACTTGAAATTAATATATATATATTGTAAATAAATGCAATTGCATATACTCATTCGTTAGCGTTCATGCAATGAGACCGAAACAACATAAACAAACGATATGAAAACCCAACGCACAAATAGCACATTTGCAAGCCCTGACACACATGCTGATGCTTCAGCTTGCAAAAGAGCTATTTCTTTGCCTTCGCGCGGTGCGAAAAACAAAAGGACTGCCCCAATTATGAAACAGCCCTTTCAGTTAACCAACTTTAGTCCATTTAGTACCGTTACATCTTGGACAAGGAGGAAGTGTGTCAGAATCATTATCAAGTCTGATTACTTCTCCACATTTTACGCATTTGTAGCGACCTTTTCCGGGTTTTTCACCTGTAGTGTACATAAATTAAAATTTAAAAAATTAAAAACTCGTTTAATATCTAATCTAGATATCAAAACATTACTTGCTACGTTTCTTAGTAGGACCGACTTTCACTTTCTCAGTGACAGTAGTAGCAGGTCGTCTTGTAGCTTCTCGAGATGGAACAAACTGTCCAGTTCGGGCATCTCTTACTCTTGTCGACGTTTTACTCATGTTCTAAGTATTTATCAATTAAAATTATGCTCCCAACTTAAAGGATTGAAAGCTTATCCTATAAAATCTTATCACTTTTCTGATGATTTGCTTGGGTATTCATTGGTTGCAAATTGTTTAAGTGGTCAGTTCCACCTTTTGATTGAGGTTTGCTATGGTCAATTTCCCAACCCATTTCGGAATTTTTGCCATAAGATGGTTTATACATTATATTACCGAACTTATCTTTACGGTATAAATCGGGGTCTTTCCCTCGAACCTTTTGGCCTTTATCCCAGACCTCCTTTTTCTTTTCTTGATACGACATAAATTATTGTTTTAAATGTTTACATTAAGTTATGCTGAATTAAACCAGAAAATTTCCATGACATGGAAAAAAAATTTAAAAAAATAGCATTAATAAATAGATGGAGGTTACAGAAAAAATATTAGCAACAAACATTGAATTGCAAAAGGCAGTTCAAGAAGTGTTTACTCCTGAGTTTAATGAACGATTAATTAAGTATGCGATTATCAGAATAAATACGAAGTTTAATATCAAATACGATTTAAATCGTGGATTCAGAGGGATTATGGTTGAAGATATGATTAGTGAACTAATGTTATCCTTTGTGAAAAATGACGGAGGTAGAAACTGGAATAAATTAGAGTTTCCAGATTTTATAGAACAAGTTATTAGTTCTCTAGATAGTCATATTTCAAACACAATAAAGAAAGAATTAGAGAAAACTGCACAATCAAATACAAATATTGAGGATTGTAAAATATCTGCAAAGGACAATGGAGATTATGAGGAATTACTTGAATTGTCTTTAAAATTTCTTGAGAAATTAGGAGCATCAGATGAAGAACTACTTTTATTTGAACCATATATTGTTCACGGAATGAAAAGATCAGATATTGCAAAAGAAAATGGGATAACTGAACAGGAAGCGACAAATATTAAAAAGAGATTAGTAAGAAGATTACCAGCATTAAAGGAAATGATTAAAAATATCAAATGATGAAAAAAGAATTAATAAATAAAATGGACGAATTCATACTATCTTCTATTAAAGACAGCGACAGTTCTACTATTGATTCTTTTTTAGAAGAGAGTGGTTATGATTTGAGTGATATAAAAAGAATAGCAGATAAAAGCTATAAGAAAATATCATTTTCAATCAAAGGACAAATGAATTCACAGAAAGATGAAATGCTTTTAGAAAAGGCAGTAAAGTATTTTCAAGAAGCAATTGATAAAAATATTGAAAAGCCAATAAGTTATTTACGTAACCTTGTTGCATCCAATCAACTTGCTTTTCAGCATCGTAATTTAGATAAATTATCTCATGATGAAATTAAAAGTATTATTAAAGACCATAATCTTCTTGAAATTCTTGAAAACTTAGAAAATGATGAAGAATTGTAAAGGCAGTTTAAGGGCAAAAAAATTATTAGAAGAAATAGGATTTGATGAAATAACAGATTTACCTATGAAATTTTTCGTTTCAGGATTAGGAGCTATATTAGTTGAAGAAAAGCTCGATAATTCAGATGGAAAAATAGTACGTGGAAAATCTAAAACTCTAATTAAAGTAAACTCAGAAATTCCTTATGAGTCAAAAAAACGTTTCACTATTGCACATGAAGTTGGTCATTTTTTAATGCATGATAAAATGGAAGTGCATAATGAAAATTCGAATACTCTTAATTGGTTTAAAAATACTGAAAACCAATTAAAGAAAGGATTGCAAGAATGGGAAGCTAATGATTTTGCTTCAGAATTATTAATGCCAGAACAATTATTTTATGCAGAAACAAAAGGGAATACCTTTTCACCAGAGTTGGTCAAGTATTTATCTAAAAGATTTAAAACTAGTATTTCATCGGCATTAATTCGGTGTGTGAATTTAGATATTCATCCTCTTATGATTGTGTATATTCATAATGGTGTAGTAAGGAATTGGGATAAATCTTCAAGTTGGAGATACCGAATTAAAGAATGTACAAAAATACCACCGCCAAGCGATTCTGTTGCATTAGAATATATTAATTCAGATTACGATTTTATATACACTGGAACAGAAAAAGCTCAAGAAATTAGCAAGTCAACATGGTGTGAGTTAGGTAAATATGATGAAGATTCTGATTTTTATGAATATTGTATCCCAACAAAACAATATAAAACGATAATAAGCGTGATATGGGAAAAGTAAGAAATTCAAGATATCCTTAGGGGTAGGCATCTCAAGCTGCGGTAGTTATGTTCCTTTAGCTCTTTTAGTATTAACATTAATTGGAATTAAATTTTTAACAAGTTTGCTAAAATTAAAACAAAGAAAGGAGACAAATATGGAACATAAAAGAAATGTAAAAATAATCTGGAGAACTGGACTGACTTCGTTGGTCGAAACTTTTTGGGCTATTGGAACATCTATCGCAGCAGCGGGTGTTCTGCAAACGCACCGTCAAGCACATTGTCTGGTCGCACAAGCTGACACACGACCAAAACCAGTCAAAGAGCTTGCCTTGCCAATGCACGGAGAACGAGGCAGAAATAAAACACGAAACGCTAACAAAGGCTATACGTAATTTGGGTAATGTGCTAATATTTAGGTTTTTAGCATTAAATAAAATTAATGGTAAATTGAAAGTTAATCGTTTCAAAATCCCAAACTACGCATAGCCAAACCGTTACCTGCAAGCATAGAAAACAGAATGCGAATAAGTAAAATATAGAATTTATGAAGACAAAAAATAGAATATTTAAAAACTGGCTAATCTTAATGATAATATTAATTTCTTCAATATGTTCATATGCACAATACGATAGTATTCCTTTTGGGGGCTATGAAAGAACATATCTTGTTCATTTGTCAACAGGTTATACTGGAACTACGGATTTACCTTTGATAATTGCTATGCACGGTGGAGCAGGAAATGCTTACACTATGGAAAATATTTCGCAGTTAAGCATAAAAGCTGATGCTGAAAATTTTATTGTTGTATATCCAGAAGGAATAAAGGGTGGTTATTTTAATATTAGTTCTTGGAATGCAGGTTGGTGTTGTGGTTTTGCAAGTAGTTCAAATGTTGATGATGTCGGTTTTATAGATGCTTTACTTGATACATTAATTAATCATTATGCAATAGATACTAATCGTATTTATGCGACAGGAATGTCTAATGGTGGCTTTATGTCATACAGGTTGGCATGTGAGTTATCCGATAGAATTGCCGCTATTGCACCTGTTGAGTGTTCAATGACTATGACAAGTTGCACACCTAATCGTCCTGTTCCGTTAATTCATTTTCATTCATATCTTGATACCAATATCCCTTATGATGGGGGTGTTGGAAGTGGACCTTCAAATCATTATAATCCCCCGTTAGATTCAATCATGAATGTATGGGCAACTAATAATTCTTGTAATATCTTGAATGATACAATTATTAATAATACTCAATACACTTTAACAAAATGGACAGATTGTGATTGCGGAACTGAAATTCATTATTACATAACACAAGACGGAGGACATTCTTGGCCTGGTGTTGGTGGTTCTACTTATATAAATGCGACTGATTTAATGTGGTCTTTCTTTCAACAACACTCACTTAACTGCAATTCTTCATCAATAAATAATAAAATTACTGAAAAGAATAGTGTTACCATATATCCAAATCCAACAAACGGTTTATTAAGAATATATTCTGAAATAAATTATCAAATTTTAGAAATTTCATTATTTACAATTTTAGGAGAAAAAGTTTTAACAGTGAAAAACCAATCTGAACTTGACATTAAATCTCTGCCAACTGGAACTTACTTTGTGAAAATCAAAATGGATGGAATATCAAGAATGGGTAAAATAATAAAAATTGAATAGCCAGCAGGTAACAATGAACTGTGCTAAAATCCAAGCCTTTTTCACCCAATATTTACATTTAC